>NZ_DFCF01000017.1:0-49456 GCF_002367465.1 Clostridium sp. UBA3061 | reverse complement strand
TAACTATTTGTTCTATTCATGGGGGTTTCAAGGAATTTGCACCATTCCTTTACCATCATTTCTTCTCATATTCTATACACTGCTTACTTATTAATTCCATTATATTATCCATAGTAATTTCTTCAGCATCAAATATTAACTCCATGGCATCTTCCACAGTTTCTATAGTATATATTTTAAATTCACCTTCAAAAATTGCTCTCTCAACTTCTCTTGAAAGTACTAAATCATCTTTATTAGATAGAGGAATAACAACTCCCTTTCCTTCCGTATCATCCATGATTTTACACACTTCGAAGAATCCTTCAATTTTTTCATTTACACCACCTATAGGCTGTACTTGACCAAATTGATTTATGGATCCAGTAATTGAAATATTTTGTTTGATAGGAATCTTGCAAAGAGCAGATATTATAGCTAATGCTTCAGCTACTGATGCACTATCACCATCTATAACTCCATATAACTGCTCAAAGCTAAGATTGAAATCTACTGGTAGAGTTTTATATCCTCCATTGATATTATTAATATATCCTTTTAAAATATTAATTCCCTTAGTATGAATTTTACCACTTAGGTTGGATTCCCTTTGAGCATCAATGATTTTTCCTTCTCCCTTAAAACATGTACAGGTTATTTTAACAGGTTTACCAAAACTTGTATATCCCGTATCAATGACAGAAAGCCCGTTAATTTGCCCCACCTTGCTTCCCGAAACATCTATTAACAATCTTTTTTCATCATATAACTCTAGATATTCTCTTTCTATAGGTTCTTTCCTATAAGCAATGTTCTCTATATTATCTCCATCAATAAACTCCCTTGCCTCTTCTGCTGCTTTATAATTAGCTTGTATTATAAGGTTTGATAATTCATCATGGTCAAAATGTATCTTATTTTTATTTTCTGCCTTTCTAGATAAAAATTTTGCAATTTCTCTTATGCCACTAGATGTTATAGGTTTAATATTATTTTCCTTAGACAATCTATTTATTTCTTTTATTAATACAGTTTTAACCTTATTCTCAGCCTTCAATACTCCTCTATAATCAGCCCTCGTCTTAAATATTGTTCTGAATTCTTTATCATAGTTATACAATGCGTCATAAATATCATAATCCCCAATTATTATTACTTTAGTATTAATTGGCATAGGTACTGGTTTTAAACTACTTAAAGTAAATAGTTCTATATATCCTCTGTTGTAATCCAAGTCTACTTTTTCTGATATTATAGCTCTTTTCAAATAATAATAAGACTGAGAATTACTAAGTAGACTACTGGCTCTAAGAATTAGGCATCCCCCATTAGCTCTTAAATAACTACCTGCTCTTATGGATTTTACAGTAGATACATATATATTATTATGATTTTCATAATCTATAGATCCAAAAAGGTTAGATACACTAGGATCTTCTTCAAAGATTACTGGTGGATATTCAATATCTGAATTATCAACAATTACATTTACATCATATTTATATATAATGTCTCTTATAGCTTCTTCATCATCCTCGTAGCTTATAGAATAGTTTTCCTCAAGTTCACCCTTAATCTCAGTAATTAAGTAATGAATATAAGCCTTAGCCTCACTATCATCATTAAATTCTTCTTCTATTATTACATTTAACTCTTCCATTTCTTCTTTAAAAAAGTTATCCATTATCTCTCTAATTCTATTTATTTCATCATTTTTCATATTTCTTAACTTTTCTAATATGTCATTAGCATTTATCTTTAACTCATCCACTTTATTTAATATTTCAAATTTTTCTTCTTCCTTAAGATTATCGAATTCATCCTCTGTCATTTCTTTTCCATCAACTAGGGGTATAAATGTAAATCCATCCCCACTAGTTTTTATATCAAAACCATATTCTTTAGAAAGTTTAATTAAATCTCCAACTATTTTGCTACGCCTATCTTTAATAGTACTAATAAGGTGCTCTTTTTCTTTATTATCTATACCATTATAAAATTTAAATATACTTTCTGCATAAAATTCTTGAATTTTGTCTACTACCTTTTTAAGCTTATTTCCATATCCATTGTTAACAAACAAAGGAACAGGTTCCTTTACATTTCCTTTTATAACATAACATATATCCTTTGGTGGCTTTCCATCCGTCAATATATGTTTTACATAGCTAATAATATGTTTTACTCTATCCTTGCAAAATTCATCAACTAAGTAAATATTATATCCTTCCCCATTTAAAAGAAGTGAGGTTTTTATTTTATTATATGCATCCTTATATTGTGGCAATATAAATTCGCCTTCTATTTCTCTATCTTCAACAATTTCAAAATCGTACAAAACTTCACTGGGTTTTAAAACTCTTTTCATACTGTCCTCCCAAATAAAATCATTTAGTATATTAATATTCTTATAAAAGGACTTTTGGAACAAAAACATAAAAATTCATATTATAATTTTAAAAAATTCATGATATATTTTTAAAAATTAAACATAAACTTGTTATAACAACTTAATTATTATATAATAATGATATTGTGTAATATTATACACTTGAATACAGTCAGATATTATACGTAGTTATTTATTCTTCATGTAAAGGAGTTATTCATATGGGATTCAAAGACAAATTATCACAAAGTTATTCTAATGCTTTTATAAATAGATATGGTGATAGAATAACACAAGTTCAAGGAAGGGCTTTATCTGTTAAAACAGAGGAGAAATCTTTTCTTGGAATTTTAAATACTATTATTGTTACTATTGTAGTGAAACAAGACAGTGCTAGAACTATAGCAACTTGTGTTTATAAGAAAAAGAGATGGTTTAAAAAGCCAGAATTCATTCCTGTATCTCAAGGCCATTCTTTATTAATCCAAGGTTTAAAACCTGATTATTCTAAAAAGAAAAAGAAGAAAAAGAAAGTTAAGGACTACATAAGCATAATGAACGTTATGAACCTTACTAATAAGAGAGACTTAGTTCCTGTTGAAGGTGGTCAAAAGAAGATACAGAGAGTAAGACAAGATAGAAGATTTAAATAAGTAATGAAGCTCCCTTGGCTGGGGCGTAATTGGAAAACTTAACTTTTTTAGTTAGCACAGGATACTATTTGTATCCTGTGTTTTTTGACATACCTATAAAAAAGATGTACAATTCTAAATTGGTAGTACCAATTTAGAAAGGGATGTTTATATGAAGTATTTTCGTCAATTTGGAATTATTTTGGCAGTAACTTTTATTGGAGAAATATTAAAATATATTATTCCATTACCTATTCCTGCTAGTATATATGGTTTAATTCTCATGCTTATAATTTTAAAAACAAAAATAATTTCCCTTGAACAAGTGAAGGAAACTGGAACTTTTTTAATAGAAATTATGCCTCTTATGTTTATACCAGCAGCAGTTGGTTTATTAGTTTCTTGGGATGTACTAAAGAATATTTGGATTCCTGTTATTATAATAACTATTTTAACCACAGTTATTGTAATGATAGTGACAGGTAAGGTTACCCAGTTTATGATTAAGCTAGAGAGGATGAATAGAAATTGAAGGATTTATTATGTAATTCAGCATTTTTCGGAGTAGTGGTCAGTATTCTAGGCTATGAAATAGGGTTGTTTTTAAAAAAGAAATTTAATAATGGGATCTTTAATCCCTTACTTATTTCAATTCTTTTTGTAATGGCAGCTTTAGTTATTTTTAAAGTAGATTTTGAAAGTTACAATAATGGAGCAAAATATTTAAGCTATTTACTAACTCCTGCTACAGTATGTCTAGCAATCCCTCTATATGAGCAACTGGATTTATTAAAAAACAATTTTAAAGCTATTATAATAGGAATTTTTTCAGGAGTAGCAGCCAGTCTTATAAGTGTATTTTTATTCGCCTTGCTTTTTCAGTTTACCCATGAACAGTATGTAACCTTGCTTCCAAAGTCCATTACCACAGCTATAGGAATGGGAATTTCAGAAGAGCTAAATGGAATTGTTACAATTACAGTAGCTGTCATTATTGTAACTGGTATTATTGGTAATATCCTTGCTGAAGTTATTTGTAAGGTATTTCATATCCATGAACCAATTGCTAAAGGAATTGCCATAGGAACCTCTTCCCATGCCATAGGAACTTCAAAGGCAATGGAAATTGGAGAAATAGAAGGTGCTATGAGTGGTCTTGCAATAGCAGTGGCAGGTTTATTCACAGTAATTGGTGCCTCCATATTTGCTAATCTTTTGTAATTGTTGGGCTCTGCTTAAAATTACAGCAATATATTTGTACAAGCTATAAGCATATAAATAGCCAAGGCATCTACAGTGATATGCTTCCCTTATGGTAGACAGTTTAAATAATAAAATTGTCTATTATAAGGATGAGAATATCAGAAAGTACCATGGCTATTTTTCACTTAAAATATTCTTAAGTTCTGTTTCCTACAAAAGTAGCAATGCTATTAATAAAGGATATTATTCCTGAGAAAAATACAATGATTGCCCACTGTCCAATACCTATAGACATGGTATGGAATATACCTTGTAACATAGGAACATATATTACTAATAAAAGTGCTGTCACTGAAATAATAACAGAACCCAATAAATACATATTGGTAAATGGATTGATTTCAAAGAGAGAATACTTTTCACTTCTACATTCAAATACGTGAATTAACTGTGAGCAAATTAAAGTTCCAAGGGCTAAAGTTCTACATACTCCTAATCCATATCCATAATACTTACCCGCTAAGAATGCAAGAACTGTACAAACACCAATTAATGCACCTCTAATTAATATCTTTTCTTTTAATCCCCTTGCAAAAACACTTTCGCCTTTTTTTCTTGGCTTTTCATACATTATATTTTTATTTGGTGGGTCTACTCCAAGAGCTATAGCTGGAAGTCCATCAGTAACTAAATTTACAAATAAAATTTGAATTGGAAGCAGTGGTACTTCTAAATAAAACAATGAAGCTAAGAACATAGTCAATACTTCACCTAAGTTACAGGATAATAGATATCTTATAAATTTTCTAATATTATCATATATAACTCTACCTTCTTCTACTGCAGTTACAATAGTAGCAAAGTTGTCATCTAACAATATCATAGATGCCGCTTCCTTAGTTACATCTGTTCCTGAAATTCCCATAGCTATTCCAATGTCAGCTTCTTTAATAGCAGGGGCATCATTAACTCCATCCCCAGTCATAGCTACAATATTACCTCTACTTTTAAAAGCTTTTACTATTCTTAATTTATGTTTAGGGCTAACCCTTGCAAATATTCTATAATCGTCTATGGATTTTTCAAGTTCTTTATCATTTATTCTATCAAGTTCAGCTCCTGTAATTACTTCCTTGCTTTCATTACATATATTTAGATCTTTCCCTATGGCAAAGGCTGTATTTTTGTGGTCACCTGTAATCATAACCGGTCTTATTCCTGCAACTCTGCACTTTAAAACTGCATCCTTTACTTCTTTTCTTGGTGGGTCTATAATTCCAGCCACCCCTACAAAAATTAAACCATTTTCCACCTTGTCTCCCTTAATTAAGTTATTATCTTTATATGCACCTGCAATGCATCTAAGCGCTCTAAAGGACATATCATCAATAAGCTTTTCTACACTTCTTCTATAAGGTATAGTTAATGGCTCTACCCTTCCATTTACTAATATATGTGAACATCTATCAAGTACTCGCTCTGGAGCTCCTTTAACATAACATACATCCTTCTTAGTAGTTACGTCCTTCACAATTACTGTCATCATTTTTCTTGTAGAATCAAATGGGATATCAAAAATCCTCTCTACTTTACTATTAAATCTTTCTATTTCAGAAACCTTTTTAAAGAAGCCTTTTATTAAAGCAGTCTCTGTTGGGTCTCCCATTAAAGCCTTTTCCATGGAATTAGAAGAATAATTATAGTTACAATCATTACAATATACAAATATCTTTTTTAAAATATCATGGTCAAAACTTTTATCTTCATCAATATCATGAATTTTTCCATTATGAAGAAGTGCTGTTACCGTCATTCTATTTTCTGTTAAAGTTCCTGTTTTATCACTACATATTACAGAGGTACATCCTAGGGTTTCCACTGCTGGTAACTTTCTTACTAGGGCATTTCTCTTAAGCATTCTTGATACCCCTAAAGCAAGGGCAACAGTTACTATAGCTGATAACCCTTCTGGAATAGCAGCAACGGCTAAACTAACCCCAGATAAAAACATGTCATAGACATTTTCACCTCTATAAATACCTAAAAAGGTTACTACTGCACATATAGTTAAGCAAAGAACTACAAGTACTTTTCCAAGGGAATTTAATCTTTCCTTTAGTGGGGATGGTTCATCTTCTATAGAGTGAAGCATATGAGCTATTCTCCCCATTTCTGTATTCATTCCAGTTCCATATACCTTTGCTTTTCCCCTACCTGTCAATACGATAGTTCCCATATATATATTATTATCACTGTCCTCTGGATTCTTGTGCACTCCTACGGATTCACCAGTTAGAAGAGATTCATCCATCATAAGATTATTTCCTTCAACTAAAATACTATCAGCAGGTATCCTATCCCCACTTTCTAATATAACCAAATCTCCTGGTACTAAATATATGGAATTAATAACTTCAATTTTTCCATCCCTTATTACCTTAGCAGTAGGTGATGATAATTTTTTTAACTGTTCTAAGGATTTTTCAGTTTTATATTCTTGTACAAAACCTAAAATTCCATTCATTACTATAATTATTAGAATAGTTATAGCGTCTGCTTTATCCCCCATAAAACCCGATATAACGGTTGCCACCATTAGTATCCAAATAATCAAATCATTAAATTGTGACAAGAATATTTTTATAGGTGACACTTTTTTCTTACTCTGTAACTCATTTAGTCCGTATTCTTTCAGCCTATCTTCTATTTCATTGGTAGATAGCCCTCTATATTCTTTAGCACTCACATTTTTTCCCCCTTACAATTTTTTTATTTATAGTTAGAAATAATCTATCATTAAAATATATGTACCATCCTACCAGTATATGAAAACTTTAACTTTACATAAGGTAAATAAACCTTTAAAATACTAATTATAAATAAGAATAGATATTATAAAGGAAGGTTATTCATGGTAAATAAAGTATACATAACAGGTCATAGAAATCCTGACTCTGATTCTATTTGTGCAGCCATTGCTTATTCAGAGTTTAAAAATAAAACCCAACGAATCAATGCAATTCCAATTAGACTAGGGGAAATTAGTAGAGAAACTCAGTTTATCCTAGATTACTTTGGAGTTCAGCCACCACAGCTTGTTCAAACTGTAAAACCTCAAATTATAGATTTAAAAATAGATACAGTAGCTCCTATTGCTTCAGACATATCCTTAAAAATGGCTTGGTCTATAATGAAGCAAAAAAACATTAAAACTCTCCCAGTTATATATCCTAATGAAAAATTAGCTGGAATTGTATCTGTATCAAATCTGGCAGCTAGTTATCTAGACATTTGGGATAATTACGTTTTAGCTAAAAGTAAAACAAGTCTAAGTAACATTTTAGAAACTCTATCCGCTAAAATTGTTTACTTATCAGATGAAAACTTAGAACTTAAGGGGAAAGTTGTAGTTTCTATGATGGAACCAAATGATAGAAATTTAATAGAAGCGGGAGATATTTGCATCTGTGGAGACCGTGAGTTAGTTCAAGAATTTGTATTAGATTGTAATGCTAGATTAATGATAATCACTAATAATACAAATCCCTCTGAAAAAATTATTGACCTAGCTAAAGAAAAAGGATGCACTATAATCACTACTCCTTATGACTCTTTTACTGCTGCTAGACTAATACCTCAAAGTATTCCTATAGAATACGTAATGACTAAAAATAATTTAATTACCTTCTCTACTAGTGACTTCATTGAGGAGATTAAAGATATTATGCTAGAAACTAGATATAGAAGTTATCCAGTTTTAGATGAAGATGGTTCCGTGGTTGGAAGCATTTCTAGATATCATTTAATAACCCAACAAAGAAAGAAAGTAATTTTAGTGGATCATAACGAAAAGACTCAGTCTGTAGACGGTCTTGAAGATGCAGACATTTTAGAAATTATCGACCACCATAGAATAGGAGATATTCAAACAGGTCAACCAATATACTTTAGAAATGAGCCTGTAGGAAGTACTTCTACCATTGTTGCTAATATTTTCTTTGAAAATGGAATTAGACCATCTAAGAAAGTAGCTGGATTATTATGTGGAGCTATTATTTCCGATACTCTACTATTAAAATCTCCAACAGCAACTATTGTAGACGAAATCATACTAAAGAGATTAGCTGAAATAGCAAGTATAGATATAGAAAAATTTGCTCAAGAGATGTTTAAAGCTGGAACTTCATTAGAAGGAAAAAGCTCAAAGGAACTTTTATACCAAGATTTCAAAATCTTTAATATGGGTAATTTTAAAGTAGGTGTTGGACAAATAACAACTACTTATATGGATGGATTTACTCCACTAATTAATGATTTAAAAACTGTAATGAATGAAAAAGCAAGTCAAGGAAAGTTTGACCTAATTATTCTTATGGTTACTGACATATTTAAAAGTTCTTCTTTATTCATTGTGTGTGGCGAACACAAAGAAGTATTCTCAAGAGCCTTTAACATTAAGTTAAACAATGGAACAGCATATATTGACCAGGTAGTTTCTAGAAAGAAACAAGTTATTCCACCTCTTACAGAGGTTATAAACCAAATTAAGTAATTCTTTAGCTCCAAAGGAGGCTGTCCCTAAAGACAGCCTCCTTTTGTTTACTGTACCACTAATTTTAGAATTGATCCCTTATTAATAATATAAATCCAAAATATAACAAAGAAAATAAAACACACTCCATATATCACAGTTAAAAAATCCTTAACACATAAATCATCAATCTTTCCTTGATACACCCCATAACTTTTTAGATAATGTACCCCCTTATCTTCTATGTAGTAAAAATTAACTGATTCAATATATGCAGCAAAAATATAAATGTTTAAAAGTGGATTAGTAAATAGATTTTTTAAAAAATCCCCCTTGAAATTAATTTTAAAGGTTTTATTTCTAATAATATAGACAATATATAAGAACATTCCACCTATTAGAGTTGGAATAATATTTAACACATTTAATATACCATTAATAAACTTTAGACTCTCATCGTCACTGATATAATATATTAATGTATATATTACTCCTCCTCCATTACCTATGATTAGAATATAAATTAAGGGTGCTAAAAAACCACAAATCAATGATTTGCTAATTAAGGATAAAGTATTGTAAAACTCCTTTTTTTCAGTGGATTTTTTAATTACTGTTTTTCTTTCACTATTGCTTATCTCAATAACGAAGAAAGCTACAATAGCATTAACAATCTCCCTATTAGATATAAGACTTATAATTATCCCTATGGTAGGTATAAGTATAAAGTATACCCATCGTAAAACTACTTTGCTTCTTATTTTAGCACTAAATTTCTCATTGACTTTTATTGCTAATCTATGTCTATCAAACTTCCAAAATAATATACTTAGCAAACATCCAAATAAATATCCTACCCCATAATATCACCCCTTCTATTTAAAATTTATCCTTTGTTAATGTTATATTATATGTTTGAAAATATAAAAAAAGAATGAAAAACTATGTCTTTCATTCTTTTCTATTTCCATTACTATCTTAAGTTATTTATCATTCCCCACATATCATCTGCAGTTTTTAATGCAGAGGAGCTTAATTGAAAAGCTCTTTGGGCTACAATCATGTCAGTCATCTCAGTAGACATATCTACATTAGATCTTTCCGTAAACCCTTGATAAATATCTCTATCCGTAGTCTCCAATACAGTAGCTCCTTCTATTGGAACAAATAAGCTTTGTCCTGCAGAAATAAAATCTGTATCACCTATGGTCTTATAAGTTTTAATATCTCCAACTTTTATAGAGTTTCCATCATTATCTAAGGATAAAGCCCCATTTGCATCTATAGAAAACTTATCTTTAGCAAAGTTAATTGGACCCCCTGGCACATTTATCTCATTACCATTAGCATCAGTTATAGATAATCTATATCCATTATTATCTACTAAAATTCCTGAAGCATCCACTTTGAAGTTTCCATTTCTAGTATAGGCTGCACTTCCATCTTGTTTATATACTTTAAAGAATCCTTCTCCATCTATAGCTAAATCTGTAGATATCTTTGTATTAGTTAAGCTTCCTTGAGTTTTTATTCTAACTTCATTAGTAGATTTAACCCCTGTACCAACATAAAGTTCAGTATTTGCATTCTTAGACCATGGTACTCCTAGTCTCTCTAATGAACTGGTATAAAGGTCTTGGAATGTAGATGTTACTTTTTTATATCCAATAGTACCGGAATTTGCTATATTATTTGATACTAAGTCTAATTTATTCTGTTGTGCTTCCATTGCACTTCTATTGGTGTAAAACATACCGTACATAAACTCACTCCTCAAATTTTTCTTTCTCTATTAATTCTATCTAGCTTTACCTATTTCATTTACAGCCTTGTCCAAGGTAGAATCTAAAACCTTTAAAATAGTTGCATTACTTTCAAAGTTTCTCATAACAGTCATCATGTTACTAGTTTCTTGAACTACGCTAACATTAGATCCTTCAAGGGATTTATTAACTACATAAGGATTATTAACAAAGGTAGGATTAACTCCTTCATAAAGATTATATGTAAATTCATTTAGATTTTCATATTTACCTTGGTTATCCTTTGGAAAATTAACTACAGCTAATCTGCCAGCGTCTCGTCCATCTACAGATATATTCCCAATATTGTCTGCAGAAATACTTCCTTCACCTATATATATAGGTGCTAATCCATTCCCACTCCTACTAAGTACCCTATCTCCATTAGAGGTCACTAAATATCCTGAAGTGTCTACAGCAAAATGACCATCTCTTGTATAATAATTTGTAGCTCCATTAGCGGTTTGTCTTTGAACTACAAAAAATCCTTCTCCCTGAAGGGCAAAATCAGTTGTTACTCCTGTATCCTTTATAGTTCCTTGTGAGAAATTAGTGGTTCGATCATTTATTTCTACTCCATTACTCATAGCTCCAATGGTTACTCTTTCATTGTTTTTTCCATCTTTATTAGAAATATATACCTCATCAAAACTCTTCATGGACAAAATCTGTGATTTATATCCTGTAGTGTTTATATTTGCTATATTATTCATAATAGCACTTTGATTTTTTTCACTGGTAATTATTCCTGAAGCTACTGTATACAATCCTCTAATCATTGTTTGCACCCGCCTTTATATCAATTTTAATCTGGTCTGGATAGGTCATTCCTAATTTTTTTGCTCTTATTTCAATTTCACCATCGCTGAGTTTATAATCTATTTTTGCAGGGATACTAAAAAATATTCCTAGTATTATGCCAATGCCTATACCAAATAAAATTTTTCTATCACTTAAAACTTTAATAAATTTTTTTATTTTAAATATAATTCCTTTATTAATAAGACCTCACCCTTTCCTATATTCAGCCGTTGTGCTATGCCTTCTTCACTTAAGCCTTCAGCTAATAAGGCTTTTACCTCTTCTACTTTTAAGCTATTACCCTTTATATCTTTTTTAGGATTACTATCTTCTTTTTCTTTTTTAGGATTACCGTCTTTTTCTTCTTCTTTTAAATCGTCCATTAATTCATCCATATTTTCTCCTTGAAGAAGAATATCATCATCTAAGGAATCAATCTTATCTACCAAGGTATTTATGTACTCATCATTACTAATATTTTTATCTGAATCATCCCTTTTTTCTAATAATTCATTTTTAATAAATACAGTATGATTTACTTTTTTTAAGTCATTTATTTCTCTTTGTAATTCTGTAATTGTTTTAGCAAACTCACTTCTTATTTCAACAAGTCTCATGTCTACTTCATCTATATTAGATTCTGCATCTATCATAGCTTTACTAAAGTTATTTTCTTCTCTCATTATAGCCCTTATATTTGTAGCAATTAAAGCCACTCCAATAATAATTAATAAAATATACATATTCTCACCTATCTTCTATGACTTAATATCATATTGGAGTTTCTCAATTTCTTTTCTTAAATTTAAAATAGCTCTACTATGAAGTTGACAAACTCTTGATTCTGATACTTCTAACACTGCTCCTACTTGTTTTAAAGTAAGTTTTTCAAAGTAGTATAGATTTAGTATAAGTCTATCTCTTTCCTTTAGATTATCCAGGCCTCTCCTCAAGTACTCTAGCATTTCTTTTTCTTCCAAAGACTTTTGTGGAGAAGGACTTTTAGTATCCTCTATGGAATTGATTAAAGACATTTCCTCATCATCACCAAATAAAATAGTTTCTAAGGACATCATTGAAATATAGTTTACATAACCTTGTATATCTGTAAGCTCCTTTAAACTTATTTCCATTCTTTCAGCTACTTCAATATCTTTTGGTTCTCTGTAAAGTTTATTTTGTAATTCTTCCACTACCTTATTGTATCTATTAAGCTTATCGATGGCTCTTTTAGATATAGGACTATTTTTTCGTATTTCATCTATAATACTTCCATTTATTCTTATGGCAGCATAGGTGGAAAATTTCATACCCTTAGTGTCATCAAACTTATTTATAGCATCCATAAGCCCAATCATTCCATAACTTATTAAGTCTTCATATTCAACATATTTATTTTTTCCTACGATAATCTTGGAAGCAATATACTTTACAAGAGGTATATTTTTTTTAATTATTTCTTCTCTAACATCTACATCACAAGCTACAGACACATCATTTCCCTCCTACTTTGTTTTCATTAACTTTCTCATATTCTTAAAAATAAACTGTATTATATTTTCCCTTACCTTATCATCAATAAATTGAAATTTTACTCCATATACATATTCATTTTTATTTTGTGTTTCATCTCTAACGATTTTACCTAAGGCTAATATATCTTCGTTATTAATCTTAGTATTCAACATAACTAGTTGCCCTAAATTAAGACTTTCCTTTACCTTTATTCTAATACCTCCACCACTTAAATCTAAAGTTTGTCCTTCCCTATAATCGCAGTTTTCAATATCCCTGAGGACACTTTCATTATACTTATCTATTGGTGAATATTTCATAGCATTTATAAATGGCAATCTTACATAGTCTCTTCTTTGTACCTTATGCAATTCACTTTCTCTTTCCAATGTAATCAAGGCTATTTTATCAAATTTTCTCCCTTTCACCTTAGCTTGAAAATTATATATATTACCTTTTCCATCATTATAATTACACTTAACTGTGTCTCCAGTACTTAAGGGATAGCTTATGCCATTTAGTATAGGTGTAGCTATAGCTATATATATACCATCTTCATCAATATCCTGAATTTTTGATTTTGCTAATTCTCGATTTTTTGTATAAATCTCTA
This sequence comes from Clostridium sp. UBA3061, assembly GCF_002367465.1. NCBI lineage: Bacteria > Bacillati > Bacillota > Clostridia > Eubacteriales > Clostridiaceae > Clostridium > Clostridium sp. UBA3061. The sequence goes on along the minus strand of NZ_DFCF01000017.1, from coordinate 35,991 downwards.
TTTTATTATTGATTTCCATCATATTATTAGCTTTCATACTCTCCTCCTATGAAAAAATATTAAGCATTTTTTTAAATATACCCTGGATGCTATTGCCCTTATTATAAGATATACCTTCTAACCCCTTTGCAATAGACTCAATGTTTTCACTTACTTCACTTTTAGGGAAAGACAATACCACAGGTCTTTGCATCCTTACAGCTTGCACTAATTTTTTATCTTCAGCGATGTTTCCTAAATGCACTAGATTAGCTCCTAGAAATCTATTTGCTGAACTATTAAGTCTATTAAATGTATCATTTCCTTCTTCCTTGCTTAAAACCTTATTAACAATAATCTTTGCTCTATTTTTCACATTATGATTACATATGGTTTTTAATAAGCTATATGCATCCGTTAATGCTGTTGGTTCCGGGGTAGTCACAATAAAAACTTCATGACTACACTCTATAAAGGCCATAACTGTTCTATTTATGCCTGCTCCTGTATCAATTAATATATAGTCAAAATCTTTTATTTCTCCTAACTTATTAATTAAAACTTCTCTTTGCGACCTATTTAAGTCATCTAATCTAGAAAGTCCTGTACCTCCACATAAAATTTTTATACCTAAAGGTCCATTTATTACTACCTCATTAACAGATTTATTATTTAATATTATATCAAAAATGGTATATCTAGGTATAGTCCCTATTAAAACATCTACATTGCCCATACCTAAATCTGCATCTAGTACTAAGACCTTTTTCCCTAGTTTTTTAAGAGAAATTGCTAAATTAATTACCATGTTACTCTTACCTACCCCTCCCTTACCGGAAGTTATGGTAAAGATTTTAGTATTATTATTGCCTTCTTCCATAGTATCTTGCTTTTCAAATACCATTTGTCTTAATCTTGAAGCCTGGTCTAACATATACTATTTTCCCCTAACACCAATTTTATTATCTCATCCTCCAATGGTACCTTTATATCATCTGGTACATTCTGGCCTACAGTGATAAATTTAATAGGAACTTGAGTCCTTCTACATATATTTAGTATGGAACCATAAGTTGAAGTCTCATCTAGCTTAGTTAGTATTAGTCCCTTGTAATTTATATTAGAAAATCCATTAGCTATGATGTCCATGTCACCACTCTTAGTAGTAGCACTGACTACTAAATAAGCATTATCCACCTTAGCCCTATCTAGAAAAGCCTTCAATTCTAATACTTGCATAGTATTTTTACTACTCCTTCCAGTAGTATCTAATAAGATCACATCACAGTCTTTCATTGAGTTTATAGCTTCTTCCATCTCAGCTAATGAAAATACCACTTTAAAATCAATATTCATAATATCTGCATAGGTTTTTAACTGTTCTACTGCTCCTATTCTATAGGTGTCTACAGTAATTAAACCTACCTTTTTCTTTTTTACAAGAGCTAGCTCCCCTGCTAGCTTTGCTATAGTTGTAGTTTTTCCTACTCCTGTAGGACCAACTAAAGCTATGGTTCCATTTATTTCACTAGAATCTATTTTTATAATAGCGCCAAGTTCCTCTTTAATTCCATTCATGATTTCATCAACGGAAGACACTTGTTTATTTATTTTTATAGTTTCTATTAATTCTTCAATTATATCTTTAGATATATCTACTTCTCTAAGTCTTTCCTTGGCTTCTTTAAAATAAATTTCACTATTATTAGTCTTTTCTTGTTGCAACTCACTTTCTTCTTTGTTTTTGTTATCTAATTCTTCTAATTTAATTTCTTCATTTATAGAATTATTGCTTTGAGTAGAAAAATAGGAATTTATAAGACTCTTCATTGTTTCAACTTCTTGTCTTAGCTCCACTTCATCATTTTCCACTATATCTACTGGTAAAATACTCTTACTGTTTATTTCTTTATCATCCCAACTTAAATCATTAGATTTAGATTCAACAGCTGCGGTTATCTCCACTACTTTAGGAGAAAACAACCCTTTAATACCAGGCTTTCTTATAGCTCTCTGACTTATAATTACAGCATCTTTTCCTAACTCCTTACCTATCTTACTTAATGCTTCCTTCATGGTAGAAGCTACATATTTCTTTATAATCATTAGATAGATACAACTCCTTCGGTCCTTATCTCTACATCATTAGGTATTTCATTTAAAGATAACACTACAATGCTTGGAAATACCATTTCTATAAGCTTTCTAAAAGCTGGTCTAATTCTTGGAGAAACTAGAATTATAGGTATATTAGTTGGAAAGTGTGTACTTTCTAACATTCCCTTAATACTATTAAATATTTCTGTTGTAATATCTGGATTTATTGCTGGGAAAGAACCCTGCATAGATTTTTGAATATTACTTCCTATTAGTTTTTCTATATCTGGAGATATGGTTACTGCAGTAATTCTATGTTCATCATCCACTAGATCATTGCAAATAGTTCTACTTAATGAAAATCTTACATATTCCGTTAACATTTCAATATCCTTAGTATTTCGCGAATTATCAGCAAGACATTCTAATATAGTTACCATGTCTTTTATAGATACCTTCTCTTTTAAAAGTCCTTGTAACACCTTTTGAATTTCTCCTATGGTCATAAGGTCCGGTACAAGTTCCTCTACCACAGTAGGATACTTTTCCTTTACAGAATCTAAAATAACTTTAGTTTCTTGACGTCCAAGAAGTTCATAAGAATGAGCTTTAATAGTTTCTGTAAGATGAGTAACCATAACTGTAGTTGGATCTACCACAGTAAGTCCCTTTATCTCTGCATCTTCTCTTTGATCCTTATTTATCCAAAGAGCTTCTATTCCAAAGGTAGGTTCTATGGTCTTTATTCCTTGAATATTTATATCTTCTCCAGAAGGATTCATACATAGAAACATGCTTGGCATTATGTCCGCTCTAGCTATCACTGTTCCTCTTATCTTTATTACATATTCATTATTTCTAATTTGCAGATTGTCTCTAATTCTAATAGGTTGAACCACAATTCCCATCTCTATAGCACATTGTCTTCTCACTGATGAGATTCTCTGCAATAAATCTCCTCCTGAGGATTCATCAGCCATAGGAATAAGTCCATAGCCTATTTCTACCTCTAATGGCTCAACAGAAATTAAATTCATCACATTTTCTGGCTCTCTACTCTCACTCTCTACAATTTCCTTTTCTTCTATTTCTATCTTCTGCTTAGCTTGTTGCTTTTCATCCTTATACATTAGATAAGCACTTGTTCCTGATGCTGCAGATAGAGCAAAGAATACTAGTGTAGGCATCCCTGGAATTATTCCAAGGATAAAAAGTACTAGAGATGCAATTGCTATAACTACTGGGAATGCTGTCAATTGTGATGATACCTGTGCTCCAAAGTTATCATCGCTTCCTGAACGAGTAACTAAGATACCCGAAGCTGTAGAAATTAACAGTGCAGGTAATTGACTTACAAGTCCATCTCCTATGGTGAGTTGTGTAAACTTAGCAGCAGACTCGCCTATGCTCATATCCATCATTACTGCCCCTATAACAATACCACCTAAAATATTTATTATAGTAATTATAATACCTGCTATGGCATCACCTTTAACAAATTTAGATGCACCATCCATAGCTCCATAAAAATCTGCTTCCCTTTGAAGGTCAAGTCTCTTTTTCCTAGCATCTTCTTCTGTAATCATTCCTGCATTTAAATCTGCATCTATACTCATTTGCTTTCCTGGCATTGCATCTAAGGTGAATCTTGCTGAAACCTCAGATACTCTTCCAGCACCACTAGTTATAACTAAAAACTGTATAATAACAATAATTAAAAATATTATTATTCCTACGAAATAGTTTCCACCAATTACGAACTCTCCAAAAGCTTGCACTATCTTTCCTGCATCTGCTTGTCCTAGAATAAGTCTAGTAGATGATACATTTAGTGCTAACCTAAATAGGGTAGTTACAAGTAATAATGTTGGGAATACTGATAGTTGCAATACATTTGTAGTAAACATTGTAAGTAACATTATAACTATAGATATTGAAATATTAATGGCAAAGAAAATATCAAGTATTCCTGGGGGTAATGGTATAATTATCATTAGTACAATAAGAATTACCCCAAATGCTACTATTATATCTAAGTTATTCTTAATACTAAATCCCTTATCTTTAAGCATAATTATCATCCTTTTTACATTATTTCTTCATTTTATAAACTAATACTAATATTTCTGCCACTGCCTTATACATATCAAAGGGAATTTCCTTATCTAAATCCACTTCTTTGAACATGAGTCTAGCTAATGGTTTATTTTCTATAATTGGTACATTATTTTCAATAGCCTTTTCCTTAATCTTTAACGCCACATACTCACTGCCCTTTGCCACAACTATCGGTGCTTTTCCACTATTTTCTTCATATTTCAAAGCCACCGCAATGTGAGTTGGGTTTGTAATTACAACAGTAGCATCTGGTACTGATTGCATCATTCTTCTCATAGCCATTTCTCTTTGCTTTTGTTTTCTTTTTCCCTTAACTATAGGGTCTCCTTCTTGTTGTTTATATTCTTCCTTTATCTCTTGTTTAGTCATTTTTAAATCCTTATTATGTTGGAATTTCTGATATAAAAAATCTATGCATCCTATTATTAATAAGGCTATCCCAACTTTAACAAAAACATTAATTATTAAACTAGCCAATTCTGTAAGTATTGTTCCTGTTTTAAGATTTCCAAAGTTCAAAAGACTATAGTAATTATCTATAACAAACTTATATCCTATATATCCTACAATAGAAACAATACCTAAATTTTTTACTAAATCCACTAAGGATCTTATAGAAAACATTCTTTTAAATCCACTTATAGGATTTAGTTTGCTAAACTTAGGTTTTAATGGATCTCCAGTATATATAAAACCAGTTTGAATTATTGATCCAATTACGCCTATAACCATAATAGGAACTGCCACTGGTATAAATATTTTAAATATATCTATGAATACCTTTATTAAAAGTCCTACTAAACTCTCTTGGCTTAATTGAAAATTTAAGTAACTCCCTAGATACTTTGTCATACTGGAGCTTAATACCTTTAGCACAAAGCTACTTAAGATAGCTATAACTAAAGTAGCTGCTAAAAGAGTTAAGGCAGAAGATAATTCCTTACTTTTAGCTACTTGACCTTTTTTCTTAGCATCTTGAAGCTTTTTAGGAGTAGGTTTTTCCGTTTTATCTCCACTATCATTAGATGCGGAAATTAATATAAAGGGCATCATAGTGAATATTTCCGAGAATATATGCTTAATAGCACCAAAATTTGAAGCTATAATTTTCATAATTAAAGGAATAGAAATTACAAAGGTTGCAAGTCCAACAAAAATCTTGATTGGCATTCCTAGTATCATAGCATTAAGCTGAGGCATAACTCTTGATACCAAGCCCAATACAATTTCCGTCATAAGTATTATAAGCATTATTGGCACTGCAATCTTAATCCCAATAGTAAAAAATTCAAATACAACTTGAATAATATATCCCAAAATTTCTTTATTAAAGGTTACAGTCCCTACAGGAACTGAAGTAAAACTATCTATAAGACACTGCACTAAAATAAGATGTCCATCAACTAACATAAATACAGCAAGACAAATCCAGTACATCAACCTTCCCATTACTGATATGTTTTCACCTGCAACTGGGTCAAATAGACTCATCATAGAAAAGCCCATGGAAAAATCCATAATTTGTCCTGCCATTTGTACAACACTAAACAGTAAATTTACTATATATCCTAGACATATTCCTATAATTACTTCTTTACCTATAAGCACTATTAAAACAAACATATTACTTATTTCTGGTAATGCTTCAGTACTGATTATGGGAGATAAAATCATGGATATAATAAGTCCTACACCAATCTTTGCTATATTTGGTGTTCCTGTTGGGAAAAAGGTTGGCACTGTAAAAATCAAGGATGTTATCCTCATAAACACCATTAAAAAAGCTATAAACATTAAAATATCTACCAACGTTATCCCACCTAAGCTCCTATATTAGAAATTATTGAAAAAATTCTTTGAGTAAAACCTATCACTGTGTTTCCTATAAATGTGGCAGTAATTATTCCCACTATTGCCACAGCTATTATTTTAGGTACAAAGGTTAAAGTTTGTTCTTGTATCTGAGTTGTGGCTTGAAATATACTTATCAAAAGACCTACTACCGTAGCTGTAAGTAGTATTGGTCCAGCTGCCATTAAAGCTGTCTTCACCATATCCTGTAATATTGCAACCACCATAGTCTGTGTCATATTACATCACCTCTCTAAAATCCTAGTATTAAGGATTGACTTAACAAATTCCATCCATCTACTAATACAAATAAAAGTAATTTAAATGGCAGAGAAATCATAGCTGGCGGTAACATAAACATACCCATAGACATAAGAACACTAGCTGTTACAATGTCCACCAATATAAATGGTATAAATAACAAAAATCCTATTTCAAAGGCTGTTCTTAACTCACTTATAACAAAGGCTGGTACAATTGTATAAAGTGGAACATCATCATAATTATAAGTTTCCTTACCATCTGCATCCTTTTCTACTTTAATAGCGTCCTCTACCTTTCCAGCTTCAAGAAACAACTTTAAATCTTTTACTCTAGTTTGCTTTAACATAAATTCCCTCATGGGCTTTATCCCTTTATCTATAGCAACATCCATTGTTATTTCTTCCTTCATATAAGGCTGAACTGCCTTTTCATTAATTTCTGAAAAGGTAGGTGCCATTACAAAAAAAGTTAAAAATAAGGACAACCCAACAATTATTTGTTTTGGCAGTGATGTAGCTCCTATAGCACTCTTAAAGAAAGAAAGTACTGTTACAATTCTTATAAATCCTGTGGTCATTATAAGGATTGATGGAAGTATTGTAAGTACTGTTAGTACTAATAATAATTTTATATTGTCCACATATTCAGTAGGAGTTTTTGCATCCCCATCACCAAAGGATATATTTATATCTGGAATTGGCATGGTATCTCCAGTAGCATAAGCTACTTTACTACTAATTGAAATAACACAAAACACCAGTAGTATTAGCGTTATGGGTTTTATAAACTTTTTTAGATCAAATTTTTTCATATGTATTATCCCTTTATTCCTAAAATAATATTTTACTTTCTCCATTTAAGATACTTGTCTTTAAAAATTTGTTTTAACTCACTACTATTCTTTAATTTAATCATTTCAATTTCTTTGTAATCTTCCCCTGCAACTTCTTCTACAATTTCTATTTTTCCTTGAGCTGAAGTTACTAAATAATATTTATCTCTTATCTTTACAATGAGCAGAGAGTTATCCTTACTAATGGTTAGTCTCTCTACTACTCTCATTGTAGATTTTCTGTTTATGTGACTATATTTCTCAACAGTCTTCCCTAGCCAAAGAATTAATCCTATAACTAATGGGAAAAATATTACAAGTTTTAATAAGGTTAAAATCAATTGACTATCCATAGGTCACCTATTGAACAATTATATCTGTGAAGTAAATATTGGTTATCTTACCACTATTTAAAAGTTCATTTGCCTTTACGACTATCTCTTCTTTTAATAAAGCATCTCCCTCTGTTTTAAAATCCGTAGATTTCTTAGCTCTTAATACCTTATTTATACAGTCTCTTATTTGTGGAATCTTTGCTGTAAGTTCTTCTTGCAAATCCTTATTCTCTAAATTCGAACCTAAGGAAATTTTCACCTTTACAAATTTAGACTTTCCCTCATCACTTAAATTTACTAAGAACTCGTCTAAATTTAAGGTAGCTTCCTTTTCTACTACATTACTTTCACTAGTGCCATTATTATTTTTACCTACATTCTTTGTTGCAATGGTATATCCAACAAATACAGCTCCACTTATAAGTGCAAATATTACTATAGCGGTTACTATAATTAGAACCAATTTAGAACTTCCGCCCTTTTCTTTTTCTAACTCATTGCCATTACTATTTTTCTTGCTCATTTCCTTGCTCCTTTACATTAGTTACAACTATAATATTAACTCTTCTATTTTTAGCTCGACCTTCATCCGTATCGTTTTTTGCTATAGGTCTATACTCTCCACATCCCTGAGCTGAAAATCTTTGAGGATTTAAAATCTTTTTACTACCAAGAAAATAATCCAGTACGCTTAATGCTCTAGCAGAAGATAGGTGCCAGTTATTTGGCATAGCTGGTGTGTTAATTGGTACATTATCTGTATGACCTTCAATTATAATCTTGTTATCTACCTTTCCAATTAAGTCACTAACCTTATCTAATACGTTTTTACTATCTGACCTTAGTTCTGCCTTTCCAGTATCAAAAAGCACCGAATCCTTCATCTGGATATTAAGACCTTTTTCATCTTCATATATTTGAACATCATTCTCTAAATCATTTTCCTTAATGTAAGTTAATACGTCCTCTAAAATTTCCAAGTCTTCATTTTCTTGAATATCCTCCACTGTAAGCTGTGGCTTTCCAACTATAGGTACATCACCACTACTTGAGTTAAATTCAAGTATGGACCTATCAGCCTTACCACTAAAAGCACTTTGCATGGCTACAGCTATCTGCTGAAATTTTTGTGAGTCTATAGTTGATAGTGAATAAAGTAAAACAAAGAAGGTTAATAGCAAAGTAACAGTATCTGCATAAGTAGCTAACCACCCATCAGTTTTTATGTCTTTCTTGGCCATAATTATTCACCTACTCTCCTTGATTAACACTACTTAAATACTTTACTCTATCCTCTGGTGATAAATATACTATCATTTTATCTTCAATTACCCTTGGGTTTACTCCTGATTGTATAGAAAGTACTCCTTCAATCATCATTTCCATTTGGTTTACTTCCTTAGATGTTTTATAATTCAGCTTTCCTGCTATAGGAAGTACAACTAAGTTAGCAAGCATTGATCCATAAAAAGTTGTAATAAGAGCCTTACCCATACCTGATGCTAAGTTGTCTGCATCTGATAGGTTAGCAAGCATTTGAATAAGTCCAATCAATGTTCCAATCATACCCATGGCTGGAGCATATGCTCCCCAAGTTGTGAACATAGATGCTGCATCTTCATGTCTTTTTTCTAATTCTTTAATTTCTAAAGTCATAACTTCTCTAATAGATTCAGGTTCAATACCGTCAACTATCATATTTAAGCCTTTTTTAACAAACTCGTTACTAATCTCTTGTATATCTTCTTCTAAAGAAAGTAGTCCATCTCTTCTAGCTTTTTTAGATAAATTAACAAATAGTGCAATATTATCTACCTTAGATGTTCCATCTTCTTTGAAAGCTTGTGCTGCAACCTTGATAAATCTTTTTATTTCATTCATTGGATAAGACATTAAAAGTGCACCGAAGGACCCTCCTACTGTTATAGCTAAGGATGGTACATCAAAGAATAGCTTTAACGATCCTCCATTTAGCATTCCATAAAATACAAGAACAATTGCAATCACAAAACCTATAGCTGTTAACATATCATTCTTCTTCATTGCTTTCCTCCAACCGTACATTTGCCCAGTATTTTCGTCTAAACTCTATAACCTTATCAACTATTTCTTTAGAACTTTCTTTAACTAAATACTTTTTTCCATTGACTAAGGTAATTACTGTCTCTGGGATTTCTTCAATTTTTTCAATGTGATTACTATTAAGAATAAATTTGTTTCCATTTAAGGGATTAACCTCTATCATATTCTCCTATACCTCCTATGATATAGTAAATTTACTTAAGCTAAGATCAATATAAACACTGTCTTAGCCTAAGGAAAATCACATTTACATATTTAAATAGATTATCTTTTTAAATTTACAAGTTCTTGTAATATTTCATCTGCAGTTGTGATGATTTTACCGCAAGCTTGGAAAGAACGAGTTGCAACTATCATATCTGTAAACTGTGCAGATAAATCAACATTTGACATCTCTAAGAATCCATTTAGAATTTTTCCATATGCCTTTCCATTATCTTCTCTTACACCTAAAGCAGCTTCATTATTATATTTTCCAACTCTAGCTAATGGATTACCTGAGTTTGCTGAAGGAGTATACAGATTATTTCCTATTTTTTCAAGACCTTCATTGTTGGTAAATGATGCCATGGCAACTTGTCCAAGAACAGTAGTACTACCATCAGCAAGGACAGCCTTAATTAATCCATCATTTTCTATAGAGAAACCTTGAATTCTAACATCTTCTCTTCTTCCTGTTGGATTTCCACCAGCATCTACTTCTGGATTTCCATCTTTATCAGTTACTAGCTTAGAAACAGTCTCTGGTATTTTAAGTGCTACTAATTCATTTTGATTAGCATTTAAGTTTTCAGATTCTCCATCTACATAATTAACTATTCCACCTAATGGAGATGTTGCTGTTCCATCACTTATAGCATAACCCATAATTCTATATCCATTAGAATTCAGAAGATTTCCCTTACTATCTACCTTAAATGAACCATCTCTTGTATAAAAACTCTCTAAAGTCGTAGATTCCATACTTTGATCTGGATTAACTGTTATTGTGCCATTTTCTTTTCCTTTAGCTACTATAAAATATCCTGTTCCATCTACAGCTACATCATAAGGTCTTCCTGTTGGTTGCAGACTTCCTTGAGCCATATTTGTTACTATACTTTGTATAGAAACTCCCATACCAACTCTAGAAGGGTTAACTCCTCCTAAGTTTAATCCTGGACCTGATGCTCCCTTATAACTTTGATACATACTATCTTGAAAAGTAACTGAAGATGATTTAAAGGAAGTAGTTCCTGAGTTAGCCACGTTATTTCCTATTACATCTAACTTTTTTTGATTTGCTCCTAAACCTGATATCCCTGAGTACATTGAATTTAACATATTATACTATCCCTCCGATTCTCTATTTTTTAATATAATTTTATTAACCTTTTACTCCAATTACAGAGTCAAATAAGTAATCTCTAATTTCTATTTTTCCATCAACTTCAACTTCAACCTTAAGCTTGATGCCTTCTGCATCCCTATATACTTCTAGAACTTTCCCTGTAATACTCTTAGGCTTTACTGGCTTTTCTTCTTCCTTGCCATCTTCCTTAGGCTTTTCTACAGATGTATCTGCTGGTAGTGCTATTTCAACAATTTTACCCATCAATGTTACTGCATTAGAGAAGGTTAAGTTATCCATATTGGGATCTCCTGAATCAATGACATCTGTAACTTGGCTATATTCATAATCTGTATATTTTCCATCTACACCTTCCACAGTAACATAAACGTCTCCCTTATGTTTATACACAGCCCTAACTACGCCACACTGAGGTACTCCATTAGCATCTAAGGCATCTAAGGCTACAAATTTTCCAGTTAATCCTTGCGCAGAAGAAAGAGTCATTGTAGAATTTAATGAACTCATCTGTTCAAGGGTTGTAAATTGAGCTAACTGTGAGACATATGCAGTAGTATCTTGTGATTGAGTTGGATCCTGATTAGAAAGCTCAGCAGCTAATATTTTAAAGAAGGAATTTTTGTCAAGCTCTGCCCCTGGTTTTACAATAGGTGTGCCATTTTCCGTTTTATTTCCCAAAACTTCTGATGTTACTTTTGTATTATGGGTTGATATTGCCATTTCATCATCTCCTAAACTAGTAAATCTATCTCATTAGAGGATTTCACATTAGCTTCAGATATAACATCCTCTTCAACTATATTCACCTCTGAACCTTGTCTACCATTTTCACTTCCTCTTTGTCCACCATTTTCATATGCTTTGCCTTGGCTATTTTCATGGGCATAATAGGTAGTATCCTCTTCATACAGTCCTATATCTACTGATTGTATTTTTATGTTGTTTCCATTTAACTTTTCATTTATGTCTTTAAGTCCTAAAGCTAACATCTCTACAGTTTCCTTTGATGTAGCCTTAATCATTGCCTTTAAAGCACCTTGTTCCATACTTACAGATATGGATATTTCACCTAACTCTTTAGGATAAATCTTTACAGTTAAATCCTTAACCCCATTTTTATCCATGTATGATAAAGCTTTTATCACATCATTATTAAGATCACTCTTTGTAATAGCTATAGGCTTTTCACTAGATACTTCTCCTGATTTTTGTACACTATTTTCAAAGTATGACATAAAATCAGCAGCTCTTGTAACCTTTGAATCCTTCTCTTCACCATTAATTACTTTATTCAAAATAGCTGTTTCCTTTGAAAACTTACTATCTTTACTACTACTTTCTTCATTATTTTCTACTCTAGCTACTACACTACTTTTTTCTATAACATTAGCTTCCAGTTCTATTCTTCTAGGTATATTTAAAGGCTCCTCTTCTTTATTAGCATCTTTCATTGAAACTATTTTTTGTAACTGACTTATTAGATCATCATTATCTATACCTTCTTCTGCTGTTAATAGTTTCATAAGACTTTCACTACTATTGTCTAGCTCAGTAATATCTTCATTAATTAAAGTTAATAACTCTGTAAGTTTATTTTTCATGTCACTACTAATTGATGCTTCCCTTAATAATTCTAATAGGCCATTTGCCTTTTTTTCACTTCCTAAAAGGTCTATTAAAGGTTGTAGTTCCACTTTACCTTCATTTCCACTGATAAGATCAGAAGAAACCATTTCATCCTTAGGAGTATCCTCCTTATTCAAAAGAGTTATTATTAGATTTATTAGTGACTGCATATCTTCTGAGGTAATTAGCTTTTCATCTTCATGAATTTCCTCAGAGCTCACTATGTAATCCTTCGAAGGCTCTTTAACTTTTTCTTGCTTAATAGAATTTACTGATTTAGTTTTAGAGCTTTCATTATCTGTACTGTAGTTTTTAAGTTCCTTGGAAAATTCCTTATTAGAATATCCTTTATTTCCTTCAGATTTTTTAACTTTAACACTAGTACTACTACCTTTATACAGGTCATTTCCAACACTAAATTGTGCCATTTCCATCAAATTTATCGCCTCCCACACTCACGTATAAATCCATAAAGTGCAAATTCATCATTTTGAATTTGTTCTATTCGATTTTCTTCTTTTATAAATGCTGCCTGATCCTTATCTTTTAATATGCCTACAATCTTTTTATTTACTTGAGCAGTAACTAATTCCTTCCTAGTGAGCGTCACTCTTTCTTCATCAGTTTTAAGCTTTTCTTGTGTAATATCAATAGTACTATTTAATAGATTTAAATAATGATGTTGAATTTTTCTTTCAGTTACACTCATGTTATTATTCACAGTAGAGTATCTTTGGAAACTATCCTCTAGACTTTTAAGTTCTTCTTCTACCCTGTTCTTTTCCCTTAGGGCCTCCATAAAAACTATTTTTTTACCATCTTCTTCTTTTTCTCTTAAATCCAATAACCTTTGTAATTTAAATTTATAAGTTTGTCCCAAAATTTACACCACCTTTATTTAAACATATTAATAAGCATGTCTTTACTAGCTTCAATTTCGCAACCTTCTTTTATTTCTTGAGTTAAAAATCCATTTATACTATCTATATACTCAATGGCCATATCTATTTTAGAATTACTTCCCTTTACATAAGCTCCTAGATTTATTAAATCTTCTGCTTCTTTATAAGAGGCCATTAAATCTCTAGCAAGTGAGGCAGCCTTTATATGGATTTCCTCTGCAATTTCTGGCATAAGTCTAGATACACTTTTAAGTACATCTATGGCTGGATAATGATTTTTAGTAGCTAGATCACGGCTTAAGACAATATGTCCATCTAAAATACCTCTTACCGCATCTGCAATGGGTTCATTAAAGTCATCTCCATCAACAAGGACTGTATAAAAAGCTGTAATAGACCCTTTGTCAGACATACCGCTACGCTCAAGAAGTTTAGGTAACATTGCAAAAACCGAAGGAGTATATCCTTTAGTAGCTGGAGGCTCTCCTATGGCAAGACCAATTTCCCTTTGTGCCATAGCAAAACGGGTTACTGAATCCATCATAAGAATAACCTTTAATCCTTTATCTCTAAAGTATTCCGCAATGGCTGTAGCAGTAAACGCACCCTTTAGCCTAACAAGAGCTGGTTGATCAGATGTAGCACATACTACTACAGATTTCTTTAACCCTTCTGGACCTAGATCCTTTTCTATAAAATCTAAAACCTCTCTACCTCTTTCTCCTATTAGGGATATTACATTTACATCAGCCTTAGCTTCTCTAGCAATCATTCCAAGAGTAGTACTTTTTCCTACCCCTGAACCAGCAAAGATACCAATCCTTTGTCCTTCACCACAAGTAAGAAATCCATCAATGGCTCTTACCCCTGTAGGAAGAACTTCTTTAATCCTTCTTCTCTTCAATGGGTCTGGTGGCATAGCTTCCAAGGGATAATTCTTATAAAGGGACAATTCCTTTTCATCTAAAGGATTTCCAATTCCATCTAAAACTCTTCCTAAAAGTTCATCTGAACACTTTATACTTAACTGCTTTCCTGTTCTCTCTACTCTGCATCCAGGAGATATCCCTATTAGGTTTCCAAGGGGCATAAGAATCAAATTTCCATCTTTAAAACCTACTACTTCACAGACTATAGTTTTATTTTCCTCATTATATATGTGGAAAATTTCCCCTACAAAACCCTTAACTCCTTTTACTTCAATGGTAAGACCTATAATGTTTTTAACTACGCCTTCCATATGATTAAAATTTGTTTTACTAATACTTTTTTCAATGTCTCCTATATTCAAATTAATCATAATACCATCTTCCTCTATGCTTCCATGAGAATTTCCTTTAGTTTCTCTATGCTCCCCTTAATAGTAAAGGTGGTTTTTCCATCATCCTTTTCAACAACTAAGGTTCCATAATCTAAATAATTATCCTGTAAAACCACAACTTCTCCTCTGATGCCCATACTATGCTTGAATTCTTCTATCTTTGTCTCTATTTCTTCTAAATAGTTAGGTGCTACCCTTATAATTATCATCTTGGCATTTTTCTCTTCAGATAGGATGTTGAAAAGTAATCCATTTAGTGCTTCCTTATTTTCCAACTCTTTTTTAAGCATATTTTCTACGGCATTTACAATAATTTTTCTAATGCCAATTTCCTTAGACTTAAGAAATTTATCATACTCTTCCTTAGCTTGATAAAGAATAAAATTTGCATTTTGAATTATTTCTTCACCTTTTTTTACTCCTTCATCATAAGCCTTGTCATATCCTTCTTTATAACCAATACTATGGCCTTCTTCATAACCCTTATTAAATCCATCTTCCTTGGCTTCATATAAGATCTCTTCTACTTTTTCATTTGCATTTGCAAGAATAGCTTCCCCTTCTTTATGGGCATTTTCAACTATTTCTTCACCCTTTTTCTTTAGTTTTAGATACTCCTCCATACTCCTAGGATTAGTATCCTCAAGCTCTATAGTCTCCTCTACTATGGGAGCTGGCTCTATATAAAAGTCTGTATCTATTGCCTTGGTTCCACTTTCACATACATTAACACTTTTTATTACCCTATAAGATGAGTGCATCGTCTCCACCTCTTACAATTGTTATTTCTCCAGCTTCATCTAGTCTTCTAATTAAAGCAACAATTTTTTGTTGAGCTTTTTCAACATCCATAAGTCTTACAGGTCCTAAGAATTCCATATCTTCTTTCAATGTAGCTGCTGCACGTTTTGAAAGGTTTCTTGATATAGTTTCTATTACTTGTTCTGAAGTACCCTTTAGAGCCATACATAGCTCCTTATTATCAACCTCACGTAAAATTCTTTGAATTTCCACATCATTGATAGTAATAATATCCTCAAATACAAACATAGATTCCTTAACTTTATCTGCAAGTTCCATATCTTCCCTTTCAAGACCTTCTGTAATGTTTTTCTCTGTAGTCCTATCAACTTGGTTAAGTATATTAACTAAAGATTGAACTCCTCCTATAACACTACTTTCACTAGTAACCACTGAAGATAACTTACTATTTAATACCTCTTCAATTTCCTTCACTACCACCGGATATATATTACTCATAGTAGCAACTCTAAAAGCAACTTCACTCTGTAATTCAGATGGAAGTGCAGACATTATCTGTCCCGCTTTGTCCGGCTGTAGATGACAAAGTATTAATGCTATAGTCTGAGGATGTTCTCCTGAAATTACATTCATAAGCTGAGTTGCATCGGCTTTTCTAGCAATAGAAAAAGGTCTAAACTGCTGTGAAAACTCTGTAACTCTCTCTAGAATATCGTTGGCCTTTTGAGTTCCTAAAGCTTTAGATAAAACGCTTCTAGCATACTCTACTCCACCTTCAAGAATATAATCCTTAGCCTTATTTAATTCCATAAATTCATCTAAAACAGCTTGTCTGTCCTCAGCTTTAACCGATGACATATTAGCAATCTCATAGGTTATCTTTTGTATATCTCTTTCATTTAATCTTTTTATTATTGCTGCAGATGCATCTGGTCCCAAAGAGATAAATAATATTGCTGCCTTTTGAATACCTGTAAATTTTTCTGTTTTAGCCATTACTATCTCCCTTCTTCATCAGTCATCCATGATTTTATAATATCCGCTACCTGTTCAGGTTTCTTTTCTGCATATTTTTTAACTTCTTTCATGATCTTTTCTCTTTCAGTTTCTGCTTCTAAATCTAAATCTTTGTATAAATCCGCCACTGTTTCTAAAGTTTCATCTCCTATAACTACATCTAGCCCTTCTATAGCCTCTTCATCTTCTTCATCATCTTCTTTTCTCTTACTTCTAATAATAGAAACAACTACAATAATAAGTATAAGTGCTATAACTGCTCCTACTCCTAAAGCAATAAGCTTAATCCTTCTAGATTTTGCTTCGGCTTCCTTCATAGCGTTAATTTCTTCTTCAGCTTGTGTTTTATAATCATCATTAAAGGCTAAACTTTCAACTGAAATTCCATCACCTCGTGCCTCATTAAAACCAATGGCATCAGATACTAAATTTTTTATAGTATTCTTAGTTGCATTATCCATATCTCCATTTACAACAACAGATGTGGTAATTCTCTCCACTTGACCTGGTGCCTTGACAACTGTTTCTTCACTCTTAGTATTATTAAAATTTCTTGTTTCTTCCGAATAGCCTGCTTTTTCAGTATCTTTTTCTGCATCTTGCTCATTAGTCATATTATTATCTACAGTACTTCCTGAAGTATTTTCAGTACCCTTACTATTGTCTTTAATAATATGCTCACTTACTACTGCGGATCCCTTTGGATCATATGTAACATTATTCTGCTTTACAGCGTCAAAATTGAGCTGTGCATTTACAGATACTTTTACATTATCTTTATATATTGGTTCTAATACATTTAAGATTTTCTTTTCATATTCTTTCTCAACTTTTTTAGTTGAATCAATTTGATTTTCTGTACTAGTAGCCTGGGTTCCTTTTTCATTATCAAACAAACCTTCCGTTAATAACTTTAGATTGTCTGATACTATTGTAACGTCTTCCTTATCTAAGTTTTCCACACTACCTGTTACTAAGTGTACAATAGCTTTAACTTGCTCAGGTGAAAGTTCATTTCCTGGCACTAACTTTACCGTTACTGAAGCACTAGCAGGAGTTGGTTTAGTTACAAAGGCTGAGTTGGTTGGTAAAACTAAGTTTACTTTTGCAGCCTCAACTTCTTCAAAACCCTTTATAGTTCTTTCAAGTTCTCCAGAAAGTGCTCTTTGATACATTATTCTTGATTCTTCATCTGTGGCCCCAATGCTACCCTTATCAAAAAGTTCGAAGCCTTGGCTTCCTTCTGTTATTTGAACCTCTGACAGCATTTCCATTCTCAGTTTATCTACTTGAGACTTTTCAACTAAAATGGAATTTCCTTCTATTTTATACTTAGTTCCTTTGCCCTCTAGATTGGCTATAATCTTTCCTGAATCTTGGGAATCCATATTTGAAAATAAAACTGTATACTTTGGTTTAAGTGATACATAAAGTAGTGTTCCTACTGCTATAAAAGTCACCACCGCAATTATCACTAAAGCTATCTTTCTAGTTTTCGACATGGAATTCCACTTATCTTTTATCTTCTTCATTAGCTCCGATAGCTTACTCATCTAATCCTTACCCCCATTATACTTGCATATTATTAAATTCCTTATAAGCATCAACTAGCTTATTTCTTATTTGAATAGCAAGCTCTAGGGACATAGATGCCTCTTCTGTAGCTAATACTACTTCATGGATACTTTTTTCTCCTGCAATATATCCTGTTACATTGTTATCTGCTTCAACTTGTAGATCGTTGACCTTTTGCAATTCATCCTTTATAACAGCTGCAAATCCTGTGCCACTCGAAGTGCTATTCTCTTCAGTATCCTTTTCTTTTACCCCATAAATTTCCCTTAGCTCATTTTGAAAAATTGTTGCATTTGGTATGTAATTGTTCATCATAAAGTACTACTCCCATCTTTTATTTACCTATTTCTAAAGTTTTTAAAAACATACTTTTTTGTGCGTTCATTGCATTGACATTGGCTTCATAAGCTCTACTTGATGCTATTAACTCCACCATTTCATTGGAGATATTTACATTTGGCATAGTTACAAATCCTTCTTCATCTGCATCTGGATGACTTGGATTATATACTTTAATAAGTTCTGATTCATCATCTACAATGCCAACTGCTTTAACCCCATTTAACTTGTCCTCTACTTTTCCATTGCTTTTATTGTAGGCTTCCTTTAAGTTCTCTTGAAACATCGCAATTTTTCTTACATAAGGTTTCCCATCTTTTCCTCTAGTAGTTCCTGCATTAACAATATTAGAAGAGATAGTATCCATTCTTAATCTTTCTGCAGTAAGACCACTAGCTGAAATTCTCATTCCTCTAAATGCCTCCACTTTTAGTTTCCTCCTTTTATAACTCTACTTGTACTATTTAGCTTTCCACTGGCAAATCTAACTAAAGATTCATACATCATAGTATTAGCAGCTTGACTTGTCA
The DNA here is from genome assembly GCF_002367465.1 of Clostridium sp. UBA3061. Taxonomy (NCBI): domain Bacteria; kingdom Bacillati; phylum Bacillota; class Clostridia; order Eubacteriales; family Clostridiaceae; genus Clostridium; species Clostridium sp. UBA3061. The sequence goes on along the minus strand of NZ_DFCF01000017.1, from coordinate 17,010 downwards.
TTTCTGTTTCAATATCCACATTATTTCCATCTTCTCGCATAGATGCACTGTCATCTCTTTTAACTTGTACATCTTTGCTTTCAATGCCTATATGTTTTTCATTTGTAGTTTTTAAATTACCATTAGCTGTTGATTCTTCCATCACTTGTTCAAAGGGAACATAATATCTCTTATAGTTTTTTATATTTACATTTGCAATATTATTAGCAATAACTTTATTCGCCTCAACAGTTACATTCATAGATTTTTTTAATAATCCATATACTTCATTTTGTGACATTTTATACCTCCATTTTCTACTAAAACATACTTGATGTTTATAAATTAGACATAAATACTTAAATCCCTTCTTTTTTTTGTTAGTTATACGATTTTTTATTTATTTTATACACTTTAAACTTACTTTAAATAGAAATAAATCTACAAAATTCATCATTAGTAAAAAATAGCATGGTAAAGATTGAATAATATGGTTGCATGTAATTTTATGTAAAACACTCATTGTAAAACATAAACCTGGGTAATCATTTACAATATGGTATATTTTATAAAGCCAATTGCAACTTTTATATGAAAAACTATAAATTTTATATAAAAAAAGCTACTCAAAAAGAGTAGCTTTTAATTACAACAAGGTTAAAATAAAAATATTATTTACTTCTATAATACCTAAAACAAAAAGTATACTTACTCTTTGGCAACTGGCTGGCATACCCTTAGGCTTAGCCCCTATAGCTTTGCGTCACTAACTTTCGTCAATTTTGCCTATTTAATTTTTTCACATATCTGCATTATATACTATATTTTTCTTCCATTCAACCTTTTAAACGTAAATTATTTACTTTTTACTTAAAATACCTTATTTACTACACGAAATTACTTTTTCTCTACCTATTAGGATATACATTGCTCAATATTTGTAGAATATCCTGTGGAAATTCATTACTTTGAGCCATCATAGCCATACCCGATTCCACTAAAATTGAGTTTTTAGCATATTCAACCATTTCTAGCGCTATATCAGTACCAGTAATTTCACCTTCTGCCCCTTCAACCTTACCTACTATTTCACTGGTATAATCTGCAGTAGACTCCATTCTATTACTTAGAGCTCCATACTTTCCTCTTCCAGAATTCAGCTTATCTATAGCATAATCTAAGCGTTCTAACCCATCATTCATATTCTCCACACTTATTTTATTGCTACCGTCAGCATTCACAAGTCCCAGTCCTGTAGATGTTAAATTATATGTTGGCAGTTTAGTTACATAATCACTAGTTGCTCCAATAAGTAGATCCACTGTATCACCTGGATTATTTTTATCGGCTAACAGCTTTACACCATTCATCTCCGTATTATTAGCAGTATAAGTTATATGTTCTAGATTCTGATCTATTTCCTTTTGAATAACTGCTCTATCTTCCGGCGTAGTTGCTCCTCCAGCTTGAACCATAAGTTCTCTAGCCCTTTGCAAGGATTCACTTATACTTTGCATACCACCATCCATGGTTTGCATAAGACTTACACTATCTTGAATATTTCTAGTGGCCATTTGAAGACCTCTAATCTCTAACTTCAACTTATCACTCTTAGCCTTAGCATTAGGATCATCTCTATAGGTCTGTATCTTATTACCTGAACTAATACTACCATAAGCCTTAGACTGAGCTACTAAATTCTTAGTATAGCTATTAAATATCCTCATAGCGGACATATTTCTACTTAATCTCATTATCTCACTCCCTATGGGGGTAAACCCCACTAAACTTTTTATATTTTTATTATCGAAGTATAGTGTATATACTTTAGTTAATAAATATGAGCTATATTGAAAAAATTTCCACAGGGTCTGACCCCGTGGAATATTTATACTGTAAATTTATTGATAATACCTTGTAGTTCATCTATAATATTTACCAATCCTTCACTACCATTGGCTATTTCTTCGATACTTGCTGATTGTTCTTCTATAGCTGCTGAAGCTTCCTCAGTTCCTGCTGCATTTTCTTCTGCTATAGCAGATAAATTTTGCATTAAGTCTACAAGATTTTCTTTATTTTCATTCATTTTTTCTGATGATTCATTAAGCTTATCTATAACATTATTAGTTATTTCTATAGAATTTGATATTCTATGAAATTTTTCTTCAGTTTTTTCTACACTTTCAGATTGGGAATCAATTATCCCTTTTACTTCTTTCATTCTATTTACTGCATTTTCAGATTTTAATTTTAACTCTTCTATTACAGTTTTGATTTCTCCTGTAAAATTATTAGATTCTTCAGCAAGTTTTCTTATCTCTTCTGCTACTACGGCAAAACCTCTTCCATGTTCGCCTGCTCTTGCTGCTTCAATAGCTGCATTCAAAGCAAGTAGATTTGTTTGTTCCGATATAGACTGAATCATTGTACTTGCCTTTTCTATCTTTTCTGCACTTTCGTTATTACTTAATATAATTTCATACACCTGTTTAGAAGCATTATTACTTTCTCCCGTTTTTAATACTAAATCTTTTAATATAATAAAACCTTCTTCTTTTTCCTTTTCTATATCCTTTGCTGCGTTATTTAATTCCTCTGTATATTCTTTATTCTCTTCTAGTAAACTACCCATTTCTTCTACACTTAAAGCTGCTTCTCCTGTATCTTGAGCTTGGCTACTTGCTCCACTAGCTATATTTTCTATAGTTCTTGATATTTCTTCAGAAGCTATGGCTGATTGTTCTGCTGTTGCTGTTAGTTCCTGGGAAGTTGCCACTACCTTTTCTGCACCTTCTGAAGTTTTTATAACAAAGTCTCTTACATTGTCCTCCATAACCTTCAGAGAATTTGCCATAATTCCTACTTCATTTTTCCTTTTCATATATTTTAATGTTTCATCTTTTTCATTAAACTTAAAGTCTAAATTTGACTGTTTTTTTATAGTATTAGTTAAAGCAACTATAGGTTTTGTAATTGATGCCCCTAAGCTATAGCTTATAGCAACAGATATAAGTAGTCCAATAACAATTACTATAACTACCGATTTTATGGTAGATAATACACCTTCATTATATATATCTAAAATTGATTCTACAGATTTTCCAACATAATAAATACCAATGACTTCATTATTATCACCAAAAATAGGTGCATATTTTGTCATATACTTTTCACCTAATATATCAGCTTCTCCAAAATATTCATTCCCCTTTGAAATCTCTTCATAGGCTTTACCACTAGCATCCAATTTTGTTCCAATAATTCGTTCCCCTTTATCATCTCTAATTGTGGTCAAAACTCTCACATAATCATCACCAGACTTAGCAAAGACAGTAGCAAGTATATCCATACCTTCCGCTAATTCGTCAATAAACTCATAGTCACCATCAATGGGCTTACCATTAGAGTCTATAAGTTTCCCATCATCATTAAGACTTAATGTACCAAACTGTTCCTTAAGATAAATATCTAGCACACTATAACCTGAACCTATTGCATCTTCTGATTGTTTGTTTATAATATTTTTAGTAACACTAAATGACTTAAAAAGTCCCATAAACATCATAGATAACGAAATAATTATAATAATAGTAAGAATAATAGTAGTTATTTTCCATTTTAAGCTTTTCATAAGTTTAATCTCCTCTGTCACAAAATTTTAGCAATATATAATTAAAATTAATAATATTATCGATATTTAACATAATAACTTTATGGTTTTTTAAAAACTTTATCACATATAAAAAGCATTAATAGCTATTATTAGCCATTAATGCTTTTTACAATTATCTGTTTACAAAAATAATTCTGGTTCTTTTCTATGTATAAAATTTATTTCTAATTCTTCTTTATGCTTTAAATATCCAATATCATCAAAATACTTTGCTTCTACAGGACATTTTTTAATACATGCACAACATTTAATACAAATTCCATTAACTTTAGTCACATCTTCAAGCTCAACAGAGCCCATAGTACAAACACTAGCACAAAGTTTACAATCTATACAACTATCCTTAGTTTTGGGCTTCACCTTTCTTATATCAATAGGCTCTCCCTTTTCATCCCTAGGCATATAATAATTTCTATAAGGCTTTTGTCCTTTTATTAATAGATCCTGTCCATCTTCTCCAGCAGCAATTTTACTATATATTTTATCAGCAAAATTCCTAACTATATCCATATCCTTTTCATCAGGTCTATTCTTAGCTAAGGTTTTAGAAAAAGAATGTTGTCCTATAAATGCAGCCCCTGCAATAACCCTAAAGCCATCTAGTTCTAATATATCTCTTAACTCTATCAAAGCATCATCATAATTTCTATTTCCATAAACCACCACTGCGACAGTCAACGCACCATTACCCACAATAGAATTTAAATACCTTAAAAGCACATTAGGCACTCGCCCTGCATAAACTGGAACTCCTACAATAACAATATCATCCTTTGAAAAAGATACAGATTTCTCCCTTATCTTTGGTAAGGTAAAATCAATACTATTTATGCTTTCCTTTAGGTTCATAGCTTCCGAAAGTCCTTCTGCTATACCAGATATTACTTTCTTAGTTGTATCTGTAGCACTAAAATATAGTGTGTTTAGTTTATAATACAAATTTATCACCTCTTAATAAATGAAAGACCAGTATGAATATTCCATAGCATTATGATGAGTGATATTTGACCTCAACATAATTAGCTCAATTATATATTTTGGGCCATAATATATTCTGCAATTCTAAAATCTAGCTCTGTATCAATATCTATTGAGCTTTCTCTACTCATAATGTATGCTTTGCTTTTCTTTCCGTAGAAATCCCTTTCACTTAAATATTTTTCAACATTAGATATATATATTGAACCATTTATACGATAATACTTTTTGTCATCTTGCCTTCGAGTTGCACTGTTTTTATTTATAAAACCTTCTAAAGATAAACTATCACTCAATGTATTATATATACTTAAAGAATGTTCGGCCTCACAAACACTTACTACAGAATCTAATTTGTTTTCTATTAATAAATCTAATGATTTTTTTATGTCTAAAGCTTTTCTTAGGGGTGAAGTAGGTTGTAGTAACATAAAATAATCATATACTTTCCCTAACTCCTTTAATCTTTGAATGGTATACACAATCATATCTGTACTACTAGCTATGTCGCTAGCTAATTCATCTGGTCTTAAAAATGGTATACTTGCTCCATATCTTTTAGATACATTGGCATACTCTTCTGAATCAGTAGAAACAACTATATCGGTAAATATATCACTTTCAATAGCAGCTTCAATGGTATATGCTATTAATGGCTTATCATTTAATAATTTTATATTTTTATGCCTTAGCCCCTTAGAACCGCTTCTTGCAGGTATTATTGCTAAGATTCTTTTATTACTATACATTTATACCTTTACCTTTCACATCATATTTATATCGTAAAAAGTTTTTTTTAACTCTATCTCTTTGCTTAACGCTTTTTTTATTTCATATAGTATTTTGTTAGATGTATCTCCATCTCCATATGGATTTTCAATCTTTGATATTTTATCTTTAAATTCTTTACTTAGTCCTCTTTTTATTGCTTTAATAATATCACTTTTAATAGGGTCACAATTGATTACCGTTTTAGCTTGCAATCTTCCCTTTTGTCTATCACCAATATTTATAGTAGGGATATTAAAGGAAGGAGCTTCTATAATTCCACTAGATGAATTCCCTATTACCATACTACAATACTTCATAGCACTTAAATATTTTAGTTGTCCCATAGAAACAAAACCAATATATTTCTCTGGGTTTTTAGATATAAATTCATCTATCTTTCTATTTATTTTTCTCCCCTCATTATCAGAATTAGCTTTTGTAATTATAAATTTCATATCATCAAATTCTTCTAAAGCACCTAATAACTCTGTAATCTGTATCTCTGCTAATCCCTGTTCTAGTGTAACTGGATGAAATGTAACAAGCGCAAATTTTTTATTCAAAGTAAAATTTATACTTTTTTCTATTTCTTCCTTGGATAATAATTTTAATTCTTTAATATTTTCTATTCCTATAGCTCCAACATTGAAAACTCTATTAGGCTCTTCCCCTAACTGCATTACCCTCTTTCTATAACTTTCAGTACTTGTAAAATGAAGATAGCTCAGTTTAGTTATGCAGTGCCTAAATACATCATCCTGTGCCCCCTCAGTTATCTCTCCTCCATGTATATGTGCTATAGGAACATTAGCTACCATAGCTGAAATACTTGCAGCCAATATTTCATATCTATCACCAAGTACAATTACCATGTCAGGCTTAGTTCTATTAATATACTCACTAAAGCTAATAATAGCTAATCCCATTGCTTTTGAAGTAGCTACATGTGAATCTGAACTTAGTAATATTTCTATTTTTTCATCAATAACTATGCCATCTTCTTCAATCAATTTATATGTAAGTCCAAATTCTGTTGACATGTGCATTCCTGTAACAACTAATTTTAAATCTATCTCTTTATCATCTATTATTTTCATTATTAACGGCTTCAGTAATCCATATTCAGCTCTTGTTCCAGTAATCACACATATTCTTTTTACCATTGAATTAGATCATCCTTTCTATAATCTTTTTTAGAAACCATACCAATTATAGCGTGCCACATCTTGGGGTTTATTCCATTTGCAGGTCTCTTAACAGTTAAATTTTTTTCTGTGAAAACTTCACCGCATTTTATATCTACACTAGCAACGATACTTTTCCTTACTATCTTCTTATTTTCTTTTTCTACAGTGGTGGGATACTTGATTCCATCTCCAAGAGCCTTTTCTATATTTCTAATAGACTTAATCATCATCCTAAGCTCATCTGGATTTAAACTAGCTAAATGATCAGGTCCTTCCATAGTTTTATCAAGTGTAAAATGTTTCTCTATTACCTTTGCTCCCATTGCTACAGCTGCAATTGAAACCTCTATTCCTTCTGTATGATCAGAGTATCCAACATCAACCTTAAATGCTTCTTTTATTGTCTTCATTGCTTTCAAATTTACATCATTCATATCAGTAGGATAATCTGTATTACAATGTAATACAATAATTTCATTATTACCATTATTTCTTAGAGTGCTTAAAGCAAATTCTATGTCTGATAAATCACTCATTCCTGTAGATAAGATAATCTTTTTACCTGTTCTAGCTACCTTTTCAAGGTAAGGGACATTTTCTATTTCTCCAGACGGAATTTTAAATACTTCAATTCCCAAGTTATCTAAAAACTCTATACTTTCTATATCAAATGGTGATGATAAAAACATTATATGTCTCTTTTTACAATATTCCATCAACTCTCTATATTCAGCGTAATCCAATTCTAACTTTTTCAGCATTTCAAACTGTGAAGTCTCTTCGCTTAAATTTCTTACTTGATATTTAGCTTGTTTAGCATTCTTAGTCACTAAATTTTCCGCTTTAAAGGTTTGAAACTTAACTGCATCAGCTCCTGCTATTACTGCTTCATCTATTAACTTTTTTGCTACTTCAACACTTCCATTATGATTAACACCAGCTTCTGCAATAATAAATACCTTATTCATATTCTTTCCCCCTTGCTGGATTTCCATATACTTTAGATGCTTTATCTATTGAATTAATTACTACGGATCCTGCTCCAATTACAGTACTTTTGACTACACTTATTCCCTCAATAATAGTAGCATTTGTTCCTACATGACAATACTTTTCTATGGTCACTCCTCCGCTCAGAGTTGCTCCTGGAGCAATATGTACAAAATCTCCAACTAGGCAGTCATGCTCAACTATAGCTCCTGTATTTATAATAGCTTGTTTGCCTATTATAGCTTCTGTATTTACTATAGCACCTTTTCCTACAAAAGTTCCTTCACCTATACTACATTCTTCCGATACAATAGCCGTTTTATCTATTATAGCTGGAAATTTAAATCCTATTTTACTTAGCATATCATATAAAGTAATTCTTAATTTAGGATTTCCAATACTTCCAACTGTAATAAATGCATATTCAACACCTTGATTATGCATATCTTGTAATATATAATCCGTTCCAAGTATCTTAACATTAAGTATCTCCCCTTTGTCAACAGGATCTGTAATACCTACTATTTCAAATTCATTTTTACTTCTTATAGAGCCAATGACACTTTTACAGTGCCCTCCTCCACCTACTAATACAATCTTTTTCATTAACCTTCCTCTAATCTTTTCATCATTTCTTGCATTTCATCTGGTTGTCCCATATCCATCCAAGCTCTCTCTGTTATTGGATAAACTCCAACTTTCATTCCTTTATCCATACATTCTTTTGCTATATCAGGTAAGTGAATAAATGTGTCTTCCTTTATTAATTGTAGTGCCTCAGGCTCTATTATGTACATTCCTGTATTAGTTAAAAATGAATACTCAGGTTTTTCTACCATACTCTGTATATTTCCTTCACTATTTAAATTAACTACTCCATAAGGTATTACCATATTTTTAACTGCACATATCATAGTAATAAAGTTTTTATTTTCTTTATGATAATCATACATGGCTTCATAATCACTATCTATTAATATATCACAGTTAGATACAAAAAATGTGCTCTTTATTTTATCTTTAAGATAATAAAGACTTCCCCCAGTACCTAGTGGTTTATCTTCTTCTATATAATATATATTATAATTCTTAACTACTTCTTCAAAATATGCTTTAATCATATTTTTCTTATAATTAACGGTTAAATAATATTCATTACATCCAAATCCCTTAAATCTATTAATGATTCTTTCTACTATAGGTATATCACCAATAGGTATAAGAGGCTTAGGCAAAATTTTAGTGTAAGGATATAACCTAGTTCCTAACCCTCCAGCCATAATCACCACTGGTATATCTAATGAAGGCTTCTTCTCAACACTAGACATATCCAAGTCGTTCCAAAATATTATTGATTTTACTTCACCTTCAATACTAACTACAGGTATAGAACTAATTGAATATTTCTTCATAAGGCTTTTAGCTTTATATCTCTCTGTTTCTGTTATATATTTAGGCGAATAGTTAGCAATTTCTTTTATAGGTGCCGACAAATCCCCACTCTTTAAAATCCATCTTCTTATATCACCATCTGTAAGTACAGCCTTTAACTTATTATCTTCTGTTATAAGTAAAACCTGCTTGGCAGTTTTATCTAAAATCTTAGCAGCTTGTCTTATACTTATCTCTTCATTTATTATTATATCCTGAATATTCATAGCTATATCTCCCCATACTTAATAATGCTTTAAATACTATTCAAAACATTAATAACATAATTAACTTCTTCTTCTGTTAAATTGCTACTACATGGAATATTTATCACATTTTCTAAATAATAATTAGCTCTATCTATTTTATAAGCTCTTGATTCTCTATAAGGCTTTTGAGTATGAATTAAATTCCATATTGGTCTTACTTGTATATTTTTTTCTTTAAGATATGGAATAATCTTCTTAACATTTAATGGATATATATCATTCTTTATTAATAAAGAATAAAACCAATAATTGGGTTGTATATCTTTATTAAAATCAAGCATTGTTAATCCCTTAGTATTTTTCAATCCATTATTATATAACTCATAATTTCTTTTCTTAATTTCTATAAATTTATCTAATTGTTCTAATTGCGCAACCCCTAGTGCTGCTTGTAAATTAGTCATTCGATAATTATATCCTATCTCATCATGTGTATAGTAAAGTTCATCATCTTTAGCTTGAGTAGAGAGGTATTTTCCTTTTGCTAAAAGTTCCGGATGATTGGATACCATCATCCCACCTCCACCAGTGGTAATTATTTTATTTCCATTAAACGAGTACACCCCAAAATCACCTATAGTTCCTGCATACTTTCCAATATATCTTCCTGAAATGAATTTAGTTCCTAATGCTTCTGTTGCATCCTCTATAACTTTAAGATTATATTTTTGCGCAATATCCATTATCCTCTCTATATTTACACTATTACCAAAAACATGAACTACAATTATGGCTTTTATATGCTTCCTATTAAGCTTATTTATTAATTTCCCGCCAATAAATTCACACTCTTCTTCACAAAACATTTTTAATTTATTAGCATCCATTGTTAATGAATCATCACAATCCATAAATATAGGTTCTGCTCCAATATATCTAACAGGATTTACTGCTGCAATAAATGTCAATGTAGGAACTATAACTTCATCTCCAGCATCTACTCCACTTAAAATTAACGATAAATGAATACCAGCAGTTCCACTTTGACAAGCAACAGCAGATTCAATATTAAGATATTTAGCTATGCTATCCTCAAATTCATTTATATATGATCCACCAGTAGATACCCATTCTTTTTCTACTGCATCTACTACATACTTTAATTCATTTCCTTTTAAATTAGGTACTGAAAGCGGAATAAACTTCTTCACTTAGCCCATCTCCTTTAATTAAATATTATATATGTCGGCTTTATACTTTGCTAAGTTTTCTGGTTTTCTAAACCATTCTATAGTTTCTCTAATTCCTTCTTCGAAAGTATAACTAGGCGACCAATCTGTTAACTTCTTAATTTTTTCATTTGAACCTAATAATCTATTTACTTCACTTTTATCGGGTCTTAATCTTTGATCATCACATACTATTTTTGCATTTGGATTTATTTGTCTTATCATTTCCTCTGCTAATCTTCCTATGGATATTTCATCTTGAGTAGCTATGTTTATCTCTTCGCCTATGGTTCTATCTGATTTAGCAATTTCTATAAATCCTCTTGCTGTATCCTTAACAAAATTAAAGTCTCTTGTAGGCGTTAAAGAACCTAATTTTATTTCAGTTTCTCCAGATAATAATTGGGTAATTATTGTTGGAATAACAGCTCTAGCTGACTGTCTTGGGCCGTATGTATTAAATGGTCTAACAATAGAAATTGGCATATTAAAGCTTCTATAAAAAGATTCAGCTAACCTATCTGCACCTATCTTAGTTGCTGAATAAGGAGATTGACCCTGATATGGGTGCAATTCGTCTATAGGTACGTACTGGGCTGTTCCATAAACTTCTGACGTAGAAGTTACCAGTATCCTTTCAGTCTCCAAGTCTCTTGCAGCTTGTAGTACATTCAGAGTTCCTTTTATATTAGTATCAACATAAGAATCTGGTGAATGATAGCTAAAAGGAATTGCAATTAAGGCTGCAAGATGAAATACTTCATCTGCTCCTTTCATAGCTTCTCTAACCCCATTAGAATCTCTTATATCTCCCGTAAACACTTCAATTTCCTTTAACTTATCTTTAGACAATGTATCTAACCAGCCCCATGAATTAAATGAATTATAATATGTAAATGCCTTAACATCATAACCTTCTTCTAAAAGTGTTTCCGTAAGATGACTTCCAATAAATCCATCTGCTCCTGTTATTAATATCTTTTTACTCATCTAATACACCTCATTAACTTAATTGTTCTATAACTTTATTTATTTCTGGTATAATCTCATATTCAAACATATCACTCATTAAGATTAAATCATTGTTTTTTAGGGCTTCTAATATCTCTTTAAGAATTTCATTAAATTTTTCTATATTAATACAATTACTATTTAATTTTATAGCTTCTGTCATGAATATTTGTATATATTCAAGTATACTTTCAAACACTTGAGTATTTATTTTACCCCCATTGTTTCTTGTTTCTTCGTTATTTATACTAATAAGTTCTACTAAATTTTCTGCAAATTCCTTAATATTCACTGTAAGTTTCCCCTTTACATATAGATTTTCTTTCATTTTTTATATATTTTAATGCATACTCAGCTTCATTTAACAAGTTTGAATATAGTGTTTTACTTTTTTCATATATCTTCTTAGCCTTACTTAACTCCGTATCTTCATTTCCAATTTTATAATCTGGATTATATAAAACTATATTAATAGTATCTGCAAATAAATATTCTATAAATCTAATTTCTTTAGGTATTTCTCTTATAAATTCATCTGTTTCTTCTAATATCTTTAATGAGCTCTTTAATATTTTATGTTTACTAGTAAAATTATCATAATACTTTTCATTATGTTTTATAGCTTCTATTAATTTTATCTCTAACTCTTTTAAATAATTTATAGCACAATCAATTATATCTATAACTTTATCATCGCTTATACATCCAATCATATTTTCATAATTAACAGATATATGATTCTTATCTGTTACATTATCAAACATAACTTTATTATCCATAAATTCTTTAATCTGTGTTCCCTTAATATTTGCTCCGCCTTCTGTAGAATTAATAAATTCTATTTTAGGGTTTTCCTTAATAATTTCCTCAAATTCTTCTCTAAAAAAATTTAATGTCATACTTGTTCTTACCTTATTTCCATATATATCTTCAACATAAGGACTAAAGTTATCAGCTACCTTAGTGATATCTTCTTTATCTTTATACTTTTCTTGTACAAATTCAGCATTTTCTGCATGAACCTTATCATCTGTATAAGCTAAATCCTGACCTAAAAATATTATAGGATTACATCCCATATACATAGCTAATTTTGTACAAGTATGTGCAACAGATGAATGAGTAAAATTATAATTAGGACTTTCTAATATATCATTTATCCAAGGTGCATAAGGATAGAACACTCTATTTCCTTTATGTAATTTCAGAACCTTATTAGGCAAAATCTCTGAATGTACTAATGTTATTTCTTCTTTATTAATAACTTCGTCAACCAATTCATAAGATAATTCATGGGCATCTACTATAGATAGAAAATCTGCCTTTATTCCCTCTTCTATTAGAGTTCTCCAGGTTCTTCCTCCAGTAAAAATCACAGCTTTATCTTCAAACTGTTTAAGTTGACTTATATTTTTAGATAGTGATGGCCCTGCCGATACTATAACTGCTGGTCTACCACTATATGCATTTTTCATATTTACTATATTTTTGCTTTTACTTAAATATTTAAGATCAGAAATAGTAGATTCAAACCAAATCTTAGAAAAAAATATATTGGTGTTTCTATTGATAACTCTCCTTCTTGTTACGCTTCTAATAAGCTCATAAATTTTATGAATCTCTGTAGGATATGTATTTCTATAATTAGGGTATTCATAAACTACAAAGGACTTTAAAGCAATACTTCCAATATACATTTCTAAATACTTTAAATATTCATCCGTCATGGAAATTATTGCTATGTTTTCATACTTATTCTCTTTTCCATAGATATATTTATTATAAACCTCAATATTAGGTTCTATTATAATCAGCTTATTATCGTCTTTAATTAAAGGCTCTATTTCTTCTATGTACTCTCCAGCTCCTAATCCAATGACTATAATATGTTTATCCCCATTACTTAAAATAAAATCCTTTATACAATCTATATCCCTTTGAACAGAATATTTGCTTCCTAAATAAATACTTTTGCCATCAGTTAATATTTTTAGTATTTTTTTATTATCTCTACTTATTTCCTCACATACCTCATATTCTGTAGCTTTATCTATATTATTTTGTGTCAATTTATTAATAACTATATAAATCACTCCTTTTTACTGTCACTTTTCTATATATCACTATTATCGTTATTTCACACAAAAACTTAAATGCTCTACACAAAAAAGGCACCGATAAATCGGTACCTTTTATAAATAATTCAGTTCTAAATTATCTTAATAATTGAAGAACTCCTTGTGGTTGTTGGTTAGCTTGAGCAAGCATAGCTTGTGCAGCTTGTTGTAAAATGTTGTTTTTAGAGAAGTTCATCATTTCTTTAGCCATATCAACATCTCTAACTCTTGATTCTGCAGCTGTTAAGTTTTCTGATGAAGTGTTAACATTAGCAATTGTATGTTCTAATCTGTTTTGCATTGCTCCAAGCTTTGCTCTTTCACCAGATACTTTATCTATTGCAGTGTTGATAGTATCTATCATAGCTGTAATAGTTGAAGCATTTGTAGTTGTTGCTATTTTAATACTACTAGCATTAACTTTTAAAGCACTTGCATTCATTGTAGCAATTGTTAGTTTTACAGTTTGTTTTGAGTTAGCTCCAACTTGTAATATAACAGAACCTTTACCTGATGCTAAAGAACCAGTTAATAACCCTTTTTTGTTAAATTGAGTTTGGCTTGCTATTCTATTGATTTCATTTTGTAATTCTGTGATTTCTTTACCAATTTGTACTCTATCATCGCCGATGTTAGTATCATTAGTTGCTTGAACTGCTAATTCTCTCATTCTTTGAAGTATTGAATGAGTTTCATTTAAAGCACCTTCAGCTGTTTGAATTAAAGAAATACCATCTTGAGAGTTTCTTGAAGCTTGATCTAAACCTCTGATTTGTCCTCTCATTTTTTCAGAAATTGCAAGTCCTGCAGCGTCATCTCCAGCTCTGTTTATTCTTAAACCTGAAGATAATTTCTCCATAGATTTACCTGCTGAAGTAGTGTTGATTCCCATGTTTCTGTGTGCGTTTAACGCATTCATGTTGTGATTAATTATCATAATTAATTCCTCCTTGATTTTAACGGACATCCTTGTCCTTTTATATTTATAACTTCTTTGATAGAAGTATATAACTAGATATGTTTCTCATGAGTTTATTCTAATTTTATCTTCTAATATATTTATCGGTAGGTTCAAGATGAACTTTATACTTTTTTTTATTTTTTTATTAATTTTTCTTTTTTAATTTTATATCTCTTTATTTATAAAATTAATACCATTAAATTTATTTTCATATGTAAAAGCAGCCCTTTTACTTTTCTTTAATTGAAAGATCTCATCTTTTATTTTACTTCTTTCTTCATTAAGAATATTAAAAGCTTCTTTTTCCACAGTTAATAAATTTATTTCTTCTACTACTTTCTTTAATTCTTCTTTTTTTATATTCATACCGTTCATTTCTTCTATTATTTCTGTTCTCTCTTCTAGAAATTTATCCGCTTCTTCATCATTTTTTATAGCTTCAATAAACTTCTCTGTAATTTCTTTATACCTTAAAAGCAATTCTTTTAATTCCATAACATACTACATTCCTAATTGAGATGTAAGATAACTTTGTTGTGCATTAAGCTTATTCATCATAGATTCTATGGTTGCCCATTTAGAATATAGCTGCTGTTCTCTTTTAGCAAAATCCTTCTCCATATCTTCCATCTTTCTATCATATTTTTTTATAGCTTTTGTTATCTCACTATTAACCGATGAAGCTGAACCTTCTATACCAACTTTTTTAATTAAACTTGATGATATACTTACAGTTTCATTATATAGTATGCCTTTTAACCTTTGAGCAACGCCCGTTGATTTATTCTTTTCTAGAGCAGTTAAGCTATCATCTGATGGTGGAGTTGAAATAAATAATTTCATTACATCTTCTAAATTATTTTCTAAAGCATTAGTAAGTTTATCTTCATCAATAACAAAAGTTCCATTTTTAGTTCCTTGATAATCTGCCACTGGTTTAATACCAAACTTCTCTAAATTTCCATCTACTCCATCTACAAGACCTCTCATAGCACTCTTCATAGAATTTGCTATTCTTGATACATCAGAATCTTTATATAACTGTCCTTGCTTAACCTTTTCATTCCAAATTTTTATCTCATTCTCTGACATTTCTTTCTTTTGCTCATCTGTTAATGGCATATAGTTTTTATTTCTTTTTTCTAAAGTTAAGGTGTTAAGCTTTTCCATAAGCTTATTATAATCGTTAATAAAATTAACAAGCTTATCTTTTACCCCAGCAGCATCATTTTTACCATTTACACTTATCCCTTCTGCTGGTATTTCTCCTGTAAATTTAAAAGTCATTCCATCTAAAGTTAACGTATTTGAAATACCAGTATGGGTAAATACTCCACCTTTATCATCTTTTAATACTATTTCAGCGTCTGTGCCTTGTGATGACATTGTTGTACCATCTAATATACCTACATCAACTTTACCATCTGCTCCAGCTTTGGTAGAAGTAAATATAATCTTACTTGTATCAACTTCATCTAACTTAGCAGTTACCTTTATGTTTTGTTCTTTTAATACCTTATTTAAATATTCTACTTCTTGTCCATCAACTGCTTTAGATAAGTCAATAACATTTCCATTAATAGATATAGTTTTCCCTTTTATATCAGCTGCATTTAAAGTATTAGTAGTATAAGTAGCATTTATTCCACTAGTAAAAGTTCCAGTATTACCACTTATTTTGATATTAGGGTCTTCAACTTTACTTCCTAATACTGTGCTACTAAAAGTAATATTTCCACTATCATCAATTTCCGCAGTTAATTTTTTATCTTTCAATTTACTCTGTAATAATTTCTCTATATCATCATTAACATTTTCAGGTGTAATATCAATAGTTAATATTTCACCATTTATATTTATTTCGCCATTAGCATCTTTTAAATCCTGAACTGTAAAACCAGTTACAGTTGCAGCTGTTGCAGCTATTCCATCTACTACAGTTCCTACTAATGAACTTGTCCCACCTATTGTAAATGTACTATCCTTACCTAAAACTGTAGATTCAAAGATAAATCCACTTTGATTTCCAGCTTCTGTTCCTGCAAAATCACTATATCTAACCGATACATTCATTCCAGCAGTTTGTAATTCTTTATTTAAGTTTTCAGCCCTTGCTTTTGCTGTATCACCTTGTAGCGTAAATTCTTTTCCATTTATCACAAGGCTATTACCTGAATCTAGTCCCTCTGTCACTATTGCCTTAGCTGCTGTGGCTGCATTCCCTGTTACTGTGTAATTTCCCGGCTTTACATCACTACCACCAGTTACAGTTAACACATTCTCATTGGATGATTGAAATTTTACTGTTGACCAATTCTTGCTTAATAGTAAACTATCTGTTTTCGCAACATCAAAATACTTATCATAAAGTTCCTTAGACTCCTTAATTAAGTCTCTGTAAAGTTGTTGTTTTATCTCCATTATGTCTTTTTGTTGCTTCTGTTGTTGAATTTTAATTCTATAGGACTGCA
>NZ_DFCF01000025.1:0-80894 GCF_002367465.1 Clostridium sp. UBA3061 | reverse complement strand
TTTTATATAGCTTCATTTTATTTTTAAAGTAATATATGCACCTTGAGGATATAAATTCTATATTAGGGAACTCTAAATAGGAAGAAATTTAGAAAATAAAATTTCTAAATTTCTAGGATAATTTTTAAGATTGAGGTAAAAATAACCTCATAATAATTGTTTTGGAGGTCGGTTATGAAAAAGAATAAATTTGTTTTAACTTTATTATTATCCGTACTACTTTCATTGCAGGCTATAATCCTTCCAACAGCCTTTGCTGATGATGAAATAAAAAATGAGCCTGCAGATAATGTAATAGGATTTGAGCCACAGGCAAAATCTGTAATACTATTAGAGCCTAATTCAGGTAAAGTTATTTATGAAAAAAACGCAGATGAACAGTTTGCACCTGCTTCGGTTACTAAGATAATGACTATGCTACTTGCTATGGAAGCCTTAGATGATGGAAGAATAACTCTTCAAGATAAAATAGTTTGTAGTGAAAAGGTTAAATCCATGGGCGGTAGTAGTATGATATTGGACACAGGAGAAGTAAGAACTGTGGAAGAAATTCTAAAAGGTATAGCTATAGCATCAGGAAATGATGCAGCAGTTGCAATGGCAGAGTTTTTAGAAGGCAGTGAAGAAGCTTTTGCAGTAAAAATGAATGAAAGAGCTAAGGAACTTGGAATGACTAATACTCACTTTGAAAATGCTACAGGTCTTAGTGCTCCAGGACATTTAAGTACTGCTAGAGATATTTCCATAATGTCTAGAGAGCTTTTAAAACACCCAATAATATTAAAATATTCATCTATATATATGGAAACTATATCAGAAGGTAGAAAAACACCAATTGAATTAGTTAATCATAATAAGTTGGTGAGATTTTACAAAGGGTGTGATGGACTAAAAACAGGATTTACACAAGAAGCTATGTATTGCATATCTGCTACATCAACTAGAGACAATGTAAGGATGCTTGCAGTAATAATGGGAGCACCTACATATAAACAAAGAAATGCAGATGCGAGTAAGCTTATGGATTTTGGATTTTCTAAATACCAAAGTAAAACTATAGTAGCTAAAGATGTAGATGTGCAACAAATACCATTAAATAAAAAAGGTGATTCTTTCTTTATAGCAAAAGCAAAAGATGATTTAAAAGTAACCATAGAAAAAGGCACTGAGGAAGAATTAACAAAGAAAGTAAATATTAATCCTGAACTGAAAAAAATAAATGCTGGTGATGTTGTTGGATATTGTGAAGTTTATAATGGAGATGAATTACTAGGAAAAGTAGAATTATATAGTGATAGGGAAGTAAAACAATCTCAGTTCTTTAAAAATGTTAAAGATATATTTTCAAATATATTTGATCATTCAATATAAGTATATTAAATCTTTAAATATTAATAATATAGAATAAAAAATAAATATCTGTAAAAAATATATATAAAGGTTAATTTAAAATTCAGTTTAATGCTATAGTTATCAGTTACAATATACAACCCCAAATGTATAATGCTGATATAAAAAGTCACTCTAAAATTTTTAGGGTGATTTTTTATTTTTAAATGAACTACAGTAATTTTTGATTCCAAAATAACAATTGTCATAATTGAAAGATGTGGTTTTTACTATTGTAAATTTAACTAAATTTAGAGTATAATTTAAAATGAGTGTTTTCATGCTAAAATATATATTGAAGTTTTTAGTATGCAGATAAATTTGTTGTAAGGAAGGTGAAATCATGGCATTAACAATTAAAACTTCAAACTTTGAGGGGCCCTTTGACCTTTTATTACACTTAATAAAAAAGAACCAAATGGATATATATAATATAAGTATTTTAGATATAACAAATCAATATATAGGATATCTAAATGAAATGAAGGAATTGGATTTAGATATTGCCTCAGAATTTATTGTTATGGCTACTACATTAATTGAATTAAAATCTAAGGTATTACTTCCTAAAAATAAGGAACCAGAGATTGAAGAGGTTGATGATACACAAGAGCTTATAGATAAATTAGTTCAATATAAAAAATTTAAAAATATAGCTGAATTTTTGGGCAAGAGACAAATGAATACAGGCATTATATTTACTAAAAGGCCTGAAATAATTGAAGATACCAGAGAAAAAAAGCAAGATGCCAAAGAGCTACTTAAGGGCATAACCATGATGGATTTATATAATATGTATATTGAACTTATGGAAATATATAAAAATAAGATGAATGAAACCTTCAACATAGAAGACAGAGTACAGGTTGAGTTATTTAAAATAGAAGATAAGATGGATTACTTAAAAGACGTATTAGTGCATAGTAAAAATACTACCTTCACTAGTATAATAAAGGAGAGCAAAAGTAAAACGGAAATCATTGTAACCTTCTTAGCCTTGTTAGAGTTAATAAAGCTTAAGGATGTACGAGTAGTTCAACATGGTAACTTTGGTGAAATATATTTAGAAGGAGTGATGGGGGATGAATGAACATACTAATTTAAATCATGAAGATGTAGAAGTTAATGATAAAATTTTAAGTAGAGTAAATAAAGAAGATGGAAGCATAGATATTGATCCTAGAAATAAAATAGAAGAGGTTCTTCAAGAATCAGAACATCAGTTAAATTATCTTATAGATGAATCTAAATATGAAAGATATTTTTCTATAATAGAGTCTTTATTATATGTAACTGGAGACCCATTGGAAGTAGACACTATAGCAAGTATTTTAGAATGTTCAGTAGAATTTGCTACAGAACTTTTAAAGGTTTTAGAAAGGGTATATGAAAGAGATGAGTCTAGGGGGATAAAACTAATATGTATCAATAAGGCTTATCAGCTTGGTACAAAACCTATAAATAGTGATTATCTTCAAATGCTGTTAAAGACAAATATTAGACAATCCTTATCTAGGGCTGCTCTTGAAACCCTATCTATAATTGCTTATAAACAACCAATAACTAGAATAGAAATTGAAGACATAAGAGGAGTTAAAAGTGATAGAGCTATTAGTACTTTAGTAGAAAAAGGACTTATAAAGGAATCAGGAAAGAAAAGTGTTATAGGAAGACCAAATCTTTATGCTACTACTGACGAATTCTTAAAGCATTTTGATTTTACATCTTTAGGAGAGTTACCATCTTTAGATAATTTTATTGAAGATGAAGAGCTAGTAGAATTAGAGGAAAAGGATATTGAAGAAAAGAAGTTCTAATAATATTATGGCTATATTTAAAATAAAATCTAAATCTTAAATAAATATTGAGGATGTACTTATAGTATTAAAATACACCTCAATATTATAAAAAGATTAATGAATTATTTTAAGATAGCCTTTTTTCTTAGAGTTAATCACAAGGGTCGCATGGGTTATAGACTTCAGAATAATTATCACCATTGACTTTATCTTTGTTAAATAGCCCAGAAATCATATCAATGGCTTGAGGCATTGCATCCATTATCTTATCGTATGGATTATACTCAGTCACGGAAAGAAATCTTATGGTATTTTTGTGTACTACTAAGAACCCCACTGGTTTTAAGGAGATTCCAGCACCAGATCCACCAGCAAAGGGATGCCTGTTAGAGGAATCTAAGTTAGTATCCTTAAATTCACTTCCACCTGAGGCAAAACCAAAGGATACCTTTGAAATTGGAATGATTGTGGTACCATCAGGTGCACTTACAGGATTACCGATAACTGTATCCACATCAATCATATTTTTAATATTTTCCATAGTCGACTTCATTAAATTTTCTATTGGATGACCGTCCATCTAAAATTCCTCCTTTAAATTCACTTTATCAAAGGAAGAAGTTTTTCGTACTTTGATAAGGTGATAAAAAATTACAATAACCATGTATATAATTTTTGCTATATTTATAAAAATTATACTAGTACTTTCAAATTTAAAGAAATTTTTATTATATTTAATATTGATAGTAGGAGTAAAATTTTTAACTTTAAAAAATAGATTTAAAATTGTTGAAATAAATGCTGTAATTTGATATAAAAAGCCGTAAGTAATAGCGTTTATAGCAGCATCTTCTATAGAGTAATCCACTCTAAATTTAATGCGTATAGTAAATTTAAATTTAGAATTAACAAAGAGTTCTATTATTCCTTTCAAATCTTTAAATTTTAATTTTGAAATTTTTTCTTCGTTAGGAGTTTTTACATAATCACTCCATTTGTTTTCATTTTTAGCCCTATTTTTTTTAGTTTTTGATGGAATTATTACTTTATTATATATTTTTAAGGTAAAAATTTCATTAGCATATATAAGTGTTATTTTTATTGGAATAGGAAATAATAAGACCAGTGTAACTATGGCTAAAATCCATAAAAAACATTTCATTAGTATACTAAACCTCCATAGTTTTATATCTGCAATTCTATCCAACTATGATTTATATATTCATGGTAAATAAAAAAATAAAACTATTTGAGAATAAGTCACAAATTTAAGTTGGGAGTGTAAAAGGATGAAAAGAAGAGTATGTTGTTTCCTATTAATATTTTTATTTATTATAGTGAGTATTCCTATGAAAAACGTAGATGCAGCTCCAATAAGAGTAGATGCAGTATCTGCCATAGCTATAGATTCAGCTACTGGAACTATTTTATTTGATCAAAATGCCCATAAAGTTATACCTATGGCAAGTACAACAAAGATAATAACTGCTCTGGTTACTTTACAGTATGGAGATATAGATAGAGTTGTGGAAATATCTAAAAATGCAGCATCTATAAGAGGCTCTAAAGTAGGATATAAGGCTGGAGATAAGGTAACCATAAGAGAACTTTTATATGGTCTTATGCTCAAGTCAGGTAACGACTGTGCCATTGCTATTGCTGAAGGAACTAGTGGGACTGTAGAAAAGTTCTGTGAAGTCATGAATGAATTTGCAGTATCAATAGGTTTGTTAGATAGTCATTTTGAATCACCTCATGGTCTAGATAGTAACTCCCATTACTCTTCAGCCTATGATTTAGCTATAGCAACTAAAAAAGCTAAGGAGATTGAAGAATTTAATAAAATTGTGTCTACTAAATTAATCTCGGGAGAAGAAGGAATAGAATTTACAAAACAATTTAATAATATAAATAAACTTTTATATTCAGAGCCTAATTGTACTGGAGTTAAGACTGGATATACAGGACAGGCTGGAAAATGTCTTGTTAGTTCCTTTAAACTAGATAAAAATGAAATAATTGTAGTAACATTAAATTGTGTTCCAAGATGGAAAGAAAGTCAGAGAATTTATGAATATGTAAAAGATAATTATGAATATAAAAAAGTTATAGAAGCTGGTGAAGTTATAGGAGATATAAAAGTTAAAGGAAAAGACAAGGGAATACCATTAGTTGCTGAAGAAGATTTAATTTTTCCTGTTAGAAATGAAGAAAAAATAGTCAAAGATATTGTTCTACCTAATTATGAGTTAACTACACCAATTAGAACTACAGATGATATAGGAATGCTTACCATAACCAATGAATTAAACTCTAAATACGCAATAACCCTTCATCTCAAAGAAGATATTGAAAAAATTGGAATATGGGATTACATTAAATACATGATTAATAAAGATGAATAGAATAAATAATATAAACCAAGGTAAAAACCTTGGTTTTTTTCATGGAAATAGTAGCAAATAACTTATTGTGAAATATTCTGATAATATAGTAATTTTGGAGGCACAGGTAATGGGCTATGAACCATATAACTGTATAGATTGTGGAAGTGAATACTGTCCATGTCATTTAGCTGAGTCAGGAAATTGCATTCTTTGTTCTCACTTAGATGGCAAAGACTTTTGTGATTGCGTAAATTGGAATGGAGTATGTATATATCAGGAATTTATGCAAAACAATTTTAAGGCAAAGGAAGGAAGGAAACATCAAAGATTTCAAATTATAGATAAAGAACTAATAAATGAAAAGCTTATGATATTAAAGATTAAAGTTACTCAAAAACTAGCTAGCGAATTAGTTGGTCCTGGTTCCTTTGTATTTATTAGAAAAGAGGATTGTGAACAAGCCTTTGATACCCCAATTTGTGTAATGGATAGTGATACGGGAAATGATGTTATTACCTTGGCTATTGAATTAAAGGGACTTAAAACAAAGATACTTAAAGATGTAAATATCAATGAATATGTTTTAATTAAAGGTCCTTTTTGGAATGGAATTTTAGGACTTAATTCAGTGAATACCATTAAAAGAAATCATTGTGTTTTAGTATGTAGAGGGATAGGTCAAGCACCTATGGTACCTGTTATGGAGAAATTATACAATAATGAAAATACAATTACAGTAATTATTGATGAAGGAACTTTAGATACAATATTTATAGAAAAGGAATTGAAAAAATTTGCTACAGAAATAATTAAAACCAATACACTGCTTATGGGTGGAATTCTTGATTGTAAGTGTAGAAAGATTTTAGAAGGAATTTTAACTAAGGGTAATGTTGCTTTAGTGCATTGTGACAGTGCAGATGTGCTTAGTCATCAAATCATGAAAATAGTAGAAGCTTATGATAAGAATATTGAATTTTCTTGTTCCAATAATGCAAAAATGTGTTGTGGGGAAGGGGTTTGTGGTTGCTGTACAATTATGAATGATGATGAAAAATTGAGAAGACTGTGTAAGATGCAAACCAGTCCTAAATATATATTTGAAGGGAGAAGATTGTATTGAAGATAGTTATAATAGGGGGAGGCTGGTCTGGTTGTGCAGCTGCAATTTCTGCACGTAAAGCCGGAGCTGAAGTTGAAATATTTGAAAAAACAGATTTATTACTAGGACTTGGAAATGTTGGCGGAATTATGAGGAATAATGGAAGGTATACTGCAGCAGAGGAGCTTATAGCTCTAGGAGCTGGAGATTTAATCAACATAACTGATGCTAATACACTCCACAAAAATATAGATTTTCCAGGACATGAACATGCATGGCTCCTAATATTGCATATAAGGAAAATATAGGGATATATTAAGTATCCCTATATTAATTCAAATTAAATAATTTATATCTATCTTTTTAATATATCCATCATAGATTATATCTTTTATCATCCTATTGAGTAAACTCTTTTTCTTAGATAGATCTAACATATCAAACACTTTTTTAAACTCTTCAAGCGATTGCAAAATTAATTCAAGATTTGCATTTTCTTTTTCCGTTTCATCTTTAACTATAAGAGATTTATTAAGTTCCTTATTAAGCACTTCTATTTCTTCACCAAGCTTATTTATTTTTTTCATAATAAAGGTTGATGCAGATTCCGTAGCATTTCCTAATTGGTCAACTAAATTATCCATCACAGCAGTTTTATTCTTGATTTCCTTCTCTATTGATTTATAGTTAGATGTAACATCAGCTTTAGGTTTGCTTTTATATTTTTTATTAAACTCTCTAAGTATATCTTCCTTAGTTGTACTTTTTATAGATGCTATAATTTCCTTCTCTATCTTTAATCCATTTGCGTTAGGATTAGCACATCTAGTTTTACCACTATGACATTTTAAAGTACATGTATAATGATAACCTCTTACACCTTCTTTATTAGGCCTGTTATAAGTTATTCTCATGGAAGAACCACATTCAGAGCATTTTAGCAATCCAGTTAATAAAGCTACATTAGAAGTTCCAAGCCTTTTAGAAGCCTTATTTTTATTTCTATCCAGTAATTCTTGTACTCTTAACCATTTTTTAGATGGAATAACACCCTTATGGTTGGAAGTTGCTATTATCCATTCAGATTTATCATATTGCTTTCCTTTCACATTTCTCTTACCATACAATAGAAGTCCTTGACCCTTTGGTGTACCTACAGTAGTTATATTTTGCTTATTGAAGTATTCAAACACATCATCATTGCTTATAACATAGGCTGGATTTCTAAGTATATCATCTATACTACGTTGCATGAGTTGTCCGCCATTCTTACCTTTAATATGGTTTGCTAGACAATATTTTTGTACCTTATGTAAAGACATTTCATCCAGGTACAAATCATATATGGATTTTACAAGCTCCAATTCCTCAGGAACTTGAGTTAATTTACTCATACTTTTTTCATTCATTTCTTCATCAAAATATTTTACTCTCTCTGAATTAAATCCAAGAGGAGTTTGTCCACCAAGCCAACGACCAGTTTTAGCTAGTTGGTACATATTATCTTTAATTCTTTCTGCAATAGTTTCTCTTTCTAATTGTGCAAAAACAGAAGATATATATACCATAGCTCTTCCCATAGGAGTACTTGTATCAAATTGTTCCTTTATAGATACAAAATCTATATTATTATCTTGAAGTAATTCTAAGGTAGATGAAAAATCAGCTACATTACGAGAAATTCTATCAAGTCTATAGCAAATTAAGCAATTAAACTTTTTATCTTTAGCATCTTTTATTAGTTGCTGAAATTTTGGTCTATTGGTATTACTACCGCTAAAACCTTCATCCTCATAAATAATAAAACTAACATCTTCATTATTTTTTAGAAGATAAGTATTTGCATAATTTTTGCATAACTCTATTTGATTTTCTATAGAATCTCCTGTTTCAGTCTGCTTAGATTTTCTACTATATATTGCTGCTATCATAAGCTCACCTCAATTATTAGTATGTTTATGGTTGTTATATTATTACTTTGTCAATTCTCTTATATTTTCATATGATAAGGTACGGGTAATATTTTCCTTAGTCGGTTTTAGGATATTATTCTCTTCATTGCAATTATAAACAACTTGTCCATTTATTCTTATTTTTAAAATGTTAAAATCCCCCAATTTTATACTCATATTACATTAACCCCTTCCTACTCCGAACATGCGTTT
This sequence comes from Clostridium sp. UBA3061, assembly GCF_002367465.1. NCBI lineage: Bacteria > Bacillati > Bacillota > Clostridia > Eubacteriales > Clostridiaceae > Clostridium > Clostridium sp. UBA3061. The sequence continues at coordinate 72,052 of NZ_DFCF01000025.1, read as the reverse complement.
GTTATTATTATAACTTTATTATAAATAATTTTCAATATAATAGAATAACTATACATAAATTATTACACAGAGATCTATTAAATGTAATTGTCTGTATACAGAACGTTATTACATATATAAACAAAACAGCTATATATTTCAGTGTAAAATAAGAAAAAAATTTTAGAGTTAGAAATAAAATATAAAAAGACCATAACTTTTAATAAAAAGTTATGGTCTCTATAATAATTATTTAATTCTTGTATTTTTAATTAATGTATCTACATCAAATCCAGTTTTCCTTAATTGTTCAAGTAAGGATTCTACATCCTCAGGGGTTAAATCATGAGGATAATTCTTATCAATTTCAACTTCGAATTCATCCCCTTTATAATTAGTTCTTAGTATTTTAGAAGAGGGACTATCAGTTCTTCCGAGCAAGTAGTCAGTACTGCAATTAAAGAAATCAGCTAGTTTAGATATAGTAACAATATCTGGAGTACGATATCCATTTTCCCATCCTGAAACAGTTTGTTTAGATACATTTAGATGTTTACCTAGATCAGCTTGATTTAAATTATGAAGTAATCGTTGCTCTTTTATTCTATCTTTCAATTCCATCTTTTTCACCCTCCTATCTTGTTATATTATATATGTTTTGCGTACTTTTTAAAATCTTTGTACGCATATAGAATATTTTTTTAAAAAAAGTGCAAAATAGTTATTGACAAGTACGCATAAAGTGTACTATTATATAAACATACCAAGTACGCACTGAGCGTATGAATGAAGGAAGTGATAAATTAATTATGGTTAATCTAAAGCTAAAAGCGTATAGAACTTTAAAATCTGTAAAACAAGAGGATATGGCTAAATTGTTGGGCATTGGATTGAATACCTATAACTTTAAAGAAAATGGTAAAAAATCCTTCACTCTAGAAGAATCAAAAATGATTGCTGATTATTTTAATACTACGGTAGATGAACTTTTTTTTAAAGATTCGGTACGCATAATGAGTACTTAATTTAGTTTATGTAGTTTTTTAAAATTAAAACAGAGTTAAATATTCTTTAACTTGAAAGAGGTGGAAACAATGGAATCACTAAAGATAAAAGAGATTAGGAAAGAAAGAAGATTATCTATATCTCAGTTAAGTCACGAAAGTGGAGTTGCAAGAGGGTATTTGAGTGAAATGGAAAGTGGTAAATACATCAATCCAAGCTTATTTGTAACTTGTAAGTTGTGTAAAGCGCTAAAAGTTGAACCTAATGATCTTATTAATAAAGAACTTTGGAAGTGGTAACACAACGTAAGGCTAATGAATATATTAATTATAGTAAAAATATGCGAGGGGAACAGAATGGAGTATACAATAGTACATCATTACCCAACTAGTGAAGAGGATTTTCTTAAACATCAAGCAGAACTTATCGCAGATGTTTTATTACAAGAACTTGAACCTAATGAAATCGAATCAATTAAAAATTTATACACTACAGAGATAAAAGGGCAGTAATGCCTTTTATAAAAAACTTAATTTGAAAAATTTGCATAGACCTTCTCAATATATTCTATGTTGAGAACTCTAAAAGATTACTAAAATTTGAAAATTTATTAAAGTGGCTCTACGGAGGGTAAAAGTAATCAAGTGGCTCCAATGTGAGGGTAAAAATGTAATGGGGGATATATAATGAAAAGATGTCAGACCTGCAAGGGGTGTAGTAAAAGATTTAAGTACGAATTGTTGTATAGCATAAGGTGTTTATTAGCAATATCTATTGTATTTGGTTCATTGCTAGCTATAGCTTGCATTATTTACTAGGGGGTGAAGATGTGAATGTAGGAGAATCAGTAAAGGTTAAAGGAACCAATATAGAGGGAGTTATAATTCGTAAAGGTCGTACTGGATTATGCATGTTAGATGTAACCACAGAAGGTTATTCTGGATTTGGTAGAACTGTATTTGGTGAGTGGGATCTGGAACGAATTAAATCTTAAATAAGAGGGAGGAAGTAAAGAATGAGTCAAATTTCATTACTGAGAATAGCGAACTTTTTAGGGATTGAAGAACAAGAGATAAAAGCAGCTAAAATCAATATCCTTAGAGGACCAAATGGAGAAGGAAAGACTTCTGTAATTGAAGCACTAGAAAAGACCTTCACTAACAAAAGTAGAAGAACAGAAGTAGTAAGACATGGAACTGATGAAGCAGCATTGTATGTAGAACTTGATGATGGTTTAGAGGTAAATAGAAGAATTAGAAGTGATAAAGCAGATTATCTAAAAATAAGAAAGGCTGATGAAGGAGTACCTTCTACAGAAAAGTTTCTTAGAGATTTAGTAAATGGAAATATATTTAGGCCTTTAGATTGGGTAAATCTTTCAGTAAAAGAGCAGACTAAATCACTTCTTAGCATGTTAGAAATAGGCTGGAGCAAAGAAGATATCATTAATTGGTTTGGTGAACTCACTGACAATATAGACTATACAGAGCACATACTTATTATTTTAAAAGCCATAGAAACTAAATATTACAATGATCGTGCAGAAGTTAACAGAGAAATCAAAGAACTAGAAGCTAGGATTAAATCAATAGTGGATGATTTGCCAGCGGAATACGACGGTGAAGAATGGAAAGATGTGAATGTCCAAGAGTATTACTCTAAGGTAAAAGAAGCGCAAGATATTAATAAATGGATATCAGAAGCTAAAGGACTTCAAGAAAACTATAACTCAAAGGTTGAAAGTATTAAGTCTAATGCAGAAAATAAAAAGTCCAGTATTACCCTTAAGTACAATACCGAAAGAGAGGATATTAAGGATTTAGTTGCACTTTCTGAATCTAAAATAGAGAAAGCTAATAATAGCATAGAAAATGCTGATAGAGAATTAGACCTAACTATTAGGGAACTTAAAAACAAGATTAATTGTGAGAAGGAAGGAACGTATCAAGCATATCTAAGAGATATTAAAGCTTTAGAAGAAGAAATGAAAAAAAGGAAGGCTAATTTAGATGAAACTTATAAGTTTGCAGCTGAAGCTATAGAAAATAGCTTAAAAGAAGGTATAGATAGAGCTAAGAAAGACTCAATAGAAATGGTGTCAGAGCAAAAGGATTTAATTTCAATTCACAAATCAAAAATAGCAGCTAAAGAACAGGAATTAATAGGACTAGAAGATAAAGAAATAGCAGAAAAGGAAGTAGTTGCGAATAATGCAACAAGTGAAATAGAGAAGGAAAAGCTTAGAATAGGTAAGGCATCTAAATACCTAGAGGAACATGAGGAAATAGATGTTGAGCCATTACAAGAAGAAGCTAACAAGGTACAGGAAATGGTTTCTTACCTTCGTGAATGGAACAGGATATCTGAAATTAGAGATAACCAACTAGCACCTAAAGAACAGTATTCTGCATTACTTACAGAAAGAATTAATAAAGCTAGAAATCTACCAGGAGAACTTCTTAAAACTGCTAAGATGCCAATAGAAGGAATAAGCGTTGATGAAAATGGCTTAGTAAGAATTAATGGAACTTTAATAGATGGTTTATCAGATGGCGAAAAGCTTTCGCTTGCAATGAGAGTAGCTAAAGCACAGTGTGGTGAATTAAAAGTTATTTGTTTAGATCGTTTCGAGTGTTTAGATAAGGAATCTCAAGATAGGTTGCTAAAGGAAATGTCTGAGGATGAATACCAATATTTCGTTACAGAAGTTGCAAAGACCGAAAATGGAGAAGTTGAGTTAGAAAAAATAGGGGAGGTAAGCTAAGTGGAACTAAAGATAACAGGTGAAGGTAAAGTTAAATTCATAGAAAATAAAGATTTATTTACATCTGCAGAAGTTGTTTTTGACACTAGAGAAGATAGTGAAGATAGGACCAAGTGGCTCTCTCAAAGAACTAATTCTATAGGTGGTTCAGAAATAGGAGCTATAGCTGGATTTAGTAAATATGCATCACCGTTAACAGTATTCAATGACAAATTAGGATTAGTAGAAAAGTTCAAGGGTAATGTCCATACTCAATTTGGAAACAGAATGGAACCACTTATAAGAGAATGGGTTCAGGAAGATTTTAAGAAAGAAACAGAAATTGAGCTAATAACTTATGAATATCCATACATGATGGTGGATAAAGAAATACCTTACTTCAGTGCCAATATTGATGGTGTAGGAGTCTTATCTAAAGAGTGGAGACATAGGGAGAATAGAGATACTGGAGAGTATTGGAGCATTGAAGCGAATGAGTTATTTGGACTAGAAATAAAAACAGGTTCAGAGTTTCTTAAAAAGATGTGGGCAGGTGAAGAAGTTCCGGATAGCTATTATCTGCAGTGTCAGTGGTACATGGGAGTTACAGGACTAAAAAACTTCTTAATCATCTATATGCTAGGAAAAGAAATTAAATGGAAAGTAGTACCTAGAAATGATGATGATATAACTGCATTGAGAAATGTAGGTAAAAGTTTTTGGGAGAATAATATAATACCAAAGATACCACCTTCACCTATAGGAATCAATACAGAAACAGAGCAGATTGCAGAACAACAGGACCTAAGGGATGAAGATATTAGTTTACAGAGAGGACTTCTATCTAAATACAAAGATATAGGAGAAAAAATTAAAGAACTAGAACAAGAACGGGAAAAGGCAAAACAAGATATATTCTTAGCTATGGGAAATGCGAAGAAAGGCTATGATGGAAGTTATAAGATTTCAAGGTTTTCAGTTAAGAAAGATAAGACAGATCTTAAACTTTTAAAAGAAAAGTACCCAGTTACTTATGAATCAATAGTAAATGGGGTAACTGAATATATAAACCTTAGAATAACAGAAATTAAGTAGGAGGGAATTATGGAAAAAGTAAGATGTGCTTATTGCGGAGAAGAGAGAGAGGTGCAAGAAATGCATCAAGGCAAAATTATTTTCAGAGATAGAGATAAATGTACTGGAAAAGCATTTGTGAATCAAAAAATTAATTGGTACTGCAAAGATAAAGAGTGCTATGGATATGACCAAATGTCTCATGAAGGTTAAATATAAAGATTGTCTGAAGGAGGAAGATGAATAATGGCAAATGCAAATGGTGGCTTAATGGCTAATCAAAATAATAATACAGCAGTACAAAATAAACCACAAAATAATGTTAAAAACATCCTAGCGAATGTTAATTACAAAAAAAGATTTGAAGAAATACTAGGTAAAAAAGCACCAGGTTTTATAAGTTCTATAATTAACATTTCAAATTCACCAACACTTAAGGAATGTGAACCAATGTCAGTTGTATCAGCAGCAGTAGTTGCAGCAACATTAGATTTACCTATAGATCCTAACTTAGGTCAATCTTATATAGTGCCTTATAATGATAAAAACAAAGGTAAGATTGCACAATTTCAGATAGGGTATAAAGGATTTATACAACTAGCAATGAGAAGTGGTCAATACAAGACAATAAATGCAGTAGAGGTTTATGAAGGTGAACTCAAACATGTTAATAGGCTTACAGGTGAGATTGAATTTGAAGATACTCCAGAGCCATCAAATAAAATTATAGGTTATGTAGCTTATTTTAGATTACTAAATGGATTTGAAAAAGCTTTCTACATGACCAAAGAACAAATTGAAGCTCATGGAAAGAAGTATAGCCAATCATATAAAAGTAAAAAAGATTTTATTGTTAAGTCTAGTTTATGGACCACAGACTTTGACACCATGGCAATAAAAACTGTTTTGAAATTATTATTAAGCAAATATGGTGTTTTGAGTATTGAAATGCAGAAAGCTATAGAAGCCGACCAAGCTTTTATAAAAGATGATGTAGTTACTAAGGGAGCTGAATTTGATAGTAGCAAGGCAGAATATATAGATGTTCCTACGGATGGAGCTATTGATGTAGAGTACCAAGAAAATAACAATTCAGATTCTGATGACATATCACAGCCAGAACAAGAGGATATGTTTAAAGGTACACCATTTGAAGAAAGTTAGGTGATTATATGAGTAGAAAAATATGGCTTATGTATATTGAAAAAGATAAATTAGCACCAGTAAAATCCATAAGTTTTAACACCATGAAAGAGGTCGAAAGCTATATGACAGAGCATAAAGAAAAACTGAACTACTTGGATATAGCTAAAAGTATTCAAAATGTTTGCTAATAAGAAAGATAGTAGCCTTAACCACCACGAAAAGACTACTACCAGGAACTTAAGAAAATTTTCACAGATAGGTATCTCAGCAAAGATGCCTATCTACACAAATTATAACACAGCTGCATATACGTGTATATTTTAATAATTATCTCAGGAATAGTATATGCCAGTTTTAACGAAAAGTTGCTAACTAAGGAGGTAAATTTAATGCCTTTCAGACTAGTTTATACAGAATTTTGGGAGGACCCAAAAGTAATGGAAGAAATGACACCTGAAGATAAGTATTTTTACTTATACTTACTAACTAATCCTAACACTAATATGATAGGTGTTTATAGAATAACTAAAAAGCAAATGGCTTTTGATTTAGGATACAGTAGTGAGTCTATCAACTCTATACTAGATAGGTTTATAAATTTTCACAAACTTATTATCTACAATGACAAGACTAGAGAAATATGTATTAAAAATTATGGCAAGTACAATTTGAATAGAGGTGGCAAGCCTATGCTTGACTGTATTTTAAAAGACTTGTCCAAAGTATCAGATATTAGCCTTGTACAAGAGATAGTTAAGAATATGAAACATGAAGGAAATAGGGTATTTATAGAAAATTATTTGTCCCCAATAGCAGACGATACGTCTAACGATACGTGCAACGATACGTCGACGAAAGGCGGACAAAACCATAAACCAGAATCCATAAACCATAATCCAAAAACCAAAAACCAAAAACCAAATACTAATACTAGTAGTCTTTTAAGCAAAAAAATTAAAAGTAATACTGATGTATTTAAATTCTTAGAAAAATGTAATATCACAATGTCTCCTATAACTATGGAGAAAGTAGCAGCTGATATAGAAATTTATTCAGCAATAGAAGTTGCTAAAGCTGCGGAGATAGCAGATAGCAATGGGAAACGTAGCTATGCATATTTAAAAGGGATATTAGAAAAAAGAAGAGCAGAAGGAACTGATACAAAATCTATGGAGGAAAAGAGTCATGGAGCAAATAATGACAATCGTGGCGAAGAACTTCGAAATCAAGGAATTGGATTGTAATAAAGAGCTAAAAACTTGTCCAAATTGTGGAGAAGCAGTAGAAAAAATAATAACAGTTCTAAATAAGCCATGGAAAGTTCCAGTAGTATGTTCATGTAGAAAAGCCAGGCTAGAAGAAGAAAGAATTAAATTTGAAAATGAAGATAAGCAGAGGAGATTAGATATTATTTTCAAAAATTCTTTAATGGATAAAAAATTTAAAGATGTTACATTTGAGAATTGGGATCATACCCAAGCAAATGAAAAGATATATGAAATTTGTTCAAAATATTCTTATAAGTTCTCAGAGTTAAAAGAGAAAAATGTTGGATTAATAATCTATGGAGTGCCTGGTAATGGTAAAACTTATGCTTCAGCTTGCATTGCAAATAGTTTATTGCAAAAAGGAATTCCGGTTATATGTGTTGGAATAAATGCTTTACTAGACAGGGTTAAGGAAACATACAACAAATGGGGTAGTGAAGGAGAACAAACAGTTCTGAGAAGTTTAGCTAATGCAGAACTATTAATACTAGATGACTTAGGAACGGAGCAAGATACACCATGGAGCAGAACTCAGATATACAACATTATAGATTCTCGCTATAGGAATGAGTTACCAACGATAATAACGATAAATCTTAGCTTAAATGATATAGAGAAAAGGTATGGCAAGAGAACTTATGACAGAATATTAGAAATGTGTACACCAGTCGAAAATACATGGAAGAGCATAAGACAAGAAAAAGGCAAAGAAAAAACAAAAATTCTAAAAGAAATATTAGATTAAAAATAGGGGGATGGAATTGTGGAAAATATAAATTTAGAAAATGAACTAAAGAAGAATCAAGTTAATCCAAAGACTATAGATATTATGGTTTCTCTAGTAAAAGGGCCTGATGATATGCAAATTGCTTCAATGGAAATATTTAAATTAAGAGAAGAGAAAGAAGCTCTTAAAGAAAGAATGAAAGTTATGGCAAGAGCAACTGTAATACTTAGAGATAGGATAGATGAATCTAATAAAAAAATTAAATTACTTGAAAGCGATAAGGATTTTAATCTAAATAATACATTCAGGTATTTGGAGAACATGCAAAGTTTTTTAGAGGAACTGGTTAGTTTAGATACTACAGAAAGTAATTTCATTGAGAAACTAAAAGATATTCAAAATAAGGCTTCATGGGTAGTTGGAACATTTAATTTAATGAGTGCAATTAGAGCTACGGAGGTAATTTAGGCATGAATAATGCTGATATGGGAGGAATGAATTTTGGATAAGTTAACACCAATGGAATTTAAAAATCAAAGAATAATTACTACTAAAACATTGTCAGAAGAATATGGAACTAATGAACAAAACATAAGTAAAAACTTTACTAGAAATCAAGAGAGATTTGTTGAAGGTAAACATTATTTCAAGTTGGAAGGTGAGGAACTAAAAGAATTCAAGGGGTATGTACTAAATGACGAAAGCCTTAAATTTGTTTCAGTTCTGTATCTATGGACAGAGAAGGGAGCAGCAAGGCATGCAAAAATTCTTGATACAGATGAAGCTTGGGAAGTATATGAAGAGCTAGAGGAAACCTATTTCAGAGTGAGAGAAAGCGTACAAGCCTTAAATACTTCACAGTTATCACCAGAGTTACAGATGTTTAATAAATTATTCCAAGCTATGGCATGTCAAGAGCTAGAGAATAAGAAAATAAAAGAAGATATAAAGGAAACTAAAGAAGAAATTCAAGGGATAAGAGACATAATAGAGATTAACCCATCAGCAGCGTGGAGAAAAGAAGTTAATAGACTACTTAATGCTATAGGTAAAAAGATTAATAACTATAACTTACCTAAAAATGAAAGCTACAATGCTTTAAAAGATAGGGCAAAATGTAGACCTAATGTATTGGTAGAAAATCTAAAGAAAAGAGCAATTAACAATGGCATGGCACCAAGTAAAGTATCACAACTCAATATGCTTGATGTACTAGAGAATGATCCAAGACTTAGAGAAATTTATGTAGCTATAGTGAAAGATATGGCTATAAAGCATGGAGTAAAAATGTAGGAGGGGTAAACCATGAGTAAGATGATTAAAACAACAGATGCTGATATGAGAATTAATACTACAACAATAGAAGTAGTAGAAATTAACGGGATTAGATTTGAACATGATGAACAACTTTGTGAAATACAAGTATATGCAACTAATAGTGATTGCACAGAAAAGGACTTGGTAGACACTATAGAAGAGGACTTAGAAAACCCAGTAATAGGCTTTGAAGATTTGAAAAGAGTGGTTTTAAATTGGTATTTCAATAATGTTGAGATAGTTAAAGAAATAAATAAGGGGGATAAGTAAATGAAAATATCAATAACTTTAGATAGAACAGCAAAGATTTATACAGACTTACCTGCAGGTAAAGCTAATCAACTATACAAGCAATTAGCAGAAATTCTTATAAGAAACATTGATGTAGAGACATGTAAAGTAACTGAGGGATTAGATAAATTAATAGATAGGTTATCAATTAGTAGTAAAGAAAGTTTTGAAGAAAGATTTAAAAAAGTTGCAGAGGAAACTGGGAAAAGTATTGAGGAAGAGTCAATACCAATATCTAAACCAGAACCTTTAATAGTGAGTGCAGATACACCAGTGACACTAGATTCACCAGTCATTAGAGGTGAAACATACAAAGGTGGAGATGTTAAAAAGAATTTAGTAATGATTAAATGCGAAAAATGTGGACATGTTGCAACACCAACACTTTTTATGAAAAATAGGGAGTTAGCTTATAAAGAACATTCATTAACATGTAGAGAATGTGGTGAAGAACTTCCTCAGATTAGAGAAATTAATCATGCTAAATATAATTGTCCTAACTGCAGTACCAATGCTAATTTTTACGTATCTAATGGACTTAAAGAAGTTACATGTAAAGAGTGTGGAAGCCCTATAGATTTAGTATGGCATGAAAAAAGAGGAATATATATGAGTGCAAATTTATTAGAGAGAGGGGATAAATAAATGAAATCAACAGGAATAGTTAGAAAGATAGATCCACTTGGAAGAATAGTATTACCAAAGGAGCTTAGAAATATTTTTGATATCCAGGAAGGGACTCCAATGGAAGTATATACAGATGGAGACAGTATAGTACTTAAGAAACATCAAATTAAGTGCGCATTATGCGGAAATGAAGAAAACTTAGAGGACTATATAGGAACTAAGATATGTGAAGCATGCCTTGAAGATATAAGAACTATGCCTAAGAGAAAGATACGAAAGTAGGTAATGAGGATGGGAAGTATGCATAAAGAGTTTGAAGTTGGTGAAAAGATAACTCTTTTAATAAAAAAGGCAGATGGTAATGGTGATAGCCTTAGAGCTGCTAAGAAGAGAGGACAGATTGTAGGAATTACTAATAGGTTTATCGTTGTACAACACAAAGATTATAGAGAGTGTTATCTAAAAAGTGATTTTACAACAGGAAGATTGAAAGTAATTTAAAGGAGTGATGACGTATCAACAAAGTAGTTTTAATAGGTCGTATGACTAAGGATCCAGAGCTAAAGTTTACTCCAGGCACAGGAACTGCAGTAGCAACATTTACAATGGCAGTAAACAGAAGATTTAAAAAGGAAGGTCAACCGGATGCAGATTTTATCCCTATAGTAGTATGGGGAAAACAAGCTGAAAGTACTGTTAACTATATGAGTAAAGGTAAACTTTTAAGTGTAGCTGGAAGAATTGAAACCAGGTCCTATGAAGCTAAAGATGGTGGAAGAAGGTATGTTACTGAGGTTGTAGCTGATGAAGTAAGTTTCTTAGAATATGGGAATAAGAGTCAAGGACAGGGCAACTCTGATTATACCCCAGTAGATGATGGAGAGGATATGCCATTCTAAATATTAAAAGAAATTAGGTGATAAATTGAAACTCAAAAGATTAAGCAATATAAAGTGGATAGGTGGAAAGCATGGCAAAGAAGAGCTTTATATAGATTTAATGCCTAAGCATGATATATTTTGTGATTGTTTCTTTGGATCCGGAGCAGTTCCAATTTATAAAGAGACAGTAAATCCATCAAAGTTAACCATCGTAAATGACATAAACGATAGACTTGTAAATTATATGATGGTGCTTAAAGAGTATCCGGAACAGCTATACAAAGAATGTTCAGCATTACCCTATAGTGAAAGTTTATATGAAAAGTGGAAATGGGAGCCATGGCCGGAGGATAATTTGGAATCAGCAGTTAGGTTCTATTACTTAATGAGGGTTTGCTTTGGAGGTGGAGGTCATAAATACCGAAATGGAATTGGACTATCTAAAACGCAAAATAAGGCCAAGCAATTAATAAGTGCAACAGAGCTTATACCTGGAATGGCTGAATTAATTAAAACATGGAATATATTAAGTCGAGATTTTGAAGAAGTAATAAAGTTCTATGATACAAAAGATACACTATTCTTTTTAGATCCACCATATCATGACCATGAAAATATGTACTTTGGAGGATTTGAAGAGCAGGACCATATTAGGTTAAAAGAAAGACTAGATAAAATAAAAGGAAAAGCTATGGTTTGTTATTACAGTAGTCCACTAATTGATGATTTATACAAGGATTGGTATGTAGTTAAGTATAGTACGGCCAGTCAAATTAAAAATAGAGCTGCAGGTGATAAGATGCCAGTTAGAAATGAATTAATTTTAATGAACTATGAACCAATAATTGAAGAACAATTAAAGATATTTTAGATGTTTGAGTTAGTTAATTTATTTTAAATAAATATTAAGGAGGATACGCATGGATAAAATGATTAATTTAGAAACCTTTGCTAATGGAGCATTAGCAGAAAGAATGAACCAAGGTTTGAAGGAGGTGTTAGAAAATATAGCTGATAAGAATACAGATAGTAAACCTAAAAGAAAATTAACTTTAGACATGACATTTAGTACAGATGAAGAAAGAGAACTTACAGAAGTAACAATAACTGCAAAGGCAAAGTTAGCGCCTAGAAGTGCAATAGCAACTAAGATAATTATTGATAAGGACCTTAATGGAGAAGTTCTAGGAACTGAGTTCAAGAAACAAGTTAAGGGACAAACTTACATGAAGGTTGACAATGAAACAGGAGAAGTATTCATGGGTGGAACAGATGAAGCACCAAAAGAAGTAGCAAGTGAAAGTAATGAAAATGAATTAGCAGGCTTACAAATAGTAAAATAAATAAATTTTAGGAGGAATAAAAGATGATAAGTGAAGGATTAAAAGGAGCAATTGAACTATTAATTGAGGAAGGAGAAAAGAAGTATATCAAAGAGGAACTTCATGGAGCTACGTATACCAATAAGAATCTTACAAGAGTTGAGGAACCAATATCAAGAGCATTAGAAACAACTACATTAACATCAATAGTAGACTACATTAAGGAGAATGTAGATAGTATTAAGGATGGCAACATAATAGTACATGTTATGAGCTATGACAAGGTAAGTATTAAGAAAGAATTAAACTCAGACAAAAGAAGAGAATGTGTGATGGTAGCTGAAGCTTTAACACCTAGCATAGTGACAGATAGATTCATAGATCCAGAGAGATTTAATATTATGCTGCAAAGTTCATTTATAGAAAATGAAGATAGAAACAAGTTGTTAAAAGTAAGTGGAAATATAAAAGAAGAGAATGTTAAATCTGTAGGTGATGATGGAGTAAGCCAAAGTGCAGCTATCAAAGTAGGAGTAGCAAGTGTAGCAGAAGTAGTAATTCCTAACCCAGTTATATTAGCACCATTTAGAACATTCCCAGAGATAAAGCAACCAGAGAGTAAGTTTATATTCAGAATGCAAACAGGTCCACAATGTGCACTTTATGAAGCAGATGGAGGAGCATGGAGAAACGTTGCAATGGAAAGTATAAAAGAATATCTAAAGGCTAGATTAAAAGGCTTAAATAATGTAAAAGTAATATCTTAGTCTAGGAATAAGGTCATATGGGAGTACTGCTGCAAGGTGGTATTCTCATATGACAATCATATAATAATGGGGGGAAGTATGGGAAAAGTAATGATAAATATACCATTGACAAAATATCTTAGTGAGTTAACGAGAGAATTTGGTGGAATAAGAAAATGTTATATCACTAAAACAAAAGGTGGCCAAGTATGGTTAAGTAGTGATGCTCCTGGTGACATATCTGAGGAGGACAACGGAAAATTTAAAAATGAAATTGATTTTAGTGACTCTGATTTTTATATGAGACTTCCAAAATATGTTCATGAACATTTTAATATTAAAAATGGTGAAATAAGGTCTTTAGAAGAGATTATTAAAGATATTAAAAAGCTAGAAAATAAGAAAGATTAATTTATAAATATTATGAGAGGGCAAAAGTGAATATTAAAAGAAGTATAGTTATTGTTTGTATCATAATAATTTTATTAACTATCAGAGTTAAAAGAGATAACGGTAATATAATAATACAATTTGGAGTTTGGCAGTTAGTAAAAGAGTTTTTAAGGGAGTAATAAAATGAGTTATATAAGAATAATTACTTTTGGTGAATTTGAAGAAATTGCTGATAAGTATAATTTAATATTTCCAGAAAAGGATTGGGAAATCAGTGATTCAACACTTGGAATTATTAAAGACAAAACTTTTTATGAAATAGAAATATCAAACAAAGTAAAAGAGATTTTATTTCAAAATCTTAATTCGTAATTCAAGAAGAGGTAAAACAATGAATAAATTTGAAAAAGTAGCGTTGCAGTGTGCTAAGGATGATATAAAAAAAGGAAATGATTTTTCAACTTTAAAGAAGTCTAAAAGAAACTATGTTGCAATATTTAAGGAAAAACAATTTCCTTTTGATAAAGTGGTTGATTTTAAAAATTGGAATAAAAAACTTCGTTGGTAACTGAGTGTAGATATTGTGATTTTGAGAGGAGTATAAAATGAGTAATTTAAAAAAAGCAATTTATGTATTGCTATATGACCAGTTCGATATACCAGATATGGATGTAAATTGTGATGAAGAAACTTATATTGATTATGTCATAGATGCATTAATTCAAAAAAATGATAATACTTGTCCTTTTAAAAATTATAGTTGCGAGGGAGTATGCAGTAAAAGCATTGAAGAATGTAATCAGGGGATTTACATTGATTGTGGTAGAGATAAAGAGGAAGTGTGGAAAGAATTTATAGAAATAGATTAATTCATAATTCAATTTTTAATCTAGGAGGAAGAATAATGGAAAATAATAATATAGAAAATGGAATGAGAGTTTATTTTGATGGAGATAGCGAATGGTACGCTAGTCCTTGGGATATCGAAGAAACAAAGAAATGGGCAGTTAAAGAATATGGATATGGTGAGGATTTAGAGTTTGAAGAATGCGACTTGAATAATGATTGTATGTGGCTTACAACAAAAGAAGAAAAGTATATAAAAGCACTTGGAGATTATGATGAACAATGCAATGGTGGCATTGGAGATTTAAGAAAAAGCCGTAATGAGGAAGGAGCAGTTGATAGGTTAACAAGTTTTAGAGAAGTATTAAAAGAAAATGGATTTTCTAAACAACCTTATGAAATTGCTTCAACTAATTATTAATTCACAATTCAAATAGAGGTTGTAGGTATTGAGAAATAAGGTGATAGGATGAATGTACTATATGAACAAAGCAAAATTAACAATAAAGATCATGTGGAGACTCCAAGATGGGTGGTGGAAAATATATATGATCTAATAGATATAAAATCATTTAAAAATATATGGTTTCCATTTAACAACTACGATAGTGAATTCAAATTAAAAGGTGATGAACTTAGGTTAAAATATAAGGCTACTCACATTTTTGACAATTTAGGAAATGATTTTTTTAAAACAGAACCACCAAAGGGATGTGAGTTACTTATAAGCAACCCACCTTTTAGCAACCAAAATGAAATTATATCTAGAAGTTTTGAACTTGTAGATAGCGGTAAAGTTAAATCATTTGTTCTATTACTTCCTTTGGCAACTTTAGAAACGGAAACAAGAGCTAATATGTATGAGCAACACAGGGAAGGTCTTTCAATATTAATTTTTAAAAAAAGAATTAAATTTAAAGGATGCTCACAGGTCTTTAATAGAGGTTGTTGTTGGATATGCTACAACATTCCAGCATTGAAGAATAAAAAAATTAATTGGGTGTAAGTAGTAATAGGACAACCCTATGTTCTTATGTAAATTGTTCTTTGAAAATTGAATAGTACGGTGTTGGGAAATATGCTATTATATGTATGTAGATAGAAAAATATATTGCATAATAGTATTAAATTATATTCGTTAAAGAGGAATTTGATATTGGGTAAAGTTCGCATTATGGAATGATGGAAAGTAAAATAAAAATATTTTGAGGGAGGTACAAAATGAGTTTGACTGATGAACAAATAATACAGATATTAATTGATTATGTAAAAGATAGTAGATATAAACAAGCAGTTTTAATTGATGGAGAATGGGGTTCGGGAAAAACTTTTTTTGTTGAAGAAAAATTGCAGAGCAGATTAAATGAGGAGCTTTCTGAGAATTCGATTTTCTATATTTCACTCTATGGATTAGATAACTTTGCACAAATCATGGATGAAATTTATTCAATAGCATTTGAAGATTATTTTGACAAAAAGCTAGGAGATGGAAAAGGAGAAAAGCTAGGAAAAGGACTAAAATTTACATCTAAAATACTTTCGGTTGGGTTAAAGCATTTTAATATTGATTCTAAGGATTTACCGTCGTTATCTGATATTAAGCAAATCAAAGACACTATAATTATTTTTGATGACCTTGAAAGATGTAACATTGATGTTAATCAATTACTCGGCTTTATCAATAATTTAGTTGAACACAACAATATTAAAGTTATTCTTATAGCTAATCAAACTGAGATAGGGAGAATAGGAATTTCAAAAGATTTACCACAGAAATATTCAGTTGTGTTAGATTCTAGAATTCTTTTAGATGAAGTAAAAAATGATACGAAATATAACCAAAGTGAAAATCTTTTTAATGAAGTAAAAAATGATACGAAATATAACCAAAGCGAAGAGAAAGAAAACATCAGTAAAGAAAAGCTTATTTATCGAACTAAAAAACTTTTTTCTGATGACATTTCATATAAGGAAAGAAAAGAAAAGTTAATTGGACTTACGATATATTATCAAGCTGATTTTGTTGCTATTTATGAAGATATTGTAGAAAAGTATGTGGAAGATGAACAAACAAAAGAACAATTGAACAATTATAAGCAAGTTGTATTAGAAATTTTCGAAAAAAATCAACATCATAATATTCGTACATTAATATTTGCATTAATGGCTTATGAAAGATTTTTTGTAATTCTCGATACGATTGATTTTGAGCCTAAAAAGTATTTAAACGAACAGAAAGAAAAAGTTTTAGAATATACAATAGAATTGTCTATTCAAATTAAACAAGGAAAATCAGAATATTCATGGGAAAGTACAGAGGATCAAACAGGAAATATTTATTGGCGTGAGGGTAACTTTGTAAAAAGTATATTTGCATATAAATTTGTAGATACTTATCTCGTACATCATTATTGGGATTCAGATGAAATTAAAAAAATTATAAAATCAATTATGGAGGAAGAGAAAGAAAAAGATGATCATCTTATTACGGAAAAATCATTAGGATACAATAAATTATATTCCTGGTGGGAATTAGAAGATGAAGAAATAATTCAAGTTCTTTCACAAATTAAAGATGAACTTGCTACGAGAAAATACAATCCTCGTTATTTTAAAGATATGATAGTTAGATTTATTCAAATCAAATATGCCGAATTCGATGAAATGAAATATGATGAACATATTTCATTAATGAAAAGTAATTTGGAAGAATACACTGATACTTTTGAAAAGCGCTATCTTGAAATATTAAGTAGTGATTCAGAATTTTTAAATAAATACAATGATTTGGTAAAACCTCTATTTAATGTAATTGATAGAAAAGAAAAAGAGAGTAAAGAAAAACTCAACTGTTTTCTTAATGATGTAAAAGAATGGGATGATGAGTTTGTTAGTAAGTGTAGAGATAACAGATCAACTTATATAATGGATAAAAAGTTTTTCTTTTATATGGATATTGATAATGTTATAAAAAAATTAAAGACATCCCATGTAAAAGGGATATACTTTTTTATAAACGGAATAAATGAAGTGTATAGTTTTTCAAATTTGGAGGAGTTTTTTAAGGCTGATATTTCTAATATACAAAATTTAATAGATAAAATGGATATAGAAGAATTAAGTAAAAGCAAGCGTACTCGGAAAAAAGCACTCATTGCGTTACAAGAAAAACTACAACAATCATTGAAGCTTATTAAAAGGTAAGGCTTTTAATATATTATGAAGTTAAAATAAAAAATTAAATTCAATCTAGTACCGTACTATTCAGAAATGAATATGCGGTGTTTTTTTATTCGATTTTAATGAAATGAAGAAGGAAATAGGTTATGAAGTTAATAGATTTTTTAGAGAAATATATATTTACAAGTGATGAAAGAAAGAAGAAAAAGAAGGTGATTAAGTGATTTTAGCAATAGATCCAGGGAACATTGAAAGTGGATATGCATTAATAAACAAAAATACCTTGAAACCTTTAGAAATAGGGAAAATAGCCAATGATGATTTATTAAATAAATGTGGAAATGGTGATTTTGGAGAATGTAAGTATATTGCTATCGAAATGATTGCAAGTAATGGAATGCCAGTAGGAAAAACAGTGTTTGATACATGCTTCTGGATAGGAAGATTTTATGACAGGCTGATTTATGAACTTGATATAGAACCAAAGCTTATTTATAGAGAAAATGAAAAGATAAATCTATGTGGAACTAAAAGAGCCAAGGACAGCAATATAATACAGGCCTTAGTAGATAGGTTTGCACCTTATACAAGTAATAAGGGTAAAGGTACTAAGAAAGAGCCAGGATGGTTTTATGGATTTAAAAAGGATATATGGCAGGCATACGCTGTGGGTGTGACTTATTATGATATGTATTTGAAGGAGGAGATAAAATGAGTAACTGTAAATATGATTTTGGGGTTTTTAATGATGGGCATGAAGTAACAAATATAGTAGGCGTAGTAGAGCTTTTTAAGGATAAAGAGAAATTCTTAAAAGCTTGTTATGCAAATTATGCGGATGTTATAAAAGATAAAACATTTACTGTTGATGATGTAAGAGAAGGTCAAATAAGATATTTACCTAGAGGTAAGGATGGCAATGGAAGTGGATATTATCTTGTAAGTGGAAGAATGAAAGGCTCTTCAGATGTTTATTATATAGATTTATAAAATAATAATTAATTTGGGTGATAAGTACTACTATGAAGAAAATTAAGGATAGACCGAGGGTGAAGGAATAATTTGTAGGTAGTGTGAAATAACCATGTTGGTGAGGTCAACAAAATGGTAGATAGAAAGGAAGTATTGAGAATGAGTATTTATAAGGTAGGTAAATGTGATTATTGTGGAGAAGAAAATATAATATTAAGACCAACTCCATTTATGGTAGATAGAGATGCTATGATGTGTGAATATTGCTGGGATATAACACAAAAAGGATATGGAGCATCTAACGGAGAGTATATTCCAGATTTTCAAAGTGAAAAAGTAGAATATCAAGATGCTATTAAATTAAGAGCGATAGACTTATTCAATCAAATGCAAATAGAAGAAGTTTCAGCAGCGTGTGGAGAGATAGAATATATTTTAGTTTTAAGGAATGATAAAAACATAGGAATATTAAAAGAAATTGGATTTACTGATAATGAAATCAACGAAGAATGTTATTCGGAAGAAAATAGTGTATACATGGATATATCTTCTATAGCCTTTAAATATGCTGATGGATTTAATGGTAAAACAAATAAATTCTATGTGAATGAAAGATTATTCTAATTCACAAACCCAGGAGTGAAGGTGATAAATTGAAGAATGAACAACTTTCATTTTTAGAACTAAAAGAAAAACTTATTGAAGAGCATAAAATTATTGAAAAGCATGAAGTATATGATGCAACTATATGTGGTAGATGTTACTGTGAAAAGTGCAAATACAATGCTGAATCAAGATACTTTAGTGAAAATGAAACGAAGGCAGCATGGAGAAAATATGAACTCTGTTTTAACTGTGATGATTGCTTTTATTATGGTATGGATGATGAAAGCTTAAGCAAAAACATAGTTAGATTTGAGTGTGAAAGGTTTGAAATGTTAGATTATTATGCAGAGCTTGAAGCAAAAAGGAAGAGAAAAAGTTTTAAAATAATTTAGTTTGCAATTTAAAGAAAGTCAGAACCAAGGATGTAGGGTAACCTTGCATCCTTATATAAATTGTTCTTTGAAAATTGAATAGTACGGTGTTTAAATTAAGTGATATAATTATAGTAATATAATTGAAAATAAATCGTGATTAAAAGATAGTGCATACAAGGGAGATATGAAATGGGAAATAGTATTGTTGAAAAATTTATTAAAAGGTTCCATAAGAGTCAAATTCAAAATAATAATTGCGAAATAGAAACATGTAACATGAGTAAATATGAATGGGAAAATATCAATAAAGAAATAGAGTATTTGTATGAAGATGCGTTTGATGGTATAGAAGAGGTATACTTTGGTATTGAAATTGAATTCCAACTTTCGGAAAGAACAGTAAATGGAGATGATATAGTAAATTTACTAAAAAAATATGGTATATCGGTCAATACAAATGTTATTGAAGATAGAAGTGAGACAAGGGAGTATAATAACTGGCAAGTTATGAAAGAATCAACATGTGACTGGGAAGTTATTTCTCCAATTCTAAATGATACTGATAGATGTTGGAAAGAACTTCAAGAAGTATGTAATGTATTAAAAAAACAATTAAAAGCAACTGTTGATGAAAATTGTGCAATTCATTTGCATATACAAAGAGAGCCATTGCTACGCACTGGAAATGATTATGTGAAACTAATGAAGTTGTATAGGTATTTAGAACCGTTTACATATGCAGTTTCAGCTGGTGAAGAATCTGAAATTTCCTTAACTCGAACAAAGAAATATGCTGCTACACTTAAATTTGCTGATGAAAATTTATGGACTAAAGGAGTAAAGCAAAATGAAATACTCGAAGAAATCAAAAATGGTAATCTTGAATTAATTAATTATTACTTTTTTACACGTCTTTTAGGATTAAGCTTTTCAACTGCAAGTACGGAATTTAGAACTGTTGAATTCCGCACTTTTAATGGAACATTAAACCCTATAGCAATTCAGTCATATGTAATATATGTGGTAAATATGATTAATGCGGCTGTGAAAAATGATTTTATTGAAGAGTATCATGGGCAAATATTTGGAACTGGAAAAGTTGGAAAAGTGCTTGAAAAGGAATATATTAATAAATGTTTATCGCTTTTAGCTAAAAATGAGAATCAAAGGGACAGATTTGTAAGACCATTAATAAGGAATAATTATACTATTTCCCAAACCTTACATGATGCGTTAAACGGAAAATACACGAAAGAAGAGGAAAACTTTTTTTTCATATAGTTAATTCATTTTAATATAAATTATTCATATAATTAAATAGTTTATTTTTAACACCGTACTATTCAAAATGAATATGCGGTATTTTTTTATTCAAATTGAGGGGTTGATATATATAAATAAAATTACAGAATATAATCAATTATAGATGATATTTTTAATTGGTAAATGGGAGTGATAAAACATGGGTAAGAATATCATTCAAGATGAAGATATAAAGACTTTTCAGGCTATAATGGAAGAGTTCAAAGGACTCCAGGACACAGAATACGATAAAGCTTATGAACTACACAAAGTTGCATTAAGTGCTTACGATAGATGGAGTACAATCTTGTTTGAAACTAGACAAGCTGAATGGAAGGGGAAGGATCCAGCACTTAAAGAAAGAATTAAGCAAGTACTTGATATGTTAGATAAGGTTTATACATCAGCGAGAATGGTGTGGGGAAGAAGTAAAACAGATTATGATAACAAAAGTAGATATTAGCAATAGGGGGATATTATGAGTAATACTTTAGATAGAATAAAGAAATATAAAGAACTTAAAGCTGATATAGTTGATATTAATATAAGAATGGAAGAGTTAGAAGAAGAGGTTGTGGGAATAAGTGCACAACCTCAAGGTGAGAGAACATCACAGACATACAAAATAACTTCTAGTGTAGAGCAACAAGCAGAAAAGCTAATGGAAAAGAAGGATGAACTTCTTAAAATAAAAGCTGGCAAGGAAAGGGAATTAGATAGAATAGATAATGCACTAACAGTATTAACAGATGAAGAAAGAGATATAATAGAAACCGTATATATAGAACATAAAAAGTATTGGAAACTAGAAGAAAGACTAAATAAAACATATGCTAGATTAAAGCAAATAGAGAAAGTAGCCATTAGGAAGATGTCAAAGTATATACCATAGTACAACTTCAAGAGAACAACAATAAAAACTATAGAAAAACTATAGAAAAACTATAAGAAATCAATATATGCATATGAGATAATTGTATTAGGTTAAATAGTAACCAAGAGTTTTTCAACATTACTTCCCCTTTTTAAAATAATGTGAACAACCCCAATGTAAAAGACATCTATAGAAATATAGGTGTCTTTTATTGTTATATTTTAGAAGGTGTTGTAAAATATTTATGGGGGTGGGGATATGAATAATGAAAAAATAGTTTTAATTAGGGATACACTGGTTATAATATCAACTATTATTACTCTATTCACAATATTTGTAAAAATATTTTCTAATATATTTAAAGAAAGCATTAAAAGTAAGTTTAAATATGTTCCTGAGGATGATTCGTTGTTTAATTTAATATTACAAATGCTAGCGCATATCATTAGTTCAGGATTGTATCTTTTAGTTATAGTTGTTTCAGCATTAACTATTTATATTTATATAAAGAATGGATCTACAATTAGTGATGTGCTATCTAGCTTTAAATATATTGAGAAAAATAAAACTGACCTATTTGCCGATAGAATATTTTATATACAGTTAGTAATAGTATTTGTAGTAACATTTTGCTTTATCAATTGCTATGAAAGGGTTAAAAATGAATTCGTCAGAAAATTTAGTGGGGTAAAGTGGGTTAAATCAAAGAGAAAAGGCATAAAAATATGGATGCCAAATAAAAAAGTCAATATAAGAAGATTGAAATGGTATAATAGAATCACTAAGTTTGGTTCATCAATTATTAGTTTTTTTTATGCATTTATGTTCTTTATAGCTATTATGAGTAATGAAAAAATATCTTATTCAGCTACATTAAGTGGAATATTTCTAATATGTGCATACCTAGCGATTCTAATAATTGCTGTTAGCTTAGATGAAATTATAGAAGTTATTGCTTATTATAATAAATATGAATTTATTTTAGATGGTGAAAAAGTTATTTGTGAATGCTTCTTAGAGTATAAGCAACATTATCTAATTTATGAATCTAAGTTAGTTAATGGACATAATAACATTGAGAGATATATTAGAAAGAATGAAGTTAAAGAAATTAGAAAAATTTGTGGAGATAAAATTGTATATAATAAAACTAAGAGGTCTATTAAGGATAGAAAAACTAAGAAATCTGTTAAAGAAATTATAAATACATTAATAAAAAAAGATAAAAGTAGTTTTATAAATAATACAAATAAAGATTTAGAATCCTAATTACAGGGTTCTTTTTTATTTAGTAAAAAGGTGGTGTGAATATGCTAAATATCTATACAAGCTACATATGTAGAGGATGCAGTAGAGAATTTATATTGATAACTTCAGAGGTGCAAAATGCTATTAGTACAGGTAAGTATTTAGCATGTCCATATTGTGGGAATAAGAGAATAAGAAAAGAATTGGCTACAGATGACCTTAGAGAAGTAATGAAGTCTAGAAGATATAAGAGGGTAAATGGTGCAATACATCAGAAATAAAGGGAAAAGTATATTTGTATAGAATATAATTTAAATAAATATATTTTATATAAGGGAGAAATAATATTATGATAGATAAGTTAATGAACTTAATTTTAAATGATGACTTAAAGTCGTTTAAGGAGATAGTAGAATCTGGGTCAAAAGACATAATTGAAGAAAATAACTTTACAGAACTAGCATCAAGTGCATACGAAAATAATGCATATAAAATATTGGAATTTATATTAAGTGAAAAAGAAACAGTTTATTTAGATTCGACTGAGGTTGCTGATAAAGGTGCATGTGACAGAGAATTTATAGTTGATTCTATACGTAGTGGAAATATAAAGGGTGCAAAGTTTACAGTATTAAGATTAGATAATAAAATAGACTTTAGCAAACTCTATAGAAACGATTATGTATATAGAGATCTTAATGATAATAATAGCAGATATTATGGTAAACAAATTAAAGGATTAAACAGATGTCAAAGACATGAAACTTTAATAGCAATGTGTTTAGACTTGATTTTATTTGGAAGATATTTAGGTGGAAAGCTAGAAACTGTTGAATTGAAAAATATAGATAATATAGATGAAATACCTGTACCTAATGATAAGAAATATAGAGAAATGCTTTTAGATATTTTAGAGCTTATAAATATAATAAAAATAAAGCATGGAATTAAAGAGGAGTATATTAGAGAAAGGCATACACATTTTGATAAGCAAGAAAATATATATAGGGAGTATGACATTAATTATAGAGTTCTTTTAAATAAGTTTGATAAATTCATAATTCAATATGATAAGTGTATAAATATGGATTGGGAATTACCTAATATAGAAGAAATTTTAGAAGAATATAGAAAAACAAAAAATATACTTGTAAGCATAAGAGAAATGTTAAATATATAAATTAATTAGCTTATAAATATTGATATAATATTATTATAGGAGTGTGATTGTATGGTTGGAATTTATCTTAGAATGAATAATGTAAAGATTTCAATAGTAGAATAGTGTAAAGAACTAGCAAAAGAGAGTTATGAGCTATTCATTGACGAATGAAATGATTTAAGAAGGATTTGATATAATCAAGTCCTTCTTTATTTACAGGTAAATATGAATAAGTTAGAGATGAGGTGGTGGTGTGGCGAGGGTACGAAGTCCCAATAGGGATAAGGCGTATGAAATATATAAAGAACATAATGGAGAAATAACTAATAGAGAAATTGCTAAAATACTAAATGAAGATGAAAAGAAGATAGCAGTATGGAAGCAAAGAGATAAATGGAATAGTAATGTTGTACAACATAAAAATAAAAGTAGTACAACGGATAAAAAGAGTACTAAAAATAATGGCAATAAATGTAGTAAAAAAGCAGATGTTAATAATATATCTCAAATTAGCAATTCAAACACCAAAAATAAATCCCAAGCTAGATATGGTAATAAAAATGCAGTAGGCCATGGAGCACCGAAAGGAAATAAGAATGGTGAAACCCATGGCTTTTATGCTAAATACCTTCCAGAAGATACATTTGAAATGATTAAAGAGATAGAAACTAGACATCCTTTAGATATTCTTTGGGATAACATAGTAATTCAATATGCAGCTATAATAAGAGCTCAAAAGATTATGTATGTTAAATCTAAAGAAGAAATGATAAAGGAATTAAAAAAAGAAGAGAAGTCAGTTTTTGAAGGTGGAAGCACAGAAAAAACTGAATGGGAATTTCAATTTGCATGGGATAGACAGGCTACTTTTTTAAATGCACAGAGTAGGGCCATGGGTGAGTTAAGGTCTTTGATTAAGCAATATGATGAAATGTTGCATAATAATTGGGATATGGCTACTGAGGAACAGAAACTAAGAATATCTAAATTAAAAGGTGAAGTTGACAAGCTTAATGGAGATAAGAATGATGAACCAATTAAGATACAATTTATAAAGGCAAGTGATAGAAATGATAAGTAAGAAAACAAGTCTAATAGTTGAGTTTGCCTTAAACGACCATTTCTTTGACTTTGTAGATGATTGGAACCATAAATTTTATTTTCTTGTAGGAGGATATGGAAGTTCTAAAAGTTATCATGTAGCTGTTAAATTGATTAAAAAACTATGTGAAGAGAAAAGAACAGCTTTAGTAGTGAGAGAAGTCTTTGAAACAATTAGAGATTCATGCTTTTCATTATTACAAGAAGTGGCTTTAGCAATGGGACTTGAAGAAAACATAGTAAGATTTACTACATCACCTATGCAAGTTAGATTTTCAAATGGATCTAAAATAATTTTCAAAGGTATGGATAAACCTGCAAAACTTAAGTCTATGAATGATGTGTCAATAGTATGGATAGAAGAATGTTCTGAGGTTAAATATGCAGGGTTTAAAGAAATACTCGGAAGGTTAAGACATTTTAAAGTGTCTAATCACATTATTTTATCTACTAATCCAGTTAGTAAAGGCAATTGGTGCTATAAGCATTTCTTTATAGATAAACACAATAAAAGAACAGTACTTGACGATAAGGAGCTTTATAAAAAAAGAGTAGTAACAAAGAAAGATATTTATTACCATCACTCAAATGCAGATGATAATTATTTTTTACCAGGTGATTATATAAAGCAACTTGATGAAATGAAAGAATATGATCCTGACTTATATAGAATAGCTAGAAAAGGTCAATTTGGAACTAATGGATTAAAGGTGCTTCCACAACTAGAAGTAAAACCACATTATTGGATTTT
Source organism: Clostridium sp. UBA3061 (assembly GCF_002367465.1). Classification (NCBI taxonomy): domain Bacteria; kingdom Bacillati; phylum Bacillota; class Clostridia; order Eubacteriales; family Clostridiaceae; genus Clostridium; species Clostridium sp. UBA3061. Next base: position 46,117 of record NZ_DFCF01000025.1, on the reverse strand, counting down.
AGACAGTATGAAAAAGATTAAGAAACAAGTGCTTAGAGTGGGAATGGACTTTGGGTTTGAAACTTCTTATAATGCAGTTGTTAGAATGTGCATTGATGATGATAAAAAAGATTTATATATTTATTGGTGCTATTACAAAAATAAAATGACTGATGACAGAACAGCTTTAGAACTCCAAGAGTTTAAAGTAAGCAAAGAATTGATTCGTTCAGATAGTGCAGAGCCTAAAACTATTACATATTACCAGCAAGAAGGGTTCAATATGATAGGAGCGAAGAAACCTCCAGGGAGCAGACTGCAAAATACTAAAAAAGTAAAAAGGTTTAGGCATATATATGTATCAGAAGATTGTGAGCCTGTTGTGGATGAATTACAAGAATTAGTATATGCAACAGATAAAGATGAAGAAATAATTGAAGATGAATTCAATATTGATCCGCACACATTTAGTGCAATTTGGTATGGATTAGATGGTTATGAAGTAGCTGATATAAAAGAACAGAAATATAGTGAAGAAATAACATCTCAAGGAAGAGGGGTTATTAATACTAATAATAATACAAGAAGGAAAGGAGGTACTATATTCTAATGGCAGATAGTAAAAGAAACTTAAAAACCATAAGAGAACAATTATTAAAATTACCTGATGTAGAAAAAAAAGAAAGAGGAAAGGTAAGAGTTGATTATTATTTTTATAAAGGCAGATGTGAAGATGAAGATAAAGCTAAAACTGATAAAGCATTACTAGGGCAAAATTGGGAGCTGCAAGACAATATAGGTTATATACCTACACAGGAAATAAGGAATAAAGTAAAACCTCTTATAAAAAAACAAGCCAGGTTTATGTTTGGCAAGGAGCCTACAATAACTCTAAAGCCTAAAGACATAAAAGATAAAGAAAAATGTGAAGCTCTAAGGCAGTTCATAGATAAAGTATTTATGGATAAAACAAATCAATTTTGGAAAAAGACCAGAAAAGCATTTTTAAATAGCACTATAAAGAAAAGAGTTTTACTAAGGGTGGAAGCTAATCCTAATTCACCTATTCTAATTAGGTACGAGGATATAGAGGATTTCTACTATAAGGAAATTAATAATGTTTTAGTAGAAGCTAAATTCTTTGAAGAGGATAAGAAGAACATATATGCAAAAGAAGATTCTGAAAAGATTTATTATATTCATAGATATTACTATAACAAACTAGAAGAAAGTGAAGAAATATCAGCCTTTTATCAAAAGTTAACTTATAAAGGCGATAAACTCAATGAAGCTATAGCAGATGAACCTATTGATACAGGGTTTTCAATAATTCCATGTTGGCTTATAAAAAATGGCGGTGAGTTAAATGAAGAGTTTGGAGAGTCTGATATAGAAGATTTAAAGGATATTCAGAATAATTACAATAGAACTGTTTCTGATTATAGGGATGCTCTTAGATTTGAAATGTTTGGTGCTGAAGCAGTAATTGATGGAAATCAAGATGACGTAAACAACTTTGTTATTGCGCCAGGAGCACTTCATGCAGTTAAAACAGACCAACAAGCAGCAGCACAAGGAAAGCAAGCAGTAGTTCAAAGAATAGAGTACAGTTTTAGTTCAAGTGGTGCAGTGAATAATTATCTTGATAGATCAATGCAAGATATGAATTTTGTTTTGGATATGCCTAGTATAAAAGATATGAATAACATACCTTCTGCTAAAGCTATGAAATATCTTTATAATGATCTTATTGCTAGGTGTGAAGAAAAATGGAGTGACTGGCAACCTGTTTTTGAAGAATTAATCCATTTTATAATTAATGCTGCAAAGTATTGTTATAGTGATTTTAAAGAAGAATGGAAATCATTAGAATATACTATACTATTTGAACGTAATTATCCTATACCAAGTGATGAAGAGGATAAAAAGAAAATAGGAATGGATGAAGTGGCTTCAGGGGTAAGAAGTAAGAAATCTTATATAAAAGAGTTTACAGATGAAGAAGATTCAGAAGAATCGTATAAGGAGATTTTAGAAGAAAAGTCACTTGAAGCTGGCATTGAAATGGGTGAATTAAGTCCAGGTAATAAAACTAATGCTAAGAATAATACTGATAAAGATGAAGAGGATGAAGAAAAAGAAGATGATCTAAATGAGTGATAGTACAGTTTTATATAAAAAGTTAATGGAAGAAGCTCAGAAGAAGAAGCTCAAGTTAAATTCTGATAGTATAAGGAAATTAAATAAGTTGTATGAAAGCACACTAGAATCTGTTATAAGAAAGGCAGGTAGTGCTAGAGGTGGTTTCACTAAAACATGGTTAAAAGATTATGAAAAGTTTCTTAGAATTAAAATGAATGAGCTAAACGAGCAATTAGTAAGATTAACAAAAGATACAATTAAAACTTCGTCACAAATAGCATCTAGTGTAGAGGGGGACTTTTTAACTCATATAGATAATAAGTATGATTTAGATATTCCAATAGAATTAATTGATTTTGCTTATAGTATTAATAATGATGCAATCTTAAACATAATCAATGGTGGATTTTACAAGGACAATAAGAGTCTATCAGACCGTATATGGGGATATGGAGATAAAAACATATCAGATATACAATACATTTTAAATAAAGGCATGATGGAACAGAAATCATATTTAGAGATTGTAAAAGACTTAGAGAAATATGTTAATCCTACTGCTAAAAAGGATTTTAACTGGAAGAGAGTATATCCTGGGGTTAATAAGAATGTTGATTATAATGCTCAAAGACTTTTAAGAACTTCTATGAATCATTCATTTTTTAATAGTAATATTTCTAATTGGAATGGAAATCCTTATGTTGAAGCTATACATTGGGAGTTATCATCTCAGCATTATTCAAGACAAATAAAAGCATTTGGTCCTGATGTATGTGATGATTACGCTAATCAAGATGATTATGGCTTAGGTCAAGGGAACTTTCCTAAAGATAGAGTACCGATACCACATCCAAATTGTATGTGCATAATTTATGCTGTAATTCCTAAATCTTTAGATGAAGTAGGTAGAGAGCTTAGACAATGGTTAAATGGTGGTAGTAATTCAATATTGGATGGTTGGTATAGTAATTATAAAGAGGTGGGGTAAAGTATGAACAATAGTAAAACTAGGGTAACTAATATGAATGTAGTGTGTGATAAATGCAAACATGAATTTAAAGTTAAACCCAATAGAATTAAAACTAAGTATATTACTGATGATGTAGAGAAGATGTACTTTAAATGTCCTAAGTGCAAAGAAGAATACATTGTTGGATATAGAGATAGTGAAGTAAGGGACAACATTGAACGTATAGTAGCTATCGTAGATGAAATAAATCAGAATAGGGTTAAATATACCCTTCAAGCAATTGAAAGTCTACAGAAGGAATATGGAGAGCTTAAGGATAGAAACATGGAATTAAGTAATAGGTATAAAGCTTTATTTAAATAATAAGGCTTATTTTTACTTGTAGGAGGTTTTCTATGAAATGGTTAATTAAAAAGTTAAAGCAAGTGTTTGGAATTAAAAGCCATGAACATAAAATAGTTTATCAAAAGGGCTATGGGTATAGATGCAAACACTGTGGAAAAACTAAAAGCGAAGTTGTGGAGGGTAAATAATGAATATACCAAACAAAGTTAGAATTGGTAGTGCAGATTACGAGGTCAAACAAGAGGATAAAACTATCACAATAAATTCAGCACAATGTAAAGGTATGATAGATTATGAATACCATGAAATTAAAATTGATACGAGTATTCAAGATAAACAAGGAATGGAACAGACATTTTTACATGAATTAGTCCATGGGATAGTAAGGGAAAGAAGCTTAGATTTACAGAATAGTGATGATGAAACTATTGTGGATGAAATTGCAATGGGATTACATCAAGTTATTAGGGATAATATAGAAATTTTCAGTAGTAGTGTTAAGCTTAATTTTTCAACTTCAGCAATAACACTATTAGGTAACAGGGAGAATGAATAATTAAATCTTAGAAATAAAGGGGATGTATAAGATGGATATAAAGAGTAATAGGGAAGGTTCGAAATGGATTGAAATAACAAAAGTTTTATTTTTATGGAGAACGCATCCTAAAGCTAGGTCGCAGTTTATAGCATGGAAAGCACCAGGTATTAAAAAACTCTATGCATTGCAAAATTGTAGATTTAGAATACACAAAGGAGCGAATTTTGAGCCTTGGAGCATTAAAAATTTAAGGGTATTTATTAGGCTACCATTTTTCTATTGGGATAAACATAATAGTGGTTGGGAGTTTGGATTACCTAATTTATATTTATGGTGGCACGTAGCAAGAACTCATTAAGCTTTAGGAATAAGGCTTTTTATTTTCGCCTTTTTTAGTTGTTAAGTAGGCGGTAAAGAACTTAAGAACAACTCTATTCGTGGTTCACTTGCACGGTAAAAAGTGAAATTAGAGATTAATTAGGAGGAATACACACTATGCCAAACTTAAAAGAAATTATTGGAGAAGAATTATATAAGCAAATACCTGAGGACACTAAGAAAAAGTATAAAGATGCTAATTTAGAAGATGTGTCAAATGGTGCTTATGTTACTAAAGAAAGATTTAACCAGGTAAATACAGAAGCTAAAGATTATAAGCAACAAGTAGCTGAAAGGGATAAGCAAATTACTAGCTTGAAAGATGAATTTAAAGATGCAACAGGATTAAAAGAAAAGGTAGAGAAACTTGAAGCTGATAATAAGAAGAAAGATGATGATTACCAATCTCAACTTAAACAGTTGCAATTTGATAATGCATTAAATCAAGCACTTAAGGATAACAATCCTAAGAATGTTAAGGCATTAAAAGCAATGCTTGAATTAGACAAAGTAAAACTTGATGGTGATACATTATTAGGTTTAGATGACCAAATAAAGTCCATTAAAAAAGAACATGACTATTTATTTGAAAAAGAGATAAAGGGCACAGGTAGTTTTGTAACTGGCGGCAAAGGTGATGGAACAGACCCAGCACCAGTAAATTTTGCAACTAACTTAGGTAAACAAAAAGCTGAACGATCAAAAGCAAAAGGTATTACTGATTTTATTAAATAAGAAATAATAGGAGGAATTGTTTATGAAACAAAGTTCATATCAAATAGGAGTAACTCAAAAGGATATTAGAGCATTAGCAGGAGACCATTATGTAAATGTACCTATAAAGGTTACAAAAACAAATGTTACTGCAAGTTTAGTCAATGGAGTGTTGGAAGCTGGCACATTAATTACTGCAGGCGGAAAAACAGTAACATCAACTAGCAGTACTACTGACGTTTATGGAATTGTATTTGCTGATGTAGACTTTAATAACTCTAAAGGAACAGAGGTAGTTCCAGTAATGATACATGGTTTTGTTAATACTGCAAAGATAAAGCTAAATTCTACAACAGAAGTTTCAGCAGTAGAAAAAGCTAAGTTAAACATGATCGCATTTTTATAATTATAAGATAATATAGGAGGAATAACACATGGAATTAAAAGATTTTATAAACAGTGCTAATATAGCATTATACATGAAGGAATTACCACAGGAAGAAAGCATAGATAAAGCTTTATTCCCTGTTAAAAAACAGATGGGAACAGAAATTGAGTTAGCTAAAGGAGCTAAAAAGAAAGCGGTAGCATTAAGAATGTCACAATTAGATGTAGCTGCTAAAGTTAGAGCATTAAATGCTACTTTAAGTGTAGAAAAAAGAGAATTACCATTTTTCAAAGAAGCTATAGGAATTAATGAAACTACTAGAAGAGATTTAGTTAATGCTGCTAATTCTAACAACCAAAACTTAGTTGAAGCTCTTACTAAACAAGTTTTTGAGAACTATGAAAACTTAGTTGAGGGTGCTAATATACAAGCAAAGAGAATGAGAGCATCTCTAATTCAAAATGGTGAGATAAACATAACTACTGATGATGGTGATATCGTAGTAGATTATGGAGTCCCAGCTAATCACAAAGTTACAGTTCTAAGTTCAGATATGTGGAATGTACCAGCTGCAGATATAATTGGGGATATAAAGAAATATCAAAAGGCAATTACAGATGATCATTACACAAAACCTACCATACTTTTATTAACTGAATCTACATTTGATGCTACATTCTTAGTGAATACTGCAATAATTAATCACTTAAAAGGTGGAGAAAGCACTAAGAATATGATTTTATCGCAAGCTGATTTCATTAATTTTGCTAAAGAAAGACTAGGAATATCTGTAGTATTCTTAGAAGAAAGTACTTATATACCAGCAGAAGGTGCTTCAGAACAACCTTACTATGAGAATGGTAAGATAACTCTTATGAGTGGTACTACATTAGGTAATACTGTGTATGGTGCAACACCTGAGGAGTGGGATAAGCTCTATGGTGGAGGTAAATTAGATACTTCACTTGTTAACAATGCCATTGCAATAACTGTTATGGTAAAGGAAGATCCAGTATCTGTAGATACTAAAGTTTCTCAAATGGTACTTCCTAGCTTTGAAAGAGCTGACGAAGTATTCTTTGCTAAAGTTTATACAGTATAGAGGGAGAGAGAAATCTCTTCTTCTTTTATTTTATTTTTGAAAGGCAGGTAATTATAAATTATGGCTAGTAAATATATTAATGTAAAATCATTGATAAATGTACAATATAATAAAAAAATATACAAAGTTAACTCAGTGATAAAAATGAAGGAAACTGATTATGTAAAATTGAAGGATAAAGGAATAGTTGAACTATTAGAAAATGAACCAGATGAAAAGCCAAATGAAGAATTAGATGAAGAACCTGGTGAAGAAAATCCTAAAGAAGAATAGGTGGTAAAGTGGATAATTTAGAATTATTAAAAATATTATTGCAAGAAAAAAAGTACCCTTATTTTGATGATACAGAATTACAGGTACTTTTAGAGTCTAATGATAATGATGTTTATCTAACCGCTTCAAAATTAGCATTAATGAAAGCGAATGGTGATAAGAGTATAAAAGTAGGGCCAATAACAATAGAAGGACCAGGTGCAGAGTATTGGATTAATTTATCTAATCATTATAATGAAACTTCAAAAAATAATAATAGTTCTATTGTATCGAGCGGATATAAAACTACGATGGCAAGGTGTGATGGTCAATGAGCATAAATAAGCAATATTTAAGAACCAAAGTAGCTGAAGCTATTAAGCAAATGCCTTATGACGTAGTTATTTACAGAGAAAAATTAAATGCTTACAAAGAGCCTGAAGGATATATTAAAGTAACTGAATTAGTAGGTATGCTTTATAAGGATTCTGATAGAAATATTCAAATCAATTTAAGTGATAAAGGAGAAGTTAATACACCTATAAATAAGAAGTTCTTAGTAGATTACAATGATAAATCTATATTAGTTCAGGAAGGGGATTTCTTATTTTGGGGAAATAAATGTTGGGAGATAATTTCACTTGGAGAAGAATTTGAAATTTACTTTGAAATGGTGGTAAAAGAGCATGAGTGGTTTGAAGTTTGATATTAGTGGTATAACAAAAGGTTTATTAGAATTTGATGCTAAAGCTAAGGCAGTATCTAAGATTTATGCAGAAACTGCTGGAGAGAAAATGGTCGGATATGCAAAACCAAATGCACCATGGACAGATAGAACAGGTAACTCTAGGCAGACAATAGATAAAAATATAGTCACAGGCGCAAACACTACACAAATACAACTTAGAGGTAATACGCCACATTTTAAATATTTGGAGCTATGTCATGAGAAAAAAAATGCAATATTATGGCCAACAATCCAAAGATATTCTACTGAAATTCTCAAGGGATGGGCAAAACTAATATGGAAGTGATTAAATGTTAATCAAATTATATGATTTTCTATATAGTAAAAGTGTTAATGTGTATTTCATAGGTCAGCATAGTGGTATATGTGAAAAAAACTATGTAGTAATTAAAGATGGTGGTATATCAAGTTTGAACGGTAAGGCTGGGGATAAATATCTAGACCTTATTTTTTTTATACCTCAAAATAGATTCACTTCTATTGAAGCATATAGAAAAACTATTATGAGTTATGTTAAGGAGTTTGGAAAATTAAGATATACAGGTAATGAAACATCAATAGTTACGGATGATGAAAAGAAAGCATTAACATTTTCTATAACTTATAAGATTCAAATGAAATTGGAGGGATAATTATTATGGCAGGAACACAATTAGAAGATAAGGTAATTTGTAATATAGAGCTAGTAGAAATAATAACCGGTGAAGAAGTGCCTAAAACATATTATTTTGATACTGCAGATGAAGCAGTTTATTCACCGGATATATCTGAAGGAAATGAGGATATAAAAAGAATTAAAAATAGGATAGTAGCAGTTAACAAAACTGAGGATATCCAATATGGTTCATCTATAACACTTAAAGATACATGTTTCCAACCAGAAGTACTAGCAATAGTAGATGGAGGGACAATAAAAGGTACTACCGGAAGTGTAACAGGATATTCAGCGCCTAAGAATGGTGAAGTTGTAAAAAGAATACCATTTACTTTGAATTTATATACTGCTGAAAAAGGTACAGAGGGAGAAGTAATTACTTATGCTAAATTCTCTTATCCAAGCTGCAAGGGTACACCAGCTAAGTTCTCATTTAAGGATGGAGAATATATGACACCTGAATATACTATAGTTTCAAGACCAGGTAAAGGGAAAGCACCGTACGACATAGATTTTGTTGAAGCATTACCAAACACTACAACTACACCGTAAAAGAGAGGATGATTTAAATGGAATTAACAAGTTTAGATAAATTAAAAGAAATTTCTAAAGGTCAAATAGTTAAATTAACAGGGTTTGATGAAGAGCCATTTGTAGCTAGGTTGAAAAGACCTAGCTTTTTAAATATGGTTAGCAATGGAACAATCCCAAATGAATTATTAAATGCAGCTTATATAGTTTTTAATGGAGCAAAAACAAGCAAAGATGTAGTTTCTATGAAAGAAGCTAATGAGCTTTATAGATTAGTTGCTAAATCCGCACTAGCTGAGCCTACACTAGCGCAATTAGAAGAAATAGGACTTGAGCTAACAGATGAACAATTGATAGAGATATTTAATTTTACTCAATTGGGGGTAAAAGCACTTAGATCCTTTCGTGATGAGCAAGAACGTACTAAGAGTAATAAGAGTAAGTAAAAAATATAATCAAAGACCTAGCGAGGTAATAGGAATCAAAGATGATACTTACCTCGCTTTTTGTTTTGATGAAGCATGTGAGTATATTATGTCACATAAGAAAGTTAGATACGACACCAAAGGCAAAGGTGAAGAATATTGGGAGCCAAAACCTAAATGGATAGATGAAGTAAAAGAAAAGAAAACAAATAATACGGATTTAATAAAAGAGATGAAAGCCAATTTAGAAAAACATAAACAAGGGGGTAAATAATTAATGAGTGTAAATATAGGTAGTGCAGTCGGATATTTAACCCTTGATAGAAGCCCTTTTACAGCCGGATTAATGAGTGCTGGAAGGGATTTAGATACTTTTCTTAATAGAACTAAAAGTGGTAATGAGAGAATACGAGCTTTAGGAAGTACAATGACTACTGTGGGTAGTACAGTTACTAAAACAGTTACCGTACCATTATTAGGAGTTGGAGCCGCTGCTACTATGACTGCTGCTAACTTTCAAGAAGGGATGTCCAAAGTACAAGCAATAAGTGGTGCTACTGCTAGTGATATGGAATTACTAAGTTCTAAAGCTAAAGAGATGGGAGCTAAGACTAAATTTAGTGCAAATGAAGCAAGTGAAGCTTTAAGTTATATGGCCATGGCAGGATGGAAAACTACTGATATGTTAGATGGCTTAGAAGGAATAATGGATTTAGCTGCTGCTAGTGGAGAAGATTTAGGATTAGTAAGTGATATAGTTACAGATGCTTTAACTGCATTTGGACTTCAAGCTAAAGATAGTGCACATTTTGCAGATGTATTAGCTATGGCAAGTAATGCATCTAATACAGGTGTAAGCATGTTAGGAGAATCATTCAAGTATTTTGGACCAGTAGCAGGAGCTATGAAATATTCAATTGAAGATACAGCTATAGCTATGGGTATAATGGCCAATAGTGGAGTTAAAGCTAGTCAAGCGGGTACTGCATTAAGAGCGGCTTTAGCATCACTATTAAAACCAAGTGACCCAGTATTTTCAGCTATGGAAAAGTATAATATATCTCTAACCAGAGCAGATGGAAGTACTAAATCTTTGAATGAAGTAATGTTAATGTTGAGAGAAAATTTAGGAGGGTTAGATGAAGCTGAAAAAGCAGCTGCAGCATCCACTTTATTTGGAACAGAAGCTATGTCTGGTATGCTAGCTATAGTAAATGCTAGTGAGGGAGACTATAATAAATTAGCTCAATCTATAAATAATGCTGAAGGAACTACTAAATCTATGGCAGCTACAATGCAAGATAATTTAAAAGGCTCTATAACTAAAATAAAAAGTGCATTAGAAGGAGCTGCAATAAGCGTAGGTGAAAGGTTAATACCTATGATTGATAATCTTGCAGATAAGGTACAAGATGTAGTTGATTGGTTTAATAGCCTTGATGATGCTACAAAAGATAATATAGTAAGACAAGGATTATTTGTTGCAGCAGCAGGTCCGACACTTATGATTTTAGGAAAATTAACTAGTGGGATAGGAAAAGGTGTTTTTACTGTAGGTAAATTAACCAGTGGCATAATTAAAATGAGCACAGCTACAGGAAAAGCAAATCTTATTGCATCATTGACTGCAAAAGGTGGTATTGGACAACTAGCCGCATCCTTCATAGGGTTAAATCCAGTAACAATAGCAGTAGGAGCTGGAATAGTAGCTTTGGGAGCTGGAATGTATATTTCTAAGAAAAATTCAGATTTACTTAACAAGTCAATTTTATACACTACTGATGAAATGAGTGGACTAGAAAGAACTTTAAGTAAATTGAATGGTACCCAAGCCAAAAGTAAAGATGAGTTAATAGAAATGGGACTAATATATAAAGACTTTAATGATAATATTAGTCCGGAATTTCAAGAGCAAGTAAAAAAATCAGCTAAAGAATTGAATGATTTTTCTTTATTTTTAGGTGAAATAAATATAGATAAAGCAATAACAGAAGATGAAAGTGCTGAATTTAATAATAAGGTAGGTTCTATGTGCGATAGAGCAATAGAAACAATAAAATCTAAACAAGAAGAAAGTACAAATGCATTAAAAGAAGTTTTTGCGAGTGATAAAGTACTAGATAGATCAGAAAAAATTGTACTAGCATATTTCGAAAGAACAGCAGAAGTTAGCGTAAAAGAAGTGACAAGTCTAGAAAATGAAATTTATAACATTAAAGCTAAAGCATTAGAAGAAAAGAGAGAATTAAATGAAGCTGAAATAGTAGATATACAAACTAAGCTAGATAGAATAAGCCAATTAGAGTTAGAAGCTTTAGGCTCTAATCAGGAAGAAATTGCTTATGCTAAAAATGAATTTATAGCTAGAGTGAATTCTATAGATTTACAAGGTGCTTCAGACTTAATGAAAGAGAAAGGCAAACTTAGAGATGAAGAAGTAATTCAGATAAGAGCTCACTATGATGCTAAAATTGATCTATTAAAAGCTGATTTAAACGATATGAGTGAGACTGAAAGAAATGCAGCTTTAGAGACTATTACTAATATGGAAACTGAAAGAGATAAAAAAATTGCAATAGAACAGGGCTTGTATGATGAATTTTTAAGAATTATAGGTGAAAAGAATCCAGAAATATTAGAACAAATAAATCGTTACAATGGTGAAATACTAGCAGAAGGAGATAAGAGGTGCAGAGATCAACTTAATGCAGAATTAGCAAAGTATGATGAATTAAATAAAATAACAGAAGATGGGCTTTATAGCGTGTATAATAATACTACAAAAACATTGGATCATATTCAGGTCAAGACTGATGCAACAACAGGAGAAATCATTGCAATGGGAAAAGTTGTAAGTGATGAATATGGAACTCGAGTAACTGAAATTACCGGTTATTCAGATGAATATATAAAAAAGCTACAAGAAGAAAGTTCACAAGCATATTTCACTCGTAATGCAATAAGGGAAGCTTTAGCAGACCAATCTAAAATAACTTATGATTGGAAAAGTAATACTATGAGTTATTGTAGTTCTGTTATAGGTAAATTTCAAGATGTAACTGAAGAGATTGATGGAACTAAGACAGGAATTATAGATTTAAACGGAACTCCTGTAAAAATTATTGTAGATAAAAATGGTGCTATTAAAAATATCAATGATATTCAGAACACTATTAATAATGTACAGGGAAAGACTGTTTATCTTACTGTTAAAGAACAGAGATGGAATGCTAGTGCAAGTAGTGGTATTGATTATGCAACAGGTACTACAAATGCTTTAAGTGGTTATAAGTGGGTAGGAGAACATGGACCGGAGCTTGTTAGATTAGAAGGTGGAGAAAGAATATACAATACTGTGGAAAGTCAAAGAATTGCAAACTCTATGAATGATGCTCCTGAAAATAAAAATAGTTATATAAATATAGCCATAGATAAAATGAATAGAATAAGTGAAAAACTAAATGATCTATTAAGTACAGAATCGACAATAGAAATGAGAAATTCTATAGAACTTGATGGTAAGGAAGTCGGTGCTGCTATAACACCAATAGTAAGTAATAAGTTCGCAATAGCGAGTATGAAGGGGAGGAAAAGATAATTAGAATAAATGATAAAACTATATATGAATTTGGTGGGGAGTTACTTGGAAAGAAGGTAACTCCTTCATCTTTTTATAAAGAAATATCACATGATACACCTTCTTATAAACCGATACTGTTAACTGCGCAGTTCTTAAGTGGCATGATAGAAGTAGATGTTATAGTGAAAGGTACAACGGAAGAAGAAACAAATATATTATGTAGTAACCTAGTTAAAGAAATAAGTGATAGTTATATAAGATTTATAGGTGAGAATATGGTATATAAGTGTCTTTTAGATAAGTTTGCAGGAAGCGAAGTACTCTTTGATATTTTAGAACAAAAATATTCAATGGGTATTTATATTGTATTAACATATACAGAATCTTATATGGATCAGATTACCGAAACCATGAACCGAATAACCACTAAAACAATAAATGTACCAGGCAACGAAGAAACTCCAGCTATAGTAGAAATAACACCTTCCGTAACTATAGCAGATATAGTAATCAATGGATTAAGTGATGAACCTATGACTATTAGAATCTTAACAGGTGGTAAAAAAGTAATTATAGATGGTGAAGAAGGTACCGTAACAGTGGATGGAATTAATAAGTTTAATGACACTGATATGTGGGAGTTCCCAAGACTTAAACCAGGAGCAAATACTATTACAGTTAGTAGAAACAATGTAGATATAAATATTAAATATAAACCAAGATTTATTTAAGAAAGGATGATTTAAATGAAAGAAATAATTATAAATGAAAGTGGAATAGAGGTAAGGGATGGAGAATTAAAAGTTAAAGCGTCTGAAATAGCAAGTGTTAAATTTATATTCTAACAAAAGAGCTTACATATGTAGGCTTTTTTTAATACTTAAAAATGAAAGGATGATTTTTTATGTTAAAAACAAATAAAAGTATTACATTAACAGGATATAGCATTATAGAAAATAAACAAGTAGTATACATGAATGCTACAATTTCCACAGATGGAGGAAATGTTGGGAGTGTAACAAGGAGCATACAAAACCAAGAATTGTATAATGCTAATAAAGTTGAAGTAAGAGCTGATATGGATGCATTTGACAAGAAACTCTATGCAATAGAAGATGAATTGGTAGGAGGTACTGTAAATGAAGCTTAGTAATGAAAGAATAGTAAATGATGCAAATGTACTAGGTGCAATATCACAGAAGAATTTACCTATAAAAGTTTCTTATGCTATAGCTAAGAATATAGCAAAGATTGAAGCTGAAATTAAAGTCTACAATAAAGAAAGACAAAAGCTTATAGAAAAGTATTCTGTGAAAGATGAAGAGGGTAAACCATTAATAGAAGATAATAGCATTAAAATTGCACCAGAACATGTTGAAGATTGGAATAGAGATATTAAGGAACTATTAGCAATAGAGAATGAAGTAGATATTCATAAGTTTCATATAGATGAGCTTATAAACTCTAAGTGTGATATGAGTCCAGCAGAGCTAATGCTAATAGATTATATGATAGAGGAATAAAAGTACCTCTATTAGATGGGAGGTGCTTAAATATTGTTACAATTATATGACTTAAACAAGATAAAAATAAAAGGCTTAACGCTATATAAAGACATGAATATAGAAAGTGTATTGTCCAGTGGAGATAAGACACTTTCTTTTTTATATCCTTCCAGGCTATCTAAGGACATTAAAGAAGAATGTTATATAAGAACTAAAAAGGATGAGTTTGTAGTAAAAGAAATATCTACAAATGGGGAATGGAACTCTATAAAGGCAACTCTTAATGTAGAGAATTTAGAAGGTCAGGCATGGGAGCACTTTGATACTACAGAGAAAACTATTAGTGAATGTTTAACTCTTGCAGTAGCTGGAACTGGATGGACGGTACAAGTTAATGGAGTAACTAAGAGAAGGACTATAAGAAAAACTAACTGTAGTACCTGGGATATTATCCAACAATCTAAAAAAACGTATCTTGTAGAAATAGAATTTGATACTATAAACAAAGTTGTAAAAGTTGCTGAAAAACTTGGTAGTGACAAGGGAGTCTATTTTATGGACTCTCTTAATCTTAGAAAACTAGATGTACAATCTAACTCCTATGACTTTTTTACAAGGATTATAGCTATAGGAAAAGATGACCTTAAGACTACAATAGAAAACTTTCAATATTCCAGTAAGAAGAAAACTTTTATATGGAAGGATGAAAGATATACAGATGAAAATTCACTTAGAGAAGATGCGATTGCAAAGTTAGAAGAGTTAAGTAAACCTTATAAAAGTTATGGAGCTGATATAGTAGATCTCGCAAGCATTAATGATAAGTATAGCATTTTATCATATGGTCTTGGAGACATAATTACTCTTATATCTAAAGAAGAAGGTATTAAAGAAAAGCAAAGAATAGTTAAAATGGTAGAATATCCGGATGAACCTGATAAAAATACATGTGAGATAGCAAACACTATATTGACATTTGAGGATATGCAAAAGGAATATGAAGATACTTCTAAAACTGTAAACAATATTACTAGCAGTAACGGAACTATATCTGAAGGAGCTATAAAGGGTACAGTAGAAAAAATTACAATTAATAAGGCGGACATACAGAACCTTAATGCAGTTGAAATTAGAGTTGGTGATCTTGAGGCTACAAGTGCTACAATAACACAACTAGATGCAGCTAATGCTAATATAGTAAAGTTACAGGCTGATAAAGCAGATATAACAGAACTTAATGCTGGTGTAGGAAGAATAGAGATATTAGAAAGTAGCGTAGGAGATATACAAACTCTTGTTAATGGTAATCTTACATCTAACAATATCCAATCTTTAATCCTAACTAGTGATAAAGTAACTGTAGTAAATGGTTTTATTAAAAACGCCATGATTGAGAACCTAGATGTATCTAAAATAAATGCTGGAGACATATCTGTAAATAAGTTCCGAATAAAATCTGATAGTGGAAATCTTCTAATATTTGATAACACTATACAAATTAAGGATGGTACAAGGGTTAGGGTTCAGATAGGAAAAGATGCTAGTTCTGACTACAACATGTATGTATGGGATAGTTCCGGAAAGCTAATGTTTGATGCCACAGGATTAAAAGCAGATGGTATAAAACAAAAGATAATCAGAGATGATATGGTATCTGATAATGCAAATATCCAGGGGAATAAGCTTAATATATCTAGTGTAGTAACAAGTATTAATAATGGAGCTACAACTATTAATAGTAGCAAAGTACTCCTAGATGGTACTGCACAGACTCTTGATGTAGCATTTAATACTCTTACAACTAAAGTGGATAGTGCTCCTCCTACTATAATTACAGACAACTCTGTGACTAAGTTAGATGGTGCTATAGATGGAATGTTGAAGATTAATAGTATTAAGGGAAATACTTTACAGAATGTTTTACCTAAAGTAATATTCCTGGACGCTATTAAAACCTATAGTACAACAAGTACTGTTAATGTTGCATTAATAAGTGAAGCACCTGAAGTGTTTAATATTAAACCAAATACAGAGTATACTTTAATTTTTAAAGCTAATTATACAAACCTTACATTAAGTTATTTTTACTTAGCCATGAATTATACAAATACTTCTGATGTTAATAAAGGTGTTCATTATCAAGCTTTAACTTCTACGGATAGTGGCAAAATATTTAAAATTAAATATACTACCACTTCTGATATAAAGAAGATAGTTAGTGTGTTTTTTGGTGGTAAAGAAGGTTCTGTTGATATACAAACTGGTGGTTACTACATGATGTTGGAAGGAGATTGGACTAACAAAGAAATACCTTACTTTGAAGGTATAAGAAGTGTCTCAGAAAATGGAGAGGCTTCGGAAATTGTAAGTAAAGGCGAGAACTTATTAGATATAAATAAAATAAAAGATTCTGGTAAGACAAGATCAGATGTTGTAGGTGACACTGTAACAGTATCTTCATTTGAAGCATATGCGTGGCTAAGAAGCTCTGTAGAGTGCAAAGTAAAGCCTAATACAGATTATTATTGTGATTTTGAAATTTCAGATACAACTAACGGGTTTGTAAATATAAATACACCTTTAGGATTTTTAAAAGATTTAGGTATAAAAGGTGGGACTTTTAACTCCGGAAATAACTCTAAGATAATCATAGGTCTTTATGCAACTACAACTACTGCTAAAATTAATAATGTTACTTACTCTAATTTAAGATTAACCGAAGGAAATACGTCTAAACCTTATGAACCTTATAAGGAGCACAGACAACTTATAACATTAACTAACCCATTAAGGGGTTTACCTAATGGGGTGAGAGATACTGCTAAAGAAAATGAGGTTACTAGGAATGTAGGTAAAGGGAATTTAGTCAACGTAGACTCATGGAATTGGGAAAGATACAACGCTAGTACAAACCTAGACGAGTTCTATACAAGATACTTTTCTGTACCCATAGGCTCCCCTAATGTTTTAGCTACAATATGTGATACCTTACCAGCCCTTACAGATTATTATACAGGTCCAGCATTATTAGAAGGCGTATCCACATCTAACGCATATGCAGTTACAAGAATTTCATTATCAAGGAATAAAACAGGGATAACCGACACTGATGACAGAATACAAAAAGCAGTTAAATTAAAAGCGTGGCTACAAGCTAACCCAGTTACAATATATTATCAACTTGCAACACCAGTGAAAGAACCTATTAGTGTGGAGCAGTATATGAAGCAATTCAAAGATGGATATTTCTTAACTGAGGGTAGTCTAATTAATCCAATCATAGATTTAACTTACTCTACAAGTCTTGCAAGTGCATTGTCTACAATGAAGGAAGTTACAGAAAGTAATACAACAGCTCTAAACATTCAACAAGGTAAAATAAGTGCATTAATAAGTAACACTACAATAGTTAAAGATGGACAGAACATACAACTTAAAGATGCATATAACTCCACTGTAGCAACAGTAAACGCTATAAGTAGTGTAATTAGTAGCCATACAAGTAATATAGATGCCCTAACAGGTCAAATAACTAGTGTAGAAACAAAGACTAATGAAGTAAGAAGGGACTTAGATGGCATAGTAGACACTGTATCTAAGACAAAAGTTACTGCAGAGAGTGCATTATCTACGGCTACAGAAGCAAAGCAAACTGCAGATGGATTTACACAAAGAGTATCTAATATAGAAACTAACTATGCTACTACTTCAGCTATGAATTCTGCTATAAGTCAAAAAGCTGATAGTATAAAATTAGAAGTAAGTAAGGATTTTGTATCTAAAAATGATGCTACGTTGACTTATGCTACTAAAGCAAGTATGGAGCTCACAGCAAATCAATTGAAACTAGATTTTTTCTCTATAGATATAATAAATCTTTTAAGCAATTCAAGTTTTTCGAATAGAGAAACTACAGGCTGGAATATGAGTGGTATCGGATTATATACTGGTAATGCTAATTTCTTTATGCCCACAGATGGGTGGAGAGCTTTCAGCTTAACTAGCGACAGGGGACTCTTATATCAAAAAGGTATGATAGGCGAAAGATTACCTAAAAGAAATTCACAGTATACTTTTTCTCTTAGCAGCATAACAGAAAGTAATGTAGAAACATTTAGGCTATATATAGATTATAAGTTAGGAGCCAGCTATGTAGCTAATCAAGTCATCAATCTTAAAACTGGCTATAATATTAACCGATATTCTGTAACCTTTACGACAAAAGATATTAATTATGATACCTTCTTATTATATATAGAAGTAAAACCTAAAGCTGGTACTACTGGATATAGAGTGTTTAGTATTGGACTACCTTGTCTATCTAAGGGGGAGAATGGTTCTTATACAGCAAGGCAAAATGAAGTTATTAGTGGTTCTACAGAAATTGATGCCAATGGAGTAACTATTTACAATGGGGCAATAGATGTTAGGAATAGAGCAGGTAATTCTGTTTTAAAAGGTGATGCAAATGGAAACTTAATGGTCAGAGGTAATCTTTATGCAGATCCAGCAAACCCAATTTTACACTTGTTTGGCGGATGCTCCATTGATGCGACATATAACAATGAACAAGGTGTAGGAAGTGCAGTAAGGCTTAAATGGGATGAAAATAGCTATATTCGTATTGATATAGGTTCTACAGATATATACCAAAATGGTATTGCTAGGTTTAGATTTCATCCTAATTACTTGGATTGTAAACCACCAACTATTTACTTTGCAGACCAATGTAAAATAGATGCTAGTTCTGGTACATTTAGATTTTATATATCAAAGTCGGTTGATACAGGAATAAGAATATCTCCGGATGGTACTATTAGTTTTATGATTGCCGGAACACCTAGACATGTATTTAACACAAATGGAACGAAGGCTGGAGGAACTATAGTTGTAGATGGTGCTACACTTGGAATGTCTCCAATAGATAGTCCAAAGGTATTATTAGAAGATGTATTATTTGATATAGATATACAAGAAGAAGGAACTACAGTATCCTTAGACAGCACATTTCTTAAGACTATATCTACTTATGCAGTATTCTCTAGTAATCCAGGGGTAATTATAGTTTCTAAGGATAGAACTAGCTTTACAGTAAGAGGATATAATGGAAAAGTTGATTTTAGAGTAATAGGATATCGTATTGGGTATGAAGAACAATATTATCAAGTAGTTGGTTAAGAGATTAGAGAAATCTAGTCTCTTTTTTATATACAAAAGACTTAAATGAAAGGACGGATGCGTATGTTAAAACCACCTATTTCTCGCATGGGAGGTAAAAGTAAACTAAGGAAAACCATAATAGAAATGTTACCAGAACATACCTGCTATGTTGAGCTTTTCTTTGGAGCAGGATGGGTTTATTTTGGAAAGGAGCCAAGTAAAGTCGAGGTTATAAAAGAATTAATCAACCTATTTAAAACTATAAAATATCATGCTCCAGAAGTTGAAAGGTTATTGCAATATGAGTTTTCAGGACGAGATATTTTTCAAGAATATAAAAATATCCCTATTGAGTATTTAACTGAGACTTATAGAGCTGTTAGATTTCTATATCTATTGAGCCAAAGTTTTGCAAGTAGAGGTAACCATTATGGCTATGGCACTAATACTAAACCTAGTCCTCAAATTTTTTACAAAGGTGTATTGGAAGACATAAAAAATAGACTCAGAAACACTTATGTAGAAAATCTTAACTTTGAGAAGATAATAGATAAGTATGATAGGGATTACACAGTATTTTTTTGTGATCCTCCTTACTTTGAAACAACCGGATATGGAAATACATTTGGAGAAAAAGAACATTTACTTCTTAGAGATAAATTAAATGGTATTAAAGGAAACTTTATCTTAACAATAAATGATCATGAAGAGGTTAGAGAATGGTATAAGGGTTTTAACATAAAGGAGGTGCAAGTAAATTATTCTGTAGGCAGAGAAAAAGCATCTAGGGGCAAATATAACGAGTTAATAATAACTAATTATTAAGGAAGGTGTAATATGAATGATGATTTAATTAAACATCAAATTGAAGTGCATGACGTTAGATTAAATGACCATAGTAAGCGTATTGATGAACTTGAAAAAGGAAGAGCTGCTACAGATGTTAAGATGGATAACCTCTGTGAAAAGCTTGAAGCACAAACAAAGAGTATAAATTGGTTAATAGGACTTATGGCAACTAGTTTGTTAGGGTTCTTTTTTTATGCAATTCAAAGAAATATTTTTAAATAAGAAGGAGAGATAATTATGGATTTTATTAATTACATTACAGAAAATGCTTTAATACTTATACCAGTACTTCTAATAATCGGAGCTATTTTAAAGAACACTGAGGGAATAAAAGATAAGTATATTCCAGTAATTTTACTACCTATAGGTATTGCATTAAGTGTATGGGTTATGGGTGGATTTAGTGCAGATAGTGTTATCCAAGGTATATTGGTAGTCGGAGCTGCAGTATATGGTAATCAATTAATTAAACAAATATCAAAAGAATAGTTTACAGAGTGGGAGCAATCTCACTCTTTTATATTTAAGGAGGAATGTTTTATGAAAATAGGATTAAGATATGGACACTCTATTAATTGTAGAGGTGCTAGAGGAAAAATCGACGAAGTAGATAGTTGTAGGATTCTTTATGGCAAGATTAAAGCTTTACTAGAAGTACAAGGCCATACAGTTATAGATTGTAATAGCAATGCTAACAATGTAAATTCAGAATTAAGTGAAGGTACTAATAAAGCAAATAATACGAAAGTAGATATATACATTACCATACACATGAACTCATTTAATGGTAAAGCAAAAGGTGTTGAGTGTTGGGTATATGATACTAATAGTAAAACTGCAATAACTATAGGAAATAAAATATGTGCTAATATATCGAAACTAGGCACTCTAAATAGAGGGGTTAAATACAGTACAGGTTATCATGATTTAAATGCCAGTAGTATGGAATCTATAATAGTAGAAAGTTTATTCTGTGATAGTAGTCAAGATGCCGAATTATTTAAAAATAAAACTGATGAATTAGCAAGAGCTATTGCCAATGGAATTGATAATAGAGTGAGTTTAAATATATCTAAGCCACAAAAGCCAATTATTAAGGAGGAATATGATATGAAAAAGATAGTAACTTATTTAGGAGATGCAGATCTATTTGCTGCAGTAATGGTGGCTCAAAAATTATCTTGCCCATTAATGCGAGTTAATGATTTTAAAGCTAGTGGGTTAAAGGCAGAACAAGTAATTCAGATAGGTGGTAATGTGAATGATACTAACAGATTTACAACAATGAAAAATGCAGCTAATAAGTATTTATAGGAGATTTAGAGGGTAGTGACTTCGGTTGCTGCCCTTATTTTTTATGCCTATTTTGTTAAAAATATGGACAAGTTGTAAATATATGATAAGATGAAATAGAGGATAATTTAATACTCATCATGTAGTAATTAATATTGAAATGTAAATTTTATATTTTTAGAGGTGTAATATGGATTTTGATAGAAATATTGAGCATTTAGTTAATGCTATTGAAAGAGCTAGAGAAGAAAATATAAAAGTAAATTTGCTGGTTGGTGCAGGATGCTCAGTTAGTGCGGGAATACCACTCGCTGATGAAATAGTAAATGACTTAGAAGAAAGATATGAGGATGAAATTAAATGCATTGAGATAAAAAACTATGGAGATTGTATGAGTAAACTTACACCGGTAGAAAGACGTAGGTTAATAAATAGTTATGTAAGTAACGCTAAAATAAATTGGGCTCATATAGGAATTGCAAATTTAGTGAAAAAGGGATATATAGACAGGGTATTAACTACAAATTTTGATAATATTATTCCTAAAGCATGTTCTTTAGTAGGAGAGTACCCTGGAATTTATGATTTAGCAATGTGCAAAGAATTTAGGTCAGATTTAATAAGTGAAAAGGCCATATTATATTTACATGGACAACATACCGGTTTTGTATTGTGTAATACAAAATCCGAAATAAAAGCTCAAAAGAGGAGATTAAGACCAATATTAAAAAACTTCAAAGAAAAGAGCATGTGGATAATTATTGGATATAGTTGTCAGAATGATGCTGTATGGGAAATATTAAGAGAAGAGAAGAGCTTTGACAATAGATTGTATTTAGTAGGATATAATGAAAATGATCCAAATGAAAATATGAAAAAAATATTAGGTGAAGATAAGTATTCGTTTTATATTAGAGGATATGATGCGGATAGTTTTTTTATAGCACTTATGAAAAAATTAGATGAATTTCCACCTAAAATAATAGAGAAACCGTTTTCTTATTTAGAGGAAACATTAAATGAAATTACACCATATAGTGATAATGAGTCATATTTTAAAGATGATGTGCATATAATAACAAAAGATATATTAAATGATGCTATAAGAGAATTTGAAGAGGATAAAGTAAAAATGGCTAAGTTTTATTATCAAATAAATATGCATAATAAGTTTACAGAAAAAATAAAAGAAATTGAAAATGACAACTCAAATAAGGAACTAATCAAAAAATTAAGTAAGGCTATTAAGGAAGTGGATTCTCAATTTATTGATAAAATAGAAAAGTTTTTAAATGATGGTTATTGTATAGATGATGATAATATATTAGAAAAGTTAGAAGAGGCAGATATAGTTATAAGTTTAAATGCAGATAACAGCAAGTGCTATGAATTGAGAAAGAAAATAGACTCCATGTATGATTGCATTGATGAGAAAAGATTTGATTCAAATAATATAATAAATAGATGCGATTTATTGATATATTTATACGAATATAATAAAACAGAAAAGGTTTTTTTAGAGAAGGCAGAAAAAATTTGTATTAAAAATAATGAAATATTTAGAAACAAATATGCTTATGAAGTGCAGTTATGTCAAATTTACATTAGTTTTATAGATTGGTTTACTATAAATAAAGAAACTGAAAAACAGAAAATTTATATAGATAAGGTATTAGTTATACTAGATTCAATAGAGAAGTTAGCGTATGATAATGAAAACATGATTGTAAATTTAGCAACATTATATATAAAGCTTATCAATTATGTTAATGAAAAGGACAAGGAAAATTATTTTAATAAAATTAATCTTTTATTTGAAAGTGCATATAAAATTAATAACAATCCTAATACTATATCTGTATGGGGACGGAGATTAAATGATATAAGATTTGATGAATCATCAGAATTGGAGAATAAGCGAATACTAATTTCATTTGAAAAGCTAAAAAGCTCAATAGAAACTCAAAATGATAATACTGATTATAATTTTATTATTTGGGTTGAAGTAATTATGCAAATTATATCTTTCAAAAGTACAGATGATTATTTAAAGTATATAGATATGTTTTTAGATACTACAATTTCGAATCTAAATAAAATTAAAGTTGTTAGTTGTGAAGATATATTTAATACAATTGCATATAGGTTAATTAAAATTAATGAATTTAGAATGTCCAGAAAAATATTGGATGAGGGATTAAATATAAATGGATTAGATCCATATTTAATTGCGACATTAGGATATTGGTACTATACTAATAAGGATATAGATGAATACGAAGCTGAAGAAAAGGGTAAGTATAATTATGAAAAAGCTATAGACTTAGTAGAAGATGATAATGTAAGAGAAGCTTTTAGACTAAAATATAGGTTTGAGTATGGAAAGTTTATGATAACTAGAGAAAAAGATGTAGAAGAAGGTAAAAAAATTGTAATGGATATATTTAATGAAAAAGAGACTGAATTGAATAAGCAAGTGCTTTGGGAAGTTGAGTCTTTTATAATAGATAAAGGTTATATAAAAGAAATAGAGGAATGTAATAATATACATATAAAAGAAATAGTGGATAATACAAGAGAAGAATTAGTTGCTAGTGAAAAAATATAAGTATATAATATATGTAAGGGGGAATGATGTTATGGATAAACAATTTATGAATAATAATGTTAAACCTAATATAACTAGAAGTTTAAAAAATTTATTGCTAGAAAATGACAAGCTAATAAAGGTACAAAGGGTTAAGAAAAATGAACGTATAGCATCTAATAGATCTGTATAATAAGCAGTAATATAAAAAATCTATTTTAGTATTATATTAAACAAAGGCTAGTAAGGAGAAAATCCTTATTTAGCCTTATTTTTTTATGAAATTATAAATAGAAAGTGTAATTAATAGTAAAATAAATATATCAAATAAGTTGGCAGAACACTAGTAAAATCAGTGCTTGACGTGCCTTGAAGAGTGTGGTACTATATGCATGTAAAATGACATTAAGTTATTTATAAAATTTAATATAGAGGAGGTCTAATTATGATATCAGAAAGAACTCTTTATGTGCTAGCGATAGCATTGGCCCTTATGGCGCTTGCTATAGTTAAATTGGTATAAACACTATAGTAAAACTTCAATGGCAAGCATTAAAAAAGAGATTTTCAATTTATATTCATTATGTGGTGGAAAGATAATCCATGCTCCACCCATAAAGGATATAAGATATCATAACAAATAAGCTACAGAATCAATAGTAAATATATTAAATGATATCTGTAGTTGACCTCCTTTAAATACAGAGAAAGTAGTTGATTTCTTACAATTAAGAGTCTCAACTACTTTCTTTTTATTTACACTATGATTAATTAAATAACTTATAAGGATATATAATGATTGATATTTCAAGGGATTTAAGGAGTATTAGAATCAGTGTAAAATATATTAAAGATAGTATCTGTAGTTATATCTTTTGTTTAATATCATCAAAAGCCGTGATAATTCTAAAATTATAATCATGATATTAGACAAAATATCAAGTATTCAGAATTTAAATAGATTTAATTAATAGAAAGTAAAAATATTAAAACTTAAATAAGCAAAGATGAGAATGAAGATCTTCATTGGTCTTATTTTGAACATATTTTGTTGAAAACTTTTAAATTACTAGGCAAAGTAATTTTAAAAATACTATTGAATACGTATTATACGTATGATATAATATAAATATAGGGAGGGGGTAAGATATTGAATGCGAAACAGTTATTAAAAATAGCTAAAGAAAATGGTTGGCAAATCAAAAGTCAACAAGGGTCACACATTAAACTAATACATAAGGAATTAAATAAAACACTAATAATTCCTTATCATGGTACAAAAGATATACCAATAGGTACATTAAATGAAATTCTCAAGAGGTTAGGGCTTAAATAGCCCTAGCTAATGAGATTAATATATAGATTGTAATTTTAATAAATAAATATATTAAATGTAAGGAGGAGATGGATCATGTATAATGAAACTTTTATATATCCGGCGATAATTAAAAAAATAGGAGATAAGGACTATAATATAAGATTTAAAGACTTTGAGAATATAATAACTTATGGTGAAAGTATAGATGAAGCTTATGATATGGCTGAGGATGCATTAAAACTAGAGATATTTGATTTATATAGTGATAAGTTAGAAATACCTATTGCTACAGATATAACAGATATAGAAGTTAAAAGTGATGAAACTTTAATATTAGTCAAAGTGAATCTGAAAAATATATTAAAACAATATGATAATAAAGCAATAAAGAAGACATTGACCATACCATCATGGCTTAATAAGTTAGCAGAGGAGAAGAAAGTAAACTTCTCGCAAGTACTCCAGGATGCATTGAAAAAGATACTAGATATTTAACCAAATAAAATATCAAATTAAAAGGTAGAAAGCAATTGCAATATTACTTTCTACCTTATTTTTCTTTTGTATAAGCACATAGTTGAGAGTGAACTCAAATAAATTATAGACACTTAGCATTAATTATATACATTAAATGTAAAATAATCAACAATTAGTTATATAAAATCAATGATAATATTGGAAAGTTAGGTTCAAAAATAATCCTTTCATGTATATATAAGGAAAAATAAGTGCATTTATGTGATAATATAGTAGAACGTAATTTTAAAAATATAAAAAGGGGGATTAATCAATGATTAATTTTAAGAAAAAATCCAAAAAAATAACTGCAATAACATTATTAACTTTAATTGCATTAGGAAGTTTTACTACAGCATTTGGTTACAGTAGTAACTTTTCTGCATCATATCAGGTATATAATAATGGACGAGGATGTGTGGATGGTTCTAAAAATGGTATTTTTTACAACCTAGCGAATAAAAGAACAACTTTATACGTTGATTCGAAATCAGGCTCTGGGACAGTAAATGCAGATCTTACAAGGGGGCTTGTTATACAGAAGTCTATTTCTTTTAGTGGTAGTCAATCTGCTTTCGCAATGGGAACAGTTCCAGCAGGGAAATATCATTTATTTATATCTGGAGGAACTCCAAATACTTATATAACTGTGAAAGGTAGAATTACTCAATAGAGTGTTCTAAATTGGGGAATATACTTTAATATGGAAATAGCAGGCATAATTATAGGTGGAAGATTACTCTTAATTTTCAGCATTATTATATTTATTATAATTAGAGCTATATTATTTATTAAAAACAAAAAATTTATATTAAAGAATGAAATATTATATATGATATTTTGTGTATATATTATTTCTTTAATATCAGTTACACTTTTGCCGATACTTATATATTTTACACCACAAAATTACGCAGTTGAGACATCTATTAATTTAAATATATTCGATTTTATAAGCACATATAGTAATTCAAATAAATTATTGTTTTTCAAAAATACTATTGGAAATCTAATACTGTTAGTACCTTTAGGTATATTATTGCCATTATTATGGAATAAAAAGTTCAAAAGTTTGAAAAAAGTAACTATAATAGGATTTTCAACATCTCTTATAATAGAAATACTGCAATATTTTGAAATATACTTTGGGGTAACAAGAGGGTATAGAGTATGTGATATTACAGATTTGATTTTTAATACTATTAGTATAATGTTAGGCTATATGATTTTTCAAATCTTATTTGATGATGAAAAGTTTATAATTTCAAAATAAAACTAGTAATTAAAAGTGTGATATATAATATAAAGGTAAGAACTTTAGATCCAAGACTTTACGTAGAATACACGGTGAAGTTTATTTATAATAATTAATTTAAATTTAAAAGGTATAAAGCAATATAATATTACTTTATACCTTTTTTTCTTTTGTATAATCGCATGGTTTAAGATGTATTTAAATTATAGACAGTTAATCCTCATTATATACATTAAATGTAAAAGTGTTAATCATAATAAAGTTCTTTTCTTATTTTGTAGAATCATTACTCAATTTCCTTAAGTTTATCTTCCTTTCAAAATGTGTAGAAGTTCTTCTTTGTTTGAATCTACTAACCTCAACAATGACTCTGTTACTAATCTAGATGTATCTGGTCCCATAGTGCCAGTTACATTTAACTTTCTTTTTTTCTTCATTATAAATCACCTCATTTGAAAATATTGACAAAGTGTGAATATATTATACAATGTAAATATAATAGAAAAGCATGGGGGTTATTTAATGAAGAAAATATTTAGTTTATTATTATGTGCAATAATGATATTAGGTCTAGTTGGGTGTGGGGATAATGATATGAGCTCAGAAAAAAAGCAATTAATAAAGCAATTTGAAGAGGGTGTTGAAGATTATAAAACCGCATTGGAATATTTTAAAAAAGATGATCATGAGAATAAAGGCAAATATTTAGATTTAGCTTTTGAAAAATTTAATGATATACTCAATATAACTAATGATGGTGATTTAACAGTACTTGATACTGGTTCAGAAAACTATAAATATTATTATGAACACTACTATTCAGGTAAACTTACAGAGATATATTCAAGCAATACAGATTTATATTTGGCTGATTACTATATGAGTTATGAACAACTTTTAGAAGAATGGAACAAAAATATAGATAATATGAATAATATTATTAAGGAATACAAAGAGACGAACAATAATGAAACTTCAAAATAGTTGACTAGGGAAACCTAGTCTTTTTTTATTTGAAGGAAATTTATGGGATATGTAGAATAGTATATCGTAGAGGTGGTGTTATGGAAGTTAAAAATAAACTTAAAGAGATACGTATGCGAGAGTATATGATGGATTCAGGAGAGTTTGCTAAATTTTTAGGAGTTCCAAGAAGTACATATTCACAATGGGAAACTGGAAATAATAATCCTACATTAAATAAGGCTTTTGAAATTGCTGAAAAGTTAGAAAGAAAATTAGTGGATATATGGTATTCAGAGTAATATCATATATCCTTATTTTTTATACATAAAATTCTAAAAAAATAAAATAAATTCTAAAATATAGGAAACATTTTAAAAAAACAAGCATATAAATATATTAAGAAGTTAGAAAAATTTAGAAATATTTATAAGGAGATTGATATGATTCTAGGAATTGATGTAGGAAATTATAGTGTAAAAGTTAATCCAAACATTAACGTAAAAAGTTTAGTGAGTACAGAAGAAAACATTTTAGGATCAGGTATAGTTCTAGAATATGATAATAAAAAGTTTGTTATAGGTGAGGGGAGCTTTGAAACTGAACTAAATAAGAGTAGTAAGGAGAACTTTCTACCAATGTTATACACAGGCATTGCATTAGCAAGTGAAGATGTGTTTAATCAAGTTGTTTGTGGATTGCCAATTAACCAATACAAGGCGAATAAAGATGCACTTGAGAGAATGGTTAATGAAAACAAGATGAAAACAGTAAAACTAAATGGTAAGTCTAGAGAAATAGTAATTTCTGAGTTTAAAGTTTATCCAGAAGGAATAGGAGCTTATTACAGTTTATCTACTAATGAAGATGTAATTATAGTTGATATAGGTGGAAGAACTACTGATATAGCGTATATATGTGATAAAAAGCACCACACGAGCTCTACTGTGGCAGTAGGAACACTTAATATATATAAATCTATATGTGATAGGTTAAACGGTGAGCATAGCTTAGATTTGGACTTACAAATGGTAGATAGAATTATTCAAAAGGCTTCACTTAAAGTGGATAATAAAGAAGTTGATTTAAGATTTATAACGGAAATTCTTAAAGAAAATTTTATGAAAATTAAACAGGATTTAGATTTCAAGTTCCCAGCTAGAACTGAAAGAATAATATTAGTTGGTGGTGGAGCTAAGTTGTTTAGCAGGGCATTTGCTAAAAGATATTCTAACTTTGAAATAGCAGATAATCCTTTATATGCTAATGCGATTGGATTTAAAAAGGTAGGTGAAAGTTTATGGCAATAAAACCAATAACCATAAGTTTTAAAAATAATGCAGAAGATAAAGAATTGAATTTATGGATAAATAGCCATAGCAATTACAGTGGATTCATAAAAGACTTATTAAGAAAGGCTATGCATGAGGAAAGAAAAGAAGGTGGAGAAGTTATAAAAAAGCAGGTTGGATCTAGCAATTTGATAGATTTAGGGGATTTTTAAATAAAAAATAGCCTAAATCCAAATGGGTAGACTTAGGCTAGGAAGCTTAAGCATGCACTCCAGCGTCTACTCTACGCTTTCGCTTCATACTTCAGCGTATGCTATAAATTTTGAAATGATAACTATTTTAGCTCCAAATATTCAAAGTTTACAAAATGTTAAAAATTAGAAAATAACTGCAGCACAAACAACCGCATAACAAATAAGGTAACCACATGTAATTGCAAATGGAATAGTCATATAAAACACCTCCGATAAAATTTATTAAGTATTAATATCATTAACAAGATTCAATTAATTATTCAGGAGGATCTATTATGTTAAATAAAAAAAAGGTTTATTCGATTCAAGAATTTATTCAATACTTGGATGAAAAAAACATTAAAAAGACAGATAAACAAGTAGGGATATTATTGAAAGATAGAAAATTTAAGCCTATATTAGTTGCAGTAACAGGAAATTTATTACACTATAGTGTAGCGTTAGCGGATGCATCTTCAGCTACGGGGAAAATTAGTGTTGCTGGTAATACCATATTTGGTATATGTAAAGAAGCTGCATTCTGGATATGTTTGATTATGTGTGCTATAGAAATAGTAAAAGCATTGATGAATGGGGATACGAAGAGTGTTAGTAAAGTTATAGCAAAATATATAGTAGCATATGGAGCTATATATCTTTTACCATGGTCATTCAATCTTATAAAAGATATATTTGGTTAGGAGGTATGAACTATGATTAGTTACACTATTTCTGAATTTTTAGCAGTAATTGAACCAGCGGATAAAATTTCTTATATGGATGCAATAAAAAATATAGGGACTTTTTTCAGTTATCTTTTACACCCAAGTAAAATATTATTATTGTTATGGAATTGGACATTTGAATTATCGTATTTTATATGTTTACTTATTGCTTTATATGGTTTTTTTATGGTGATGACAGGGGATAAAAGTAAAAGAAAATATTTAAGTGGTTCTCTAATAACTTATTTTTTTATTAATATTATTAACTATATAATTATGGGGTGATTACATGAAATTTAAATCATTGAAACTAAGTGATTATTTTGAAATAAAAAAACCTACGTATATTTATTTGAAACTTACACCAGATAGTTCTATAAGAAACTATAATAGCAGTGCTATAGCTAAATCTATATCTCTTATGTATAAAAGCATATTCCAACACATAAAAAATGAAAATAAAAAAATAATATTTGAGACTAATTGTAAGGTTTCATATTTTATAAATATAACTAAAAAAGAAGTTACATTTTACTTCATAGTACCAAACTTTTATAAAGATTTAATTAAAGAAAAAATACGTAACACTTGGAAACGAATAACTATAGATGAAGTAGATGCTATCAAAGAATTTAAAGGTGATTCAATAAAATATCAACTATATTATAAAAAAGAGGATGCATTATCTTTAGCTGTAGATAAAAAGAATAATGATCCATTAAATTCTTTATTAAATGTAATAGAAATAATTAAGGAAGATGAAAGAATAGGAATATTTTATAATTTCATTCCAACATTTCAAGGTGATTGGAGAGGTAGTTATAAGAAAACTATATCTAAATTAGAGAGTGGTAAACCAGTTGAAAGAGATATCACTGGTTCAATTATAATTAGGAATATAGTTAGTTTTATATCAGATATATTGAAGGAAGCATTAGGCGTTATATTAGGAAATGAAGCAAAAGAAAATTCTAATTTAAGTTTTCTAGAAGCTGCAATGGGTATAGTAAAGAACTTTAATTTATCTAATGCTACAGAGAAGAAAAAGAATGCATTAATATTAAAGGGTCAGATAATAGTAGAAAGCGAATCAAAAGATAGGGTTAGAGCAACTACAAATGCTATTACAGTATGCCAAAGTTTTAAGGCTATAGAAGAAGATAATGAGCTTAAATATAAAGAAATTAAAAATAAAATGAAGAATGTATGGTATACTACAGACTTCAAGATTAAGGGTGTAGAAGAAAGTAAATTTTCCATAGATGAATGTAGTAATTTCATTCAGTTACCAGGTAGAGAACTACAAGATAGATTTGGAGGAATTAAAAAAATTAATACACTTGAAACTGAAGTACCAGATGAACTTCAACAAGGTACAAAATGTATAGGGCATAATACTTATAAGGGAAATGTGACAAAAACTTATTTAACTACAGATAAAGATTATAAGAATTTAGCATTAGTACCTATAGGGCCTACAAGAAGCGGTAAAACTACACTATTAGGAAATCTTGCAGCAGATAGTGTTAAATGTGGAGAATGTGTAATAGTTTTAGATTATATAGAGAATTGTGGATTGAGTGAAGATATTAAAGCTATGATACCCAAAGAGAATGTTTTTGAAGTTAATTTGTATGATACTAACAATTTACAAGGTCTTGGATATAATGAAGCTATAGTTGATACAGATGATGTATTTAGACAATATGAGAGTGCTAAAAAACAAGCATCACAAGTGCTTGCACTTATTAATAGTATTAATATCAGTAATAGTGAATTTACTCCAAGAATGGAGCGATATTTAACAAGTGCTTGTCTAGTATCTTTTATACAAAAGAAGTCACTGAGAGATGTAATAAAATTATTGCAGGAATGGCAGTTTAGAGAAGATATAATAAATACCATATCTAAGAACCAAAATGATAACTTGGAAGAATATATAGGGTACCTTAAAGAGTTGGACGAATGGTCAAAGGCTACTAAAGATAATCCTTCTGAAAAAATAGGGACTAAAACAAGTTTGATAAGTGGAGTAGTGGATAGGTTTAATAAATTGAAATCTAATACTTATATGGAACTTATGCTTAAGAAAGATATTACGGATAATTTTAATCTTCTGGAAGAGATGGAGAAAAATCAAGTGATATTTATAAAAATGCCTGAAGTTATGTTTGGTACTGCAGAAGAAAGAGATATAATGACAACCTATTGGTTGACTAAAATTTGGATGGCAGCTCAAGCGAGAGCTTGGAAAATTACTGATAGATATAAAAGAAAAACAGTTACAGTAATTGGTGATGAAATAGCACAATTAAAATCAGCAGAAGAATATATTGGTAATAGATTAGATCAAACCGCAAAGTTTGGAATTAAATTTGTGTTAAGTACTATGTATATTAATCAATTAAGAATTAGAGAAAAACTTAAGACTGCTAATACTAGTTATATGTTTATATCCGGTAGTGATAAATCTAATTTTAAAGAATTGAAAGATGAATTTGAACATAGTGGATATACTTTAGAAGATATGTTAAATCTAAAAAGATATCATTCATTGAATTACATTAAGCATTCAGAAGGATATTGGGCTGGCATTACAGAATTACCTAAACCTAATTAATATGCAACAATATTAGGAGCCAAGTACATGCATGGCTTTACAATGTAAATAGAATAGAGCCAGCGGTAAGAAGACACATTGAAAAAATGGGAATAAAAGTTAGATTTGTAAGCCGTGTAGTAGATGTAAATATGGAAGGGATTAATATAAAGGGAATTTATCTTAGTAATGGTGAATATATAGAAGCAGATGCCTTTGTAGAAACTACTGGTTCTACAGGACCTATGGGAAATTGCTTACGCTATGGAAATGGTTGTTCTATGTGTATTTTAAGATGCCCAGCCTTTGGACCAAGAGTAAGTATTAGTTATAGAGCAGGTATAGAAGATATAAAAGGTGAAAGACAGGAAGATGTATTTGGTGCTTTCAGTGGATCATGCAAGTTGGAGAAGGATAGCTTATCAGAGAAAATAGTAAAACAGTTAGATGAAACAGGAGTAGTAGTATTAAAGGTTCCACCAGAAGATATAAATACGGATAAGTTAAAGCAAAAGGTTTGTCAACAATATGCACTAAAGGAATTTGCGGAAAATATAGTACTTTTAGATACTGGTCATGCTAAGTTAATGACTTCTTATTATCCCTTAGATAAACTTAGAAAAATTGAAGGTCTTGAAGAGGCAAAATTTGTAGATCCATATGCAGGTGGTAAAGGAAACTCCATTAGATATTTATCAGTTGCACCAAGAAGTAATCAGATGAAAGTTGTAGGACTTGATAATTTATTCTGTGCTGGAGAAAAAAGTGGGCTTTTTGTAGGACATACAGAAGCTATAACAACTGGTTCATTAGCAGGACATAATGCTGTTAGAAATGAGCTTGGAATGCCACTTTTAACCCTTCCAAGAAATTTAGCTACTGGAGACATTATAGCTTATGCTAATGAAAAGGTTCAAACTACAGAAGGTAGAAGAAATAGATATACCTTTGCAGGAGCCGAGTACTTTAAGAGAATGAAGGATAATGAACTTTATATTTTAGAGTCAGAAGAAATTCAAAAAAAGGTGAGGAAGTTGGAGTTAGATAATATTTTTAATCAAAAATTAGTATAGAATACATCAAATTTAGAATATAAATCTATTTAACAGTAACCATCAAGATATATGATTTAGTATAT
Source organism: Clostridium sp. UBA3061 (assembly GCF_002367465.1). Lineage (NCBI taxonomy): Bacteria > Bacillati > Bacillota > Clostridia > Eubacteriales > Clostridiaceae > Clostridium > Clostridium sp. UBA3061. The sequence goes on along the minus strand of NZ_DFCF01000025.1, from coordinate 11,937 downwards.
CCTGATGGTTTTATTGATGAATTTTCAATAATTTATTTATATAAAAATTTATGTTTTAAAAATTTTATATCTATATTTTCGCAGTTAGCAATAGTGTTTATAGATAAACCTTCGTAATTAAGTATTATTGACTTATCAATCAACAGCTCAGCTGCAAATTGATCAGCTTGCATTTCATATTTACCTTTAACTTGAGTAGTTTTACTTTCTAAAAAAAGTATATTTAGATTACTATGCAATATAGCGTGGCCAAGTTCATGAGCACAAGTAAATAACATATCGATTTCACTTAATCTAATATTTAAGTGAATTATTTTATTTTTTGGAGCATATTGATAAAATCCATGAATAGACCCTAAATCTTCGTACATAACATTTATTCCAAGAGCATCACATAATTCTCGAGGATCATTAGTTTTATATTTTTTTACTAAGTTATTTACTAAATTTGAAATTTCCAAAATTATATTCCCCCCCAAAAACATCATCAAATTTTACGAAATAAAGTTTGAAATTATTTTTTATATTTTTTAGGGGTATATTTTATCTTATTCATTTTCTTAGCATACTCAATTCCATTTTGAATAGCAGATTTTAATAATTCCCAGTCTTCATCATTAATAGGATTACCGGAAAGCATAAGTCCTTCTTGATTTTCTAAAGACTCCAAGGTACTGTTAAAAATTTTCTCAATATCTTTTTTATCTTTGGGATTTAATTCTAAATCATCAAAAGTTGATTTTTTAGGTGATGATATATCACTTCTACCAAGTAAGTAGTCTACAGATACGGAAAAAAAATCGGCAATTCTTTGAAGCAATTCATTTTCTGGTATTGCTTTATCATTCTCATATTTAGAAATTGAGCTATTATCTATTAAAAGAATATCTGCTAATGATTTTTGTGTTAATCCATGTTTTTTTCGAAGTTCTTTTAACCTAATACCCAGTGTATTCATATATTTACACCTCCTATAATTATATTATAACCATATTTGAAGTAAAATCAATATAAGTTGAAATAAAATCAAAAAAAATTCAATATGACTTGACAATTTGAATTTAATTCAATAAAATCAAAATATGAATATTGAATTAAATTCAAATATGGGGGTTGTATAAGAAATGAAGTATATTTAGAGAAATAACTCAATAATAGTAAATCACGTTATAATTAGAGTGCAGGCTGAAATATGTCTTTAACAAATGAAATATTATATTGAATTTAAATCAATATAATATTTCAACAACAAATAATAAAAATTGAATTAAATTCAAGGGGAATCGGTATGAATATGAATAAAAAAATTGAAACTATGCTTTATAACTTTAATCAAACGAAAGCAGAAATTAAAAATATAAAACTAGATATAGAGTTATTAGAAAATGAATATGATGACGGAATTGGTGTAAATTACGTGGAGAAGACAGGAAAAACTAATAAAATTACTTCAACAGTGGAAAACATGATAATAAGAAAAGAGGCTCAAATTAACAGATTAAATTATGCTATAAAAGTTAAAGAAGCTGAAATAAAAAAGATTGAAAATGCTCTAGAAATTCTTACAGATAGAGAAAGAAGTATTATTGAAATGAGATATTTTCAGAAGGAAAGTAATAGAAATATTTCAGCAAAGCTTTATATTACAGAAGAATATGTATCAGCAATAAAGTCAAAAGCTATTAAATCTCTTGCAAATATATTCTTTATAAATTCTTTATAAATTCTTTATAAATTTCTTTTAAACTCTCTTTATATAATCGGGTTAAAGCGGTGCTAGAATAATATCATCGCAGTGGTGATAAGTTATTAAAAGTTGAGTCTTAAGATAATAAATTAGTTTTAAATTTTAAAATAAGAATAATAAAGTTTAGATTACTAATTTATCACTATGAGTTATGGTTAAAAAGTTTTATTAACAAATAAGAAATGGAGCTAAAGGAAAGGGGTGATAACAATGCGGTGACTTTCATATTAAGATTTATAAATTCTTTGAAATACATTAGGATAATTCAAAAAGAAAGAATAGCCTCTAATTTAAAGTAAATAAAAATATATATTTAAATTTTATTAGCTAAATAGGATCTAGATAAACCATTTCAATTTTAAAAACTAGTAACCAAAGTCTTAAACTGTGACAATGATTTTAATAAATAGCTAATAGATATTAAAAATATATAAATCAGTAGAGGAGGTAGAAATGAATATAGTAGAAAGTATCAAAGAATATATAGGAACCTGTCCTTATCTAGCAAATATTAATGATGGTATTAATATTAATTACTTAGGTGAAAATACAGTATCCTATATGATAGAAGAACTTCCTAGAGAACAAATTTTAAAAAAGTATATTGATGGAACTAGTCTTAGACAATACTGTTTCATGTTTGTCAGTAGGGAAGTATGCGGACAAGATGTAGTACAAAATATAGCTAATAGTAAATTCTATGAAAACTTTGCTAAGTGGCTAGAACTTCAATCAGAGCTTAATAATCTACCAGTACTAGATAGTGGGAGAGTGGCACAAAAAATAGAAGCATTAACAAGTGGTTATGTTTTCGAAAAAAATCTAGATAAAGCACAATATAAAATAGAATGTAGATTGGTATATTACCAAGAAGGAGGAAAAAATAATGAGTAGAGAATCAATACAAAGACATCAAATAGCAGATTATATAAATATAGGTGGATCAACAGGTGTAGAAAAATATGAATTAATGGGAGCTGGATTTAATACATTAGATGAAAATCCAGCAGCTCAACTTGATACTAAAGTTTATATTAACGATAAATCATCGTCAACTACAATTAAGTCATACCAAACACAATTCCCATTCACATCAGATTTAATTAAAAGTGAAGGGGCAGTAATGGCATTATACAATGTTGGAAGAAATCATCTTACAGGTGCAGATGCACAATTTGACTATGTTAAAGTTGAACTATTTCAACCAATAGAAGGAAGTGAGAATACTTATAAGGCTAGAAAATTTATAGTAAGTTGTGAAGTTGCTGGATTAGCTGGAGCAGGCGGAGAAACTATTGTGGTATCAGGAAACTTAAATGCAGTAGGAGATTTTATAGAAGGTACATTCAATACTGCAACAAAAACATTTACTGCAATTTAGTAGGAGGAATATTTAATGAATATTAATGGAATTGAGCTAGAATTAGATATATTTGATGCCGATGTTGCAGAAAAATATGATAAAGCAATAAAAAAAGTAATGAATATAGAAGAAGAAACAAAGGGTATGTCAATTGGAGAAGGGATAAGAACTCAGTGCAAAGCCATCTTTAAAGTTTTTGATGAACTTTTTGGACAAGGTACTCATGAAAGAGTATTTGGAGATAAAGTTAACTTACTTGAATGTTTAAAGGCTTTTGAGGNNGTTTGAGGCTCTAATAACAGGCATAAATGAGAAAAATAAAGAAATTGAACTCATTGCTAATAAGTATTCTTCTAATAGAATTCAAAGACGTTCTAAAAAATAATGAATATTTTAATTGATGTTTTACCTCGAAAAGTTGAAATAGATAATAGAGAATATAAGATTAATTATGATTTTCGTACATCCATTTTGTTTGAGATAATGATTCAGGATGATGAGCTTGATGATAAAGAAAAGATATATAATGCTCTTCTTCTATATTATCCAGTAATACCAGATAATTTAGAAGAAGCAATTAAACAAATTCTTTGGTTTTATAGAGGTGGAAAAGATATTAATGAAGGAAGTAGTGGAGTATCTATGGGTAAGAGTACAAGAGCATATAGTTTTGAATATGACGATGACTATATTTACTCCGCTTTTCTAACCCAATATGACATAGACCTTCAGGATATAGAAGATTTACATTGGTGGAAATTTAAAGCCATGTTTAGAGCTTTAAAGGAAGACAATGAAATAGTTAAGATTATGGGATATAGATCTATGACTATAAATACCAATATGAGCAAAGAACAAAAGGATTTTTATAGTAATATGAAGAGAATTTATGCTATTCCAATGAGTAAATCTAAAAAACAAAAGGTAACAGAAATTGAAAATGCTCTTATGGAAAATGGAGACTTAAGGGGAATACTTTGATTTTAGTATTCTAACTATAAAAACTAATAAAAAGTGCTTATAAAACTAGGCACTTTTTATTAGTAAAGGTAGGTGATTTGCATAGTAAAAGTAAAATGTCCATTTTGTAATAAATTATTAATTAAAGCTGATTACATCAAAGGAGAAATAAAATGTAGTAGATGTAAGAGGTTAATAAATATAGAAATAGAAAAGCCAGAGCTTAGAGCCACACCCTAGAGTAGTGAGCCGTAGCCTGCTTTATAAAAGGCAGGTGATATTATGTCAAATACAAGTATAAATGAAGAGATAAATTTAACATTAAAAAGTATATTAGAAAATTTAGAATCACAAGGTGAAGAAGCTAAAGAGAAAAGTACAAAAATCATTTCTAAATTAGTTACTGGAGCAGGAAAAGAAATAATTAAGGCTAACTCCGTTGCTATGGGTAAAATTGGACAAGGGTTAAACAAAGGGTTTTCTAAGATAAATTTCTTTGAGTCTATAGCGAAAACTTTTGAAGAAAAAGTAGGAGGGCTTTCAGAAAAAGTAAGAAGAACTTTTAATACACTAAAAACTGATATTAAGCTTTGTACAATATTAGTAACAGATGTAATGAAAGAAACAAAGTGGTTTAAAATGGCATCTTCAACTATAGATAGTGCTAAAAAGGCTTTTGAAAGAATAGGCTCTGAAGTAGGAATATCAGGAAAAGGAGCTTTTCTAAAGATTGCTACTGGGGTCGGTAAAGAAGGAGCAAGTGCGCTTATAAATATATCATCTAAAGTTGGAAAGGTAGCATCAACGGCTTTTAGTGGTACTATTAAAGCTATTGGAAAAGTTGGATCTTATGGAATAAAGGCTGGAGAACAGTTTGCACAAGGAGTATCTAAAATAGCTGATTTTAGTCAAAATGCAGGGAAAGAAATAGAAGACTTAAATGTATCAGCAGCAACTATGGAAGATGGATTAGGCCGTGAAGTTACTATATTTAAAAGCTCACTTATGAGTCTTGGAAAAGATATGGGTGATAGCATAGATGGCCCATTAAAAGAAATAACAGCTTCAGCAACAGGGATGATTGGACAGCTATCTTCAGCATTCCAAGAAGGTGGATTTGAAGGACTTGCAGGTAGTGTTGGAGATGTATTTACTCAAGCAATTACAGGCATAGCTGACAAGGCTCCTGAATTTATGAATATTGCAGTTTTGATTATAGAATCATTAATAGCTGGATTCCAAGAAAATATGCCGTTAATAGCAGAATCATCAATACAGATAATAATGCAGCTAGCTGAGGGTATTATTACCATATTACCTAGTATATTTGAGCTAGGAATTACTTTAATATCTGAATTGTTATTAGGATTAGTAGAAGCTATTCCACAGTTAATAACTTTAGCACAAGAATCTATTATAAGTATTATGACATTGATAACGGAAAATTTGCCATTAATTATGGAAAGTGGATTTCAAATTGTTTTAGCACTTATAAATGGAATATCTGAAATGTTGCCAGAGTTAATACCGCTAGTAATACAAGCCATAACAACTATTATTACATCTATAGGAGAAAATTTACCACTTATACTTCAGAGTGGTATAGATATTCTTGTGGCACTTATTAATGGAATAGCAGCAATGTTGCCAGAGTTAATTCCAATGGCTGTACAAGCTTTGTTAAATATAGTAGATACCCTCATAGTAAATCTTCCACAAGTTATAGATGCAGCTATTAAAATAATAATGGCTTTAATACAAGGAATAATTGGAGCATTACCACAATTAATTATGGAAATACCAAAGATAATAAATGGAATAGTATTAGCAGTCATAAATAATTTGCCAGCAATTATAAGTGCGGCAATTCAAATAATAATGGCTTTAATACAAGGACTAATTATAGCAATTCCTACGTTAATAGGTAATATACCCACTATAATAGCTGCAATTATAGGAGCTTTTGCTAAAGCTGATTGGAAACAAATTGGTACAAACTGTTTGGAGGGCTTAAAAAATGGTCTTATAGCAGGGGTTAGTGCAGTAGTTGATACAGTAAGAAATGTAGCCAGTAGTATAGCAAATGGATTTAAAGACTTTTTTGGAATCCATTCACCATCTACTCTATTTAGAGATATGATAGGTAAAAACCTTGTTAAAGGTATCGGTTTAGGTATTGATATAGAAACTCCAAATCTTGAAAAAGAAATAGGTGGTAATCTAGAGGATCTAACAAGAAAAATGAGAGCTACAATTGATTTTGAAACTACTAAGGTTTCTGGCAATATGGCAATGAACTCTAGTTATAGAGCTGCTATGGAAACTCCATATTCCATAGTAAATAATAATGATAACGGTGTAAATGAAATTATTAATATATACCAACCAGTAAAATCACCATCTGAAGTTGCAAGAGCAATAAAAATACAAAGAAAGGAGCTTGCATTTGGATAAGTATATAGATATTAAATTAGAATGTAATGGCAAGATTTTAGAGATTGGCAAGGATAAATTATACAAATTAATAAATATAGAAGGAATCTCTAGCTCAGAATATAGTGTAGATATTGTAAATAATGCACAATTTGATGGTGGGACTGTTAAAAGTAAAAGAGTAGAATCAAGACTTATAACTATTACAGCAGAATATCCATCAACAGAAGATACAGAAACTAGAAGACAAAACCTAATTAGATTTTTTAATCCTTATTTAACTGGAAAGTTATATGTAAACTACTCTGGAGTTAAGAGGGTAATTAATTATGAGGTAGCAGGATTTAAAGATAGTAGAGAGAATTTATATGATCCACTTAAATTTATTATTAATCTGATATGTCCTAATCCATTTTTTAAAGATGAGAGAGAGTTTAGTAAAAATATGGCTGGTAAAATTAATAGTATTACTGTACCTTTCACTATTCCGGCAAGTGGTATGATTATGTCGGCTAAAGTATTGAGACAAGAGGCTACAATAATTAATAATGGAGATAAAGATACAGGGCTGATTATCTCATTTATAGCAAAAGGTGAGGTGAGCAACCCAAAGATAGAAAACTTAACTACAGGAAAATTTTTAAGGATAGTAGTGGACTTGATGCCTGGTGATATTCTCACAATTAATACGAATAAAGGGAATAAGATGATAGAACTAAATGGGAAAAATATTTCTCAAAAAATGGATCGTTCTAGCTCTTTTATTGACATGCAGGTAGGAGAAAATATATTAAAATATAGTGCTGATAAAGGATATACAAATCTTAATGTTTATCCAAAGTGGACAGCTGAATTCTTTGGGGTGTAGGACATGATAGAACTAATTATACTAAATAACAAATTTCAACCAATAGGATTTATAGATGAGTTCACATCTCTTATATTGACTAGAAGATATTACAATGTTGGGGAGTATGAGTTATATATAGATTCAAAATATTTTCAGTTATTAAGAAAGGGAGGATATATTTATAGTTCTAGCTTCAGAGAAGTTGGAATTATAGAAACTTATTCTTATATAAAGGAAGATAGTCAATGTACTATTAAAGGTAGATTTATAGAGGCTTTACTTAGTTATAGAGTTATAGATAAAATACAAAATCTGAATGGAACAGCTGAAAATATTGTTAGAAATCTTGTAAACAACTTTGCAATTGTTAATAAACCTATAAATAAACTTCAATTAGGTAATGCGAATGGACTAGGTGCAAGTATTGCATTACAAGTTGAATATGAAAATCTATGCGAAAAAATATATGATATTGTAGCTACTCAGGATTTATCTATAAGAGTTAAATACAATTATGAAGAGGATAAAATGTATTTTGAAGTGTGGCAAGGAATAGATAGAACGGAAAATCAAAGTTCAAATTCAATTGTTGTATTTAGTGATGAATATGAGAACATTTCTACGTCTACCTATGAGTGTAATCATAAAGAATATAAAAACTTTGCTTATGTAGTTGGTGAAGGAGAGGAAGGTATTAAAGTAATTATTGCTATAGATTTAACCAATGGTAATGAGCGTAGAGAGATTTTCCTTGAAGTCAGAGATAAACAAGATGAATTGACACTAGAGGAGTATAAAAAAGTATTATATCAAAAGGGAATTGAAAAACTATATGATTATGGAGTTGTTGAAAATGTTAATACGACAGTTAATTCTCTATCTAATCTTAAATATAAAGTAGATTATGATTTAGGTGATTTATGTAGTTATGTGGATAATGAGTTAGATATAGTAGTTAATCAGCGAATTACTGAAATAACTGAAGTATATGAAAATAATAAGCACGATATTTCTATAGTATTTGGTAAAGAAGAAAAAACAATAATGCAAAAATTAAATAGAGAGGTGAAATAAAATGTCAATTATAAGTGGAATATTTCCTAGCGAAATTGTAGATATAGACGAAAGTGGGCTTCCTATTTATGATAGGGCTGTGGATGAAGAATATTTTGCAAAATATCATAGTGAATTTTTAAGTAATGGTGTATATGCCAATCCATCAAATAATTTTCAAGTAATGGTTAATGACTTGATGAAATTGAAAGTAAAGGCAGGTAGCTGTTTTATAAATGGTTATTATGCCTATGATAATTTTGATGGAGAAATAATTCTTGAGCCAGCAAGTTCAGATTTAAATAGAATAGATAGAATTGTAACAAGATTAGATAGGATAAATAGAAAAATATCTATAGAAGTAAAAAAGGGTGCCTATGGAACTGTTTCATATTCAGCACCTAGCCTACAAAGAGATGATGATATATGGGAGTTAGGACTTGCAGATGTATTAGTTAAAAAGGGGACAACTCAAATAGTACAAGCAAATATAACAGACCTGAGACCTATACAAGAATATTGTGGTTATGTATATAATCCAATGCAAAATATAGATACTACGGATTTATTTGCTCAATATGATAATTCTTTTGAAGTATGGTTTCAACATGTTAAAGATCAGTTAAGTACTGATGCAGCTGGAAATTTACAGAAACAGATTGATACACATACTTCGGAATTGGAAGATTTCATGAGTTTCTTTAATAATGGTGGAAGAGTATCAGGTAAGGTAAGTACAAATGGAATTACAGTTAAACAAGATGATGGAAATGCAATAGTACTTTCAACTGGAGTTGATGGAAAATTCAAAATACAAAAATATTTAGCTAATGGTTCTTGGGATTATGATATAATGATGGAAAAAGATGGGTATATAGAAGTGGGAAAAGATTTATATATGGGAAATTACAGTAGGAAAACTAATGGGTACACAAAAATCTCTAATGGAATGATATTACAATGGGGTACTAGCAATTTATTAGCAACAAATTATTCTTCAAATGGAGCTTCATTTAAAACAGGTGTGGGGTATTTTCCTATTGCTTTTCCTAATACGTGTTTAAATGTAGTAGCTGTATCAGGATTTAGAGAATATACGCTATCAATAGCAAATACAGGCAAAACTCAATTTAATGCAGAAGGTTGCTGTGTTGCTAATGGTCCTAGTGATTCCACAAGGCCGTTTCATTGGATAGCGATAGGATATTAAAGGGGGAGGTAATAATATGTTGTATATGGATTTGGATATTGAAAAAAAAAATAATGGATTTTATACAGAAGATATACATGGGATAGAAAAATGTGAAACTATACTAGCACAAGAGGGACTATTAGTAGATGAAGAACTATGGCAGCATCTGTTAGTTGTAGAAGAATGTAAATTTATCGGTACAGTAGAACAAAGAGAATATACTATTTTAGATAAAGATTTATTTGAGAAAATAATACAACCAGTAGATACTAAACCTCAACAACCTTTACTAGAAGAAAGGCTTGCTGCTCTTGAAACGTTAATGATGGGAGTGATATAGATGAATCCTTTTTATAACTTTTTAAAAAATATGTGGATTATGAGAAAAGCTGATGAAGAGTATCTTCAAGCTAGAGTTGGTAAGAATCAAATAACCCAGGAAGAGTATAATGAAATAGTAGCAATGAAACAAGTTCAGGAGCAATAGAAGTATATTGTGAAATGATTTAATAGAAAAGAGATTAGATTTAATTCTAGTCTCTTTTGCTTATAACAAAGTATATAAGTATAGTTAAAAGATAGATATATAAGTGAAAATTATATAAAGATTATATTAGTAGGCATAGGAATTGGAATAACATGGCTATTAGGAACATTAAATATTGTAATAATTCTAATAGATAAGGAATATGAGTATATCTTACAAAAAGGTATTAGGTGATGTTGTATTTAAAGGTGTTGTTAGAAAATCTGTTATATTTATAGTTAAAGTATTATTGGATGGACTTTTGAATGCTAGTACAAGGATATCTAGAGCTCTTGTATGCTATTTTTATTTAGATAATTAAAGTATTTAATTATTAGAGAATTGCGAGGGGAGGTTACTTATATCACACAAAATAAAAGATGTAGTAGTAAAATATTTAAGTATGAATATATCAGTAATAACGCAGGGCGTGTATAAATTAATTATAGGTATAGGGTTTGTATATAGATAATAGAAATAAGCATAAGAATAAGTTTAAAATTAGGAAGGTGAAATATGAATGATGAATTAATAAAGCATAAGTTAGAAATACATGAGAAAAGAATTAATAATCATAGCGAGCGTATTGATGAACTTGAAAGAGGAAGAGCTGCTACAGATGTTAAGATGGATAACCTCTGCGAAAAGCTTGAGGCACAGACAAAGAGTATAAATTGGTTAATAGGACTTATGGCTACAAGTTTGCTAGGGTTCTTTTTTCATGCAATTCAAACTAATTTATTTAAATAGGAAGGAGAGATAATTATGAATATTATTAATTACATTACAGAAAATGCTTTAATTTTAATACCAGTACTTTATATTATAGGTATGATTTTAAAAGGAATTGAAAGAATAAAAGATAAATATATACCATTAATACTATTACCTATAGGTATAGGTCTAGCTATGGCACTTATGGGCATTAATATAAATGCTATAATTCAAGGTGTTCTAGTAGTAGGTGTTAGTGTTTATACAAATCAACTTATAAAACAAATTAATAAGTAGTTTACAGAGTGGGAGAAATCTCACTCTTTTATATTTAAGGAGGAATTGATTATGAAATTAAGAGGTATAGACGTATCACATCACCAAGGGACTATTGATTGGGATAGGGTTAAAAGTCAGATAGATTATGCAATCTTGAGTGTAGGATATGGTGATAACATAACAAGCCAGGATGACAAGCAATTCCATAGAAATGCTAAAGAATGTACTAGACTTGGGATACCCTTTGGAGTTTATATTTATTCTTATGCAATCTCAATATCACAAGCCAAAAGTGAAGCGGATCATATCCTAAGATTAATAAAAGGATATGAACTAAAATATCCAGTTTATTATGATTTAGAAGATGCAGGGACTACAGGAAAGTGCTCTAATAAACTTATAGCAGATATGGCGGAGGTATTTTGCAATGCTATAGAAAAGACTGGTTATTGGGCAGGTATTTATGCTAATACATCCTGGTTTAATAATAAGCTAACAGATAACAGGTTTAATAAATGGGTTAAGTGGGTGGCTCAATATAATACGACTTGTACCTATAAAGGTAAACATGATATGTGGCAATATGTTAGTGATGGAAGAGTAAATGGCATTAGTGGTAATGTAGATATGAACTATTGCTATGTTGATTATCCTGGACTAATTAATTCTAAAGATAACATAGATAAACCAGAAAAACCAAAACTTAATACAGATAGTAAAGAGGAAAATAAAATGGATTATATTATACAATATTCAAATGCAACAGACCAGGCAATAGCTGAGGTAATAGCTGATAGGATTAACTGTCCAACAATAAACT
>NZ_DFCF01000021.1:0-2564 GCF_002367465.1 Clostridium sp. UBA3061 | reverse complement strand
ACAAGGCCTTTATCTCCATAGTTATATAAAATTTTATCTCATGGCTAGTACCCCTAGATGACGATTTCTAACCTTCTGTGAGAGAAACTCATCCTCCCCATAAGCTAAGAACTCTGTTACTCTCATTACTTCCATATAATTATTTCTTCATATACTACATTATTTCCTTCTATTGATATTAGAGTTCTTTCACCTTCACATTTAAACATATATCAATTGTAGATTGTTACTTTTTATATTAGACTTATCATTAAAAGCCAGTAAAGTGAACAACTCACTACTACTGACTTTTAATAATTCTTTATTAAATTACAATTATAATTTAATCTTAATAATGATAAATGTTACTCCTTATGATGCATTCTTTATCACTCTGTCTATCATTTTCTATATTTAGGTGCAATTTTTATTATTATAGGCATAATAATAAATATCAATATTACTCCAGTTCCTACAATATACCCATTTTCTAACCATACACCAATAACTGCAATTATACCTGGTAGCATTATACCTAATAATAGTAATGCTATAACATACTCTTTCATACATAGCATAAATAATATAATACCTATTCCAATTATAACTGATATTCCTCCAATCATTATTCTTGCATCATTTCCATATCTTTCAGATAAAACTCTACTAATTAGTACACTAAAAAGACCTACTGATGCACCTATCTTTAGAGTATTCTTTTTCTTCATTTTACTTACCTCCCATAGATATTATCTTTTATTTTAGTTGCCCCCAATCTATGGCTACACCAACTGCAGTTACGGCTACAAATGTTCCTACACCTATAGCTGCAGTTGCCCAAATTGGAGTACTTGCTGTTATTAGTAATGCACCTTCTACTGGAATTAATGTTCCTCCATGTCTCCAAGCTTGCCTATTGACACAATATTCAATATAATCTGGAATTTCTTTTAACCCATCACCAAAGCTACCTTCTAGAGCTCCTATACTTCCACCAATAGCATCCGCATTTAAGAATCTTCCCAACTCAGGATTATAATATCTTGATTGTACATTCATTATTTCTTCACGAAATGATCTTTTTCCTTCTATATAATTTACCAACTATCAATACCATATAGAAAGAAAAAGTGATAGTTATTCCGCTTGATTGGAACAACTATCACCTTCTTAAGTATTTACCTTTCAATTTTAAAAATTATTTATTCTTGTTTTTTACATATAGTTTTAAAAATACATACATTACTATTAAGACAATAATAATTAACACAGTTCCTATAATAACTAAGTTTGTATTTTCAGTATATAAGCCCATGGTAATAATTATACCTGGTATAACGGCACATAAACATGCTAATGACAATATATAATATCTTTTTATTAATAAGTATGAGATACCTATTAAAATTATCAAAACTGTTGCTACACATACTATTGCAAAAACTCTATTTTTCACTTTACTACCATATCTATTATATAATATATTTCCTATTATCGTTACCAATATTGGTATAATAATACATAACCATTTTGTATTTTCTTTCAATATTACTACCTCCCATAATGATTACTCTTCATCTTATCTGCTACTATATTTATACCTACCGATGCCAAAAATCCAACTCCTACACCTATTCCTGTAACTATAGCTGCTGGCGCTGCTACTAACCCAAATGCTCCAATGGCATAAGTAGCTAAACTACTAGATAAAATACCTGCTCCAATACCTAACGCTGTAGCTCCTAATTCTACCCCAGCGCCATATATTTCACCTTTACATATGCTATTAATAGTTTGAATAGAAGTTATTCCTAGTGTTACTGCTCCTACACCTTTTAATCCATTAAGGGCTTTACCCCCTCCGTTTAACTTAAGTTTATATATATAATTACTTGGATTGTATGTCCACTCTCTATACTTACTAAATGTACCTAGCTTAGAAGCTATTTTGCTACCAATTACAGAATCGGCAACTGCTGTAACCGCAGACAATATAAACCCGGAACTTGATTTAGATTTACTTGTACTTATAGAACCCAGCTTATTACTAATTGCTGGAGCAGCTTTTGCCATAGCCTTATATGAAGCTTTTCTCATTGCAGCTGTTTCTTCTCCTTGAGTATATATAGGTCTAAATCCATTAGGGTCTTTAGCATTTACAGGATTATTATTGCAATAGGCAAAAGTATTATGTGATAATAATTCACCTACATTTCCACCAATAGTATCCGCATTTAAAAATCTTCCCCACTCAGGGTTATAATATCTTGATTGTAAGTAGTAATATCCAGTCTCTGTATCATATCTATATCCTCTATATCTATAAGGATTCTTTTCTCCTAATGCCTTAAGTGACACTCCGAATTTTAATTTGGTTAGTGGAACTTACTCATTTGAATGAATATGAAAAGGAGTTTCCTTTTTAATCTATAGATATTAACTTACCCTAAGTATCATAGGTATATGAAATAACTTGAGTTCCATTAGAATCTATTATTCCTATAATATCACTTTGAGCATTCCTAATGTAGAAATATTCTTCAATATCATTTAGCACGAAGCCCACAAGGCCTTTATCTCCATAG
>NZ_DFCF01000008.1:190150-212075 GCF_002367465.1 Clostridium sp. UBA3061 | reverse complement strand
CAAAGACCATTTGGTTTTCATCAATCTACTGACTGACTACTTTTTAAATTTTATCACCATCATTTTGTTATGTCAATAACTTTTTAAACTTTTTTAAAACTTTTTTCTTTAAATCCATCTTTAAAGTTATCTAGATTTGAACTTTGAAGTTCGCATCACTTAGTGATGAGATTTATAATATCATAGGGTTGGCTTTCACTTCTTAGCCTATGTGATTATATATATAAATTATCCTTTATTTTCTCTAAATTTCTTATTTTTTCTCTAATTTACATGCATTGATACACTTGGTTAAGTTTTTTAATTTATTTATGATATGGCCTATTTTACTAATTAATTATATGTTTTTCATCAGTAAAATCTTATAAACCACTCTGAGTATATAGATTTAGAATAAATAGTTACCTATATAAATTGAAAACTAGTTATATATATAACTAGTTAAATAGTTGTTCTATCCATGCGGGTTTCAAGGAAATTTCCTATTTGTATAACCAGATTACAATAGATATTAAAATGTGAAGTACAGTAGTGTGTCATTATTACTTATAACTAACCTAACAAGCTAATATAATCTTCTTATAGTAAGCTTTACAAATCAATTGACATTATGATTTAAAAAGTAAATTCCTAGAAAACAGTAAATCAAAACTGCGTTCTAGGAATATATCTTTCTATTATTAAGTTAATATAAAGTATTATAGATATATATTTTTTTTAATAATGTTCTATTACTTTAAATTCTTAACCACTTCTTTAAACCTATTTCCTCTAATCTCAAAGTTTTCAAACATATCAAAACTTGTGCATGCCGGAGCTAATGCAACTATGTCTCCACTTACTGATATTTCTACTGCTTTATTTACAGCTTCTTCTAACGTATCAACCATATGAATATCAACATGGATACCTTTTTCATTTTTTAATTTGTCAAAAACTTTTTTAATTTGTTCCTTAGCTTCCCCAAGCAGGATCAATGATTTTATATATGGATATCCTTCATATGCTAATGGATCAAAAGGAACTTTTTTATCACGTCCTCCAGCAATTAATACTACCGGTTTTTCAAAAGCTTTTATACCTGCTAATGTTCTAGTAGGACTTGACGCTATAGAATTATTATAATATTCTACATCTCTATAGCTTCTTACAAATTCATTTCTATGTTCTACACCTTTAAAAGTAATTGCGACTTCTCTCATATACTTTACATCCACATCATCCACTATCAGAGCGAAGGCTGCCAATAAATTTTCTATATTATACATACCTTTAAGCAATACTTCACTTTTATTACATACCTTTTTACCTCTAGCAAAAAGAACTCCATCTTTATAATACGCTCCATTTTCTATAACACTATTCCTACTAAAAGTATAAAGACGCCCATTTTCTTCCCCTTTAATATTTCTTGTAACATCATTATCTTCATTTAACACCAACAGGTTATCTTTATTTTGATATTTAAATATATTCTTTTTGGAATCTATATATTCTTGTAAATCTATATGCATATCTAAATGATTAGGTGATAAATTTGTAATTAAAGCTACTTCTGGAGATGTATCCATAGTCATAAGTTGAAAACTTGATAACTCAAGAACAACCTTATCATCTGGTGATATTTCTTCTATTTTTGTGAATAATGGGGTACCTATATTCCCTCCAACCCAAGTTTTGAAACCAGCCGCACTTAAAATACTATATACTAAAGATGTAGTTGTTGTTTTTCCGTCGCTTCCTGTTATACCGTATATTTTAGCAGGACAATATCTTAAAAACTCCTCCATCTCGGATGTTATATATGCACCTTCATTTTTGGCTATAGTTAATTCTTTACTATCAATTCTCATAGATGGGGTTTTAAAGATAACATCAAAACCATGCAAATTAGATAGATATCCTTCTCCCAATTCAAATTTAACTCCTTTGCATTGATACTTGTCTACAACTTCTTTAAGTTTTTCTATATTCTTTTTATCAAATGCAGTTACTTTAGCTCCTAAACCAACAAGGAAATCTATAAGTGGTATATTGCTTACCCCTATTCCTACTACTGCTACATTTTTATCCTTAATAAACTTCTTAAACTCACTAAAATTTCTTTTCATTCTTATTCCTCCAGTACCGCCATATATTAGCTTACTTCTATACTATAATTATATCACTACATCAGACTTAAAAAAACTCTATGAAAAATACTTATTCTATTTATTGCAAAAGTTCCCCTATTTTCTTTATTTTCGCCTATTTTCCCCTTCAATTCACTAACTTTCCAATGTTTTTTCAATTTAATTTATTATTTTTTTAAAAAAGCTATTGCTATGAGTTTTTTAATATGATATAATCTGTCTGTGCCGTAAGTAAAGGTGTTAAAACTTTTCCCCAAAGGTTTAACATTGCACATAACATATCCCCATGATTAAACCCTATTTTTTACCGGATGCAAATCCGGTTATTTTTTTATCCATTTATATAAATCTCCATTAATAAACCTTTAAATACAATATTCATTTAAATTTTAGACTACAATACATTTTTTAAACACCCTTAATTTATCATACCAATATATTTTTACTTTACATATTCAACTTGCTATATTCTTTACTATAAAATAACTCCAAGCAAATTAATGCCTAGAGCTATTTTAAATCTATATAGACTTCTATTAAAATTCCATTTTTTCTTCTATATAAGACACTAGATTACTTATTGGCATTCTTACTTGTTCCATAGTATCTCTATCCCTTACTGTAACACTCTCATCTTCTATAGTATCAAAGTCAATAGTAATACAGAATGGTGTTCCTATTTCATCTTCTCTTCTATATCTCTTTCCTATACTTCCAGCCTCATCATAATCCACATTAAACTTTTTAGATAATATTCCATATACATCAAGAGCCTTTTCACTTAATTTCTTACTAAGTGGAAGTACCGCAGCCTTAAATGGTGCTAATGCTGGATGAAGATGCATCACTGTTCTAACATCTCCACCTTCTAGTTCTTCTTCATCATAAGCTTCACACAAGAATGCTAATGCAACTCTATCAGCTCCTAATGATGGTTCTATACAGTATGGTACATATTTCTCATTAGTAGTTGGATCTAGATAAGATAGCTCTTCTCCTGAATGTTCCATGTGTCTTTTTAAGTCATAGTCTGTTCTATCAGCTATTCCCCAAAGTTCACCCCATCCAAATGGGAATAAAAACTCTATGTCACAAGTAGCATTACTGTAGAATGATAGTTCTTCTTTTTCATGATCTCTAAACCTTAGATTTTCCTTACCCATTCCTAAGTTAAATAAGAAATTCTTACAATATTCCTTCCAATATTCAAACCACTCTAAGTCAGTTCCTGGCTTACAGAAAAATTCAAGTTCCATTTGCTCAAACTCCCTTGTTCTAAAGGTAAAGTTACCTGGAGTAATTTCATTCCTGAAAGATTTACCTATTTGAGCTATTCCAAAAGGTACTTTCTTTCTTGATGTTCTTTGAGCATTTTTAAAGTTTACAAAAATACCTTGAGCTGTTTCTGGTCTTAAATATATTTCATTTTTACTGTCTTCAGTTATGCCTTGGAAAGTTTTAAACATAAGATTAAACTTTCTTATATCTGTATAATTCATTTTCCCACACTTTGGACAAACCACATTATGTTTTTCAATATATTCTTTATACTCTTCATTAGTCCATCCATCAGCTACAGCTACTTCTGCGCCTTCTGAAACCATATGATCTTCAACTAACTTATCAGCTCTAAATCTAGCCTTACATTCTTTGCAATCCATTAATGGATCAGAGAATCCACCTACATGACCTGTTGCTACCCAAACTTCTGGATTCATCAATATTGCACAATCCAAACCTATATTGTAAGGATTTTCTTGAACAAACTTTTTCCACCATGCTTTTTTAACGTTATTTTTAAATTCCACACCTAAAGGACCATAATCCCATGAATTCGCAAGTCCTCCATAAATTTCAGACCCAGAAAATATAAATCCTCTATTTTTACATAAAGCTACCATTTTATCCATAGTTAATTGTTTTGCCATGTTCATTACCTCCATCAATGTTTTTATTATTAATTGCAATTTACAAATTAATATTTGTAAATAAAAAAACTTTAACCAATTAAGGGACGAAATTAATCCGCGGTTCCACCCTTATTAGCTAAAGCTCATCTTTAAAATTTATCACTAACTCAAAAGCTCCCTTCATAATATTGATTTAATGATTTACACCCGCCATCATCTCTCTTTAAAATCTTTATTACTACTTTTCTTTATCATCGTTATTATTCAGTTTTTAATATTATTATCCTCACATCATATTATAATTCAAAATAAAATTAAAATATTATTTTGTTATATTGTTTACTATAACAAAATAAGCCGACTTAAAAGCCCGCCGTAAGTTATCTTATAAAAAATGGCTCCGCGAAGAGGATTCGAACCTCCAACCTATCGGTTAACAGCCGAGTGCTCCACCGTTGAGCTATCGCGGAATATTTAATTCATATCTAGATTATAGCATATTTAATGTAAATTTCAACACTATTTTATAAAATTTAAAAAATAATTTCTTTTGCTTACATTATATGAATACTTTAATATTTTATCCAAAAATCTTTTTAATATGCAATAATTATTTAATATCTCTTTAATTATATTATATATTAAATTAGCACCTTAACATTTTACCCAAAAATTATTTTAATATGTAATAATTTTTGGGTAAAATTAATTTTAAAATTATATATTATTGTAGAGGTTTCATTGTTGGGAATAGTATAACATCCCTGATGGATACTGAATCAGTTAAGAACATTACTATTCTATCTATACCAATTCCAAGTCCACCTGTTGGAGGCATTCCTACCTCAAGAGCACTCATGAATTCCTCATCAATTAGATAAGCCTCATCATCTCCAAGCTCTCTTTCTTTTGCTTGTTGTTCAAATCTTTGTCTTTGAACTATAGGATCATTTAGTTCTGAATAAGCATTACAAACTTCTCTACCATAAACAAATCCTTCAAATCTCTCAGTAAATGCTTCATTTCCACGTTTTTTCTTAGTTAATGGTGATATTTCTACTGGATAATCACAAAGGAATGTTGGTTGAATTAAATGTTCTTCGGCATATTCTTCAAATAAACCATTTAATATATCTGCCTTTGTACAATCTTTTAATTCCTTTATAAATTCTAAATGTTTTTCTTTTGCAATTTGTCTAGCTTCTTCATCTGTCTTAATTTCATTGAAGTCTACACCTGCATATTCCTTTACAGCATCAATCATAGTAATTCTTCTCCATGGTGGTGTAAAGTCTATTTCAGTTCCTTGATAATTTACTTTAGTGCTACCATGAACCTTCTCACAAGCATATGCAACTAATTCTTCTGTTATTTTCATCATATCGTTATAATCAGCATAAGCTTCATATAATTCTATCATTGTAAATTCCGGATTGTGTCTTATACTCATTCCTTCATTTCTGAAGTTTTTACCCATATCATATACTTTTTCAAGTCCACCAACTATACATCTTTTTAAGTATAACTCGGTAGCAATTCTTAAATACATATCTATATCTAAGGTATTATGATGAGTTACGAATGGTCTTGCAGCTGCTCCTCCAGCTATAGGAGATAAAATAGGAGTCTCCACTTCTAAGTATCCTCTATTATCTAAGAATTCTCTTACAGCTTTTATAATTTTTATTCTATTAATAAAAGTATCCCTTACATCTTTATTCATTACTAGGTCTACTTCTCTTTGTCTATATTTTAAATCTGGATTTTTAAGTCCATGCCATTTTTCTGGAAGTGGTTTTAATGATTTAGAAATTAAAGTTACTTTGCTAGCTTTAACAGAAGTTTCTCCTGTCTTTGTTACAAATGGTATACCCGTAACTTCTAAAAAATCACCTATATCAAAAGTTTTTGCATCTTTAAACTGTTCTTCTCCAACCCTATCAAGTCTTATATATACTTGCATTTTACCAGATCTATCATGAATATCGCAGAATCCAGCTTTTCCTTGAATTCTTTTAGACATAAGTCTTCCTGCAATTGTAACTTCTGTTTCTTGAAGTTCTTCATAGCTATCCTTTATTTCTTGAGCCTCATGAGTTCTTTCAACCTTATATACGTCAAAAGGGTCTTTTCCTTGGGCTTGAAGATCAGCTAGTTTTTGTCTTCTTATCATTACTTGTTCATTATATTCAGCTTCTTGAGCTTGTAATTGTTCATTATCTACTACAATTTCTTGTGAATTATCATTGTTAACTTCTGTAGCCATAGACCATTCCTCCTAGTTTTTCATTTATGATTATCTATTAATTTCCAATACTTTATACTTGTTAATTCCATCTGGAGTTGATACTTCTATAATGTCTCCTGTTCTTTTCCCCATAAGCGCATTTCCAACAGGGGACTCATCTGAAATTTTATTTTCATAAGGATCTACTTCAGCAGAGCCAACAAGATAAAATTCTATTTCTTCATCAAATTCATAATCAAACACTTTTACACTTGTTCCTATACTAACCATATCTTTAGGAATTTCACTTTCATCTACCACAGATGCATTTCTTAGCATATTTTCAAGTTGAATAATTCTTCCTTCAACAAATGCTTGCTCATTCTTTGCTTCGTCATACTCTGAATTTTCACTTAAATCTCCATATCCTAAAGCAACCTTTATCTTTTCTGTTATTTCCTTTCTCTTAACTGTTTTTAAGTACTCTAGCTCATCTTCAAGCTTCTTTATTCCTTCGTAAGTCATCACGTATTTTTTAGCTTCGCTCATTTTTCTCTCCCCTTCAATCTTACTAAATAATTCTATATCATTATAAATACTCAATTGTATCATATATAGTCTCTATAATCTTTGATTAATTATAAAACACCTGCAATTCCTTGTCAATGAAGGTATATTTATATTAAAAATACCACTTTTCATAATTTAATTTATATTTTTCTAATAAATCATACATTTCATCATAGGATATAGCAGAGTTGATTTTATCTTTAATTTCGGTACAATTCCTTAATCCCTTAATATACCATGCTATATGTTTTCTCATTTCTCTTACAGCCTTATTTTCATCAAAGAACTTTATGGCTCTATTCAAATGAGTCATGCACATATCTATTCTTTCTACATCAGTAGGCCTCACTATATCATTTCCATCAATTCCTTGTTTTATCTCTTTAAATATCCAAGGATTTCCCATAGCACCTCTCGCTACCATTATACCATCACAATTAGTTTGTTTCCTCATATTTATAGCATCTTCTGCCTCGAAAATATCACCATTTCCAATGACAGGTATAGAAACAGCTTCCTTTACTTGCTTTATTATATCCCAATCCGCCTTACCTTCATACATTTGCTCTCTAGTTCTTCCATGCACCGTTATAGCATCTACTCCTGCATCTTCTAAATATTTAGCAAACTCCACAGCATTTATGTTATTTGAATCAAAACCCTTTCTAAACTTTACTGTAATAGGCTTATTTGTAGACTTCTTCATTTCTTTAACAATTTCGCCAGCAAGCTTAGGATTTTTCATCAAAGCAGAACCTTCTCCATTTTTAACTATCTTTGGTACCGGACATCCCATGTTTACATCTATAATAGCAACTCCATCCATACCTTGAATAGACTCACAAGCAAATGACATTATCTTTGGCTCACTTCCAAATATCTGTAATGCAACCGGCTTTTCTTCATCACTTATTCTCATAAGGGTTCCGGTATTTTTACTATTATAATATAACCCTTTTGCACTAACCATTTCTGTATAAACTAGTCCACATCCCATTTCTTTACATATACCTCTATATGCTATATCAGTAACTCCTGCCATAGGAGCTAGAAATACAGGATTTTCGAAGCTTATATTTGAAATTTTCATTCTATCACCTATTCTCTGTTCTTCTCGTATATAATTCTAAGTCCTTCTAAAGTTAAGAATGGTTCAACTTTATCTATAGATTTTGATCCCTCAGCTATAAGATTAGCAAGACCTCCTGTAGCTATTACCATAGGATTTTCCTCACCTAATGCTATCATTTCCTCTTTAATTTTACTTACGATAAAATCAACTTGACCTATATAACCATATACAATACCTGCTTGCATACTAGCTACTGTATTTTTGCAAATAACTGTTTCTGGTTTTATAAGCTCTACTCTTGGAAGTTTAGCAGCTCTTTGGAATAAAGCATCTGAGGATATTTTTATACCTGGCGATATAGTTCCGCCTATATAATCTCCATTAGCAGCTACTGCACAAAAAGTAGTCGCAGTACCAAAATCTATAATAACTAATGGTTTTTTATACATTTCATGAGCTGCTACTGCATTAACTATTCTATCTGCTCCTACTTCTTTAGGATTATCATATTTTATATTTATTCCAGTTTTTATTCCCGGCCCTACTACTAGAGGTTTTTTGTTAAAAAACTTTCTAACCATATGTTCTAGGGAATACATTATATTGGGAACTACTGATGAAATAATAACTCCTGATATATCACTAACCTCTAGCTTGTTGTAAGCAAAAAGCTGTGCTACTTCTATCATATATTCATCAGAAGTTTTTCTATTATCTGTAGATAATCTCCACTCAACTATTAATTCCTCATTCTTATAAATACCTAATACTATATTAGTATTTCCTACGTCTAATACGAATATCATAATCATGTCACCTCTATATAATTAAAAGCAGCTTTTAAGCTGCTTTTTAAATGTTCCTAATTATTATAACACATTTAACACTTTAACTATATAATTTAATTAACTTTTTTAAGTTAATACTACTTAATGTGTTAATGAATTTTATGTAATACCACTCTAGACTACTCTATTATGTTTTATATTAGATTATTACTATTTATTATATCCAACTCATCTTTAAAAATCTCATATAATTCTTCTTTTAATGTTCCATCATCAGAATTATTCAAAATATTAAGATATAACTTTTTTAAATTTTCCTCTTTCTTGTTTATATAATTTCTTCTAATATTTTTTTCCTTATCCTCACCATTGAACATTGGCCCCTACCTCCCTATAATATTTTTTAAAGTCTTTACATGATTATTATGTCTTACAATAGAGTCCTGTGCCTTGTTGTCAATTTCTTGAACAGGTATGTTTGTCAGATAACTTTTATAACTTTTAATAATCTCATTTTCTTTTTCAATTAGAGATTGAATCATTATATCCTTCATAATAATCGCCTCCTTTTTTTTATTATTATCAAATAAAAAAGGGTATATACCTTTATTTTAAAAGTACATACCTTTTTTATAAACTATTTACAATTTAACTTAATATTAAGCTCCGAATAAGGTTAATAATACACCCGCTGCAACTGCACTTCCTATAACTCCAGATACATTTGCTCCCATAGCATTCATAAGTAAGAAGTTAGTAGGATCTTCCTTTTGACCTACAACTTGAGAAACTCTAGCTGCCATAGGTACTGCTGACACTCCAGCAGATCCAATTAATGGGTTTATCTTACCTTTAGTTAATTTACACATGATTTTACCTACAAGTACTCCTCCTGCTGTAGCTACAGCAAAGGAAGCCACTCCAATTATAACTATTCCTATGGTTTTAGGATTTATAAAGGCCTCTGCTGTTGCAGTTGCTCCAACAGAAAGTCCAAGAAATATAGTAACTATATTTACTAGGGCATTTTGTGCAGTATCTGAAAGTCTTCCAACTACTCCAGACTCCTTAAATAAGTTGCCAAGCATTAACATTCCTATTAATGGCAATAAGGATGGTAATAATAAAGTTACCATTATAGTTACAACTATAGGAAATACAATCTTTTCTATTTGCTTAACTTGTCTAAGTTGTCCCATTTTTATTCTACGCTCTTCTTTAGTTGTAAGAGCCTTCATTATTGGTGGTTGTATAAGTGGCACTAGTGCCATATATGAATATGCTGCCACTGCAATAGGTCCTAGTAAATGTCCTGCTAGCTTATTAGTTAAGAATATAGCTGTAGGACCATCTGCTCCTCCTATAATTCCTATAGATGCAGCTTCTTGTGGTGTAAATCCAAAAAGAATAGCTACTCCAAAAGCAAAGAAAATACCAAATTGTGCCCCCGCTCCCATAAGTACACTAGATGGATTAGCAAGTAATGGACCAAAATCCGTCATTGCTCCTACCCCTAAGAATATAAGCGGAGGGAATATTTCCCACTTAACTCCTCTTGATAAGTAATATAACAATCCTCCTACTTCCTTACCTACTGGCTCAGCCATGATATTACCTAATGGTATGTTAGTAAGTAACATACCAAAGGCTATAGGTAATAACAAAAGAGGTTCAAATTTTTTACCAATTGCTAACCATATGAAAACTAAAGATACTCCTATCATCACTGCTTGCTGCCATGTTAAGGCCGCAAACCCAGAAGAGGCAAACAAATCCTTAATTACTTCAAAAACATTCATTTAAGTTGACCTCCTATTATCCAATAACAGCTAATATATCTCCAGTATTAACTGCGGCTCCTTGTGTTACATTTATCTCTACTACAATTCCATCTGCTGGAGCCATTATTTCATTCTCCATCTTCATAGCTTCAAGTACAAAGAGAACCTCTCCTTGTTTAACTGTTGCCCCTTTAGTTGCAAGTACCTTAACTATTGTTCCTGGCATTGGTGCTTCTACCTTTGCACCATCTGCTGTTGATGCAACTGGTGATGCAGCTGGAGCTTGTGCTGGAGTTGATGATGCCACTGGAGCTACTGGTTGTGTTGGTTGTACCGGTTTTGCTGATGCTATTGGTGCTACTGCTGCTACTGGTGTAGCAAATTCACCCTTTACCTCTTCTACTTCTACTTGATATAAACTTCCATTAACTGTAACATTATACTTTTTCATACGAAATATCCTCCTAACAATGCTTCTATTTAATAGAAGCACTTCTCCAACTTGAATTATTATTAATCCTTTTTATACTCTTTATATTTAGTTCATCTAGTGGTTTACCAGTATGAGCAGATAGTGATGCCATTATAGCTGCTACTAACTCATATTCTTTATTAATATCTACTGCTTGCACAGTGTTATCAACTTCACTTACCGTAATTGATTCTTCTTTAGGCTCATCATTAGTATTGGATTTCTTTTTATAATCTCTTCCTAATAAAAAGCTCTGTAACTTAATTATTAGCATAAGTGCTATTAATACTCCAAACACTATTATCATAGCAATGGCAGATACACCTAATGCAAAGGATAAATTATCTAGAGTGAAGTTTCTGAATAATGTTTCTTTCATATCTTATTCCTCCTAAACTAGTGTACTACCATGTGTTTTAGGATATTTTAATTCTCTTTTACTTTGTAACATATCTAGCATAGCAAATATCCTTTGCTTGCTTTCGCTTGGTTTTATTACATCATCTATAATTCCCATTTTAGCTAAATTATATGGAGTTGTTACTTCATCATAATATTTAGCAATTACATCTTTTTCCCCTTGTTTATGATCCTCTGAGTTAAATATCTCATCTCTGTGTAATCCTTTTATATATTCTTCTGGATTTGTTAAACATACCTTTGCTGTTGGCCAAGCCATTGTAACATCAAAAGCTGATTCTCTTGAAGCCAATACTTCATATCCAAGGCCATATGCTTCCCCAATAACTAAAGAAACCTTTGGAACTGAAGCATCAATTAACGAATACATAAGCTTTCCTATATTTTTAGCAAGTCCATTATTTTCTTCTTCTAAAGAAACTGATGCTCCTTTGGTATCTACTAAACTTAAAATTGATATGTTGAAACTGTCACATAATTTTACAAAACTTGCAACTTTATTTGCTCCTAAATTATCAATTTCTTTATTGCTAGAGTTTAATATAACTCCAACTGTCAAACCGTTGATTTTTCCCAGTACAGTTCTAAAGTTTGCAGCAAATCCTCCATATATCTCTATAATACTATCTACATCAGTTATAGTATTTAATATTTCATCTAAGGAATAACTGTCCTTTTCAACCATTTCATCAAGATTTAGCTTACTTAAATTTAAATTTAAATCTTCATTACTAACAGTAGGTAATTCTAAATTATTTGATGGCATATAAGAAATTATATTTCTCACAACTTGGAATGCTTCTTCTTCAGTAGCAGTATTTATGTGCGCATTACTATTTTTATTAGCACTTACTCCATTGCTCACCATTGATTTATCCACATATTTACCTTCTTTTTCAGTAAGCTTCCCTAAAGAAGATACACTTAAATCGCTTATTTCATCTACAGCAACCACTATATCACTCATTGTACCAATTAATGATGTTATCCCATTACAAGGACCACAAATAATTGATATTCTTGGAACTACACCACTTAACTTAGCATACTTATTTAAAACTAATCCATAGGAACCAAGTAATTCTATTCCTTCATTTAATTTTCCACCTATGGAATCAATAACTTGAACTACAGGAGCACCTATTTTAGCAGCATTATCAAGAATATTTATTATTTTTCTTCCCATAGCTTTTGTAAAAGTTCCACCTTCAACTGTATAGTCACAACTATATATAAATACTAGTCTACCATTTACAGTTCCGTGACCAGTAATTACACCGGCTCCATTGTCTAAAACAAGAGCACCAATTTCTACAAATGTTCCTTCATCTAATAATGCAAGAACTCTTTCTCTCGCTGTAAGTTTATTTAGGTTGTGTTGCATTTGCAATTGACTATCTCCACCACCTAAATGTGATGTCTCTTTAAGCGAATTAAACACTTCAAGTTTATTCATTTTACTGCCTCCTGACATATTAACTTTACCGTATATAATAATAACACATTTAACACCATTTGTATATATTCATTGCAAGTTTTAATTCATTTTTCTGTGAATTTCTTATTTAAAAATTTCTACAATTTAGATAATCTTAGTTATAGTATTCTGTTTAAATAAATTTTAATTCCTCTCTATTAAAATTTATAAAAAAACTAATCCTATTAAAATCATAGGATTAGTAAATAAATTTTAATTTTTAATTATATCTGATTAATTATTAAACTAATTAATATATAATCTAATTTAAATTTAAAGAATTTAGAATAGACCTTCTATAGTTCCATCTTCATGAATATCTATTTTATTTGCAGCAGGAACCTTTGGAAGCCCCGGCATAGTCATTATAGTTCCTGTTAAAGCAACTATAAAACCTGCTCCATTTGATAATTTAACTTCTTTTACAGATATATTAAATCCTGTTGGTCTTCCTAATAAAGCAGGATTGTCTGAAAGAGAATTTTGAGTTTTAGCTACACAGATAGGTACTTTATGAAGTCCTAATTTTTCGATTTCACTAATCTGTTTTTTAGCCGATGCTGTAAACTCAACATCATCTGCTCCATAGATTTCCCTTGCAATAACTTTTATTTTTTCTTTAATGTCGAGTTCTTCATTATATAATACTTGGAATTTACTTTCTTTATTTTTAATAGTTGAAACAACTTTATTAGCTAAGTCTTTTCCACCTTCTGCTCCTTTTTCCCAAACTTCGGTCAAAGATACTTCTACACCCTTAGCTTTACAGAACTCTTCTATGAACTTAACTTCTTCATCACTATCTGATATGAATTTGTTTATAGCCACAACTACTGGAACATTAAATTTTTGTATGTTTTCTATTTGTTTCTCTAAATTCACAACACCTCTAGATAATGCTTCTACATTTGGAATATTTAATTCATCTTTTTTAACTCCACCATGATGTTTTAATGCACGAATTGTTGCAACTATAACTACGCAGTTTGGTTTTAATCCTCCATACCTACATTTAATATCAAAGAATTTCTCTGCTCCTAAATCTGCGCCAAATCCT
The DNA here is from genome assembly GCF_002367465.1 of Clostridium sp. UBA3061. Classification (NCBI taxonomy): domain Bacteria; kingdom Bacillati; phylum Bacillota; class Clostridia; order Eubacteriales; family Clostridiaceae; genus Clostridium; species Clostridium sp. UBA3061. Next base: position 198,169 of record NZ_DFCF01000008.1, on the reverse strand, counting down.
GCTTCAGTAATAGCATAATCTCCTAGCTTTAACGCCATTTTAGTTGCAAGTATACTGTTACAACCATGAGCAATATTTGCAAACGGCCCTCCATGAATTATTGCTGGCGTATTATCTAATGTTTGTACTAGATTAGGTTTTATAGCATCTTTCATTAGCATAGCCATTGCACCTTGAACTTTTAAATCTTTACAATATATTGGATTTCCATCAAGGTCATATGCCACAAGTATTTTCCCAAATTTCTCCTTAAGATCCATAAGATTGTTAGATAAACATAGTATTGCCATAATTTCAGATGCAACAGTAATTGTGAATCCATCTTCTCTTAAAAATCCATTAGGTTTACCACCCATACCAACTACTATATCTCTAAGAGCTCTATCATTCATATCTAAAACTCTTTTAAATATAATTCTTCTTGAATCTATTCGAAGTTCATTTCCTTGATGAATATGATTATCTATAGCTGCTGATAACAAATTGTTTGTTGTTGTAATAGCATGCATATCTCCTGTGAAATGAAGATTTATATCTTCCATTGGTACTACTTGAGCGTATCCGCCACCAGCAGCACCTCCCTTAACTCCAAAAACTGGCCCTAATGAAGGTTCTCTTAATGCTATAACAGCATTTTGGCCTAAACTGCAAAGTGCTTGACCAAGTCCTATAGTTACTGTAGATTTTCCTTCTCCTGCTGGAGTTGGATTAATTGCTGTAACTAATATAAGTTTCCCATCACCCTTATCTTTTCTATTTGCAAGAACATCTAGGGATATCTTTGCTTTATACTTTCCATAAAGATCTAAATCATTTTCAGTTAAACCTAATGTTTTTCCTACCTCTAAAATTGGTATCATCTTTGAACTTTGAGCAATTTCAATATCAGTTTTCATAAATTAACCTCCCAAGTATTATATTTATTTGTTTTATTTTTTTCAAAATTCAGAAATAAATTAAGCTATGATAACTATAAATATAGTTGTCTCAATAGTTTCTTCAATACGCTTCTATTTTCAAGTTCATTATAACATAATTACTTTTATAAAAAAAGCACAGCAATAGCTGTGCTTTTAAAACAATGTATTAACTTTCTTTATATGTGTTACTCTCATTATTTGAAATTTCTTCTATCTGATTTTCATCTGTTGACACTTCATCATTAAGAGCTTCTACATTCCAATCCTTAAACTTATCATTAGAACTAATACTATTTTCTTCTACAGGAATATCATTTTCCTCTTTCGGAGAATCTACCACTACTTTTTCCGCATCAAATTCTGCAAGAGTTTTTCCTTCCATTATTGCATTAAATTCTTCCGCAGTAAGCTTTTCTCTTTCAAGTAGAGCTTTTGCAACATCATGAAGTTTATCTATATTCTCTTTAAGAATAGTTTCTGTTCTCTCATAAGCCTCATCAATTAAAGCTTTAATTTCTCTATCTATCTTAGATGCAACCTCTTCAGAGAAATCTCTTGTTCTTCCAAAGTCTCTTCCCATGAATACTTCACCATCATCTTTTCCAAAAGATATAGGTCCTAGAGCATCTGTCATACCATATTCCATAACCATCTTCTTAGCTATTGATGTAGTTCTATCTATATCATTTTTAGCTCCTGTACTTATGTCTCCAAGAATTAACGCTTCAGCAACTCTTCCACCTAAAAGACCAACCATATCATCTCTAAGCTTAGACTTAGATGTATATGCAGTATCTTCATTAGGTAGATGTAAAGTATATCCTCCTGCCATACCTCTTGGAATAATACTAATTTCATGTACAGCATAAGAATTAGGTAAGTATTTAGATACTACTGCGTGACCCGCTTCATGATATGCAGTTAAATTCTTATCTTTCTCACTAATAACTCTAGACTTCTTTTCTGGTCCAGCCATTACTCTAGTTATAGACTCTTCTAACTCTTCCATAGTAATAACTTTTCTTCTAGCTCTAACAGTTAATAAAGCAGCTTCATTCATTAGATTTTCAAGGTCTGCCCCAGTAAATCCTGGTGTTCGCTTTGCAAGTATTTTTAATTCTACATCTTCATTCAAAGGTTTATTCTTAGAGTGAACTTTTAATATTTCTTCTCTTCCTTTAACATCAGGCACACCAACAACTATCTGTCTATCAAATCTACCTGGTCTTAAAAGAGCTGGGTCTAAAATATCTGGTCTATTTGTAGCAGCTACCATTATTATGCCTTCATTTACACCAAATCCATCCATTTCAACAAGAAGTTGGTTTAATGTTTGCTCTCTTTCATNNATTTTTAAGAAAATCTACTATTTCTTCGAGCTCTTGCTTTTCTTCATCAGCTCCAGCTACATTTTTAAAGGTAACCTTTTTATCACCTTCTAAAGGTACAGCCATCTTAGCTTTACTTTTACCAAAGCTCATAACCCCACGGCCGCCTCCGCCACCGCTTCCATTAGATTGATTCATAAACATTACCCAAAATAGCACTACCATTCCTATCACAAGAAGCGTAGGTAAAATTCTCATCCAAACTGGAACTGTAGCAGGTGGATCATATTTTTCATTCATATTAGGGTTTGGATTTTCTTTAAGTATTTGAGAATACCTGGATTGTAAAATATTTACACTGAATTCAGTACCATCACTTAATTTACCCCTTACTGATGTACCATCAGATGATGTTTGTATGGCTGATACTTGTTTTTGTTGCATATATTTTTCAAATTCTGTTACACTTATTTCTTTTAAAGTTCCTGTACTATCGAATAATGATAGTGCAGAAAATATAACTAGTATTAATACTAAAAACCAAATTGTTGCACTAGAAATTTTTTTCATTTAAAGCCCCCCTCTCTCTACGGTTCAATATCACTAAAAATTCTATCATATGAGTTTTTCCTTTACAACATCAATAATATTAATTATTAATGAACTACTATTCTATTTTAAAAATAAATAAGATTATATCTATATAGTATAAAACTTTACTACTTCATATATACGTGTTCATCTAATATTCCTATATAAGGAAGATTCCTATAAATTTCAGCATAGTCAAGACCATATCCTACTAAGAAATAATCCGGAACATCAAAACCAAGATACTTAACATCTAGTTCTTCCTTTCTTCTTTCAGGTTTATTAAGTAAACAAGCTATTTCAAGACTCCTTGGATTTCTAGCACCTAAGTATTTCATAAGATATTTAAGAGTTACTCCACTATCTATAATATCTTCTACTATCAACACATCCTTACCTTTTATTTCAAAATCTAAATCCTTTATTATTTTTACTATTCCTGAAGATTGTGTAGCGTCTCCATAGCTAGATACAGCCATAAAATCCATCTTACATGGTATAGTTATGTTTTTCATTAAATCAGACATAAACATTACTGAACCCTTTAGAATACCAAGTACAATTAAATCTCTCCCTGCATATTCCTTTGATATTTCAGCCCCTATTTCTTTAATTTTTTCTGTCAAAACCTCTTCAGTTAATAAAACTTCTTTAATGTCCTTATTCATGTTTTTCCTGCCTTTCCACACTTACTTCTATAATTTTTTTTATTCCTTCATGGATTTTAAATTTATCACTTATTTTATATCCTATTATCCATGAAATATCTTCATCAAAACAAAGCAGAGGCACAAAATCTCTTTCTTCTCTTGGAATCTTTAAGTCTATAAATATGTCCTTTAACTTCTTACTACCTTTCAGCCCAAGAGGAGAAAATCTATCCCCATTTCTTCTAAATCTTAATGTTATATGTTTTATATTAGTACCATTAAAATATTTTATGTTATCATTAGATTTAAAATTCATTTTTTTGTCACTATCTATATATCTTATATATACTTTAAGTCCTAGCTCTTCAATATAATTATTACCCATATTAAGATTTATAATAGTATCTATATCAACTTTACATTGTTTTTTTTGCCTTGTTATTTCAATATTGCCGTATACATTCTTGATTAATATTTCTTTTGGAACAATTGTAAACTTTCCTGTACCAGATTTTTGTAAGTTTATAATATTATCGATATGTATGCTTTGAATATTATTTATATCCCCTTTGACTTCTAATAGAGCTTTTCTTATCACTCTACTTACTAAAGATGGATGAAGATAAAATACATCTTTATATATTATAACCTTATCTTCTCCTATATCACAATATTTTTGAAAAACTTTGATTGCATTTTCTTGAATATAATCCTCATCACGTTTGATAAGTTCACACATTCTATTTAAGGTTGTAATTATATCCGCGTTAAAGTTTTGTTGTATATAAGGTATCAACTCTAATCGGATCTTGTTTCTTGAATATATAGGCTCATAATTTGTTTGATCTATTCTAGCCGGAAGATTGTTTTCTTTACAGTAACCCTCGATTTCTTGTCTGCTCACATTTATTATCGGTCTTATATATACTTTATCTCTTACAGGTTTAATTCCTATAAGCCCTTCTATTCCAGTTCCTCTCATTAACCTCATAAGTACTGTTTCTGCTTGATCATTAACATTATGAGCTAATGCAACTTTATTTGCATTAAGCTTTTTTAGAAGCTCTTCAAAAAATTCATATCTAGCATCCCTACCAGCCATCTCTGTGGAGATGTTGTTTTCACAAGCTATTAAATTTATATCTACAGACTTGCTAAAGAATTCAATTTGATTTTCTTTGCAAAACCTTCTACAAGTAGCTTCATCCTCATCTGATTCACTACCTCTTAACATATGATTCACGTGAGCTGCATATAGTTTTATATTATAATCATTCATTAATGTAGACAAAACATGCAATAAACTTATAGAGTCAGGACCTCCAGATAATGCAACTATAACTTTGTCTCCTTTATTTAACATTCCATTTTCTTCAATAGTTTTGATAACTTGATTTCTCATACTATTATTATGTACTTTCGGCCACTCTTTATCTCCCATAAAAACACTTCCTAAAAATATAGTTTTAAGTCATAATATCATAAATGTAAGAATTTTAAAACAAATATAATAAAAAAATGAAGAAATGTTTACACACCTCTTCACTTTTTTATTATAACCATTATAAATTAGCTATAATTAACTTTCCAATTTACTTAATCCAAATTAAGCTGTGTGAACTCTAGAAACCATAACTGTCATATCATCCTTAACCTTATTTTTTCCTATTCTCTTCGCTTCATTAATTATACCCTTAGATAGTTCCTCTGGACTCACATTATCATTTCTACATAAATAATCCAATATCCAATCTATCTTTCCACTAGATTCTTCATCACAGTCTGTAACTCCATCTGTTAACATAACAATCAAATCACCATTTTTTACTTTCTTACTATGAATTTCTATATCTGCTTCATCTAGTATTCCAATAGGTAAACTTCTAGATTTAATAATATCTATGGTATCACCACTCTTTACAATACTAGCTACTGCTCCCACCTTCATAAAATCTACTTCTCCACTATACAAGTCAATTGCACTTAAGTCTACTGTAGAGAATTTTTCATCCTCTGAAAATTTAAGGCTCATTATAGAATTAACTGTATTTATAGCTGTAGTTCTGCTAAAGCCCGCACTTGTAAATTTCTCAATTAATTCAACTACAGCCTTACTTTCTCTTCCTGCCTGTGGACCTGAGCCCATTCCATCACTAATAACCATCATGTAACTACCATCATATCCTTCTCCAAAGTTAAAATTATCTCCAAAGATAGTTTGTCCATCTTTGCATGCCCTAGATACGCTAGTAGTTACTCCAAACTTAGGTACTTCTTCAAACATAGCTGTACACTTATTAGTAATAGGATTAATCTTACAACCGTCGGCTTTTAATTTCATTTTATAATCTACACAGTCATTAATTAAAGGTAGTATTTTTTTTATACATAAATTTCTTCCATTGCAAGAATTACAGGTTATCTGTATATTCAATCTTTCATTCTTGTCTTTTATTGCAAATACATCATCAGCTTCTATATCGTACTTTTCAAGAATTCTCATAATCTTTTTTTCTGAATCTTTATCTTCATTAAAGTCTGCTGAAAACTCTTCCATAATCTCATCTACAGACTTAGCCATGTTATTGAATTGATTTGCAATTAACTCTCTGCCCTCCGCTAATCTACTTCTCCACATTTCACTTATAATAAATTTATTTATTATATCTTCTGTATTTCTTATTAGCGAAGCCTTCCTTATACATTTCTTTTCTAATAACTGTGGAAAAATGTTAGTTTTATTCTGAGCACTTTCTAAAAGTTCTCCAAAAGCCTTATAGGTATTTATCATTTCTCTTCCCCAACATATTCCACATGTATCACAGCTATTACATACTCTATTAGCTAAATTCTCTATAAGCCCACTACTTTTAGTACTCATATCTAACTTATCATTATCAGCTAAATTATTCAACGTACCAGCCATATTTAGAAGCACTTCAGAAAATTTATCTAACCTATCTGTGAAAATTCCTTTTACTTTATTAGCATATCCTTCTTCGTATCTTTTGCTTTTTTTCTCTACATCTAACTCCCCAGATATAGTTTCATATATACAATTAGGTATAACTATAAATAACGCTGTAGATAAAATCCCTTCTGCCAATATAAATTGTGAAATTCCTTCAGGTATATAAGTAGCTATATAAATCTTCATTATGCAAAATACGATAAATGATGCTAAAGACGAAATCAACTTTCCACCTTCTCTAAATATCCCTGAAGTCAAGGCGCATACTCCCAATACTGTTGCATAACCAAAAATATTCTGACTAGACATTCCCACAATTACACCCATCGCAATTCCTGCTGTAGCACCTATGCTTGTACCACAAACATAACCTATAATAGATACAACGGCAATGCTTAATACACTTAAAATTGATATATTGAAAACTTCAATACCCCAAGTACCTGCAATTATTAAAGCTATTAATATACTCATAGAAACTATTTCTTCATTTGAAAATAAATGCTTTGTTCTTATGTTTTTAAAACTATTAATACTATACTCCAGTATTAAGTAAACAGGTATTATGCTTACTCCTTCTAATGCAGTATTTCCAAGTGCCAACAGTAGTGTATACTGATTCACTAACATAGTATATGCAAAAATCATTATTAAAGTTGCTCCTATAATAACAAACTTTTTAATATTCCTTTTTATAAAACTATTTAAAATTAAACATATTATAACCAAAGTTGGAACTATAGTTATATACATTAAGGAATTCTCTACTACACCTATTGTAGTTATGTAGCCCAATATAGATCCCAGTCCAACAAATAAAGATAATTTGTTATCCTCTAAGAATAGTATTGTAAGTAAAAATGCAATCCCAAAAGGTGCAGATTTGTTTATCATTATTACTCTACTAACTAATATAGCAACACAGAAAAACACAATACTCTTCGCTACTATTTTTGCTCCGTCACCATCCCTATCATTACTAATAACCATACTGCTCTTTACTCTTTTATACGTCCTAATATTTTCTCCATATTGCATAATAATTTCACCCACCTGTATTTTTTTTACAGGTTAATTATATCAATACCCATTGGAAATAAATGTAATTTAATGGAGGCTCGCATAAGGAAATTTATTACAATAAACTCCATTTTACCTCTGTTTTCATTTTTAGTTTATGCTTCTAAATTATTAAGTTATTCCGCTTATAGTATGACTTTAGTAAATTTATACCTCTTAATTTTCTTATCTTCGTATATTATATTTTTATGTCATGAATAATAATTATAAAAGGTTTCATGGGGAAAATATTTTTCATATAAATATAATTAATTAATATACTTATATTTATATTCATTTTTGAAATCTATTTATAAATTCAATTCATTAAACTTTATTATAAATTAAATAATCTTATTTAAAAGAAAAAAGTGGATTGAATATATATTCAATCCACTTTTATGGTTGCGGGGGCAGGACTTGAACCTACGACCTTCGGGTTATGAGCCCGACGAGCTGCCAACTGCTCCACCCCGCGTCATTTGGTGCTGAAGACCGGA
>NZ_DFCF01000008.1:0-190105 GCF_002367465.1 Clostridium sp. UBA3061 | reverse complement strand
CCGGAATCGAACCGGTACGGTGTTTAACCACCGCAGGATTTTAAGTCCTGTGCGTCTGCCAGTTCCGCCACTCCAGCATTTGTGTCATCACCTTTCAGCGACAATATTTATTATATGGTATATTATTAACTATGTCAACAGTATTTATATAGTTTTTTATATTTTTTATTTATTTCTTCTTCACTTATTATAACTAAATGTTAAAAAAGCTAGGGTTTAATTTAACTGACATTAAAATAAATAAGAGTGCTTAAAAAGCACTCTTTAATCCTTTCGGTATAAAGCTTAATTATATCCTTTTCTGCTATATCCTCTACCTTTTCCACCATCTTGGTGTTTTTTAAGATCTTGAAATCTTTCTTCACTATCTTTTAAGAATTTTGACATCCTGTCTTCAAAACTTCCTGAACTTGTAGTTTTAGATTTTTCCTTTTCCCAATCTATATCTACGGGTTTAAAAGATTTTTTTGGTGTACCAGCTTGCTTTATGGATAAGCTCATCTTACCATTATCATCTACAGAAATGACTTTAACTTTAACCACATCATTTTCTTTTAAATGATCATGTACATTCTTAACAAATACATCAGATACTTCCGATATATGAACTAAGCCTGTTTTCCCTTCCACTTCAACAAATGCACCAAAGTTTGTGATATTAACTACTTTACCTTCTATAATGCTTCCAGCCTTTAAGGTCATATTGAAAAGACCCTCCTTAAATTTATAATTTAAATTTATATATACTATAACTAATAATAATTAGTCATAGTAATTTTCACTTTATTTACTGTCTATTACAGGAGATTCTCCTTCTTTAATTAACCCAAGCTTTTCCCTTGCAAGTTTTTCTATATACCGACTATCTTGTGATAGTTTAATCTCATCCTGTAACTTTTGATTCTTTTCTTGTGCTGCTTGTAACTCCGAAGTATAGTTATCAATATCTTTATGTTGTCTAAACATTATTATTTGTTGATTTATAAATGTAAAGCCTACGTAAAGAGCTATAAGTAAAAGACCTATCTTTTTTATGCTGAATTTCTTCATATCGATTTTCCTTCCTTATTACAAATAGTAACATGTCATAGGTTTTATTTTCAAGTAGTCAAATTAACCTATAGCTATATTGTAATTTGAATTTTTATTTTCTTCAACCCTTAATATTATAAATTTTATATTTTTTTTGTTATTTTGCTGAAAATAATTCTTATAGGATAGAATATATAATAAAATATTACTCTAAAAAATGTTAATATGGCATTTAATATGCTTCCGTATGCTAATATAAATATATTACTAAATAGTTTAAAGTATATAAATAATCCAATTAAATTATATACAAACACATTAAAGCTCATGTAAGCATAGTTTGTATACATCATAAAAATAAATACTATAATGCCAGTTAATATCCAGAATAGCATATCCTGTATTGCTGTTATGATGGTTCCTGGCTCTTCAAAACCTCTTATTACTCTATATACATCAAAGAAAATACCAACTAGCATTCCACTAAGTAAGGAGAATATAAACAATGCTATTTGCCTACCCATATCAAATATCATAACTCAATCACCTAAATATTTTAGAAACAATGCTATTTCGCTTCTTTGGTCTCTTTTCTTCACTTGTATATACTACATAAGATATTTTCCCCGTTATTACCACATCTCCATTTTGAACATCTAGCTTGGTCATCTTTAACTCTTCACCTCTGATATCCATATCTCCCAACACAGTTATTATAAGTATCTGTTCATCATTGAAGCTTAATATTTCTAAAACTCCATCTAAAGTCATCTTTTTTCTATTTTCTAACGCAATAAAACTCTTTTTATTTTCTAATGACATATCTTTATTTGGTTCCATAATATCCCCCTTAAACCTAAAAATATATTAGCTTTCTATAAAGATATATTCATTAAAAAATATTTTATGCTTCTATTTATTCCTTATCCTCTTCCCCACTGATTATTTCATACATATTCTTAGCCTCTTCTTTATTAACATGATTAGCAATATTTATAATTCTCGCTTTTAATAATTGATTAGCAAATTGAATTTCTATTATATCATCTTCTTTTATAGTAGTACTTGGTTTTGCTACTTTTCCATTTATGGATACTCTACCATTTTCACATACATCTTTAGCAACAGTTCTTCTTTTAATTATTCTAGAAACCTTTAAATATTTATCTAATCTCATAGTTGCCTCCTTAAACTATATAAAAATTTTAATGAAATTATACTTTATCCTGTATCCCTTTGAATAGAAGAAAAAACCCAGAACATTTCTAGGCTTTTTCAAGTAATTATTTATTTACTATGTCTTTAAATTCTTTTCCAACTTTGAAAACAGGAACTTTAGATGCTGGTATTTGTATTTCTTCTTTTGTTCTTGGATTTCTTCCTACTCTAGCAGCTCTTTCTCTAGTTTCAAAAGTACCAAATCCAACTAGTTGAACTTTCTCTCCACCTTCAAGAGCCTCTTCAACACTCTCTATAAATGCTTTTAATACCGCCTCGTTATCTTTTTTTGTTAGTCCTGACTTTTCAGCCATTTTTGCTATTAATTCTGATTTGTTCACAATAGTACCTCCTTAATGTTAATTTTACGTAATTTATATTTTAATTACATAAAATAATACTTACAATATTCTTACAAGTTACCTAGAATCCTTCTTTTTTTTGAAAAAAATTTATCTTTTTGTTGATAAATTATACTTTTTAGATTCACTCCAAAGGGTTTCCATTTCTTCTAATGTCATTTCTTTCATGTCAATACCCTTTTTAATGCCAGATTCCTCAATAAATTGGAAGCGTTTTATAAATTTATCTATAGTATAATTTACTGCAAATTCTGGGTCAATGTCAAGAAGTCTTGCAATATTTACTGTGGCAAAGATTAAATCTCCTACCTCTTCCTGTATTTTTGACACATCTGAATTTTTATATACATCTTTTATCTCTTGTAATTCTTCTATAACTTTCTCCATAGCTAGTTCTACGTCATCCCAGTCAAACCCTACCTTACCAGCCTTTTTTTGAACCTTTTCTGCTCTAATAAGTCCGGGCATACAACGTGGAACATGCTTTAATTCATCGGTATAGCTAGTAAATTTCTTTTCTTTAACTTTAATTTCATCCCAATTCTCCAATATTTCATCTGTATTTTTAACTCTTACATCTGAAAATATATGTGGATGCCTACGTATCATTTTTTCAGTTATAGCTGCTACTACATCATTTATGTTGAAATAACCCTCCTCCTTACCAATTTGAGCGTGGAATATTACTTGAAAAAGTACATCTCCTAACTCCTCAATAAGTTTATTATCGTCCATTTCGTCTATAGCTTCAATAACTTCATAACATTCCTCAACTAAACCTCTTTTTAAAGATTCATGAGTTTGTTCTAAGTCCCACATACATCCATTTTCACTCCTAAGAGTAGACATCACATTAATTAAATCCTTAAAATCTTTAGGACCTTTAAGATCTTTAGGAATATATATGGAAGTTAAGTAATCAATATCCTCTTGTCTATCTAAATCATATAGTTTAATTTTTCTTATACTTTCTTCTCCTTGTATGCCTGCTGCTCTTACAAAGTATATATCACTATCATCACTATAATATTCACATAGAGCTAACTTCACTTCAGAAGCAATAAATTTGTTATACACCTGGGTTATTATTACTCCTAATCTCTTATCCATAACCTGTTCCCTTATATCAAAGGCATCTATTATTTTTACCCCTTCTATTGGATCAATCCTTAAGCTCTCTATAACTGCATCTACAAAGCTTACTGATGGCATTAATCTAGCTTCTATTCCATTCTCCTTGCAGAGTTCTAATAATATAGTTACAGATTTTTCTGCAACTAAGGGATGACCTGGAACTGCATATACTAAGTCTCCTTCTTGCTGATAAATTTTTATAAGATCCTCTGCAATTGCCTTGTATATATGATCAAAATTATTATATTCTTCATAAAAATTATCATAGGTATTAAACTTTACACCCATAGATTCTAAGTATTTAACATTAGGATGTTTTTCTGTTCTAAAGTATATATTTTTATTACTTTTCAAAATTTCTAGTACACCTATGGTTAAAGCATCTTTAGAACCAGGTCCTAAACCAACCACTGTAATCATTTGAATCTACTCCTCTTTTAGTTTTTAATGAGCTTTCCCTTTATATCTTCAATGGTAAATATTTTAAATACAATCGATAGTATTCCAAATATTACTACACCAAGGAAAATAGCTATTAAGCAAGATATTCCATTACTCTGTGTATAATTATAGACATTATTATATATAAAAACAACAGATATTATCATAATTAATGACACAAATAAAGGTTTTATAACTACTTCATATAGGTTTATCTTTACTTTGAGCAATTTTTTAACCTCTTTCAAGTTTAAAATGCTAGTTACTGCATATCCAACTATACTTCCAATTATTGCACCATATATATTAAATCTAGAGTTACTTACTAAAACATAGGTAATGACTACCTTAAATAGACACCCTATAGCAAGATAATATACCGGTTTCATATATCTACCACAACTTTGTAAAAGCGATGTAGTAGTCTGTGTTATTATAATTAATGGTATTGATAAAGATAATAATTTAAGTATTTCATGCCCTGCTACATCCCCCATAAACACTAATCCCATAATAGGTTTTGAAAGATAAAATAACCCTAATGCACTTGGAATACCTATAACAAAAGATAACTTAAATACCATGTTTACCCTTCTGTATAATTCATTTTGATTATGCATAGAATATACCTCTGATATTATAGGTACTAAAGCTGAACATAGAGCAATAGAAAGTGCCAGTGGGATATTTTGAAGAGTCATAGCCTTACCTGTAAATTGACCATATAATATGGCACTTTCTTGAATAGTATAACCTGCTAACAAGAGTCTTTGAGGTACTATTATAGAATCAATTAAAGCCATAATAGTTCCAACTGCAGCTCCTACGGATATAGGAAATGCTGCTTGTACTAAGTTTGATAGTATTTTATTACTCCTTTTCACTTTTAATTTATAAGACTTTGATCTAACAAATAAATATTTTATTACCAAGTAAATGCTTCCCAGCAATCCTCCAGCTACCGTTCCAAATGCGGCTCCTGCTGCTGCATATTCAATTCCTTTAGGAAGTAATAAATATGCACATATAACGCCAAAAACTACCCTACCTATCTGTTCTATAATTTGAGATATTGCAGTATTATTCATATTCTGAAGTCCCTGGAAATATCCTTTAAATGTACACATAATACATACAAATATAGGTGCTGAAGATATAATCATAAAGGATTGATATGACTTATTATCCCACCTTAAGATATTTATAATATTATCTCCAAAGTACAACATTAAAAATGATATTATTATCCCAAGTGGAATCATTATTTTAAGAGTATCCTTAAGTACCTGTTTAACAGCATTGGTATCGTTGCGTGCATTATACTCTGATATTAATTTTGACATAGCAATAGGTACTCCTGATGCTATTGCTACAAAAGTCATATATATAGGGTATGACATCTGATAATATCCCATCCCTTGGTCACCAATTAATCCTTGTATTGGTATTCTAAAAAACAAACCTAAAAATCGTGCAAAAATAGTAGCTATTCCTAAAATCATAGTTCCTTTTAAAAGCGATTGTTTTTTCATACTTCCTCCTAAAATACTTTGTATAGTTAATAAGTATTTTGATGAGAAACATTTTATTACTTAATGCATATAATATATACCTAATATCAATTAACTTTAACTTCTTTAACAATAAAAAATCTGCCATAAGATGTGATTAATATCAATCCTATGGCAATAATTACATATTATACTCTTTATTTAATTTTATCTTATAGATATTTATGCTTTTTAACATTTACTGTTCCATTTGTTTTCCTAAGAATGAAGCTGCTGTTTCCGCAAGCTTTAACTCTAGTTCTCCAAACTTTACATTTTCTTTTGAAACTATAATTACTGTACCTACAGTATCTCCCTCTGCAATTATTGGTGCTACAACTTGTGTTGTATATTCATCTGCTGTCTCTCCATCACATATAGGTATTAGTCCCTGAGAGTTTTTATCTAGAAGAGTAGCCTTACGCATTTCCATAATTTTATCTACTTCATTACTAATCTTTTTATCTAAATAATCTTTCTTTGTCCCACCACTTACAGATATGATTGAGTCTTTATCACAAATTATCACTATATTACCAATAGTTTGATGTAGCGCTTCACTATATTCCTTAGAAAACTCACTCAATTCTTCTATTGGTGAATATTTTTTTAATATAACTCCCCCTTCTCTATCTGTAAATATTTCCAGCGGATCTCCTTCTCTAATTCTTAATGTCCTTCTAATTTCTTTTGGTATTACAACACGACCTAAGTCATCTATTCTTCTTACTATTCCTGTAGCTTTCATTAAATATCCTCCTTATTTATGTAAATAGTATTAATGCTATTATTATCCTTCTTAACTCAAATTTTATACATCCTAGAAATTTTTTCATTAATAAAAAATAAAAAAAGATTAATGCCAAATATGACATCAATCTCTTTCTACCAATTATTAACTTAGTTTATCTTCATATAATTTTATTTTAGCTTCTTCTTGCCAAGCAGTTACTTTTTCTACCCACACATTATATTTATTTTGTTCTAATAGAACATCCTTAATCGCTCCTTTAACATCTTCTAAAGGCTTAACAGGATACTCTTCTTTATCTAAGCACTTTATAACATGAAATCCAAATTGAGTTGATATAGGAGCCTTAGTATATTCCCCTTTCTTAAGACTTATAGCTGCCATTAAGAAAGTTTTATCATACTGATTGCTAGTATATTCAATCCAATCTAAGTCTCCACCTTTGTCCTTTGTAGCATCTGTACCTTTTTCAGTAGCAAGCTTAGCAAAATCTTCACCTTTATCTAATCTTGCAATTACGTCTTTAGCTTCTTCTTCTGTCTTAACTAGTATGTGTGCTGGCCTAACTTTATTAGGACTTTCAGTATATGAATTTGGATTACTATCATAATAAGTCTTTATTTCATCATCTGTAACAGTAACATCTTTAACTACCTCTTCATATACAGCATTAGATATTACTGCTGGTTTTAATTCTTCTAAGAAGCTCTCTTCTGTAACTCCAGCTGTTTTAAGAGCACTTTTATACTCTTCATCAGTTTTAAAGGATTTCTTTATCTCATCAAGTTTCTCTTTAGCCTTAGTCTGAACTTCTTCATCAGAAGGCACTACTCCAAGCTTTTCACCATTATTTTTTATGACAATATCGTTAACCATAGTATCTAGTATACTTAATCTTTGCTTCTTTATATATTCCATAGCCTCTGAATTTTCTTTATAATTTTCTCCGTACTGAGCCTTTACTTGCTCATAAACCGTACTTAACCTACTGTCCACTTCTCCTAAGGTTATCTTTTCTTTATAAACCTTAGCAACTACTGTCTTATTAATACCTGCCTCTGTTTTTTCTATCATTCCACACCCCACTGCTGAAAGCATTAGTGTAGACGCCATTAGACCAGCTAAAATCTTCTTTAATTTTATCAATTTATTATCCTCCATTCGGTTTTTTTAGTTATTATTGCTATTCAATTTTACCATAAAAATACTATTAAATAAATAGTAGCTAAATCTATTTACTCATTGTTGATAAATCCTTAATAATATTTATAAGTATATCTAATAGCTCCTTTTTATTAATATCCTTACTCTTATACACTAGAACTGGAACATCTCCCATTTTAAATGTGATTTGTCTCTTATAATTGTCTAGTATATATTTTACCATTTCAGAAGTTAAGTATGACTTGTCTTTAAAGGTTATCTGTACTTGAATTCCAGTATCCTTTATCTCTAAAACCCCAATTTCTCTAGCAATTGCCTTTAAATAAGCTATATTCATTAAATTATAAACACTTTCTGGAATATTAGAGTATCTATCTTCAATCTCCTCAATAACCTCTAACATATGCTCATAGGATTCAATAGATGCAATCTTTTTATATACTTGAATTTTTTGAGTTTCATCCTGTATATAGTTACTAGGAATATATGCATCAATTTTCATATCTACTGTAGTTTCAATAGGTTCCTTATCTACTTCACCTTTTACAATGCTTACTGCATCTTCAAGCATTCTGCAATATAAGTCATATCCAACAGCAGACATATGACCACATTGAGCTGCTCCCATTATATTCCCTGCACCTCTTATTTCTAAATCTCTCATAGCTATCTTTAATCCTGAGCCTAATTCTGTAAAGTCTTTTATTGCCTTTAATCTTTTTTCTGCAACCTCTGTTAAAACCTTATCCTTAGTATAAGTAAAGTAAGCATATGCTATTCTATTGGTTCTCCCTACTCTTCCCCTTAATTGATATAGTTGAGATAATCCCATCTTATCTGCATTTGCTATTATCATAGTATTTGCATTCTGAATGTCTATACCAGTCTCTACTATAGTTGTACTTAAAAGTATATCGTATTTTTTATCTACAAAATCTATAATTACCTTTTCCAATTCTCTTTCGGTCATCTGACCATGACCTATAGCAACTCTAGCTTCTGGGACCAACTTTTGCAAATATGTTGCCATATCACTTATAGTTTCAACCCTATTATATACAAAAAATACTTGTCCTCCCCTATTCATTTCCCTAATTATTGCATCTCTTATAAGTTGATCATTAAATTCTACAACGTAAGTTTGAATAGGATATCTTTCTTCAGGAGGAGTTTCTATTATACTTATATCCCTCACTCCTGTTAAAGACATGTGTAGGGTTCTAGGAATAGGAGTAGCACTTAAAGTTAATACATCTATGTTTTTCTTTATTTCCTTAATCTTCTCCTTGTGACTAACCCCAAATCTTTGCTCTTCGTCTACAATTAATAAACCTAGATCCTTAAATACCACACTCTTTTGAAGCAACTTATGAGTACCTACTATAATATCTAAATTTCCTTCTCTTAGAGCATTTAAAGTTTCTTTAACTTGAGACGCAGTTCTAAATCTGCTAATCATTCCTATTTTAATAGGAAAATCTGAAAACCTTTTTAACATATTTTTATAGTGTTGCTCTGCTAGTATTGTAGTAGGTACTAATATAGCTACCTGTTTTCCATCCATAACACACTTAAAGGCAGCTCTAAGCGCAACCTCGGTTTTCCCATATCCAACATCCCCACAAAGAAGCCTATCCATAGGTTTATCGCTTTCCATATCTTTTTTAATATCTTCAATTGCAGTTAACTGATCCGGGGTTTCCTCATATGGAAATTCTCCTTCAAACTGACTTTGCCAAGGGGTGTCCTTGGCATATTTATGCCCCTTTAAAGTATTTCTGATAGCATAAAGCTTAACCAAATCTTCAGCAATATCTTCAACAGATTTTTTTACTTTACTTCTAGCCTTTGCCCATTCACTTCCACCTAATTTATTTATTTTGGGTGATTTGCCTTCACTGCCAATATATTTTTGTACTAAATCTAATTGCTCTACAGGGACATATAAAGTATCTCCTGAATTATATTCTAAAACCAAATAATCTTTTTTATTTCCCTGTACATCTAATTGATTAATACCCTTATATACACCAACTCCATGGTTCACATGTACCACATAATCACCAAGCTTTAAATCAGTAAAGCTTTTTATTTTTCCTGCACCTTTTTTAGTAGTTCTTCTTGTGGCTTTCCTCTTAGATTGACCGAAAACTTCGGAGTCTGATATAACACATACCTTTAAATCAGGATACTCAAATCCTTTAATAGAACTTCCAAAGGTCACCACTACTTCCCCTTGCTGAATGCTAGAAACTAGGTCTTTATAAGTAGCTTCTATCCCTCTATCTCTTAAAGTGTCAATTAATCTTTCTCCCCTTGTTCTTGTACCAGATAAAATTAAAGTTCTATATCCTTTTTTCTTTTTCTCTATTATATCTTCAATAAGCATGTCTAACTGTCCATGATAATCATGAATTGTAATCTGAGAAAATGCTATTAAATTTCTTGGTTTTAATGCATTAGAAGCAGTTCCTAAACTCTGTAAAGTTATAGTTTTACTCACTTCTAAAATTTCTCCAATCATTTCTTTAGGTATTAGTAGTTCTCCTTGTTTCGGTAAAATGTTACCTCTACTTAGAAAATTTTCATAATTCTCTTCAAATTCAAAGTATACACTATCCAACTTACCCATAGCCCTATTTACATCATCCACTACAACTAAACTATCCTTAAAGTAGTCTAAAAATGTAGTTTTATTTTTATAAAAATAAGGAATATAGCTATCAATAGTTTCAAAGGTCCAAGTTTCTTCAAGACTCTCCAAATTTGTCTTAACCGTAGAATTTATTCTTTCTAAAGCATCCTTATCTTTAGATTTATTAAATCTTGATATAGCTCCATCTAATTCCTTTCTAATTTCTTCTTTTGCAAGATTTATAACCCCTTCTGTAAGAATTATCTCTTTAGCTGGAAATATTTCTACTTTATCTACTTTATCTATACTTCTTTGATTGTCTTTATTAAAAGTTCTTATGGAATCAACTTCATCATCAAAAAGCTCAATCCTAAATGGCATGCTACTAATAGGAGGATAAACATCTATAATCCCCCCTCTAACTGAAAATTGACCTATGTTTTCTACAACACTACACCTTTCGTAACCACATTGTACAAGTTTTTCGCTCAACGCTCTTATGTCTATGGTACTTTCTAAAGAAATTTCAAATGAAAATTTCTTGAATAGCTCTACAGGAGCATAGGATGCTGCTAAAGCCTCGATAGAAGTTACAACAATACATTTTCCCTCATGAAGAATCTTATTTAATACTTTCAGCCTCTCCCATCTCAAGTCCCCTGATACAGCTTCTACATTGTAAAAAGTTACCTCACTCGTAGGAAAATAATATACATCATTACAATAAAAGCTAAGATCTTCATATATGTTTTTAGCTTCCATGTCATTATGAGTTAGCACTAGCATACTTTTTTCTATATCTTCATAAACACCATATAGCAAGTAGCTCTTACCAGATTCCGAAAGACCATGTATGCCTAATGGATACTTTTCCTCATTTATATATCTCTTTATATCTCTATATTCACTACTTAACTTTAAAGGTGTCATTACTCCTTTTAGTCTCAAAATATCACCTCTTAAACTATTTACTACTTTCCTGCATTAAAAGAATTAAATTTATTCATTGCTTGATTAATTCCTTCATTTATGATCACTGATACTGCATCCACTGCTGCCTCAAAAGATTTTTCAATAATCTCTCTATCTTCATTAGAGAATCTTCCTGTAACAAACTCAACTAAATCATAGGCTGGCTCTCCAATTCCAACTTTAATCCTTGAAAAACTATCAGTACCTAAATGAGAAATTATATTCTTAATACCATTGTGACCGCCTGCACTTCCTTTTCCCTTTATTCTAAGTCTTCCAACTTCTAGACTAATATCATCGTATATAACTATAATATTTTCTACTGGTATTTTATAAAAGTCTATTATACTTCTAACGCTTTCTCCACTTAAATTCATATAAGTTTGAGGTTTTAAAAATATAACCTTTTCATTGGCTATACTACTCTCACCGTATACTCCTTTAAATTTTGTCCTATTTATACTAAAGTTATACTTTTTTTCACACATATCAACTACATCAAACCCTACATTATGTCTTGTTTTATCATATCTATCTCCCGGATTTCCTAATCCCACAACTAAATACATAATTACCTCCAATATATTCTATAACATAATATCTCTTAACATAAAAATAATCTTCTTTGACTATTATACTAGAAGTTTTACCTAAAATAAAATAAAAGTAGCATCCCTAAATGCTACTTTTTATATATTACTCTGAAATCTTTATTTTAAAGTCAACATAATCACCATTTTTGAATACTTTATATTTTATTGTCTCTCCACTTTTAAATTTACTCATTATAGAATTTATGTCACTGACAGTATTAACTTTCATACCATTCACTTCAACAATTATATCTGTTGGCCTAATTCCAGCTTCATAAGCTAAACCATTTCTTGTAACTTCCTTTGCATATACTCCATCAATACCATTTTCACTTTGGGAAATAGCCTCTTCCCCATAAACTCCCATATGGTTAATAAGAGAATCTTGCTTATCTAAAATTCCATAGGTAATAGGCTCTAGATCCTCTGCGGAAATATAAAAACTATTTTTTAAAAATTCATTGTGATATGTCATAGTAGTATTATTTACTCCTATAAGTTCTCCATCCAAATTACATAAAGCTGCTCCAGTATTGATAAACTTAGGAATAACTGAAGTCTTTATCATTCTTAAAGACTCAGCTACTTTAGTTTCTCTATTTTTAAATACTATATTTTCTCTAGTATTTAACACCGTACTTACCTCTATATTTTCATTAAAAGATTTACCCAGAGGATTTCCTACACTAATAACTCTATCTCCCTTTTCAATCTTAGTAGAATTCTTAGCTATAGTCATAGGTTGTAATGCATCTCCATTTATTTTAATCATAGCAATATCATAAATACTATCAAATCCTATTATAGATGCATTATATACAATGTCATTGTGTAACTTCACTTTAACACTGGTTGCATCCTCAATACCTAAATAGCTAGTTATAACATATTGTCCATTTTCTATGACAACGCCTACTCCTACATTAGTTTCTTTTATACACTTATCATCTGCAATAACCTTAATAACTGAAACAACAGATTGGGCTGCTTTGTGAGCAGCTGATTGAAGCTTTGAATTAGTGGTATTAACTTCTTCGTCTTTATTATTACCTTGAACATAATAATTTTCGTTTTCAGTGTTTACCACTAAAGCTGTAACAGCCCCACCTAAGGAGGCTACAAATAAGCAAAATATAGTAATTGCAACAATTTTACCTTTACGTCTTTTCTTAATTTTGTTAAAGGTTATTTTTGCTTTAACATCCTTATAATCATCATTAAAATTGCTCATAATAGCCTCCTTCCTCTTAGCTCCTTAAGATTATTACATACTCTTCTTTGCTAATTGTAAAGTAAATATAAATTCAACTCCATTTTCTTTATTACACGCCCATATTTCTTCATCATGTAAGCTAACAATCTTTTTAACTATAGAGAGCCCTAATCCTGTACTCACTTTTTGTGTTCTTGATTTATCAACTTTATAGAATCTTTCCCAGATATGTTTAATATCTTCTTCATCTATATTAGATCCCTCATTAAAAATTGATATATTAGCCTTCTTACCTTTTTTTCTACAGGATATTTGTATCAATCCATCTTCTTTTCCATATTTAATAGCATTATCTAAAAGATTAGTTATAACTTGTGTTATTTTATCTCCATCTGTAAGTACCCAGAGTTCACTTCCTTCAAAAAATACCTGTACATCCAAATTTTTATTTCTTATTCTATTTTCATTTCTCAATATGCATATTCTCACTATTTCATTAATGTCCACAGGTACCTTCTCCAGCTTATAAGTACCCGATTCCACTGCTGATAAATCAAGTAAATCATTAATAAGTCTTGTTAATCTTTGTATTTCTTCATAGGCTATATTTAGATAATACTTATGCTTTTCATCAGGAACTACTCCATCTAAAATTCCACCTATAAATCCTTTTATAGATGTCATTGGAGATCTTAACTCATGAGAAACATTTGAAATAAACTCTTTTCTATTTTGTTCTACCTTTTGTAGCGAGTCTGCCATCACATTAAATGCATTTGCAAACTCCTCCATTTCATCATCAGAATGAATTTCAACTCTTTTATCTACATCTCCTTGAGCTATTTTTCTTGCAACCCCACTCATTTCTGATAACGGATTAACTATCATCTTTTGAGAAAAATAATAAATTACGATACAAGAAGCAATTACAGCGAAAACTGCAGATAACCAAATAATTTGATAAACATTAGAAAGTGATTTATCTAAAATATCTGTTGATACACTAAATAAAGTGGCTCCCATAGATTGCCCTTTAGCATCTTTTACAACTTTCATCATAACGTATACTTTCTCATCCATATAAACTCCATACTCATTAAAAGCATCTATATAATCACTATTGTTTATATTTTCCAAATCATCATGAAAAATCTGTTTCCCTATGAGTGGAGTATATTTAATGTTAGTAACTGAATAAACATATCCATTACTATCTACGAGAACTATATCATCATTTATATATGTTGATATAAACTTTATATTTGTAGTTAATTCTTCATATGATGATGCCCCAGTTAAATATTTTGTTGCAATACCTTCAATTATATCTGCCTGTCTAGTAAGATCACTTTGTCTCGTCTTTATAAAATAATCTTGAAACCAAAAGGAAAGAAATGCAGCTAAAATAGTAAAACTTACTGTAATTATAATGGTGTAAGTAACAACCATTTTAGAAAATAAGCTATTTTTCACCATCTATTTCACCTCAAATTTATATCCAACTCCCCAAACAGTTTCTAACTGCCAATTATCTCCTCCTGATACTTTTTCTCTTAATCTCTTCACATGAACATCTACAGTTCTTGAATCTCCTGGATAATCATATCCCCACACTTCACAAAGCAGTTGTTCTCTTGTAAATACTCTGTTTTTATTACTTGCTAAGAAGTGTAATAATTCAAACTCTTTAGGTGGCATTTTAATTTCCTGTCCCATGTATGTTACATTATATGAATTTATATCTATAACTAAATTATCAAAGGTTAATGTTTCTTTACTATCACCCTCTGCAGTATATCTTCTTAGAACAGCCTTAACTCTAGCCATAAGTTCCTTAGGTTCAAAGGGTTTTACTATATAATCATCTGCTCCAAGCTCAAGTCCTAAAACTTTATCAAAAGTTTCTCCTTTTGCAGTTATCATTATAACTGGTGTTTCATTATCCCTTCTTATCCACTTTAGCACATCTATGCCATCCAGGTATGGTAACATAACATCTAAAAGCACTAAATCAGGTTTATAACTAGTAAATGCTTCTTGAGCCTCTCTTCCGTCATTGGCCACCTTAACATGGTATCCTGAATTCTCCAAATACATCTTTATTACTTCACATATATTTTTATCATCATCAACAACTAATATCTTTCCTAAATTACCTTCCATTGATATCCCTCCTAAATACTTAAGATATTTTATTTAATTTACGAATATAATTTCTACATAATATCTTTTATAATATTATATAACAATAACTTTAAGTCCAAGTATTTTCTCATTAAAATTAATATTTTTAACAAAATATTTATAAAGTTATGGTGAAAACATTCCTTTTTATACTAAAAATAGGGGAAGAAAAACTTCCTCCCCTAAATAAAACCAAATTACTGTCCAAACTTATTATGAATACATATAATATTTAATATTATTCATCAAAAAGCTTGCTTACAGAAACTTCTTCATATATTCTTCTAATAGCTTCTGCAAATAACGGTGCTATAGATAATATTTTTATCTTATCAAGCATTTTTTCTTGTGGTAGATGAATACTATCAAGCATAACTAGCTCTTTTATCACCGATGCTTCTAGTCTTTCTATGGCTGGACCAGAAAGTACAGCATGTGAACAACAAGCATATACTTCAGTAGCACCCATTTTAACTAAAGCATTAGCACCATTACAAATAGTTCCAGCTGTGTCTATCATATCATCTATTAGTATAACCTTTTTACCTTTTACTTCACCGATTATATTCATAACTTCAGCTACATTAGCCTTTGGTCTTCTCTTATCTATAATAGCTATTGGAGCGTTTAGTTTATCAGCAAACTTTCTTGCTCTTGTAACACTACCAAGATCTGGTGAAACTACAACTACATCATCACAATCTTTAAATCCTTTTTCTATAAAGTAATCACTTAGTATTGGTGAACCCACTAAATTATCAACTGGAATATTGAAATATCCTTGTATTTGAGCTGCATGTAAGTCCATAGTTAAAACTCTATCTGCTCCTGCTGCTGTAATTAAATCAGCAACTAATTTTGCTGTAATTGGATCTCTTGCCTTTGCCTTTCTGTCTTGACGTGCATATCCATAGTAAGGAATAACCGCCGTTATTCTTCCTGCTGATGCTCTCTTAAGTGCATCAATCATAATTAAAAGTTCCATTAAATTATTGTTTACTGGGGCACTAGTTGGCTGTATAACAAATACGTCCAGTCCTCTAACAGTTTCTCCAATATTTACCGCAATCTCACCATCACTAAAAGTAGTAACTTGACTTTCTCCAACAGAAAGCCCTAAGCGGTTTGCAATATCAGCAGCTAATTCTGGATATGAGTTTCCTGCAAAGATTTTAATGTTTCTTCCATGGCTTATCATTTATGTAGTCCTCCTAAAATTTTATTTGTTTTTATTTTTATCATATACCCAGTTCTCTTTATTTATTTGCCTAGCTCTTGCTATAGCTAAGGAGCCCTCTGGTATTTTCTCGGTTATTGTTGATCCAGCTGCAATATAAGTATTATCTTCTACCTCAACTGGTGATACTAAGTTAGTATTACATCCTATAAATACATTGTTTCCAATTGTAGTTTTATATTTTGCTTTTCCATCATAATTTACTACAACAGTTCCACACCCAAAATTACATTTTTCTCCCACTTCTGCATCTCCTATGTAAGTTAAGTGAGATACCTTAGTTCCGTCACCTATTGATGATTTTTTAATTTCAACAAAATCGCCTATCCTTGCATTTTCACCTATAGTTGTTTCTGGTCTTATATACGCAAAAGGTCCAACTGTAGTATTATTTCCAATCTTACTGTTTAATACTACAGAATTTTCTACAGTTACATCATCACCAATTATACTATTAGTTATTCTGTTATTTGAGTATAATACGCAATTTTCACCAACTACCGTAGTTCCTTCTATGATATTCCCTGGATATACAACCGTATCTTGACCTATAATTACATCACATTCTATATAGGTGCTTCTAGGGTCCATAATTATAACACCATTATCCATATGGTTTCTATTTATTCTACTTCTCATTATATCATTAGCAACAGAAAGCTCTACCTTTGAATTTACTGCTGTAATTTCTTCTACATCAACAGCAATAGCTCCAACTTTCTTACCTTCATTTTTTAATATTTCTATTACATCTGTTAAATAGTACTCACCTTGATTATTATTATTATTAAGTTTACCTAAGGTATTTAATAATATGTCTATATCAAAACAATACATCCCTGAGTTAATTTCATTAACTTTTACTTCTTCTTCATTACAATCCTTAAACTCTACAATTTTCTCTACTTCTCCTTGAGAATTTCTAATTATTCTTCCATACTTTAGAGGGTCACTCATTATAGATGTCAATATTGTAGCACTACATTTTTGTTCTTCATGATATTTAGTAAGCTTTGTAACTGTTTCTTGTGTTATTAGAGGCCCATCTCCAACAAATATAGATACTGAACCTTTTTTACCTTTTAAAAATTCTTCTGCACACATTACTGCATGCCCAGTACCTAATTGTTCTTCTTGAACTGAGTAGAAAATATTTCTACTTTCAGTGCCTTTTCTAACTTTATCAGCACCTTTTCCAATAACCACACTTACTTCTTCTACTCCGGACTTTCTTATATTATCTATAACATGGTTTATCATTTCTTTTCCACAAACTTTGTGTAGAACCTTAGGAGTATTAGATTTCATTCTTTTACCTTCGCCAGCAGCAAGGATTATAGCACATTTATACAATTCATACACCTCTTCATTTAAAATGTAATTAGTCTTTCCTGATAAATTATTCTATAATAATTTAAAACTAATATTTATTAAATTTTCAATATTAATCTATCATATTTATTATTTTTATATACTACTTCTATACTATTATATTGAAACTGTTACACTTTTTCAACCAAAGTATATTTTTTACATGAAAATATATATTAACGATATACTATTAACGATACACAAAATAAAAAGGAGTGCTACGCTCCTTTTTATAATTAGACTATTTCATCTTCTACTTGCTCTTCATTTTTTACTTTTTCATACTCGTCAAGTATAGATTTTTGAATTTTCTCTCTTGTTTCTGTATTAATTGGGTGAGCTATATCCTTAAATTCTCCATCAGGAGTTCTTCTACTAGGCATAGCTATAAAATTACCACTTTGACCCTCAATTATCTTGATGTCATGAACCACGAATTCATTATCTAAAGTTATAGATACTATAGCTTTCATTTTTCCTTCTGTGGTAATTTTTCTAATTCTAACGTCTGTAATTATCATGAAATTCCACCTCCAAGATGTGCTTTCATGTATTATTCTACTAATGCATTGTAAATCCTTCTATTTGTCGAAACATTTTCCATATTTTTTTGTAACTTATTCGTTTTTTTCACTAGATGGACTAACAATCGCAATTCCATCTTCTCCAATACCATAAAAATTTACTAATGAAATATAATCATCTACCAGCTTATCCTTAACTTCTACATTATCTATTAAAAAACCACTACCTAATAATTCACTATCAAATTCACTTAAAAGCTCTTTAATTCCCTTTGCAGTTCCTCCACCTCTCATAAAGTCATCTACAAATACACATCTGCTACTTCTCTTCATAGACTTTGTTGATAATGTCATAGTTTGAAGTCTATTGCTTGAACCAGAAGCATAATTTATGCTTACTGTAGTACCTTCTGTATACTTAGTATCATGACGTACTGTAACAAGCTGAACTCCTAATTGTTTTGCAACCTCATAACCTAATGGAATACCTTTAGTTTCTATTGTAACTACATAATCCACGTTCATATCTTTAAATTTACTAGCTAATATTATTGCTGAATTTTGAATAATACTTGGATTATATGCTATATCTGTTATATATAGAAAATTACCCGGAACAACTCTAGATTGCTGTCTTAGTGCTTCACACAAATCTTCTAAAAACTGTTTTCTATCTTCATTTGATTTTTCATTTATAAATCTTATTCCACCTGCAGCACCTGCTACTGTTTCTATCTTTCCCATGGATAAACCTTCTATTACTTCTCTAACTATAACAATATCTTCACTAATAGTAGATTTTGCTGCATTGAATTTCTCTGTAAATAAATTTAAAGTTATAACCTTATTAGGATTTTCTGTTAAAACTTTTGTTATACCAATAACCCTTTGGTTTCTATTAAATTTATGCTTAATTTTCTCCATACAAACTATACCTTTCCGAATTTTATCTTTATTTTTGCCTTTATTATTCACCTTTATTCTATCTGTTTTATTACTATATTACAATTACTTTTTTTATTTTCTTTAATATACTATTTAAAACAATATAAATTCATCTTTTATGTTAATCACAGATTAATTAGCAAAAAAATATCCTCATTGTAAATAAAAAGAGCTACTTCAAAATAAAGATTAAATAAATCTTCATTTTGAAATAGCCTTTAATTTCAATATTATTTTATAATATCTATCAACTACATGCCACCATTTTCGAAGTCAAAGGATTCCTTTTTGTAAATTCATTAGCTTCTTGTATATTTCTAGCTTTAAATAAAAGTTTTCCTCCATTCTTATTTAAAACTCCACCACAAAGCATGTATTTCTGACCACCTATTTCTTTATCATCTTCTAAAAAATTTATACCTTCAAGTCCTTGCCCATCTGCCTTATACTTTAACTCAATGAATAAATCTTTGTTTCCCATTCTTTAACCCCCATATCTGTTCTCATATTTACATGATATCGAACATACGTTCAATTGTCAATATTATTTTATTTCATTACTAAAAATTATTATCAATACCTTTTAATTCACTGCATATCTCTTTATCTTTAAATATGTATATTCAAAAACAAATAAAATATAACTACTATTTTACATATAACATTGATAATATCTCTCCTTTGACTTATACTGAAAACGTATAATACTACTAAGAAGTTACTTGTGGGGTGATTTTATGTTTATTAAAAACTATGAACCTATGAACGAAAACTTATGGCAAGGAAGAATAGACAGTGACGATAATTTTGATGCTTTTAGATGGCATCAATGGATAACACCTCTTGATCTTCGAAGAGATGATCTTGAGCCTCTTGATGGACTAAATTTTGCACTTTTAGGCTTTTGTTGCCATGAAGGTGTAAAAAAAAATAAAGGTCGTATAGGTGCCATGAATGGTCCTATATCCATCAGAAAAGAGCTTTCAAATCTACCTTGTACTTTTAATCAATCGGTAAAAATTTTTGATGCCGGAGATATCATAGTTGAGGACATTTCTCTTGCTGAAGGGCAAAAGCTTTTAAGCGACTGCGTGTCTAAGTTACTAGATCTGAATATTTTTCCTATAGTTCTAGGAGGAGGACATGAGACAGCCTTTGGGAACTATAATGGGGCTCTATCTCATCTGGATAAAATATCTTGTAAACCTCGAATCGGAATTATAAATTTTGATGCTCACTTCGATCTTAGACCATATAATAACGAGGGAAGTTCTGGAACTATGTTTAAACAAATCTCTGATATTTGTCATGATAAAAACATGGATTTCTCCTATTTCTGTATTGGGATACAACAGCACAGCAATACAGTGGATCTATTTAAAACCGCTAAAAAACTAGGTGTTCAATACACCCTTGCGAAAGACATCCTATATAGTGATGGTTGGCAACTTTTAAGAGAGCTAAATACCTTTATGAGAAACCAAGATTATATATATGTAACTATTTGCTCAGATGTATTTTCTGCCTCTTTTGCACCAGGGGTTAGTTCTACGCAAACCTTAGGTCTAAACCCAGAAATAGTTATAAAACTACTTAAACATATTTTAAAGTCAAATAGGGTTATAACCTTTGATATATGTGAAGTGGCACCTAGATTTGATAAAGATAATATCACTTCTAACTTAGCTGGAGTAATCATCTTCTCCATTGTTAATACTCTTTGCAAATTACAAAACTTACAGCACAACTTTTTAACATAATTACATAATAAAAAAGTCCTTAGTCTAAACTAAGGACTTTTTCACGATTATTATAGGGACTTTAAAATAGATTTGGCAATTTACAAGCTAAATTGCCACAATAAATATTCAAACTCCATACCCATGATATCATTCTCTTCACAAGTATTGAGCATTTTATCCTCTTCTTCACCATTAATATTCAGTTGCCAATTTACATATTCTCTCAGACCAATTGTTAACATTTTAACACACTCCTCCAGAAAATTTCTACTAGCCTTATGGCCTAGTAGTTATTGTAATTGATATTAAATATACATACACTTAGAAAACATCTATTATTTCCACTTAGATACTTAATAAATATAATTAGTTATTATACTTAAAAACCATCTCTAACTTTGTTTTTATTTTAACATATTTATTTCTATCCGAAAAGCCTTTTTCTGAATTTTCTTTTAATTTTTTTGGATATTTTCATTCATTTTTCCTATAGATATATAATTTACGAAGCTTTCTAAAATATATGTGTTTTTTATATAGATTTTTGTATATAATTTATATTAGGTATTCATTTATTTTTATACACATACAATGGTTATTAGGTTGATCTATAACTATGTTTTAATATACAAATTCATGAATGTAGTATTATATTTTATATAGGAGTTGTTATTATATGAGTTTTGATTTTTTACAAGATAAAAATAAAAAAGTTCACTTTATTGGTATTGGTGGCATTAGTATGAGTGGTCTTGCTGAGATTCTACTTAAAAACGGATATACTGTATCTGGTTCAGATATGAAAAATTCAAATATGGTTGAAAAACTTAGAAATAAAGGTGCATATATATATATAGGACACAGTGCAGATAACATACAGGATTCAGATTTAGTAGTATACACTGCTGCTATCAGTGATGATAATCCTGAGTTTCAAAAGGCAATTGAACTAAACCTTCCTATGATGGATAGAGCTGAATTCTTAGGCAGAATTATGCTTGGCCATAAATATAATGTAGCTGTTGCTGGTACTCATGGCAAAACAACCACAACTTCAATGCTTGCCCACATTGTAATTGAAGAACAAGTGGATCCTACCATATTAGTAGGTGGAGAATTAGATGTTATAGAGGGTAATGTTCTTGCTGGAAATAGTGATTACTTTGTTACTGAAGCTTGTGAGTATAAAGGATCTTTCTTAAAATTTCATCCTTATATAGGAATTATATTAAATGTAGATGCAGACCATTTAGATTTTTATAAGGATATAAATCACATAAAAGATACTTTTAATAAATTTATAGATATCATACCAGATGATGGTTTCCTTGTATGCAATAGTGATGATAGTAACGTTTCTGATATATTAAATAATCATAAATGTACTATAATGACTTACGGAATAAATAATGGTGAGTATAAAGCTAAAAATATAACTTATAATTCTCTTGGTTGTGGTTCTTATGATTTATATAAAAATGACCATATGTTATTTCCTATAGCCTTAAATGTGCCTGGAGAACATAATGTGCTTAACTCTTTAGCTGCTATATGTACATCCTTAGCTCTTAACATTTCTAATGAATCTATAATTAAAGGATTATCTAATTTTGGAGGAACTCATAGAAGATTTGAATTTAAGGGTTCTAAAAATGGTGTTACTGTAATAGATGACTATGCTCATCATCCAACAGAAATTCAAGCTACTCTTAGTGCTTGTAAAAATTATCCTCATAAAGATTTATATGTGGTATTTCAACCTCATACCTACACTCGAACTATAACTCTTTTTGATGACTTTGTAAGAACCTTCAATGGAGTAAAGCATTTATTATTAGCAGATATATACGCTGCTCGTGAAAAAGATACTGGAATTGTTAACTCAGTAAAGTTAGGCGATGCTATAAGACTTACAGGAGTTGATGCAATAAACTATCATAGCTTTGAAGAAATAGTTAATCACTTAAAATCAAAGGCCAAAGATGGTGATCTTATTATTACCGTAGGTGCTGGAGATATAAATGTTGTTGGTGAAATGTATCTAGCTAATTAATTTTATCTTATACCAATTAATATAGCTATCCTTTAATTAAGATAGCTATATTTTTAATATATAAACGAGGTGACAAAATGAAATCAAACTTTAATAAAACTGTGTACATAGTTAATGCCTTTACTCACAATGATATGGGTGGAAACAAGGCTGGTGTAGTTATTGATTGTGATGACTTATCCTCTAATGACATGGCAGCTATCGCAAAAGAAGTAAAACTTTCCGAAACTGCCTTTGTGATAAAATCAAAATGTGACGATTATGACTATGAGGTTAGATTTTTTACCCCTTCAACAGAAGTTGATTTATGTGGTCATGCTACCATCGCCACTTTCTATACCTTAGCTAAATTAGGCTTTATCAAACCAAGTACAAGTCCAGTAAAATTAAAACAAAAAACTCTTGCCGGTATTTTAGACATAGAAATTTATTTTGATAATGAAAAAATTGCCTATGTGCTTATGACTCAAACTAATCCTAAGTTCTATTCATATATTGATGATGTAAAAGAACTTTGTGATATATTAGGAATAACCTTAGAAGATGCTGGAATCCAAGGTCATGCATTAAGACCTATGATAATTTCTACAGGGCTTAAAGATATAATGTTCCCAGTTAAATCTCTAAATGCTCTAAAAAGAATAAATCCAGATTTTCAAGGCCTAAAAGAATACACAGATAACTTAAATTTAGTAGGTCTTCATGCCTTCTCTTTAGAAACTGAAAATTCTAAAAGCACTGTTGCAACTAGAAATTTCGGTCCTAGTGTAGGTATCGATGAAGAAAGTGCTACTGGCACATCTAATGGCGCATTATGTGCATACATAATGAAACATAACATACTTGATTTTAAAGATAAACTAACCATATGTTGCGAACAAGGTTATTACATGAATAATCCAAGTGAAATCATCTGCACGGGTGAAGCTATTAATAATGACTATTTAATAAAAGTTGGTGGCATAGGAAGTATAGAAAAAACTATAGAGGTGACTTATAAATAGTCACCCCTTTCTTTTTTTACTTAAATAAAGATTTTAAATTTGATCTCTCCTGTTGTATCTGACTTTTTACATTTGATGATGGATTAAACAAAGAGTCATACCTAAATAGTAATATTCCTTTGTACTTCTTTAACTTTCTTGAAGCTTCCACCTGTCTTTTTAATATATCTGTACTATTTCTCCACTCATCCTTTCCATTACCTGCCCAAGTATCTTCACTACCAACTTTATATACAGATAAACCTATATATAAATTTACTGTAGATTCATCAACAAGACTATCAAACTCTTCAATAACTTGTTGAAAATTGCTATTATCATTTAAAAAGCCATAATATATTTGTGGACAAATATAATCAATATATCCAGGGTTTTGAATCCACTTCTTCACATCAATAAATTGGCTATTATAGTTATTATCCATAGAGCCTTGTGGACTTATTCCAAAGACTACCTCTGGGCTTATCTCTTTAACAATTGAATAAACCTGCCTTACGAGAATATTAACATTTTCACGTCTCCAACTCTCTAAATCTAAATCTCCTCCTGAACTTGTATACTCGCCATAAGCTTTACTATCTATAGACACATCACTAGATGGATAAAAATAATCATCAAAATGTATTCCATCAACTTCATAGTTCTCCACTATTTCTTTTACTCCATTCACTATAAGTTGCCTAACTTCTTCTTTGGCAGGATTATAATATATTCCACCATTACATTTTATTATATTATCACTACCATCTTTTATCCATTTGCTAGCAGGATTCTCCAAAGACAGTGGCAACTTAACACTATCACTTCTAACTCTATAGGGATTAATCCAAGCCTCTACTCTTATATTTCTTAAATGAGCTTCCTCTATAATAACTTGAAGAGGATCATATCCCGGAGCATTACCTTCTATGCCCGAACAATATATAGACCATGGATAATATTTAGATTGATATAAGGCATCAGAAAAAGGTCTTACATGTACAATTAAAGTATTCAACCCCATAGATTCTACATTATCTATTGCTTGTGATATATTTTTTCTAAATTCATTTTCATTTTTCCCCTTAAGCATAGCTGATAAATCTAAATAAGATAACCAAATTCCCTTTATCTCATCATAATTTATAATTTCTCTTTCTTTATTAATTATTTCATGGCTACTATTATCAATATTATCAAAGCATATAATCCACACTAATCCCAAAATAACTAATATAATTACTCCTAAAGTAGCAAGATTCATTTTATTCATTTATGCTCCCCCTTAATTTAAGAATAATATATACCTATGCTCATAATCTAATCTATAGAATTTAATTATAGTAAATATATCTATTTATACCTGGAAAACTTCTTCCAAAGTTCATCAACTTCACTTTGCTCTAAAAAACTAGATAATATTCTATAATCCCTTTTCCCCACGTAAAATATAATCCCTTTATTATCCCTCATTGCTTTATTTACATCTCTAAAATAAAGAGTTTTTGGTTTTTCATTCATATTGTTATTTATACAAAATTTATCTTTATATACTTTTATATATTTAAGCTCATCAATGCTTCTTACTTTTTTAGTAACAAGACCTGTAACTATTAATCCTACTATAAAAAACACTAATAAAAATCTCCCATAAAAAAGATTGTTCCTTATAAATAATCCTATTGTAATTATGAGTAAAAGACTCGATAAAAGTATACTATTAGACAATTGCTTTCTCATATATCTTTTAGAAGCCTCACTAAACCTATATTCCTTCATCTTTTGTACTCCTCCTTTTTTTAATGACAATAATATTATGTAAATATATATTAAACTTTTTGTATTCAGTAACATCTTTTATTATTTACAATATACTGATTTTATAATACCTTTTATTGGTCTTTTAAAAATAATATATAATATCGCAAAACTTTTTGCATAAAATATGTTGACAACCTATTAAATATATCATATAATAATTTTTGTCGGCGGGGTGTGGCGCAGATGGGAGCGCGCGTGGTTTGGGACCATGAGGTCGCAGGTTCAATCCCTGTCACCCCGACCAAAAGGAACATGAATGTCATGTTCCTTTTTATTTTACTATATATGTTTTTATTTACTATAGGAAGATAGTGTTTTGTAACTAGACCTTAAATCTGCTATAAGAACAATGTCTTTTTTTAATAATATATCATTTGGTGAAAATTATATGCATTACTAAAGAAACAATATATATTAATATTATAGTTGTATGAAACTTTCTTATTTGGCCCCTCTTATCTCTATAAATAAATTTATTTATAATTCCAGTAGCTACCATTATTAAAACACACACAAAGGTTGCAATTCCCCAAAAAGAAAAACTTTCCTTATAATTCATTATTAACATATGAATTATTGAAGAAATAAATGCACCCACTCCAAACACCCCATGGTTTTCTTCTAAAACATTATTTATGTTAATAGTTTTATTTATTATGCCTCTATGTTTTTTCTTTGACAAACCTTTAATAAACTTATTATAAAACCCTAAAGATACTACTCTTGACAATGCTCCTAAAGTAAATATAACCGAAATAACCCCCCAAAACTTACCTAAAAGATCCATAGTTTCCCCCCTTTATTTTACTAATACATTATATGTTTTTAATTTTATTACATTCTTTCTTATTACTTTTTTATTAGTAGTAAAAGGTAGTTTCCACATTATATTCATTACTCTTTACATTAAAAGTTTTATTTGTTATGTTAATATGCGGGGGTGATAATATATGTTTAAAAATATAGACGCTGCAATTTTTGATATGGATGGTACTATAGTTGATTCTATGTGGGTATGGAATAAAATCGATACGGAATACCTAGCTAAACATAATTTAGATGTGCCTCCATCATTAAATAATGACATTGCTCATCTTAGCTTTAATGAAGTAGCTATTTACTTTAAGAATTCCTTTAATTTACCTTATACCTTAGAAGAAATTAAAGAGCATTGGAATGACATGGCTTATGAAGCTTACTGTAATAAAGTGAAACTAAAGCCTGGTGTTAAAGAATTTTTTAACCTACTTAAAGAAAATAATATAAAAATTGCATTGGCTACTAGCAATAACACTTTACTTTTAGAAGCTTGCTTAAAAGCTAATGGAATATATGAATATTTTGATACAATAGCCTTAACTAATGAGGTAAAAAGGGGAAAAGATTTTCCAGATGTATATCTTCTAGCAGCAAATAAATTAGGTGTTTCTCCTGATAAGTGCATGGTTTTTGAAGACTTACTTCCAGCCATTCAAGGTGCTAAAAAAGCTGGTATGAAGGTTATAGGCGTATATGATGAACATTCCCTAGAGCAGCACAATGACATGAAAGCTTTAGCTGATGATTTTATATTAGATTATGTTAGTTTTTCTTTAGCTATATAATAATTAAAGGTAGTCTTAGTAAGAATTAAATTATCTTCTAGGACAACCTTTATTTCTTTTATGTATATTTTAATTCACAATAGGACCGGTTTCAGCATTTATCAGCTGAATTAAATCCCTTGGTGCTATTTCTACTTGAAATCCAATTTTACCACCACTTACAATGATTTTATCTAGATTCAGGGATGAATCATCAATTACAGTATTATAATTTTTCTTCATACCTATAGGCGAGCATCCACCTCTAATATATCCCGTTATCTTAAGCATATCACTAACTTTTATCATTTCTACTGACTTTTCTCCTACACGCTTTGCCGCCGCCTTAAGATTCAGTTCCTTTGCCACAGGAACTACGAATACATAAAAATCTCCACTATGGCCTTTTGTAACAAGAGTCTTAAATACATTCTCTACTGCTACTCCAAGTTTATTGGCTACTGATATTCCATCTACAGCACTATCCTTAACCTCATATGTATATATATTATAATTTATATTACTATTATCTAGTATCCTCATCACATTAGTTTTAGTATTAGCCATTTATTCATCAACTCCTCACATAGAATTATATCACTAAACTTTTACTAGTTTTATTAATATTACTTATTAATTTTACTAAGTCTATTTCATAAATAAAAGGAATATATTTATACTACCAAACTCTTTTATGGAGGTACATTCGTGATAAAAACTTTTTTCATTTATGTCCTACTTCTTACCTCTGGTGGATTAGGAATTTTATATTATCTTTTAAATGATAAATATAACAAACAAAATATTCAAGTAAGAGTTCTAACAAAACAAAATAATAGTTTAACATCTCAATTAAACACTATTAATAAGCCAAATGAAACTTTAAAAGTTTACTCTAGACCTATTAGATTTAATACTGGTGAAACAATAAAACGGTGCTCTCTTTATATCTCACCTCTCAGTAATAGTCCTATACTCCGCTCCATCCCATCTAACTCAAGGGTAGCAATTCTTGATGGAGTTGAAGCTTTAGAAACCTTATGGTACGAAGTACGCCTTATAACCTCTGACACAGTAAATACAAAGGGTTTTGTTAGACAAGAATTGATTAAAGAACTTCAAATTATAGAAACTCACATTATAAAAAATTAAATCTTTCTCTAAAAGAAATCAAATTATTCATAGTATTATTAAAATTTTTAAAAACAAAACGACCAGGATATACTTGGCCGTTTTATTCTTTAAAATTATTTATCCATATATTCTCTTGTAGGTGGTAGATCGTTTTTAGCTCCTTTAGTAAATAGCATTTGATGTAAATCTACAACTCCATTATTAAATGAAGCCGCACAAGAACATAAATATATTTCCCACATTCTTATAAATCTTTCATCTACCAATTTTTTAATTTCATCTATATTATCTTGAAAATTTTTATACCAATAAAGCAATGTTTTCTTGTAATGAAGTCTTAAACTTTCTACATCTATAGTACAAAACTTATGCTCACAAGCAGTATCCATTATTTCTCTTATACTAGGAATTACACCGCCTGGAAAGATGTATTTTTTAATCCATGGGTCTCCTTGAGATTCATGGATACTACTTATATAGTGTAATAAAAACTCACCTTTAGGATTTAATACTTTACTTACATTATCAAAGAATAAACTGTAATTTTCTCTTCCAACATGCTCAATCATACCAACACTAACTACTCTATCAAAGGTCATACCTGAATCCTTTAATTTTCTATAGTCTAAAAGCTTAACTTGTAGATACTCCCTTAGGTTTTCCTTCTCAATTAGCTCTGAAAACCCCTTATATTGTTCTTCACTAAGGGTTATACCAACGCCATGGATTTTATATTTTTTAGCAGCTTCTACTAATAAATACCCCCAACCACATCCAATATCTAATAAGCTCATACCTTCCTTTAAATTAAGCTTATTAAGTATATGATATATTTTATTCATCTGAGCTTCTTCTAATGTATCATTATCATTTTTAAAGTAAGCGCAAGAGTAACTCATGGTTTTATCAAGCCATAACTTATAAAAATCGTTTCCTATATCATAATGAGAACATACCTCCTCCTTTTGATGCTTTAAAGAAGTAGAAGTATGCAGTAGCTTTTTAAGACCTTTTATATCTAAGGTAAACTTATCTATGTTACTTAATAGCGTATCAAGAGCATAGTATAGATCTCCTTCTATTAAATCTATATCTCCATTCATATAAGCTTCTCCTAAAGCGAGAGAAGTACTTTTTAGCAAATCAGTTTTATTAGGTAATTTTCTTATAACTATCTTAAACTTAGGTTCACCTTCACCTATAATAAATTTCCCTTCGTCCTTATATTTTACCGAAAAAGGAACTGTATCAAACTGTTTTAAAAATCCTTCAATTAAACTTTTTTCTATTGCCATAATTTCCTCCACTAATTAACAAAATCTTTTTATATTATGGACAATATTTTCTATAAGAATACAAAGGTTACTTATTGTTCACAAATTCCCTTTTGGGATTCCTTTCTAATTTTTTTAAGTGCTTTTTTAGAACCTCTTTCTATATCATGTTCTAACTTTCTTTCCTTATAAGCTATAAAAATCTGATTTAAGTCATAACCTTCAGGATATAACTCTGTAGCACTAACCTCTAGCTTTAACCTCTTATAATTCACTTCAATAAAATCACCATCTAAAAATACAATTATATTATTAAATTCATCTTTTTCTTTATATACAACCCCTGGTAACTTCTTATCTAGAACAATAACCCTATCACCTTTTTCATAGTTATAGGATTCTTCACTATAATTATCAACTTCTTTATTTCTATTAATCTTGCTATCTCTTAACAATTCATAGTTATAACTTTTAGTTTCAATATATTTTCTTGTTCTATCTATTATTTTATCAGCTATACCCATTTTTTTTGAAATATAAAGGGCATTACTATTTCCACTCTTCCCAATAGAAATCTTATATAGTGGATCTAAGGTCTCTCTTTGGAATTCCATGGCTGCATTTTCAAAATCAGGATGATTCTGAGAAAAGTTCTTAATCTCTCCATAATGAGTAGATGCTATGGTAATGCATCCTTTATGATAAAACTCCTCTAGTATCGCAATAGCAAGTGCTGCTCCTTCATTAGGTTCTGTACCACTTCCTATCTCATCCAAAAGAAGAAGGGTATTTTTATTACTCTCCTTTAAAATTCCACTAAGATTCTTAACATGAGATGAAAATGTACTTAAAGCGTTTTCCACACTTTGATCGTCTCCAATATCCACAAATATTTTCTCAAATATGGCTATTTCGCTTCCTGATTCAGCACCTATATGAAATCCACTTTGCGTAGCTAATGTAAGAAGTCCCACTGTCTTTAACACCACTGTCTTCCCCCCTGCATTAGGTCCAGTTATAATCAAGGTTCTATAATCATCCCCTATATTAAAATCTAGCGGAACGGCATTTTTAATTAATGGATATCTACCCTTAATTATATTTATATATCCATGATTATTTAGAATTGGCTGTATTCCATCTATATCTTTACTATATTTTGCTTTTGCTATAATCATATCATATTCTGCAATGACTTCTATATTTATCTTTAACTCTTTAATCCTCTCAAATATCATATCAGTTAATGTTGCAAGTATTCTATACTCTTCCATGGCCTCTTCTGATTTTAGTGTAGTTAACTCCGTAGTATACTTTGATACAGAACTTGGCTCTATAAATACAGTAGTCCCTTTAGAAGACACTTCTACAATAGATCCTTGAACTTGATTCTTATAGGAAGCTTTTATAGGAATTGTATATCTACCATTCCTTTGACTTATAAAAAATTCTTGAATATATTCTTTATTGGCACTACTTCTTATAAACTTATCTAACCTTTCTTTTATCTTTTCTTCACAACTTTCTATATGTCGTCTAATTCTCTTAAGTTCTTTACTAGCATTAGAATCCACTATGCTTCCTTTAATTGAAGTCTCTATTTCCTCTTCAATATATTTTAATTCTGTGATACTTTTACCATAAGCACTTAAAGTTGGCGCATATCCTTCTTTATCTTCTATAAAAATTTTAACCTTTCTGCATCCACGCAAAAAATTATCTATTGTTGTTAGCTCTGATGGTTCAAGCACTGAGCCTTTTTCAATCTTATCTATCAAAGGAGCAATATTAAATATTCCCTTTAATGGCATGTGATAAGAAGCATCAATAAGGTTTCTACCTTCAGATGTTTCCTCTAACATTCTTTTCACTTGCTTAATATTATTACTAGGTTGAAGTTTATCTAGTAACTCTCTTCCTAATCCACTTACACAATAAGATTTAATAATTTCTTTTATTTTATTATAATGTAATTTTTCCAATGTACTAATATTCATTTTCACGATTCCTTTACTTATTATTAAGTCCATGAAATCCTTCATAGATTTCCAAAATAAAAAAAGCCATGGATACTCCCACAGCTTTAAACTTGCCATTAACAGAGATAGCTATAGCTATCCTAAGGTAAATTTCGTGGACTTGTATCTTTAATAGTTTTAATTAATCCCACAACAAATAAAGGTATATACTACCCAAATTTTTAAGATTAATATTTAATTACTATTTTAAATACTAGACACTCACAAAAATACCTCTCTCTCATTTTCGAAATCTATGTAACTTAATGTTAAAGCATTATTTATAAAAAATCAATACATTTTTTAAATCAAATATATCCATTAATAAAATATTTTCTTTTCCATTGTTTTACTTATATGTAACATATGCTATAATAATTTTATTACTTGTATTTTATTGAAGGAGGGTTAAGTATGTTATCACTTACATTTTTTATATTTATGCTAATATCACTAGGATTTCTAATATACTTTAATTATCATCCTCATGGCTATAAAATGCCTATAGTTAAGACTATTACTAGTCTATTATTTATTGCTATATGCGTATCTAGCTATAAAATTCTTTACTTCAATACCCAATACTTCATATTTATACTTTTTGCATTAATAACATCTTTAATTGGAGATGTATTCCTTGCCTTTAATACTAATAAAGATGATGAAGTAAGCAAAATGTTTGTATATGGATTAATTAGTTTTTCTATTGCTCATATATTCTTTTCTTTAGCCTTTGCTACTCTTACCCCTGTGCTAATTTGGCATGTTCTATTATTTATTCTAATTTCAATAATCTCTATTCTATTTTTAAATCTAATAAAAGGCTTTGATTTTAAGGGAGCCTATAAACTAGTTGTTACTTATTCAATTATAATTAGTTTTATGGTTACAAGGGCATTATCATTAACTCCCTTAATCCATGAAAACTTTTTAAGTACTATACTTATAATTATAGGTGCATGTCTCTTCTTTTTATCTGATTTAATTTTGTGTTTTATATACTTTCATAAAAAATCACCATCTTACATGACAGCATTGAACTTGTTATGTTACTATGTAGGACAAGGTCTTATAGCTCTTAGTTTAGCTCTATAACAGCTTTACAACATAAGCAGTATAAATTCTATAAATAAAAAATAGATATTAGTATAGTTTTATTAATATCTATTCTTTATTTGCTCCAACCTATGTATATATTCTAATTTTCTTTATCCTATTCCTATCTATATCTTCAATTATAAATCTATAATTACTATAAATTATTTCTTCGCTTATATTAGGGAATCTTCCTAGCACACCTATTATAAATCCACCTATGGAATCAAATTCCTCGGACTCAATTTTTGTTCCTATAAGTTCATTTATATCCTCTATTCTAACACTTCCTTCAACTATATACTCATCTTCCTTTACCACATATATTTCTGGTTCTTCATCATCATATTCATCACTTATATCCCCAACTATCTCCTCTATTAAATCTTCAATAGTTACAATTCCAACGGTTCCACCATATTCATCAAGGACTACTACCATATGCTGCCTATTTTTATTCATATCTTTAAATAGCTCTGTAACCTTTCTAAACTCATAGGTATAGGTTATTTCCCTCATATAGTTTTTCAAACTAAATCCCTTAGTATCTTCCATAAATATAATATCCTTAACATTTAATATCCCCACTATATTATCTATAGTATTTGAATATATAGGTATTCTTGAAAACCCTTCTTCCTTTATAACTGAAATAATCTTATCCAAACTTTCCTCTATATCTAAAGCTATTATGTCTACCCTTTGAACCATAACATCCTTTGCATAAAGGTCTCCAAATTGAAATACATTATGAATCATATCCTTTTCCTCTGACTTTAGTATACCTTCCTCTTCACTAACGTCCACCATAGTTTTTAATTCATCTTCTGTTATAAATGGTTTATTACTATCACTTTTCCCTCCAAGTAATTTTATAAAGAACTTTGATATTGTAGTAGTTATGATAACTACTGGTTTAAGCATCTTACTTACAATAAATATTGGATTTGCAACTCTTAGTGATATTTGCTCAGAATTTTGTGAAGCTAAAGTTTTTGGGGTAATCTCACCAAAAATAAGTACTACTATAGTCATTATTATAGTACTTATAGCCACACCTCTACTTCCAATAAGATTAATAGCTAAAACCGTTGCTAAAGAAGATGATGCTATATTCACAACATTATTCCCAACTAAAATTGATGCTAATAAGCTACTAGGATTATCAGTTAATTCCTTAACTCTATTAGATCCCTTTATGTTTTCCTCTACCATATGTCTAACCCTTATCTTGCTAATAGACATTAAGGCAGTTTCTGATGCAGAGAAAAAGCTAGATAGTATTATTAATATTATTAATCCTATAATCTGTATATATATTATTGAACTCAAACCTACTCCTCCTCTCACTTAACTAATATCTACTTCAATTGATATTAAACAAAACTTTAAAAGTAGTAATGAAATAAAATATATATCTTAATTATGCTACATTTCACTCTAAAATATTATCTAAAAGGTTTTATAAGAAAAATATATCTTTTAATAAAATATATTTTTAAAAATCATAATAAAGGTGTCACCAATATATTAGAATAATCATAATATGTAGTATGCCTCTAAGGTATTGGAGGGAAATAAATGAGTAATATGTATAGTAACTATAATAATTATAATGATGCTTATGAAGACTATGAGAATTATGAATGTTATCCTAACTATTCTAATTATGAATATGATGCCAATGATAACTATATGAACCACAATAACTGTAGTAATAATTCTAATGACTCTTGTAGACACAAAGAGCAAACCCATGTTCATGAATATACTGGTA
The DNA here is from genome assembly GCF_002367465.1 of Clostridium sp. UBA3061. NCBI lineage: Bacteria > Bacillati > Bacillota > Clostridia > Eubacteriales > Clostridiaceae > Clostridium > Clostridium sp. UBA3061. The sequence goes on along the minus strand of NZ_DFCF01000008.1, from coordinate 155,299 downwards.
GTACAATAATAGCTTCTGAAGATTGTTCAGTTCATAACCATCGATTTGCTGGGGTAACTGGTGAAGCTATTCCTTACCGTAACTCACACGTCCATAAGCTTCAAACAAATACTGATTTCTATGATCACTTTCATGAAATTTGTGATACAACTGGACCAGCTATTCCGGTTGGCAATGGAAGACATGTTCACTTTGTAAAAGGAAGAACTTCTGATGAAGATGACCATACTCATAAATATATGTTTGCGACTTTAATTGAATCACCAACTCTTTGTAACCACAAAAGATAATATATAAAGTTATTTAACTTAAAATAGAATAACTACAACCTAGTAAATTCCAGGTTGTAGTTTAAATAATATTCTCTATACATACTCTAGCTTCATAAGATTCCCTTTTACAATTTGTCCCCCCCAGGTACTTTTAAAGGAATGAAACTAGAGTTTATACAACCCAAAACTTATTAAAATCCCTGTAATATAGTATTGCAGGGATTTTATTATACAGACTATTCATCAATAATCTTTGTACTACATAGGATTTGGGGACTTTATTTATAGCTTCTCTTTATTAATTAACTTATTTATCGAATCCTCTACTCGTTTTTTTCGTGTTTCTTCCTTTTTAGCAGAATCTATATAATCCACATATTTCTTCTGATTAGAGTAAGATAAACTATTCCAAAAATCATATACTTCATTAGATTCTTCAATTCTTATTTTAAAATCTTCAGGAAGATTAATTTTTCTTTCTTCCTCATCCTTTTCAACTGTAACTTTAACATAATCTCCAATATCTTTATTTATCTTTTTTCTTATATCTTTAGTTACACCTATTATGTGGCACTCTGTTCCCATTTTAACAATAGATCCCCTATATGGCACCCCATCAAAAGTAGCTTTAACTTTAACCCTCTTAGCTCCAAAAATTTCTTCTACATTAAAAGGTATCTCTATATATGCTCCACCTTTTCCCATTGCTTCTTTAAGTTGTCCTTCAAACTTCTCCATTATATTATTCTCCTTTATATATGAAATAAAATATTCACTATAACTTCGATATGTTATAACATAATATCATATACTAATTATAATAAAATCTCACTTAGGAAACTATACAAATATTCATATAGGAAACTATTTACATATAAGCCTATTTAACTATATAACTAGTTAACTATATAACTAGTTAACTAGTTGTTTTATTCATGCGGGTTTCTGGGATTTTGCTGTTTTATAACATGGTTAAATCCATGTTATAATAGGGATAATATTTAATACTCTTCTTACCTATTTAACTACTATAAAATAGCCTAGCTAAGATAAATGAAATTATTATTCTACTTATCCTAACTAGGCTTATTAAATTAAAATATTATTTACATAGATCAATAATTACTTGAGTAAATATTTTAGCACTAAGTAGAAGTTCATCTACTACTGCAAACTCATCATCCCCATGTAAATTATTATCAGTACCTGGCATTGTACATCCAAAAGCTACTCCATTATTAATATGGTGAACATAGGTACCTCCTCCTATGGCTATACATTCTCCCTTTTGTCCACTATATTCTTCATAACATTTCAAAAGAGTTTGTATAAACTCGGAGTTTTCATCAACATGATGAGCTGGGAACATATCATCCCTAGATAAGATTATATTATCCTTTGCCATATTGTCTCTTAAAACATCACGCACATTTTCATTAGTTGCACAAAGTGGCGCTCTACAATCAAAGATTCCACTTAACTCTGAAGTAGTATATTTAAATATATTTAAAGTTATAGTTAATTCACCAGATAAATCATCACTCATCTTAACACCACAAGCTTCCCCCTTGAAATCTCCATGTGGAAATAACTTACTAACAGCACATAGCTTCTTAAATCCTTCACTATTAGCGCATGGCATAGATGTAAGTAACTGTAACATTCCTGTAAGAGCATTATTTCCATTTTCAGGAGTAGACGCATGTGCTCCTGCTCCCTTGGCCTTAATAACCCAGCTTTCACCGTCTTTATCAAAGGTGAATTTTAAATTTGTGCTTTTTGCTGCATCTATACAATATTTATTTATTTCTTCCTCTGAGAAGCCTTCCACAACTGCAATTGCAGTGTCTGGAACTACATTAACCTTAACTCCACTTGTCATAGAAACTACTCTTGGTAAATTGTTATCTTCTTCAAACTTACTTTCAAAGGGACTATGTAGTCCTCCCTTTTCAATATTTATAACAGGAAAGTCTGCATCAGGTGAAAAGGTCATAGGTGCTTCTTTCTCTTTTTTATAGTAATATGCTATATCAGAACTTCCACATTCCTCATCTGTTCCTAATATAAGACGAACATTTTTACTTAAAGGTATATTTAAATCTTTAACAGCCTTTAAAGCATATAAAGCTGCTAATGCTGGTCCCTTGTCATCAGCTGAACCTCTTCCATATAATTTACCATCTTTCATTATTGGCTCAAAAGGTTTTGTAACTGTCCAATCATCACTAACCGGTACTACATCTAGATGGGCTAAAATATCTAATTGCTTTTCTTTATCATTAAAATCAATAGCTCCTACATAGTTATCATAATTTGTAGTATTAAATCCCATACCTTCTGCTAGCTCTAAAGCAGCCTTAAGAGCCTTTGCTGGGCCCTCTCCAAAAGGCATATCTTCTTTAGCCTCTGATCTATCACTTCTTATTCTTATTAAATCACATATGTCATTTAACATTTCATCCTTATGATTGTGAAAATATTCTTCTATTTGATTTTTATACATCCAAATCCCACCTTTATTTTAAAATTTAACTATAATTCCATTCTAATACTAAAATTGTTTTATTTCCATAGATGTTACAGTTAATTTACGCTTTTCGTTTCTTACAAATTTATTAATATTTATTCTATATCCTATAAATATAAAATATAATATATATAATAAGATATATAAAGTAACTATCTAGATTTTATTATATAGATAGTATTACTTACATTTTAAGTATAAGGAGAATTTAAGATGTCAAAGAAATTTTTTAAAAAATTAGCTATGACTATAGGTATTTTAACATGTATATCTATACCTACAACTGCTTTTGCAGATATTCATGGTGAATATCCAAGTGGTGAAATTCTAAGCTTTGGTTCTGATTTAAGTGATAGTCAAGAAGCTCAATTAAGAAAGTACTTTAAAGCTCCAGACAATATTGAAGCTATATATGTAGACAGTAAAATGGCACTAAAACAATTTGGTCTTGATGAAAAAGAATTAGCCAATTTTACAGGTGGATGGTATTCTAGTGCCTATGTTAAGCTATTACAAAAGGAAAATGGCGTAACAGTAAACTCTTCTAACTTAACACTAGTAACTAATGATATGCTTGCAAATGCATTAATTACTTCTGGAATATTGAATGCAGAGGTTACAGCCTCAGCTCCTTTTGAAGTAACTGGAGAATCAGCTCTTGCTGGAATCCTTGCTGGTGCTGAGAATATAATGGGTGGTGAGTTATCTACCTCTAATAAAAAAGCAGCTCAAGAGGAAATAGACGTATCCCTAGACTTAGCTGAAGAGATAGGGGATACAGAAGCTTCTGCAATTATCAACGAAGTTAAAACAGCTGTTATAAAAGACAAGCCTTCTAGCGAAGAGGAAATTAAAGAAATTATTGAAAAAGTTGAAAAAAAATATGATGTAGATATAAGTGCTACCATTCAAAACAATATGGTTGCATTAATGTCTAATATAAATGACCTAGACTTAGATTATTCTAAACTTAAGGATACCTTAGACAAAAGTGCATCTAAATTTAAAGATGAAATGGAAGCTCTAGGAAAAGAACTTAAGGATTCAGGGTTCTTTGATAAACTATTTAGCTGGATTAGCGATTTCTTCAGTTCACTTTTTAACTAAAATAAAGATTTAATTAAAAAAATAAACCGTACCTTTTAGGGTACGGTTTATTTTTTTATAATTTGTTAGTAAACTCTATCATATGGTCATATAATTTATTTATGTTATCATGGTTATCCACGTAGAATTTATATAGTTCATTATAGGATACATTTTTTATAGTTTCTTCACAGTTTCTAAAGCCTTTTAAATAGTTATAAAACTCAGATGATATTTGTGGTAAAAATCCAGCATCTACTGAGTTGTCTATACTTACACTATATAAATTTTCATTATAAGGCTCGCTTATAGTCACTAAGCATTTACTCATATATTTTCCTAAAAGCTCTATAAAGTTAGTAAATTCCGCCTTAAAATTTCCTTCTGAAGTATCTGGTTTTTCATTATTCCTATCTATAATATTATCTAAGTTTTTTAAAACCTTTGGTATTTCTGATATAACTAATAATAAACTTCCCTTATCAAATTGTGCTCTTTTCATATACACTCACTCCTTACTAATAATTTAAATTTATTGCTTTATTAATGGCAAATTAAAAAACCTCTTAGCTACTAAAACTAAAAGGTCTTAAATCTTATCTATCATAGATTAAATCACACCCTTCCATCTCTCGTAGAATTATAGCGTAAAAAATAGGCAGGTGTTCTGACTCAAGTATCATTATTTTCTTCTGCCTTCCCATAAAAACAGTGGCATATTAGAAGAAAACTCCTCTCTTACAGCGGCGGGACCGTGTGGGATTTTCACCCAGCTTCTCTTTTAATCAGTTATAGGAAAATATAATCGAACCCATCTTCCATAATATTCAATTGTTACTATTATATTATACCCTTCTAATTTTCATGTCAAACCATTAATTATAGCCCTAACCATTGTTTTTCCTCCAAATTAGAAGTTTTAGTAGTTCTTTTAATGTTTATTGTTAAATATCTAAATTTAACTAATTATTTCTAATATTATCTAACATATCTTTAATCTTTTTATCACTATATTCTTCTAATTTCAATAGCTCATCATATGGATTTCCATCTAGACCTAAGTGTTTTGCAAAAGCCGGTTCTGTTTTCAATCCATTTTTCTTAAGGATAACAACCTCTTCTCTAGTTCTTTCTCCACCTAATCTAAGTATTCTATCTTCCACTACCATATGCCTATAACCATTCTGTTTACAACTATCCAATGACTGAGCATATATTTCTATTTCAATATCCTCCACATAAAAGTTTACAGTTAATATTGTCTCATTATCTGTACTATTATTACTTATATGAAATTTACTGAACATAGAATACCTATCTTCTACTATCTTCTGAAATTCCTTAAAATCATAAACTTCACATACTATATCTAAATCACTGTTTTCTATATCAATATTAATAGGTATAGTTCCTACTAATATTGGATTAAACTTTCTTAAAACATTAAATATATCTAGCTCCTTAAGTACTTTATATGAATTTTGTTGTTTTATATTACCATGTTTAAGGTAGTCTATATTTATAAAATCTTTATTCTTCATCTAAATTATCCTCTTAACTGTGTTACTCTTTTTTCATTTTAATAATTTTGACAAACTTTAATGCCTTATTGTATTTTGGAAGGTGTAGTCTCTTTTATATATATTAACCCATCAAACAAATTTTTAGGTATATATTGAAAGCTTTTTGGAATACTCTCATCATAAAATGCATTACTAAAATTAAAAATTTGATTCTTTGATAGTATTTCTGATAACTCCTTATTGTCAGATGCTGAATTAAAATCTAAAAATGATATAGGTACCTGGGTTTTATCAAATTTGTACGCTAAATATTCAGAAGCACTAATATCTATATCTGATTTTGTAAAACTATTAGTAGACATACCATCATATACATTAAAACTTCCTCTAGAAAATTCAAAGCCTATAGAATAATATTCATCTCCATACATTTCCTTTAAACTTTTACCCATATATTTATAAATATCATCCATAGATGAAACATGTATATTGTGTGCCCATAGCATAACTTTATCATTTCCTAATTTACCTTCATGCTCTTGTATCCATTTAACATTGGTCGCCATATATTTATCTCGTAAATTACTTGCTGCAACTGATAGGACAAATGGATGTACACTTTTATTAGCTTCTATGCGATATTCTACACATTGGGATAGAAGATTTAGATTCCATATAGCTAACTCATACTCATTCTGTAAGTTGTTATTAAAGTACTTTTCTTTTGAATTTTCCATATCTTTCTTAACTTCATTTATATTTAATAGAATACTATCAAGTTGTTCAGCTGTAAGAGCTTTAATATCATTTCTATATATTGTGTTTAGAGTATCTTCTTCCACCTTAGTCTGTAGCTCTTTGTCTAGTTCCCCTAAATAATAACTAAGTTTAGGAAGTGTATCTAATATATCAACAATATCCATCCCATAGAATTTAATCTTTTCTTTATGAGATGGATCATTATTATATTCCTTCATCCACTTTATCATGTTTTTTATTTCTTCCGTTCTATATAATTCAGGTAAAGAATCCTCTACATTACCTTCTCCCTTTAAAATATAATCATTTATTACTTGTCCAGCTCCACCATTACATTCCATAACAAAGACTCTATAGCCCATCTCTTCTACTAAAAATTCAAAGAATCTATGCTTCATCTTAAAAAATTCGCTAGTCCCGTGAGTTGCTTCCCCCATAGCAACTATCTTTCTATCCTTTAATATCTCCTTAATTGGCATTAAATCCTCAAAGCCATTACCAGCTTCTACTGTACTTATTGGTATTACACTTTTTTTCAAAGCCTTTACTTCTGGATTTTCATTTACCTTTGAACAAGCTGTTAAACAAAGAATGGATATTAAACACGTTGATATAAGTTTTAGTTTCTTTTTCATATTCATTATCCCCCATTAAGCTATTATTTTAGTATACGAGCTTAGACTCTGTAGTTTCTTTTATATATATTAATCCATCAAACAAATTTTTAGGTATATATTGAAAGCTTTTTGGAATACTCTCATCATAAAATGCAGTGATAAGACTAAAAGTTTGATTCTTTGATAATATTTTTGATACCTCTTTATTCTCAGATGCTGAATTGAAATCTAAAAATGATATAGGTATCTGAGTTTTATCAAATTTTGATGCTAAATATTCAGGACCATTATTATCTATATCAAATCTTGTCATAGTCCCAGTAGACATATCATTAGATGCATTAAAACTTCCCCTAGAGAATTCAAATCCTATAGAATAATACTTATCTCCATACATTTCCTTTAAATTTTTACCCATATATTTAAAATTGCCGTCCATAGATGATACATGTAAATTATGTGCCCATAGCATAACCTTATCATTTCCTAATTTGCTTTCATACTCCTGTATCCATTTAACATTGGCCGCCATATATTTATCTCTCAAATTGTTTGCTATAGGCGATTGTACCATTTTATTATCATTTTTATTAACTTCTATATTATATTCTGCACATTGGGATATGAGGTTCAGATTCCATATAGCTAACTCATACTCATCCTGTAAGTTGTTATTTAAGTACTTTTCTTTTGAATTTTCCATATCTTTCTTAACTTCATTTATATTTAATAGAATACTATCAAGTTGTTCATTGGTAAGTGCTTTAATATCATTTCTATATATTGTGTTAAGAGTATCTTCTTCTACCTTAGTCTGTAGCTCTTTGTCTAGTCTCCCTAAATAATAACTAAGTTTAGGAAGTGTATCGATTATATTCTGAATATCAAATCCATAAAATCTAATCTTTTCTTTATGAGATGGATCATCATTATATTTCTTCATCCACTCTATCATGTCTTTTACTTCTTCTGTTCTCCATACGTAAAATACAGTAGCTTCTAAAGCCTCTTCTAAACTACCTTTACCATTTAAAATATAATCATTTATGACTTGTCCGCCACCCCCATCACATTCCATAACAAAGACTCTGTATCCCATTTCTTCTACTAAAAACTCAAAGAATCTATGTTTCATTTTAAAGAATTCACTAGTACCATGAGTTGCCTCCCCCATAGCAATTATCTTCTTATCCTTCAATATATCCTTAAGTGGCATTAAATCTTTAAAGCCATTACCAGCTTCTACTGTACTTATTGGTATTACACTTTTTTTCAAAGCCTTTACTTCTGGATTTTCATTTACCTTTGAACAAGCTGTTAAACAAAGAATGGATATTAAACATGTTGATATAAGTTTTAGTTTCTTTTTCATGTTAAAGCACCCCCTTAATGAATTTATTATAAGAAATTTTCACTAATAAAAGTTGCTACACCATCCTCATCATTACTTCCTGTAATATGTGATGCACATTCTAAAATTTCTTTAATTGCATTTGATACTGCTATGCCTTGTCCACAATGTTTTATCATTCCTAAGTCATTAATATCATCACCAAATGCAGCTACCTCTTCTAGGCTTATATTTAAATATTTAACTATTTCATTAATAGCATTAATTTTTGTCGCATCTCTATGAGCAAATCTACACCAGTTTTCTCCAACATAAGTTAGAAAACTACATTGTGGATATTTAGAAGCTAGCTCCTCTGCAGCTTTACTTTCGAAAACCTCCACAGTTATTTTATAGGTCATACATTTTAGTGACTTGGAATAATCATTATATTTAGCATGAGTATAATCTTCACCGAATTTATTTATCTCTTCACTATTGGAATAATATCCACCTTCAGTTTCAACAGTTATTTCACCAATATTTGAACTCATCACACAATCTTTAATTAGGGAATCAGATACCTGTGCTGATAGCATACATTTATAAATAACCTCATCTTTGCACTTTGCCAATGCTCCCCCATTAGAAATTACAATATCAGGATTAATTAATTTAATATAATTTGCAGCGGCTTGCTCTGAACGGGCTGTAGCTATAGCAATAAATATTCCTTGCTCCTTACATCTTCTTATAACATCTAAACTATAGGTAGAAATGCTTTTATCCGTCCTTAAAAAGGTTCGATCTAAATCAGTTATAATCAATTTTATCTTCTTCTCCATATTAATCCCCCAACTAAATTAATTTTCTTTATTAATGCTTGAATTATAGTAATTTAAATCCTCTCTTTTCTCCCATCCCATAGATCTCCAAAACCCATTCCCAACTTCATTATTAGTAAATACAACTAGTGCAGCTTTATTTATTCCTTCACGTTTTAAGGCATTAATAACTGAATTGACTATCTTTTTCCCAATACCTTTTCCTCTGTATCTCATATCTACAGCAGTATGATAAATATATCCTCGTCTACCATCATGTCCACATAATATACTTCCTACTATTTTACCATCCTCTTCAGCTATAAAATTAGTAGCAGGGTTTCTCCTTAGAAATTTATCTATACCTTCTTTAGAATCATCCAAATTTCTTAGACCCATTCCAGGGGTAGAAGTCCATAGTTTAAAAATATCCTCGTAGTTTGAAATTTTCATTTCTACTATTTCCATATTAAGTACCCTCCATATTTTTTTACTACCTTATTTAAATATGTATAATACATCTCAACACTAATTATCTTAATATAGCTTGAATCATATTTCTTTTATCTTTATAATATTCTTTACCCTCTTTAGACATTTTATTATAGCTTCTTTCAAGTTTGCTTTTAACAAACTCTAACCCATCATCAATATTCAGTTTTCTTTGAACAAATGCCAAATAAAATAGTGATGGTAATGTATCGTAATGAGAAATAGCATCAGCATCAGCAACACATATTTCTTCCTTAGTTGTTTTTTCTTTTAATACACTTCCACGGTGATTTAATATACATAATTTAACTAACTCAATTTTATCTGTTGGATAATTATATGATTTTAAAATTTTCTCTGCCATATTTGCACCATGAATATGATGATTCTCGTATAACTTATAATCTGTGATTGAAGCTATATCATGCAACCATCCTGCAATTTCACATACCTCAACATCTGCTTTATATAGTGTAGCTAATTCAACTGCATTATTCGCTACGCTTTCAATATGTTCATAACTTCCAACACCAAAAAAATTATTTGGACTTTCACATCTTCTTTTTACATCTTCCTTTATCTTCTCAATTATATTCCTTTCCATTTTTCCTCCATTCACCAAGCTATATCACTTATTAAAATATAATACTATTCAATTATCAAAAATCTATTTACTTAATCTTATCTACAATTGTAAAATATCTAAATTATCTTCTTGATAATATGAATTATATATAATTCTACTGCTCATTTAAATAATTATAATACATTTAATACATAATTATCTAGTTATTCTAAAATTATCTTTATATTATAATATCAAAAAAAGAAAAAAAGAAAACGCCGCTAAATTATCTTTAGCGACGTTTCTATTTTTAAAATATTATTAAAATCCTATTTTGCAGCTTCTTTAGAAGATGGAAGAATTACTTCAACCTCAGAATGTGGACGTGGGATTACGTGAACTGATACTAATTCTCCAACACGTTGTGCAGCAGCAGCTCCAGCATCTGTAGCAGCTTTAACAGCTCCAACATCTCCTCTAACCATAACAGTTACAAGTCCGCCTCCAACATATTCTTTACCTATTAAATATACGTTAGCTGCTTTAACCATAGCGTCAGCTGCCTCAATTGATCCTACTAAACCTTTTGTTTCTATCATTCCTAATGCATCGTATTTCATTTTATAATCCTCCTAAATATCTTTTATTTATATTATAATTTTTAATTATAACCACTTATTTTGTTACTTTTTTACTTTACAATTGTTATTTTTGACTTTGAGTTAATGCCCATTGCATTAGCTTCTTCTATATCAAGATGACATTCAAGTTTTGAAGCATCATTAGCTCTAATAGCTACATTACTATATATTCCGCCTCTTAAATCGTCAAATTTTATACATACTGTATCTCCATCACAAACTCCTAAGTTTTTAGCATCTTCAGGTGTCATGTGAATATGTCTTTGGGCAACTACTAAGCCTTCTTCAATTTGAACAGAACCTTTTGGTCCTACTAATGTAATTCCAGGTGTTCTACTTAAATCTCCAGATAGTCTTACATTTGATGCTGCTCCAAGTTTAATGCAATCTCCATTTAATACTTCAACTTGAGTCTTACTTCTTACAGGCCCAAGGATTCTAACTTTCTCAATTGCACCTTTTGGTCCGCAAATTGTTACAAGTTCCTTGCATGCATATTGACCTGGTTGAGATAAGTCTTTAAGTTTTGTAAGACTGTAATCTGTACCAAAAAGACTCTCTAAATCCTTTTGTGAAAGATGTACATGTCTATTGGAAACTCCTACTGGAATCTCAGATGAATTTCCCTGAGATGCAGTTTTTTGTCCATCGTTTTTCACAGCTTCTAGTAAAAGCTTTAATACTGCTTCACAATTATCCATTAGTTTGCCCCTTTCATAGCGGCAACTATTTGATTAACTAAATCTAAAATCTCTTCATTTTTTGTGCTATCAGTATTGCATTCAGTGCAAGTATTATTATTGTTAACGCAAGCGTTATCTTTACTTAAAGCCGCTGCAGCTGCTGCAATTTGAGCTGGACTCATATTCATAAGTTGATTTTGTACGCTGTGACAATTCTCAGCAGTTTTTATACAGTTGAAAGTTGGGTCATTAGATGCTAATGTTGCGCAATCTTTTAAGCCATAAGCAACTCTCTTAATGTTTATAAGGTGCTCAGGAGTAACATTTTCAGATACTGAGCTTCCTCCCCATGTACCACAACCTAAAGTGAATGAAGGATTAAGACCTGTGCTTGCACCTGTTCCACCTTGTGTTCCACCAGTGTTAACAAGGATACGAGAAGCTGGCTTTTTAGCAAACTTCATAACTATATCTTTATTTTCAGTATGGATACTCATTGTGTGACCAATTCCATTTTGAAGTAATTCAATACTTAAATCACATGCTTGGTAACAATCTTTTACTGTATAGAATCCAAGAACTGTTGTAAGTTTTTCAAATGATAATGGATTACCTTCACCTACTCCATTTTGTCTTCCTATAAGTACTTTAGTTCCTTGAGGAATTTCAATTCCTGCAGCACTTGCAATAACTTGTGGACTTCTTCCTACAAATTTAGCATTCATTGCATGTCCATTTTTGAATAATAATTTACAAACTTTATCAGTTTCTTCTTTAGTCATGAAGTATCCACCATGCTTTTTGAACTCTTGAATAACTGCAGCTTCATTACATTCTTCACAGATTATTGATTGTTCTGATGCACAGATTGTACCATTATCAAAAGTTTTACTTGCCATAATATTTCTAACAGCTTGTTCTATGTTGGCAGTTTTTTCTATGTATGCTGGAGAGTTTCCTGCACCAACACCTAGAGCTGGTTTTCCTGCACTGTAAGCAGCTTTAACCATTCCTGGACCACCTGTAGCTATTATTATAGCAACTTCTTTGCTTTTCATTAACTCATTTGTAGCTCCAATTGAAGGTGAAGTTACACATGTTATAACATTCTCTGGTGCACCAGCTTCAACAGCTGCATCGTGCATTAATTGAGCTGCTTTAATTGTACATTTTGCAGCAGATGGGTGTGGTGAGAATACTATAGCATTACGAGATTTAATTGAAATCATAGCTTTGAAAATAGCAGTAGAAGTTGGGTTTGTTGAAGGTACTATACCCATAACTAAACCAACTGGCTCAGCAATCTCTATTAGCTTGTTTACCTCATCTTCTCTAATTATATCGATAGTTTTCATATCTTTAATTGATTCATATAGTATAGTAGCTGCTAAATGGTTTTTAAAAGTTTTATCTTCAACTTTACCAAAACCAGTTTCTTCAACTGCCATTTGTGCTAAACAAACTGCATTTTCTTCTGCAACTCTAACCATGTTACGTAAAATTTTATCGATTTGCTCTTCAGTATAATCAGCAATTTTATTAGCTGCTACCTTTCCAAGTCTAGCAAGATCTCTCGCTTCTTGTATTGAACGTAAATCTTTATCAAAGTTCTCCATTGGTCATTACTTCCTTTCGTAAACCTTACAATATCTAATTTTTCTCGTAATACAATTTGAATTTAGCAAGTAATTGATTTTTACCTGCTTTTGAAATCACTCTACCTGTAATTCCAAAATCTTTATATTCACGAGCTAGATTTCTAAGCTTAACTACCTTTAGCTTAGATAATATTAAAACGGTTTTTTCAATACCATTTTTAATAACTAAATTATCTACATCATCTTTATGTAGATTCTCTAAACTTCCTTTATGAAGTTTATCTAAATCATTGTCTAAAGCATCACTATTTTGAATTTCTTCAATTTCTTTAGTTTCTTGAATTTCTTCAACAACTTCTAAGTCTTCTGCATCCTGGCTTTGCTGAGTCTCTTGAATTTCTTCAGGTTCTTCAACTTTTTCATCAGATACTAAAATCTCTTGAGTTTCCACTGAAGATTTAGATCCAATTATGCTTTCCAACTCCTCATGAGGACGTGGAATTACATGTTCTGATACTAAAGCTTCTTCATTAAGATTTTTAACAGCTGCTACTCCAGCTTCTATAGCTGCTTTTACTGCACCTACATCACCTGTAACTGCAATTGTAACAAGACCGCCACCTACATAGGTTTTTTCAATAATACTTACATCTGCAGATTTCACCATTGTATCAGCTGCCTCAATAGATGCAAGTAATCCTTTTGTTTCTATTAACCCAAGTGCTTGCATAGGTCAATCCTCCTAATCTTCTATAAAAGATCTGCCCAGTTAGCTGGATATGTTGTGTAGAATACCCTTGCTTTGTCTGGAGAACCCCAAACTACCTTAGAACCAGATGGAACAAATAGCACATCTCCAGCATGAGCTGTATATGTTTTTCCATTGATTTCAACTGTTAAAGTTCCCTCGATAACATAGTCAATCTCTTCATAAGTTAATTCCCAATCAAACTTTGAATTTTCAATAACTAAAAATCCAGCACTCATTTTTGATTCTTCCTTACTTACTAACTCTTGAAAATAAGCCTTTGCATTTGGATTTCCAGTGTCGAATACATCCATTTTTACTGTTTTTCCTCTAACAACTTTAAGTCCATTAGGATCACCTTCAGCTTCAAATAGAAGATTTTTTGGTTTTAAGCATTCAAGCATTTCTTGTAAAAGACCCTTGTCCATCATTGCTCTGAAGAAATTAAGCATCATTTCACTATCCATACCTTCTATGCTTGGAACCTTTTTAGCTTCTAAAGTCTCTACCTTAGGTGCAGGAGCTTCTGTAGTAAATAGTATTTCATTGTTCTTTGCAAGATCCTTAGCTGATGGTGTAATTATTTCACTACCATCTATATAAAATACTTTTTCACCCTTTAATATTAATTGTTCAATATCTTTTGCACAGATTAATTTTTTCATATTTTCACTTCCTTTCAAATAATATTGGTATCTATAAAAAACCTAAAATCCTATGATTATTTTTAAGAAAGATTGTGTTTAACCAAAGTTACAATCATTATCAACTATTCCAACAACAACTGCATCTACAGGTATATTATCATCACCTAACATTCTACGAGCAGATGATCCAGTACTAACGATAACTCTATCACCAATACCTGCACTGATATTATCAACAACAATAAATCTACGTCCTTCATCTACTCCACCAATTTCCTCAGCAAGCATAAACTTAAGTCCGTTAAGTGATTCAGCTTTTCTAGTTGCCCATACATTATCAATAAGTCTTGCTACTATCATATTGTTTTTCCTTCTTTCATTTTCAGTTTAATCTCATTTATTGCAGATTCAACTGATGATGTGTCGCCAAAAATTCCAATTAAAACCATGTGTTGGGGACATGTGCCCTTTATATCTTCAACAGTGACACCAGCACTTTTCTCAGCAATATCTGTAGCATATATCATATCGATAAGTTTGCCTTGAACAAGTCCTATTGCATCAACACCGTCTAATTTGGTTTTACAATTTCCACCAATTCGTCTTATAAGAATATCTTTAGTGCTCTGGGAAGGTGATTTTATAATTCTAAAATCCACTTTTAAACACTCTCCTTATTATTCCATAATATCTTGTGTACAACTTAATGCTATTCCAAGTGGTGTAACAAACATAGGATTCTTAGGTTTGTGAGTATAAACTCCAGTCTGTTTCTGAATAATTTCTTCAATTCCAGTCAAACAACAAGTACCACCAACTAAAGAAATTTCATTCACATCATGATTCTTGATATGCTGGTTAATAATTGATGACACCTTTTCAACTACTGGCTTTAACACAGGTAAAATTTCCTTGTGGTTTTCATTATCTCTTTTAAACTTATCTGCCTCTTTAAAAGGCATTCCATAAGCACCAGAAATAACTAAAGAGAAATGAGTACCTCCTGTTGGTTCATCAACAACATAAACAACCTTTCCATCTTTTAAAATTGATATTCCAGTTGTACCACCACCGATATCAACAACTGCACCATTTTCAATTTTAAGTACAGCATTGGCAGCAGTAGGTTCATCTAACAGATTTGTTAATTCAAATCCTGCTGACTGAACTACATTTTTAATTGCTCCAGAATCTAAAGCATCCGTTCCAGGTGGAATTGCAGCGGCTGCATAAAGAAGCTCTGTATTCAATTTTTCCTCAATTTCCTGCTTAAGTTCTCTAACAATTCTTATGGCACCAATATAGTCTACAACCATACCATCACGAACCACATCCGCATACCTATATGCACCAGCCACCGGCTTATAGTTTTCATCTAAAACAGCCAATACTACACAAGCAGTACCTAAGTCCACACCTGTATAATAAACAGAAGATCCGTTAAGGATTGGCTTTTCTATAACCTCTTCAAAATCTTGAACCATCTTATCACAATATTCAAAAGTTAATTTTTTCTTTGACATTCTTTTCCTCCTACTGCTGAACAAATCAATTGAGACAGCGAATTAATTATTGAATTAGTGTTCTCCATAATTCTACTTTTTAAACCGTCATCATCATTTTTGTAGGTATCAATTATATCAAATTGTAATTCTCGCATAGCACAACGTAGTGCGTTCATTTTTAAAATTGCATTGCTTTTTTCAAGCTGCATATGAAATTCTGTTATTTCAAAACAATCATCAAGGTCAGTCATGAAATTTAATGGATTAATTCCAGTGCATTCTTTGCAGCAAATAGACTCAAGAACACCTTTTCCTTCCACAACATTTCTGATGTTTGATATTTTTCTACCTAAATTCATAACATTTTGTGCTAAAATGATATCTTCTCTTAATATTTCACTACTAGTAACAAGAAATACTGCCTCCATAGATTTCAACTTACAACAAAGTTTCTTCAAATATAAATTAGTGTTTCTCTCTGGTTTTACTGCTTCAGTCTTATTTTCTTGAGAAACATTTTTATCTTTTTTAGAATCATCATTATTCATTGTTATTCTTTTATCAGACAAATATTGAGCTGCTCCAGGTGTAAGGCGCTGTCCTTGTTGTAACTTGTAGGTATTAAAAGGTTCTTTTCGATATAAATCTCTCAAATACTCTTCGGTAATAAATTTCATCATTGACCTTTACTCCTCACCTTTTTCAAATAAATACTTTTTCAAAGCATCAATTCCTGTTGCCATTGGAAAACTAATATTAAAATATGGCTTTGATACTCCTATGTTCTTCAACTGTCGTAAACATTTTTCTTCATTTTCAGGTATCAAGTCACATTTTGTAATAACTCCAATCACCGGGCATCTAAAAGACTTTGCAAATCCATGGGAGTATATTTCATTGCAATTAGACTGATCAACCAATATAAGCACATGAGATGCATCTTGAGCTGCTGCTATTATATGCTTGTACATCCATGAATTTTCTAAATAAGCACTTGGAACATCAATAGTGTTTTTACCATAAATTAAATCTGGTGTTCGTTTTAGCGGACCATCATAATTATTTAGGGCATTAACTAATGTGGTTTTACCACATCTTGAAGGTCCAATTACCATTATGCGCTTTTTTCTCATGTCCTTGTAATGGGTGCCGGAGTAAATCCAAGCATATCTCTTAACGTATCGTTTACTGCTCCAAGTGCTGTTTCCACACTTTGAACATCGCCATTTATTACAACAGAACCTGTAAAACGATCAAGAAACCCAATTTCAACATTAGAAGACTTTGTAGCAATATCTGCAGCTATAATTGCAGTTTCATATGGAGAAAGAGTTAAAATCCCTATAGCTCCTTTTTCATCGATTCCAAGACGTTCATATATATCAGACATAGGTGACGCAATGATATGTGCTATTGTAATCTGCTTTCCTGGCACTGACTCTTGTATAACACGCTGTATGTTTCTATCAAGAAAATCTCCCATAAACCTTACCTTCCATCTTATTATCTATTTGAAAATTATTTAATGACGGATTACTTTTACAGGTAAATCGTACTTTTTAATCCATCCTTCTATTCTATCTAAATCTTCATTTTTTAAACTTGGATCATCCTTTATAGGATATTCCATTCCTAATTGATTGTATTTATTTACCCCCATCTTATGATACGGAAGTAAGTCAATCCCTTTAAAATTTTTATAATCTTTGTATGGTGTTAAAAACTCCATGGTCTTTTGAATTTCATCTTGAGAATCATTTATACCTTTAAGTAAAGGCATACGAATCTTCACATTATATTTGCGGCGAAGTAGCTCTTGCAGATTTTCTAAAATCTGTTCATTCCTCACACCTGTTAACTGAAAGTGTCTATCAGAATTAATATGTTTAACATCAAATAGGAATAAATCTGTAAACTCCGCAACCTTAAGTACTGATTCAAGTTTTGCATAACCACAAGTTTCAATTGCAGTATTTATTCCTGATTGCTTACATGCCATTAACAAACTGCAAGCTGCTTCAGGCTGCATTAAAACTTCACCACCCCCTAATGTAACACCACCACCAGAAACTTCATAAAAAGTTCTATCTTCCTCTACAATCTCCAAAAGTTCCGAAATAGTTTTTACTTCTCCAACTATTGTTAATGCAGATTTAAGACAAGCTTCTTTGCACTTACCACATCCGATACAATCAATATCACGATTAACTTCGTGCTTTAAAGTTTCATTAGATATGGTATGTATTCCAACAGGACAAACAGAAACGCAAGCCCCACAATTAACACATGAATTACTTTTAAACATAACTCTATGCTTTTTAACTAGTCCTTCAGGATTTGCACACCATTTACAACGAAGAGGACAACCTTGAAAGAATATTAAAGTTCTTACTCCATCTCCATCATACATGTTATATTTCTGTATATTAAAAATCGTCGCTTTTCGTTCGATTATACCTAAGTTTTCATTACTCATATTTTTCATTCTCCAGTTTCATTACCTTGATTTTTAATATATATCTTATTTATAATCTGTAATCTACAGAACACTGCTGCAGATTACAGATTTTATACAATTTTTTTAATTAAAAGTGTGTAAGCACAGTTCTGCTGATAATTTCATCTTGAACGTCTTTGCATAACTCAACAAAGAATGCACTATATCCAGCAACACGAACAATTAAATCACGGTATTGCTCTGGGTGTTTTTGTGCTTCAAGTAATGTTTTGTTATCTAAATAGTTGAACTGCATTTCTCCAAGCTGAAGGGCACATGCACTACGTAGTAATGTAATGATTCCATTTTCACCTTCAGGTGTATCAAGAAGACCCGCTACTAACTTGAAGTTATGAACCATACCTATATTCATATCCTCGCAAGACATTTTAGAAACAGATTTAATTATAGCAGTAGGTCCTTTAAAGTCAGCTCCTTGAGTTGGACTTATACCATCTGATAAAGGCATCCATGCTCTACGTCCATTTGCTGTAGCTCCTGTAAGTTGTCCAAATGGAGTGTTGTTTGAGATTGATAAAGTACCATGGCTAAGAACTGAATATAATGTCTTATACTTACGATGTTCTTGCTCAGTAAAGTTAATTAAATCCGCAGCAATTAAATCTGCATAATCATCATCGTTACCATACTTAGGTGCTTCTAAACAATCTTTTTTAAGTTGTTCATATCCAACGAAATCAGCTTTTAAAGCTTCGTTCATTTCTTGTAGTGTATATTTTTTATCTTCAAATACTAATTTCTTTATAGCTGCCATAGAGTCTGCATAAGTAGCAAGACCACTCCATACTACTCCTGGTCCGAAGTTATACATAGCTCCGCCTGCTTCTACTCCTCTACCATTTTCCATACATCCTTCATACATCATAGACATAAGTGGTTTTGGTGCAAGGTCTCTGTGAACACGTTGAGAAATTACTGTAGCAACACTTGTCCATTTAGTAATGAATTTAATTTGCTCTTTAACAGCTGCTTCAAATTGCTCGTAAGTTTTGAAGTTGCTTAGATCTCCCATATCTGGGCATACTTGCTTACCATACCATAGTGGTACACCATGGTTAAGAGTAAGTTCTATACATATAGGCCATTGAGTATATCCTGTAGAAGTCCATTGATATAATCTTCCTGACTTCTGTGGCTCAACACATCCCATTAAGCAGTAATCTCTTGCATCTTCTATAGAAACACCTTTAGCTAACATCATTTTTATATGAACGTCATCAAAGTGACATGCTGGGAATCCCATACCTGCACGGATAACATCAACTATCTTTTTAAGATACTTTTGAGGTGATGCTTTGTGTATACGACAAGCTAAAGTTGGTTGATATATCTTAACATGACGAACTGCATCCATTAGAAGGTATGTTAATTCGTTTGTAGCATCTCTTCCCTCTCTAGTAACTCCACCTAAACACATGTTAACGAATGGTTGGTAACCTGCGAAGAATTTAGAAGCTCCTTCACTTGTAAGCCACATCATCTCAGACATTTTTATAAGCATACAACCAGATAACTCAAATGCTTCAAAATCAGTCATACGACCAGCTTCAATATCCGCTTTGTAGAATGGGTACATATATTGGTCAACACGTCCTATAGACATACCTGTTTGGTTTTCTTCAACTACAAGTAATGATTCTATAGTCCAAACTGATTGAATTGCTTCCCAGTAAGTGCTTGGCTTATGAGCTGGAACTCTAGCATTTACTTCTGAAATTTTTAATAACTCAGCTTTACGAGTAGGATTAGTTTCTTTTGCAGCTAATTCTGCAGCATAATCTGACATACGTTTAGCGTATATCATAACACCCTCTGCAGTATCGATTAGAGATTTGTAGAAGTATATTTTTTCCATATCTTCTGGTCTTTCATAGCTAAGGTCAGCTAATTTCTCATTACATTCCTTTACTATGTCAAGCATACCTTTTTTCATTAAGATAACGTCGTATCCTGGGTTAGAGTCTCCTCCTCCATTTAATGCGTGGTATGAACAATCTGATACGAAAGATTCTCCAGAAAGTTCCCATACTCCAGCTTCTCTGTATTGACTCTCACAGTATTCATCAATTGATTTACCTTCCCAGAATGGGAATAATTCTTCACGCATGATCTTCTTATCTTCTTCTGATACGTAGAATGGGTCTTGAGCACGAGTTCCTATTGTATCAAGTTCGTCTCTCATCCATCTCCAAGATATATCAGGAGAGAAAGATCCAGCACGTGGTTGTCCATTTGGTGCACCAACGATAAGTTCATTATCTTGAATTACTAATGGTGCAGTTTCACAGCAACGCTTGAAAGACTTACCACGTAAAATTGCCTTAGGTATACCAGGGTTTTCTTTTGCTATTTGAGTAATAACTCTTGCTTTGTGAGTAGTGATTGTTGGTACATGAGTTAAGTATTTTTCCTTTAACTTAACTAAACGCTCTGTTATTCCATCTGGAATTTGACCATTATTGTCACACACAACACAGCTAGTAGTTGATTCATCCTTTGTTATTTCTTTGGAAACACTAGAAAACATCTTCATTAAACTAGCACGTTCTTCATCAGACATGTTTTGAGTTGCTTCCATAAACTTATTTGAAAATTCACGAATATCCAATTTATTCCCTCACATTCTTTAATATATTTCATACATTTTGTATGACCTATTATTTTAAGTCATTTAAAACTTTTTTCAAAATACTCTCTAATAGCTTAACACTATCAATTTCATTTGCGTTTAATTTATCTTTTAAAACTTCATAGTTGGAATCCTCTTTATTGTCCATCATGCCAACAATTTCATCTGCCTTACGAACCCCATATCCAACTTTACGTACATATATTAGGTTCATAGGTGATACATTATCTGAAGTCATTCCATGCCCTGCAGATCCACTGCCTAGAGTCATTGATGGAAACAAGTTTGTGGTTGCTCCCATACTTCCAAAAGTTCCTGGAGTGTTAACAAGTACTCTTCCAACAGGTTTTTTTAATGCAAATTGACGAATAACCTCTTCATCCTTTGAATGTATAATAAGTGTATGCCCATGTCTCTCACTAAGTAATAATTCTATACACTTTTCACAAGCATGCATCCAGTCATCTTCTATATAAAAAGCTAAAACAGGACAAAGCTTTTCTCTTGAATAAGGATTTTTTTGAGATACAAATTTTTGCTGAGAAATAAGAACTCTTATATTTTCAGGAACACTGAAGCCTGCCTTTTTAGCTAAAAATTGTGGCGATCTCCCGATCATATCCATGTCAGAACTTCCATCTTTGTAATATAAGATTGATGCCAATTTTTCAGCTTCTTCTTCTGTCATAAAGTATCCACCATTTTTAATAAGTTCTTGTTTTACTTCAGCTACTATACAGCTATCCACAACAATTGATTGCTCAGCAGCAGATACAACTCCATAATCGAAGCTCTTACTATCAATAATATCTTTAGCAGCTTGCTCAATATCAGCAGTACGTTCTATAAATGCTGGACCATTTCCATTGCCACCATAAATTACTGGTTTGCCGGACTTATAAGCTGCATCAAGCATTTGTGGAACTCCTGTATTCATTATTAGTGAAGTATCTTTATGATTCATAAGTTCTAATGAACCACTTGAAGTCACTGTATGCAAATATGCAAGTGCACCTTCTGGAAGCCCTACCCCTTCTCCAGCTCTAATTAAAATATCAATTGTTTTAGAAATTGTATTTTTAGCTCCTGGATGAGGTGAAAATATAATTGCATTTCCTGACTTAATTGCAATTAAGGCTTTATATATTGTTGTAGAAACAGGACTCATTGATGGAGAAAAGGCTATAATAACACCCATTGGTACTCCTATATCCTTTGTCTTGTTCATTTTATCTTCACTAATGATACCTACACAATTCATACCTTTAAGTCTGTTTTTCAGATACTTACATACAAAGTGATTTTTAATATGTTTATCTTCCCACTTTCCATATTCAGTTTCCTCATTAGACATTTTTGCAAGTTCTTTTAAATGTTTTTCAATCTCTTCGGTCATACGTTCAACTATCTCATCAAGTTTTTCTTGTGGGAAAGCTGCTAATTTTCTTTGTGCCTCACGAGCATTTTCAACAAGAATTCTCGCTTCCTGCATGGAGAGTAAATCATTATCAATAATATTCATTTTTCTCTCTCCTTTTCCTTATAAAAAGTTTTTCTATTTATTATTCTGTTACAAGATTTGTAATTGCATAACGTTTTATTATTTTTTCTAGATCTTGGTGTGGTCTTGGAATAACTATTGAACTATAAAGACTTCCACCTTCCATTCCTTCAACTGCTGCAACACCAGCATCTACTGCTGTTTTACAAGCACCAACATCACCACGAACTAAAACAGATATATAACCTGACGCAACGTTTTCATATCCTATTAGTTCTACATCTGCTGCTTTGCACATAGCGTCTGCTGCTTCTAAAGCAAAAACCAGACCAAAAGTTTCGATTAATCCTAAAGCTTCATATCTTGACATATGTAAATCATTTCCTTTCTATGCTTTATGCGTCGATATCGTGTACTGAAACGATATCTCCAACTTCTTTAATAGGACGTGGCATAACATTGTGTGCTGTTAATTTACCAATTGCTGCCGCTGCTTCAGCACCTGCTTCTACAGCAGATCTTACTGCACCAACATCACCTTTTACCATAATAGTTACAAGTGTTGAACCAACATTTTCATATGAAATTAATTCAACATTAGCTGCCTTAAGCATTTTGTCTGCAGCCTCAAGTGCAGGAACCAATCCTATTGTTTCTACAAGGCCTAAAGCCTCATCTCCATAATATCTCATTACTAATTCCTCCTTCCTATTTTTAGCTCAATATACTTTAGCTTAACTACATAACTTCTATATATTATATTTATGTTTGCATGCATCTTTTATTTGTTATTATATATTGATTATATCCCTTACCCTTTGGGGGAAAGTCAATATATTTCTTGCATTAAAATTCTTAAATATTTTTACAAGAAATTATGCTGTTAAGAGTAAAGTCTTTTCTTAATGTTTAATAAGAATAACTATTTTACTAAATTCATAAGAGATTTTTCCTTATAAGCATTACCCTATGGGTAATGTTAAAAATTAATCTCTTATGTATTTGTTAATTGTTGCTGCACCATCTTCATGGGCATGATAATAAACCTTTAATTGGTTGTTTTTATCTAATTCAAATCTTGTTTCCTCTATAAGACCATTTGCTTCTGCTGTCATTAACGCAGTAATTACAGCGTTCTTTTTTAAAGCTTTAAAACTTCCATATTGTCCCTTTAACGCTTCTATAACGTCATCTGCGCAAGCTTCTTCTACTTTAGTGAAATATTTTAATATTGCATAATTAAGCGGCTTCATCTATTTTATCCCCCTCTTTTTTTCCTCTTAATAAATCAAGTGGATTCATAGATATTGTAAGGATACCAAACATCATTATTACAGCTCCAATCCAAGCAACTGAAGGTAATGACCATCCATCCATTCCACCATATACTCCTAATAACAATAAGCAGAATAATGGTCCAAAGAATGAATATGTACCGTTACATGCAGTTCCAAGCCCTGCTCCACACATACTGTTTCCAGCATACCATGTCATAAATGTGATAAATGATAAAAGACCACTTAATGCAAACCAAATCATTGCAGGACCACTTGTAAATGCTTGTATAGCAAGGTCAACAGAAATGTTCATTCCACCAGCCATAATTCCAAAAACAGGAACTAAGATGAATAAATTTGCTATACCTGATGTAACTTGACGAATACAAATACCAATTTCAGGATCGATCATTGATGTACCATATCCAGCTACACAACCTTCAAATCCCCATGCAAGAGCTGCAATAATAGCTATTAAAATACCAATTAAAGTACTTGCTGAAGCTCCACCGCTAAAGCCTGTACTACCAATTAAGAAACTAGCAAATACACATACTGCAATACCTAATGCCATACGTTTATTTAATTCCTGCTTATATAAAATTTTACCTAATATAGCAGCAATAGCAGGGCAAAGAGCTGATATTGGAACAACTATTGGTCCAGCCATTTGAAGAGCTATAACATAAGCAGTACCAGCTATAGGTCCTCCAATAAGAGCTGCTAATATCATAATTCGTCCCGGAGTAGTGTTAATGCATCTTACAAAGTCTTTAAATTTACCTTTTACTAATGCAAATGAAATCGCCCAAACTGCACTACATGTATCATTTATTGCATTACCAAGTGCAGCAAGTAAGTATGCTATAACAAATGCTGATAAACCTGCTGAATTAATGCCATACCAGTCACCCCATACTCCTTTTGTCATACCCATAGTCAGAAATGCTGTATATAACCCATAGGTAAGTCCTGAAAATAAAGCTAGAGATATACCCTTTTTGAAGAAATCACTTGATAATTTCTTCTTTGCAGCCATAGCTTGTGGGCTTACTGCTTTTGAAACTT
Source organism: Clostridium sp. UBA3061 (assembly GCF_002367465.1). Lineage (NCBI taxonomy): Bacteria > Bacillati > Bacillota > Clostridia > Eubacteriales > Clostridiaceae > Clostridium > Clostridium sp. UBA3061. Next base: position 130,486 of record NZ_DFCF01000008.1, on the reverse strand, counting down.
CCTTCATAAAATAAAACTCCTTTCAATTAACCATATCTTTTGTATATTAATAAATAATTATGGCTCATCCCTATGAAACATAAATTATAGCAATGAGCCTTTTAATTAATTAATTCAAAAAATTTTTTTAGTCTTTTATATATTTGTTGATTGTAGCAGCACCATCTTCGTGGGCTCTATAATAAACTCTCAACTCATCATTTTTATCTAATTCAAATCTTGTTTCTTCAATGAGACCATTTGCCTCCGCTGTCATTAACGCCGTAATTACAGCTTTCTTTTTCAAAGCTTTAAAGTTGCCATACTCTACTTTTAGAGCATTTATAACATCATCAGCGCAAGCTTCATTAATTTTTGTAAAATATTTTAATATTGCATAATTAAGCGGCTTCATTATCTTATACCTCCTTCTTTTTAAACAAATCCATTGGATTCATAGCTATTACAAGGATACCGAACATCATTAATACCGCAGAAATCCATACGATTGGAGGTAATGCCCATCCGTCCATACCGCCTATCACTCCAAGAATTATCCAACAGCAGAATGGACCCCAGAAGGAATATGTACCATTACAAGCCATACCAAGAGCAGCACCACACATACTATTACCGTTATACCAACTCATGTATGAAACAAAAGCACAAAGACCACTTAGTGCAAACCATATCATTGCAGGACCACTTGTAAATGCTTGACTAACTAAATTAGTTGAAAATTTAATCCCATCTCCAAATATCATTCCAAATAAAGGTACTAATATTATTAAGTTTGAAAGCCCAGATGTAGCTTGACGAATTGTAATACCAATCTCTGAGTCAATCATAGATGTACCATATCCAGCTACGCAACCTTCAAATCCCCATCCAAGAGCTGCAATAAATGCAATACAAATTCCAAGGAACATTCCAGCTGGAGCATCTCCACCAATACTAGTACTTCCAATCATAAAGCTAGATACAACACAGATGGCAATACCAAGCATCATACGTTTGTCTAGTTTTTGTTTGAATAATATTCTTCCTAAAATAGCACCGATAGCTGGACAAAGAGCTGTAATTGGAATAACAATTGAACCCGCCATTTGTAAAGCCACAACAAAAGCTGTACTTGAAATTGGTCCTCCGATAAGAGCTGCCAATATCATTACAGCACCTGGTTTGGTTTTAAGACATCTGAAGAAATCTCCAAGTTTACCTTTAACAGTTGCATAAATCACTGCCCAAACAGCACTACATGTATCGTTTACGGCACTACCAAGGGCACCAAGCACATATGTAATAACTACTGCTGATAAACCTGCTGTATTAGCACCATACCAGTCACCCCATACTCCTTTAGTCATTCCCAAGGTTAAAAATGCTGAATAAAATCCATACATAAGACCTGAAAAAAGAGCAATTGAAATACCTTTTTTAAGGAAATCAGATGATAATTTGTTTTTTGCAGTAATGGCTTCTAAACTTACCGTTTTCGAAACTTCCTTCATAAAATAAATCCCCTCCACTTAGTTTGATAATAACTTTTAAATTTATATTACTAAATAAAAATTTACAATGAGTACGTTTTGTGATTGTTATAATTTGGGATATTTCATTTTAAAACTATTGAATAACTTTTCATTTGATATCTTGTGGTTATTTTATTAACAATTAAATTATATGCCTTTCCCTATGGGGTAAAGTCAACATGTATTTGTCATCAAAATTCAAAAAAAATTAACACAACTAACTTAATAAATAATTATAAGTTAGTTGTGCCAGTTGTTTTAAGTGCTAAATACTAGTTTCCGTCAATATCATGGAGTAGAAATTTTATTTTATAAAAGAAATATATGTATTTTTTTCAAAAGATATATTTGTATTTTTTTACAAACCGAGTTTTATCGACATTTTATCCCTTACCCTACGGTCAACGTTTTCAGTATTTTCAGTTTAATGAATCTATCTCTTTCTTCTAATTTTAATCAAAATTTCCGTTACAAACTTGTCAGTGTTTTTAGTTGTCCAATAATCTGTTACATATCTTTCATAAGATTCTTCAGAACATATGTAATCATGTTCCTTAGCCCATTCTTTTATTTTTTTATATGTTTCATTAATTGTTTCATGAGTACCTATATGATAGCAAGAAGCTGCTAACCATCCACCAAATTCAATACTTTCTTCGTCCTTACACTTTAAAATAGTCTCTTGCATTATTTTCATCTTACTACATTTCCCATTAATCTTATCCTCAAAAGATGGAAAACATATAATTACAGGACCTGTTATTGCATTATTTATACTATCAATATAATTGTTAAACTCTATGTTAATTATACACTCCATATAATCATAATTAAAATTTTGATTTAAGAATATTAAATTGCGCTCATCAATATATTTTATAGAGACATCGCAAACATTATTTTCAATTACCATCTGTGCCTCAACTATAAGTGTATGCCAATCTCTTACAGATCTTATCTTTAAATTTATTTCCTTTTCAAGTTCTCTTAATTCATCAATTTTTGTTCTAAAACTTTTATCAAAAAAATCATAAGTTGTTCCTTGTAAAAAAGCTCTCATTTCTTCTAGCTTAAATCCACTTTGCTTATAATATTTTATTACTGGTACAGATAGTAAGTTTTTCTTGCTGTAATATCTATAGCCACTTTCATCAGCTACTTTATCAGGTGATAATATACCCATTTTATCATAATATCTCAGTGCTTTTTTTGTTATTTTACATATCTCTTCCACTTTTCCTATGGAATATAATTCTTCTCCCATACTAAGTTCACCTCTTTTATAATATTTTTAGCCGTTTTTAAAATCTAAATCATTTTATTCCAAAGATTTCAAAACTTTATTAAAAAGAATTTCCCCCACTAAATGTAAAGAATATAATGAGGAGTCCTTATAAGCATTAAAAAACAACTTCACCTTTGTAATATTTATAAACATTTTAAATTTATTCTAAGAGCCACGAACTCTTTGCAATTTTCAAAATGTTTATCATAAACTTATATATAATAAAAATCCTAATGAAATTTTAGCTAATTGTTATATCAAACTTTTTGTATAAATAAATGGATATTATTATGATTATGATGAGAATTATAAATACTTAATTATGTGATTTTGAATAAACAGAGTTTGATAATATTCAAAAATAATTGAAGAATAATATTTAACCTTAAAATGAATATTTTACCATGTGAAATTAAAGAAAAAATATATTATTCGTATAAACAATATTACATATTATAGTCAAACTGTAAAGAGGAAATTTATTACATCAAGCTAAATGTATAACATTCCATCCTAAATTTAAGGAGTTTAGCAGAACCAATAAAAAAACCACCCATTAATGAGTGGTATAAAATACAAAATTTTATCCAAAAACTTTTTCTAAAATTTTTGATAAATCTTCTCCTGTTACTTCTTTAGGATTTGCTGTTGTACATATGTCATTAAGAGCTGCTTTAATGATTTCTTCTTTTGATGCTTCAGCTAGTTCCATATCAGCACCTTGTTCCTTTAATGTTGTTGGAATCATCAAAGTCTTTTGAAGTTCTACAATACTTTTAATTAAATTATTAACACCAATATTTACATTTGGTGCATGCAACTTCAATAATTTGGCAACTCTTTGATACTTTTTAGATGCTATGTCATATTCTACATTGAAAGCACCCTTATTTAAATTGGCATTATATTCTATTACATAAGGAAGTATCATTGCATTACTTCTTCCATGAGAAATATGTAATTTCCCACCTACAGCATGAGCTAAACTATGAGTAATTCCTAAGCCAGCAGCATTAAAAGCCATTCCAGCAAGACATGATGCATTGTGCAGCTTTTCTCTTGCCACTACATCATTTCCATCAGCATAAGCTAGTGGTAAAAATCTAAAAGCTAAAGTAAGTGCTTTCTCTGCAAGAGCATCTGAAAAATCAGTAGCATTCTTTGAAACATAAGCCTCTAAAGCATGTGTAATAACATCCATTCCTGTATCAGCAGTTATAGCCTTAGGTACAGATTTTACTAGTTCCGGATCAAGAATTGCAACTGTTGGAAGAAGAGATTTATCTGCAAGAGCATACTTTAACCCTTCTTGTTTATTAGTTATTACTGCATATTCAGTTACTTCAGACCCTGTACCACTTGTAGTAGGTATAGCATAGAATTCTTCTATAGAAGAAGCTCCACCAGTAATTTTTTTTGCATATTCTCTCATAGCTTTAGCTCCATCAATTGATGAACCTCCACCAAGAGCTATCATAACCTGAGCATCACAATTTTGTAATTTCTGAATGCCTTCAGCAATAACTTCTACAGATGGATCAGGTACAATATCACTAAATACAGCTACTTGACAATCAACAAGCTTTTGCTTTACTTTCTCAGCCATACCTGATGTTTCCATGAATTTATCACATACAATTAGCACTCTTTTATTCTTGATTTCATTTAGTTTTTCTAAAGAGCCTTGTCCAAAATAGACCTTTGTGTTAATACTAAATTCTTTCATATACAATCTCTCCTATTTTAAAAATATTCAAGATATGAATGAATTAGTTTTCTTTACTTTAAAATAAAATTAACCCACAATTATAACAATCAAAAAAGTTTATAATAAACTTTACTTGATTCATTATATCAATAATAAAATACTATTGCAACAGAAGGTTCGGTCAGTTTCAGTAAAGTAAAGTTTTTCAAGTTAACTTCTTAAAAATATAATAAAAATTATATTTTTTAATTATAAAAATATAAAATACTAACAATTATATTTCTACCACTTAACATTAAAAAACAAACTTTTTTAATTTGTTATTTACTTTACTTAACGTAGATACAAGAATTTTTAGGATACTTGGTAAAAATAAAGAAACTACAAAGCCCACAGCACATAATACAAATATCTTATATTTAATAGCATGTCCAATATAAATTTGATATCCATGGATAGCAGATATAGCTATAGCTGCTATTATTATAATCTTAGATGCAATCCAAGATATTATATTTAATATTTTACATAGAAATATTATTATGGATAATATAACTACCACAGGCATGAGCAATATCTTAAGTGACAATTGAGTAAGGGAAGATTCACTACTCTTTTTATTACTTCCTACTTTTCTACTACTATCCCTTTTACTTTGTTTTTCAGATTTAATATTGTCTCTATCTTCTGTAGACTTCTTTTTAGATTTTTTTTGTTTTCTTATTGATGTACTCTTTGAAGATGATCTCTCCTTTTCTTTACTAACTGTAGATTCTTGTTCATATTCATTAAAACTTTCATAGCTATTACTATCATTTTTATGAAAATTATTATTTAAATCTTTCACTTGATTATCTATAATCACAGTTTGCTGACTTTTATTTTTTTCTCTCTCTTCCTTTATTTTTTCATAAGCTTCATCAAATACTTTTATAAAGGATTTTGCTCTTTTTTCATCTTCTATCTCTTCTTTAAATTTATTTATCCTATCTTCATAAGCCTTTGTTATCTCTTCCATAGATGTATTTTTATCAACACCTAAAATTTTATAATGTTCCATATCTCTCCTTCTCCAACTATAAGTTTAATTTTTTCATTTGTAATCTAATATTTCAAAATCGAAGTAGTCTAAATATTACTTAATTATCTAATACCTTATTTTTAGTTTATTAGTATATTTATAATTCTATCTTCTTTAAATACAGGATTTCTTTTAAAAATCTCTGCCAAGGTGTCTATATTCTCCTCTAAATGTTCAATGTCTTTAGAATATGTATGACTTATATCTACCATATCCTCATCACTAAGCTCTCCACTTTCTATCCACCTTACTACACATAACTGTTTAATCATTAAATAACTCACCACGGCAGTCTTCACTTTAGCAGCCACATCATAATCAAAGACAGCCTTCATAAAGTATCTAAACACAAAATAAACTAATATATTTTCAAACTTATACATATTATCTTTATAAAAATTGTTAAATTCCTTATATTTATCTAGATAAATATCTTTATTCTCAGCACTACTCTTAATATAAGATAACACCTTATCTAAGCCTAAGGGATCATTGTTATTTATATGCTTTAAGCCTTTAAATACATAAAAATACTCTTCTATATCAGTATACCATTGTTCTTTATCTCTAATAGTTTTATTAAGATCATCACTAGTCTTGTTTATAAAGTTTTTATCCATATATCTTTCTTTAATGGTCTTTAAACTAGTTAGATCGTCCTCATCTATCTTATCCTGAACTTCCTTTGCAAAGTCAAGAATTATAGCAGCTCTTATATTTAAATCAATACTACGATTCTGAAGTATATTAAAAATTATACTTCTGCACTGCATAAGGTCGATAAATAGCATGGCATCAATATCGTTATAGGAAGTTATAAACTCATCATTTTCACTTAACTCAAATTCAACCTTATTAGAATCACCTAGTATTATCCTTGCTGCCTCTGGACAGGAAAGTGATATACCTATTTCTCGTAAGTTCCCGAACTCCTCCATATACCTAGGATACTTCTTGCAAGTATAGCAAAGACCATCTTCTCCAAGTTCATTATATATATAACATAATTTGTTTTCATTTAGAAAGGCACAATTTCCTTTTTTCAATACAAATATATTGTCTTCTCCATCATTGACTATCTCACTTCTTAGTCTTTCTCCAAAGCTACCACTAAGATTTTCATAGTAATCATAAGTTTCTTTATCAATAACAATTTCCCAACCAGCACAACATGTATCCTCACACTTGTCTGCTATACATTTGAATTTATTAAGATATTTTGGTACTCTTATTTTCATTTTTCACCTCAAAGTTTTTATTATATATTTAAGGTATCTGAAAATAAATAATAAGTCAAAGATGGGAAGTATATTTTGAGTTAGACAAGGAAACAGGTTCCGCAGATAGTAGCACTATCTAAGGGTTCTGTTGACGCAGTATAACACAAAATAGACGAACATTCTGACTTATTTATTTTTCGAAGATGCCTTATGTTAAATTCTATTTTATCATATTCTCATAATTTTATATTGTAAATATGCTTTTACTTATTCTAACATCATTCTTTTCTTCTCACATTCTTATTTTTTTAAAAAATATACTTTTATCAAAAACTATATGCTTTAACCTGAATTATTCATAGAAAAATAAAAACCATGCATAGCTTGATACCTATATTTATTAACATTTTGCTTTTCACCTAAAAAATGATGAAAATATAGAAAAGGAGTCCCTCCTTTGTTATGGTTAACTTGCAGAAAAACACTTAACAATGGAGAGACTCATATGAATAGTTTAATAGAAAAATATGTGAATTAAACAAGAAAATTAAATTTAATAATCTATAGCGGCTAAGATTGTTACTGGCTGTAGATATATACCATTTAAACTATGCAGTAGTTGTCCTTATATAAATAATTTTAGTGAATAACTCAAGTTAATATATTAAAATATCTTATTAACCGATTAAAAAATAAAGTTATAAATAACTATAACAAATAAAGTACTAAATAATGTTCCAATTAAATAATACTCACCAAATTCTGCATCCTCAGAAATCTTATTATATCTAGCAATTGACTTTGCTGTTAAAATGAATCCTATAGCCGAGTATTGATTACTATATAAAAACATAGCAATTATTATACGTTCTAAAAAACCTATAACTGCGCCATTATTACTACCATTGTTAGCAACGCTGCTATTGATACTATTGTTAACTACCGAATTATTACTAGTAACTAAGTTTCCCTTAGGCTTACATCCTGAAAATATTATTTTAAAAGTTATATTTGCCGGCTTATGCATACATAACACCATCAATGCCCATTTTAAAACCGTTAATCCATCGATACCCAATATATTATATCCAATATACAATGTATCTATTGGATGATATAAATTCTCCCTAAAACAAACTATTACGGCTATAAGTAAAATTATATGTACAACTTGATCAAATATATATACCATCCATGATTTAATATACTTCTTTACTTTATTCTTTTTACATGCAGTATGAAATATTTTTAAATATCCCTTATATAAATAATATTTTACTACATCGATCAATAAATGAGCTAAGCATAATAATAGTATTAATCCTGTTATCTTATAACTTTTCTTAAACAAAAGTAAAATTAAAATAAATGGAATGCTATAGAATACTGAATGCTTAAATACGCCACCTATTTTTTCCTTCTTTAGCTCTGACATTTCATCATCTTGCAAATAATAATCCCCAACCACATGTGCTATCAAGCACAGTACAATAAATTTAATCTGCATATTTATATTCTCCCCACACTTCCATCAAAACTCTATTCAAACTATGTTTTACATAAATATAATTATAATATCCTGAGCTCTTTAATCTCCTTTGTACGCTTGATTGAACTAAATTTAATTCATTAGCAATTTCCCTTTGAGTTTTATTTGAAAACATTATTTTTTCAATAAGCTCTCTTTGCTTATCTGTCCACTTCTCTTCTATAAAGTAACATAAGCATAAATTATTATTAATTAAACTAACTATATCAGTTTTATAAATCGAACTAACCCCTATATCTGTATTATATTGTGATTTACTGTTTGTTTTATTTAATATTTTAATCTCCTCTATCATTTTTCTAGCATAATGATATGCTGGACCGTCAGCCCCTAATGCCATCTCTTTATTTATATTAGTATAAATATTACCAATCCCAACTCCAAATCTAATTTTTATAGGATACATTTTAAACTTAATTTTATCAATAATATCAAATAAATGAATAGGATTACTTAATAAACCTTGAAATTCATCTCCTAATGTAATAATAAATTTTGCAGCAATGTTTCTTTCATATTCAATATTTATATCTTTTAATATATGATTTAATTTTTCCTGAGCTTCATTTCTATTTAATATCTTTTTTGACTCAACTATATCACCTATAATTGCAAAGTACATGCTTATTACCTCATAATTTCTTAAATATTTCTTTAATTTTAACATTTATTAGATACTTTTTCAATGATGATGCATTTACAATAGCATCATCCCTTTTGATGCACTCATAATAGCATCATCACCTTTGATGCACTTATAATAGCATTATTACTTTTGATGTACTTATATTATATTCTACATTTTTCCTTTTTGGGTCCACCAATTTTACTTATTCAATATTTTAAAATTTAAAAAATGAGGTGTAAAATAACACCTCACCTAACAACATAACTTTAAATATGCATTATACAATCTTCGTCGTCCAATCCTCACAGTTCCATATATCTGTTACTACATCTTTATAAAACTCTGGTTCATGGCAAACTAGTAATATAGTTCCTTTATATTCTTGTAATGCTCTCTTTAATTCATCCTTTGCTTCTACATCTAAGTGATTGGTAGGCTCGTCAAGGATTAGTATATTTGTTTCCCTATTTATAAGTTTTGCAAGTCTTACCTTGGCAGCTTCTCCTCCTGATAGTACCATAACCATACTTTCTATATGCTTAGTAGTTAAGCCACACTTAGCTAAGGCGGCACGGACTTCGTATTGAGTGCAGCTAGGGAATTCCTTCCAGTATTCTTCTATACAAGTATTTTTATTTCCTGATGCACCTTCTTGCTCAAAGTATCCTATTTGTTGATAGTCACCTAGGGTAACTTCTCCACTTATAGGTTTTATGTCTCCCATAAGGCTCTTAAGTAGAGTTGTTTTTCCAAGTCCATTGGCTCCTACAAGGGCAATCTTTTGTCCTCTTTCCATAGAAATATTAAGAGGCTTTGTTAATGGACTATCATATCCTATAACCAAGTCCTTAGTTTCAAAAATAACCTTACCTGATGCTCTTCCTGTTTTGAAGTTAAATGTTGGCTTTGGCTTTTCCTTAGAAAGCTCTATTCTATCTATTTTATCCAACTTCTTCTGCCTTGATTTAGCCATGTTAGATGTAGCAACATTGGCTTTATTTCTTGCAACAAAATCTTCAAGTTTTGCAATTTCAGCTTGTTGCCTTTCATATGCTCTTTCAAGCTGTTCTTTTTTTGCTTCATATATTCTCTTAAACTCTTCATAGTCTCCTACATATCTACTTAACTTTCTATCTTCCACATGGTATATAAGATTAATTACAGAATTTAAGAAAGGAATATCATGAGATATTAGAATAAATGCATTTTCATAGCTTTGTAGATATCTCTTCAGCCACTCTATATGTGCTTCATCTAAATAGTTTGTAGGCTCGTCTAGAAGTAATATGTCTGGAGTTTCAAGTAGAAGCTTTGCAAGTAAAACCTTAGTTCTTTGGCCTCCACTTAAAGCCGTTACATCTTTATCTAGCCCTACATCTAAAAGTCCTAATCCCTTAGCAACTTCTTCAACCTTTGCATCTATAACATAAAACCCGTTATTATCTAGCATATCTTGAATAATAGCAGTTCTTTCTAATGCCTTATTCATTTGTTCTTCGTCCATTTCACCCATTTTCCCATAAAGTTCATTCATTTCAGTCTCTAAATCAAATAGGTATTTAAATGCATCTCTTAGTACATCTCTTATAGTTAATCCTTGTTCTAAAGCTGCATGTTGATCCATATATCCTACCCTCACATTATTAGACCAAATTACTTGGCCTTCATCAGGCATAAGTTTACTAGTTATTATATTCATAAAAGTAGATTTACCCTCACCATTAGCTCCAATTAAACCTACATGTTCCCCTTTTAATAATCTAAAGGATACATCTTCAAATATTGCTCTATCCCCAAAACCATGACTTATATTTTTAACTGTAAGTATACTCATACATTTTCCTCCTATATCCTTCTGACTATCACCATTAAATGGTATGCGTTAAAAAAATTCAAACCAAGAATATTATACTTTACTGCCAAAGATTTTTCTATGGTAAAAATTAAATAATTTATTTGCAAAATCCTCTCTATAAATTTATACTATAAGAGGTCTAAATAAAGTTTAGGAAATTTAATTTTTATATAGAACAATTTTAAATTTGACAATATAAATTATTATTAATAATTTATTGTTTTGATAATAGGAGGATGTAAATGGCTTGTAAATTCTATCTACTAAAGGGAAAAGGAAAAAGTGTGGAGAATGGTCACCTTTGGGTTTACTCTACTGATATAGAAGAATATGATGGTGAATATGAAAATGGAGACATTGTAGAAGTATATAATTGCAGAGAGGAATTCATCGGAAAAGGTTATATTAATGATGTTTCTAAAATTACTATAAGAATTATGACTAGAGATATCAATGAAGAAATTGATGAAGAATTTTTTAGAAAAAGACTTAGAGCTGCATGGGAATACAGAAAAAAGATAATAGATACTTCTAGCTGTAGGTTTTTGTTTGGAGAAGCTGATTTTGTACCTGGACTTATAATTGATAAATTAGAAGATTACTACGTTATTCAATCTCTAGCTCTAGGCATTGATAAATATAAAGATATCATTGTAAAAATTCTAGTAGAAGAATATGGTGCTAAAGGTATTTATGAGAGAAGTGACGCTAAGGTTAGAATCCTTGAAGGCATGGAACAGATTAAAGGCTTTTTAACCGAACCCTTTGATACTATGATTCAGATAGTTGAAAATGGCGTTAAGTACTATGTTGATGTTGAAAATGGGCAAAAGACAGGATTTTTCTTAGATCAAAAGGAAAATAGAGCTGCTATACATAAGCTTTGCAAAGATGCCACTGTGCTAGACTGCTTTACTCACACTGGTTCCTTCGCATTAAATGCTGGTGTTGCTGGTGCTAAATCAGTATTAGGAGTAGATATATCAGAGCATGCAGTAGAATTCTGTAGACGTAATGCAGAGCTTAATAATCTACAAGATGTAGTTAAATTTGAATGTCACAACGCCTTTGATGTACTTCGTGAGTGGTCTGATGAAGGCAGAAAATATGATGTGGTTATCCTTGACCCACCAGCCTTTACCAAATCTCGTTCTACTATAAAAAGTGCTACAAGAGGATATAAAGAAATAAACCTTCGAGGAATGAAATTAGTTAATAAAGGTGGTTATTTTATAACATGTTCATGTTCTCACTTTATGAATCCTGAACTGTTTAGAGATACCATTGCCAGTGCAGCTAAAGATGCAAGGGTTACCCTAAGACAAGTAGAATTTAGAACTCAAGCTCCTGATCATCCAATTCTTTGGAATAGTGATGAATCATACTACTTAAAATTTTATATCTTCCAAGTGGTTTAATTATTTATAAAGAGCTATATAATTTATAATCTTATTTGATTTATAAATTATATAGCTCTTATATTTAAATCTTCTTTACTCTTTCTTTTGACTTTGTTTTACTAGTTGGTTAGCATATACACTAGCCCCAGTAACTAAAACACCCTGAATTATTGCATCAGCACTAAAACTGTGCATAACTCCCATAGATAACAGTATGCCTACAGGAAGCAAAATTACTGGTATATATTTATCATTTATCTTCTCTATTCCTTTTAAAATCATACCAATTATATATAGCACTGGTATTAGTATCAATGCATTCTCTGTAATATAACTAAAGAATTCCATAAATATTCCCCCTTTATATATTTTATTCATTTTATCCTTACATGAGTACATTATTTTATATAAATTCAATAAAATTTTAGTTATTTACTACTAGGTATACTTATGCATATCACTTATGATTTCACTTATTTTTACATATTGTAATTTTATTCTTTGATTTTCTTAAATTATAAGGATAATGAGATATAAATTTGTTGTACAGTTTTTATTGAATGTTAGTTCTAAAAGTGTAACAATAATAATATAGTAATATTTGGTAAAAGGTGATGTTATGAAAGGCTTATCCATTCTAAGATTTGTTCAGATTGTTTTTTGTTTCCCTATAATAATATTGTTTGCTACCTCTAAAATGAATGGTATTGAGCAAATTATTTTCATAGCTCTCTTTACCTTATATACTGTAGTATATGAAGTTATATTTTTAACTTTAGCTAAAAGAAAAAGAACTACTAAAAGCAGCAGTTCTTAAAATAGATTTCTAAGCCTCAGTAGGAGTAAAACTCCCTCTGAAGCTTAGAAATCTGTTCATTAATATATCTTTATTTCTCCATCCTTGTATTCTGGAACTATATTTATTAAATCCTTTGAAAGGCAATATCTTAAATCTTCATTATACCTGAGATACTTCATCCTTTTATAATGAAGTGCATCTTTTACAAAACTTATTATACTAGGATTATTTATATATACATATTCTGAAGTTTTTGCTATATCTGTTAAGGTGCAATGGTTTTTCATTATATCTCTTAAACAGTTGATTATATACCCACTTGTTATAAAGTCATCCATAGAGAACTCTCCATCGGTTCCTGCATTTACAAAGGTTACATCCTTATTTAACTTAGCTAATTTTTCTGCTACTACTCTTCCATTTATTAAAGCACCTATAAATATCTTCTCTGCTTCCTCACTATTTTTAATAGCTCTAGTCCCATTTGTGGTAGTCATTATAAGACTCTTACCTTTTACTATATCCTCAATATAGTCTAAAGGTGAATTGGAGAAATCAAATTTATCTATTTTTATTCCCCCTCTTTCTCCTCCCAAAAGATATTTATTTTTATCTTTACTTGCAATATCTATAGCTTCTTCTATCTCTTTTACAGGAATTATTTTATCACAACCATTATTTAATGCTGTAACCATTACTGAAGTTGCTCTTAAGACATCAATAACAACCACTATCCTATCTTTAAATTTTTCTGGCTTAATATGTTGTGCAGATATAACTACATCAATATTCATGTACTATTCCCCCCTGATTATACATTTAATTAAATCAATCTTCTTTATAATATTTTCCTTGATATAGGTCTTCAGTGACTAACTTATTATCTATGGCGTTTAAGACTTCCCACTTTTTCAAACTCCACATAGGACCTACTAATAAATTTCTTGGAGCATCTCCTGTAAGTCTATGAATTACTATATCCTGTGGTAACATTGTTATAGCCTTAGTTACAAGTTCAATATATTCATCCATTTCTAGTAATGTAATCTTGCCTTCATCTAACAGCTTTTCTAGCCTTGTATTTTTCATTACATGAAGAAGGTGAATCTTAACTCCTTTTATGGGAAGCTTAGAAATATACTTAACGGTTTTTAACATATCCTCTTTACTTTCTCCTGGAAGTCCAAAGATTATATGTGCCACCACATCTATTTTCCTTTTATGTAGTTCCTCCACTGCTTTTTTAAATATTTCTAACTTATAGCCTCTATTTATAAGGGTAGCTGTAGTATCATTGCTAGTTTGAAGTCCAAGTTCTACCCAAGTATATACCCTTTTTGAATAGTCTTCTAATAATTCTAACACATCTTCTTCTAAACAATCTGGTCTTGTAGCAATGGCAAGTCCAACCACATCCTCTTGTGTTAATGCTTCATCATATTTTTTCTTTAATACTTCTACAGGCGCATAGGTATTTGTATAAGCCTGAAAATAAGCTATATACTTACCATCTTTCCACTTTTTATTCATCATTTCCTTTATATCAACAAACTGCTCAGTTATAGATGATAACCTATCTCCAGCAAAATCTCCTGAGCCACTCTCAGAGCAGAATATACACCCACCTTTTGATAATTTTCCATCTCTATTAGGACATGTAAATCCACCATCTAATGATATTTTAAAAGTTTTTTGTCCATTAAACTTTTTTCTTAAAAAATAATTTAAATTATGATATCTCTTTCCATTAAAATCTTTTCTCATTTCTAATCTTCCTATCCTATTCTTCTGTTATCTATTTTAAATATATCCATATAGTAATCTTCTATATTCAATTATAGTTTAACTCTTTTATCTTTCAAAATCCACTAAGACATCTTCAAAAAATAAACAACTCAGAATGCTTGTCTATTTTGTGTTATACTTCTCATCTTTGACTTATTATTTATTTTCAGATACCTAAATGAAAATTTACTAACAATACTTTAAAAAGTTTTCCACATATTAATAGTTTTCCACATATTCTTGTGTGGACTTCAATATAAATATACAAGCTATCATAATTTGGGGGGATAACTTTGAAGAATCTTAAATTAATTTTTCAAGCTGCCACTGTTTTTATTGGCACCATTGTAGGAGCAGGCCTTGCTTCTGGTCAAGAAATAACTCAATTTTTTTCTACCTATGGGTTTTCAAGTTTTTATGGACTTCTACTCTGTGCAGTATTTTACATAATAATAAGTTCCATTATAGTGTCTATAAGTTTAAAATATGACTTAAATTCTTATACTGATTTTATAACCCTTGTAAGCCCTGGTTTCTTTGGAAAAATAACAGATTATCTTACTAGCTTCTTTTTAATCTCAGGAGCTGCTATAATTCTTGCAGGTAGTGGTGCTTTACTTTATCAACACTTTGGAATTCCAAGACTTGTTGGAGTGTTTGTAATGGCTGGAATTGCACTTATTACCTTATTAAATGACACTAAGGGCCTAATAGCTATTAATTCCATAATAGTACCTAGCCTTACTACTATAATTATTACTATATTTGTCCTTTATCTTCTCTTTTCAAAGGATACTATATCTATGGACTATATGAAACAAGTACCAGTATACAAAAACCTTATTATAGATAAACAGTGGATTATATCATCACTTCTCTATGCAGGATTTAACATGTTATCCTGTAGTGGAGTTCTTGTTCCCATTAGTAAAGAAATCAAAAATAAACGCCTTATTATTTCTGGATTAACCATTGGGGCTCTTGTCCTTACTCTACTTGCTTTCTTAATTAATTCAATGTTAATGGCAAATATACCTGAAATCTTTAAATATGAAATTCCACTACTCTTTGTAGCTAGTAAGTTTATCTCTTTAATGCAAATTCTTCTTTTATGTATTATTTGGTGTGAGATGTTTTCTACAGAAGTTTCAGATATATATAGTGTTGGTAAGACCCTTGAAAATAAATACAACATCCCTTATAAGAGAGGTGTTATACTCATTCTTTTAATAGCCCTTCCTATATCTCAAATAGGCTTTAAACAGCTTATAACTTTCTTATATCCCGGTTTCGGAATAGTTAGCTTAGTATTTATAGCTCAATGCATTGGGTTCTACTTTAAAATGAATAAGGTAAAAAAATAATTAAAACTTATATAGGCTACTTCACTTTTTGCTTCTCTTTAATTATACTGATGTTATATAAGATTAACACTACTATGTTAGTAGTGTTTATTTACTTTCAAATATAAATATAGTATTTGCTATGTTTACTATGTAAGGAGATAATTAATTATGAAAGATTTGACTGCTCTCAATAATTGTAATATATGCCCTCGTAATTGCGGTATAAATCGAAACTCTGCAAAGGTAGGCTTTTGTAAAAGTGGAGCTAAAGTAAAAGTTGCTAAGGCCTATGGTCATATGTGGGAAGAGCCCTGTGTGTCTGGCACTAATGGTTCTGGTACAGTTTTCTTTTCAAATTGTAACCTTAGATGTGTATTTTGCCAAAATCATGATATTAGTCAGTCTGACATAGGTAAGGATGTTTCTATAGAAAGATTAAGTGAAATATTTTTAGAGCAACAAGCTAAAGGATACCATAATATAAACTTAGTTAACCCTACTCACTATATACCTCAAATAATAATTGCTTTGGATAAAGCTAAAGAAAATGGACTTAATATCCCTGTAGTTTATAATTCCAATGGCTATGAAAACGTAGAGAGCATTAAAGCTCTTAAAGGATACATAGACGTATATATTCCTGATTTAAAGTATTTTAATGATAAATATGCAATAAAGTATTCTTCTGCTCCTAACTATTTCACCATAGCGTCAAAGGTTATTGAGGAAATGGTGGATCAAGTAGGTATTCCAATATTTAATGATGAAGAAATTTTAATTAGAGGTGTTATTATAAGACATCTAATGCTCCCTGGACTTTTATTCGATTCAAAAAAAATAGTAGATTACATATATAAAACCTTTGGAGATTCAGTATACTTAAGCCTAATGAATCAGTATACACCTATGTTTAAAGCAGCAGAATATGATGAAATTAATAAACCTCTTAACCCTAGTCATTATGACTCTTTAATAGATTACTGTATAGATTTAGGCTTTAAAAATGCCTTTATCCAAGAATGTGGATCTAACTCAACAGTTTATGTCCCAGATTTCAATCTGCAAGGGATTTAAAACTCTAATATTATAAAGCTCTTTAACCGTAATAAAACTAAACAAATAAAAAGCATTCTTAGGTAAAATCTCATGAACTTTACCTTAAGAATGCTTTTATCATTAATTATACATCTAGTGTACTTCTAAAATATTCTGTAATTCTTTGAACCTCACCTATAGCTTCTGTAAGTTTAATCATTTCATCAGTATAGGTATTTACACTGGCACTAACTTCTTGAGATGATGCAGAATTTTCTTCTGCAATAGCTGCTAATGATTCCACATTGTCATACATTCCTTCTATAGCTTTAACTTCTCTACCTAAATCATTGATTGTAGTAATCATTGATTCTGATACTTTATCAACAGCAGTAGTCGTACCCGCACTTATATCTCTAATTCTTTCTAATCCATCAGTTTGTTTTTCAAGGGCTACATACTGTTCATCTATGCTATCTACAGTATATTTAATATCCTCTGCAAATTCTTTAAGATTTAAATTAATTTCTTCAACAGCATCTTTAGTTTGTTCTGCAAGCTTTCTTACCTCTTCTGCAACAACAGCAAAACCTCTACCATGTTCTCCAGCTCTAGCTGCTTCTATAGAAGCATTTAATGCTAAAAGATTTGTCATGTCGGAAATTTGAGCTACTATTGATACTATATTAGTAATATCACTAGCTTTATTGTTTAACTTTATTCCAGTTTCTTTTACTTCTTGGAACTTGTCTAATGTTTTTTGAATATTATTACTTACAGTCTTTATCTCATCAAACCCAGCAGTAATTTTCGTTATAGTATCTTCCATAGCTAATTTATTTTCATTTTCACTGTTTACTAAGTTATTTAAAGCTCTAATATTATCATTCAATCCTGATGCTACTCTTTCTGTATTGTTGGCTTGGTCCACACTAGTTTCTGACATTTGTTCTACTACTGTAGATATTTCTTTAGATGAGCCTTCCATTACATTTGAAATAGCTTTAACCTTATTAAGATATTCTACCATCTCACTAACATTAGCATCAAACTCTGTCATATCCATTGAAGATATATTAGTTCCTGATTTTATAACTTCATATAATCCTTCAAGCTCATCCTTGGTGCTAATAACATCATATGACCTTTCCTTATCTTCTTTTAATCCAGTGATAGCTTTAACAGGTCTTAATAATAAATATGTACCTATAAAGGTTACTACTGTAGCTACAGCTGTAATTTCTAAAGCTGGAACTATACTTTTAACTCCAAGTATTAATGTTGATCCAATAAGAGTTAATATAAAAGTAAATATGGATGCCTTAACTGATAATGATTTTACAAATCCAAGTGATAAGATTTTATTAAATCCATAACTTTTTTTGCTATTTATTTCTTTTTCAAAAGTCACTTCCACTTTCATCACATCTCCAGACTTTTCTAAAATTTCATACTCTAATTGTTCATTAAAATATTCAAAAGTTCCTTCAAGCATACCTAAGAAATAATCAAACATCTTTCTTTTAGATGAATAAGTCATCACCGCTTTTCTTTTAGATGTCTGAACAATATCTACTGCTGGAGGCTTAGCTCCTGAAATTTTCTTAGTTATTGCTATATGTATATCATTTAGTGATTTTAAAAATTCATATGCACTTCTCTTTTTAAAGTATACTGGATATACATTAACAAAGGATTGTATATTGTCTTTTCCTATATCATTCCATAATTTCTCTTTAGTTAAACCTCTAGCTTCTGATAGCTTTGAAATAAACTTAGCTATTACTTTGTCGTCTACTTCTTCTAGTGGAGAAAATATCTTATTTGTCTCCCATCCAGCATGGTTCATAGCTTCATTTACTTGTGAATCATTATAAAGTTTTCTACAAGTATTTAGCCATATTGATACAACTGTGCCCTTCATAATTAATACCCCTCTTTTCTATGGCTATAGTATATTAGCACTGATTTGGCAATTCAAAATAGAATCTTACACCTCTTTTGGTATTTTCAACTCCACATTTACCTTGGTGCAAATCTACTATATTTTTAACAATTGATAGTCCAAGTCCTGTACCACTATCTTTCCTATTTCTTGACTTATCTATCTTATAAAATTTATCCCATATCTTATCAATTTCTTCCTTATTAATAAGCTCACCTGTATTTTCAAAAGATAACTTAGTCATATTCCCCCGTGGGTACATTTTAACAAATATACTTCCCTCACAGGGAGTATGCCTTATTGCATTCGTAAGAAAATTGGTTATTACTTGTTCTATCTTAAATGCATCCCCATAAATTTGTTTCTCATATAGATTCAAATCTATTTTTACATTCTTATTATCGATACTATGATGTAATTTCTTTACAACATTTTTCACTAAATTATCAATAAAAAATAATTCTTTATTAAGGATTACCTTTCCACTTTCCAAAGATGATATTTGAAGCATATCTCTAACTAAATTACTCATCTTATCAGATTCTTCTATAATTACATTTAATGATGAATTCATATTGTCTTCTAAAAATACGCCATCCTTAATACCTTCTGCATATCCTTTTATTAAAGTAATAGGGGTTTTTAATTCATGAGATACATCTGCTATAAATTCTTTTCTCATAATCTCAATTTCTCTTTCTCTGTGGATATCATTTTGTAGTTTTCTATTAACTTCTTTTAATGAATTTAAAGAATTATCCAAGTTTTGTCCTAAAAAATTTAATGTTTCCCCAAGGTTTCCAATTTCATCTTCATATACCATAGTGCATCTCTGACTAAAATCCAAATTACTCATTCTTACAGCCACTTTATTTATTTCTCTTAATGGCTTTGTAATAAATTTCGAATAAATTAATGCTAATATAACTATTACTACTATAGCCCCTAAGTAAAAATACTTATAAAATATCCCTATAACCCCCATGGCTTCTTTTACATATTGTAAAGATGTAAATCCTACTATTATGTTATTCTCATGTAGAAGTGCAGAAGCTAAATATTTAGTGTTCTCGCTGTTCTTAAATGAAATAGTTACCTGTTTTTTATTAATCATCTCGTTTAATAGTTCCGGATCTGTCTTTATAGTTTTAATAACATAATTAAAAATTTCTGTATTTTTACTATCTATAGTTTCTGAGTCAGTTTTAAAGGTCACTATAATATTATTTTCTGTGTTTACCACTCCTATAGATGTGTTATAATTATTCTCAAACTTCTTAATACTCTCTATTATTTCCCTTTCATCCTTTGGATTACTTAGAGTATCCCTAAACTTTATCACATTGCTTTTAATATCATTTTCCTTTTTATCATTATATATCTTTTCAAACAATATTCTCTGACTTAAAAGAGTAATAGTCAAAAATGCTATAAACACCACAGTAGTTACAACAAACATTTTCAATGTAATGCTTCTTTCTATATTTCCCTTTATCTTTTTATAATAATTAATTATTTTATTCATACTAAACCTCTATCTTATAGCCAAAGCCTCTTACTGTTACTATCACTTTATTCATGTGCTTTAGCTTCTCTCTAAGTCTCTTAATCGTAGTATCAACCACACGTATATCTCCTTCAAAATCATAACCCCATATTTTTGTAAGAATTTGCTCTCTAGTAAGAACTATATTTTTATTTTTCAGGAAATATATAAGCAAAGAAAATTCTGTTGGTGAAAGATTAATTTCTTCATCACTTACCATAACTCTATGACCTTCTTCATCTATATAAAGATTCCCTATCACAATTCCCGTACTTTTATCTATACTACTTCCATAGCTCCTCTTTATTAACGCTTTAATTTTAGCTACTAAAACCTTTGGACTAAAGGGCTTTGTTTCATAATTATCTGCACCAAATCCCAATGCTAAAAGCTTATCTTCTTCCTCTTCCTTTGCACTAAGCATTATTACTGGTATATTCCATCTATTTCTTATAACCTTTAATGTCTCAAATCCATCCAAAACAGGCATCATTATATCTAGTACCACTAAATTTACTGATTCATTCTCTATAATCTCAATAGCTTCTTTACCATTAGAGCTATGTAATGTTATAAACCCTTCCTTTTTTAAATAAGCTTCCAACAAGTTTCTAATATTCTCTTCATCATCAACTAATAATACCTTTATATTATCCATATCCGTAACTCCTTGTATTTCTCTTCTTAATAATAATTATACCTTATTTTATACTCTATAATTATTTACTTGAATATTTTATTAAAATATTTTTTGCATGTTGTTTTTATACGCAAAAATGAACTCCGAGATAACTTCGAAGTTCATTAATAGATTATATACTCAATTTTTAGGATATTTAATTCTAGGTAAATCCGTTGCATCTTTATATGGCCAATGTGGAATAAAGTATGAATATTCAATTTCTTCCTCATGAACACTTCTTAATTCTGCGATTTTAGTTACTCCTGTATATATAGCCGAAATCTTATACCATGTAGCATAATCTACTTCACCTGTCTGCGGAAGACCAAATACCTGTTGAAATACTTTTACTTGATTGGCAGTTGTAGAACCATACTTTCCATCAATAGCCACTTTAGGTATTAGAGGATAATTTTGTGCTATTCTATTTAAAAAGGTTTGAGTGGTTCTAACTGGCTCTCCACTGGCTCCCTGTCGTAAAGTAAAACCTGGATATGACCTTGGACTTCCAGAAACCTTTTCAGCTCTTTCAAGAACTATATCACTTCCATAGAAATTTCTTAATATATCATATGGAATCCATCCTTGAGCCCCTAAATCCTTACTGCCCCATTGAGTAAGCCATCCTGGACACTGAACATTTCTACCATCACAGTATTGCGTAAGTAAAGGTTGTTTAGCTCCCGACCTCTTTACATAGGTAGCAAATAACTCATCTACTATCCTACTTATGTTATCAAATATGTTTCTTCCGTAAACAAAAGCTTGATCATAGGCTGTAGAATTTGTTACGTCAAAATTAAACCCCTTACTTCTATACCATTCTGTGTATATTCTATTTAAAGTAAATGAAATGATACAGTATACATTAGCTCTTATAGTTGCCTCTGGCCAAGTTGCATAAATTTCACAGCTGGCTACATTTTTTATATAGTCTGTATATGGAACAGTATAATTTGGTGCTGCTGTATTAGTTGGTGCCCCTGCATGTACGATTATAAACTCTGGTACAACTGGCTCTGGCAAAACTACAAAACCACTTGGTGGAGGTGGCAAAGCTTTATTAGGGTCCTCAGGTATCTTAGGTGGAAAATCACCAAATTGAACATTAGGTGGAATCTCTATAACCCTGACTACCTGTACATCTTCATCCTCTGTGATCTCTCTATTAAGACTTGTTGGAATCAGATTACATATCTGTAACGCTGTTTGTCGCGGCAACACTTGGCATCCTCTTATATTTATTTCATCAAAGCCTTCTGCCGTTACATCTATATCATAAAGGGCATAAGGTATAAGGGTATTATCTGGATTTAATGACCTTTCTATTTCTGGAGTTTCTAATTCTATAGTCTCCGTTTGTCCCTCTGGATTAGTAGTTAGGGTAGTAACTTGCTCTCTAGTTTCTCCATCTGTTCTTGATACCGTAATATTGGCATTACTTATTGGTATAGCTGTATTTACTCTATACACTTGAACCTGCAACCTACCTATGTCTGCCATAAATTTCTCCTTAAAATAATACTTCAATATATATATTATGATGACTATCATAGAAAAGTTACATATTCTTTATAGTAAAATTGTAATTTATTCCTACCTTGAAGCTACTTCATTATTCCATACCCTAAGAGCTCCTGCAAGACATAAAGTACCATATCCCCAACTATTATTAGGATACTGTACATCTACTCTACTTCTATTGGCTCCTTTTAATAAAAAGTATTTTACTCTTTCTCCATACAAATAAGGATCATTTCCTTCTATAATTCCAAATTCCATTAAAAGTCCACATGCCCCTGCCACCTGAGGTGTAGCCATTGATGTTCCTGACCGTGGCTCAAATCCACCTCCCGGAGTAGATGATTCTATATTTTCTCCAGGTGCCACTAAATCAGGTTTTACAGGGTTTAATTCAGCATTTCCTCTTCCAGAGAATGGTGATATAGTAGAGTTTATAAAATTATAACTACCAACGGTTATTACATCTGGTACAGTTCCCGGTATACCTAATGTATTAGCAGTACTAGGTCCTAAGAACCTTGTAGCAATATTTAATCCTTCTGCAATAGGTAACCACATATCATAGCTTCCTAGAACATTTTCATTAGTAGTCATGTTCATAGTCCATATTCCACTAGCTATGGTTTCTTCTCCTACCCCTGAAAGTACAATTATTATTTCGCCATCTATACTAAAAGGTGTTGGCCCTGTATTGAATACAAAATACTCAGTATTACCTATTCTTCCTTGATTTAATGCATTAGTTAATCTTAATTCACCACTACTAGTTCCACTTGGTGATATAAGATTTAAGTTAATATCCTTTAAAAATGATTTAAATAATTGTATTATTAATATTCTCTCATCTATTCCAACATTAAATCGTATTTCTTGTGCTCTACCCAGTTCACCACCAACATGGTGTGCTCTATCCCCTTCATTTCCTGCTGCTACAACTATGTTAACTCTTTGCACTGTAGAAACTATACCTATATATTGCTCTAACAAACTATTTCCAGTATGTGCTCCATCATTCGTGCTAAAACTTATGTTTATAACCAGGGGCTTATTTAATTCATAAGCTTTATCAATTAAGAATTTAATCCCTCTCATTAACTGGGTACTTTTTGCTCCCTGTCCTCCTATCTCTCTTGTCATTTTAACCATGGCTATAGAACTTCTAGGAGCTACCCCATAAAATCTCCTTGGTATATTCCCTCCAGCACATGCTATACCAGCCACATGAGTACCATGACCTGCTCTATCAACGTGAGGTACTAATGAGTATGGGTCTGGACTTCTTAAAGCTGCATTTATCTCTTCTCTTGTATAAATCCTTCTATTTTCATATAAATCATAAATAAAATCAATCCTTGTATCTCCATTGTCAAGTCTAAATGATTGATTTACATAATCTATTCCAGAATCTATGAATCCTATAAGTACCCCTTCTCCCTCTAATCCATAGTTAGTATTTACTTCTGTTATACATGAAGCTCTATTACTAGGTTCAAAGGATAAATATAAATTTTTAGGTAACTCTATATAGTTGATTTCTCTTATTCCTACTAGCTTTTCAACATCGCCTCTTGGTATAGTTATAATTCCATAACCGAAATCTAAATCTTCAAAGGTACCTCCAATAGCATTTATTTTCTCTTCCATTACCTCTGGAGTCCCACTATAAAGTATAATTAATTCAATGTTAGTTTCTTCAACATCTCCAATTCCATATCCATATATAATCTCATTTCTTATACTCTCTGGTACATTTATAAGTAAATTTAATAATCCATCAGCCTTTTGCACACCCATACCTCCAAATTCTTATATAGTTATAGTATGAATGTATATTAAAAATGTTATTAAATAGATTATAGTTGAACTTCTAATCTATTTAACTTTGCAATAACCTTTACCTCTTTAGGATGAGCTGTTTCTGTACGAACCATATTTTTATTACTTATTATTAAAACTTTATTACTATCTAGCTTCTTTAACTGTCTTATCACTCTTTCTCCATTTACATCCATGAGATATATCTTATTATTTTCTATTTCAGAAGTTAGGTTAGCAAATGCTAAATCTCCTTGACAAATTCTAAATCCTAATAAATCATCGTTTTCAATTTTAATATATAGCACCTTATCCTGAGCATATCCTTCTATTTTATTTGATATAACAGGTAACTCTTTTTTTCCTATAGGCTTGTTTAAATCATAGCTATAAATTCCTACAGACTTAAGAACAGAACTAAATGCATCATTCCATACTTCATTTATAGTTTCTTTTACTTTATTACCCTTCGCTACATTATGTGTCTTTAAATTACTTTCTGAAGATTTTCTTTCTTCATAAGCTATATTATCAAACAGCCTAGTANNATAAACAGCGTAGTCATTTCTGCAAGATCTCCACCTAAAACCTTACCTACTCTTTCTATAAACTTTTCTTCTACAACTTTTCTTCCATTCTCAACATCATTTATATAGTTTTCTGATACTCCAAGCTTCTTAGCAAGTTGCTTTTGAGTCATTCCCTTAGCATTTCTTCCTTGTTTAATTCTTTCTCCAACAGTACTCATTCTTAATTATCCTCCCTGTATCTCCTTAATCTAAATAGAAATCCTCTAGTCCTAGAGGATTTCTAAATTATTAGACTTAAAAATTATTTTTGATAATATTGTCTCTCTTTTACTAAATGATCTATCAATTCATGAAGAGTCATTTTAACAGAATTGGGTGTAGTAGACGCTAATATTGGTTTTGCACCTAAAACTTCTCTAACCTTTTTAACAGCTTGTTGAAGATAAACACCTAAAAATCCATTAAATATAATAACTTTTTCTTCAGGTAGTTTAGTCTCACTATCTGATAAGCTCTCTTCTTTTAATATATGCTCTAAAGTATATTCTCCCATATTTTCATTTATTGATACACATGGTTTTATACATATATCTTTGAATTTTATATTTAGTTTATCTATCTCTTCATCATTAAGCCCATAAGCTATGATTAATCTATCTTTAAGTATATTCATATTAAATACCTTCCATTATAATTTTTCTGGTTCTCCGTAGTTTACATCAAAAGTTTCTACAGTTACAGATTTTATAACTTGATCTTCATATGGTCTATCTCTTCTATCTGTTTGAGAGCTTACTATTTCATCTGCTACATCTTGACCGTCTATTAATTTACCAAAGGCAGCATAGCTTCCATCTAGGTGTGGTGCATCTGCAACCATTATAAAAAATTGAGAACCCGCTGAATCTGGATGTTGAGCTCTAGCCATTGATAAAACACCCTTAGTATGTTTTAAATCATTTTTAAATCCATTTCCACTAAATTCTCCTTTAATTGAATATCCTGGTCCGCCCATTCCTGATTTTTCTGGACAACCGCCCTGAATCATAAAACCTGGTATTACTCTATGGAAAATTAATTCATCATAAAATCCCTTATAAGCTAAGTCTATGAAGTTTTTTACTGTATTGGGAGCTATTTCAGGATATAATTCCGCCTTCATTATTTTTCCGTTTTCCATTTCAAAAGTTACTATTGGATTCATACATCTTCCTCTTTTCTTTCTTTATATTATTTATTCTTTAATTATTTTTATGTAATTTATTATACTGATGATAAACAGAGTTATTTGCTGTTTTTATCTGCATCAAGCAACTTATATGACAATTCTATTAAATTTTTATCATCTTTAGAATTATATATTTTAACAGTACCTTGTTCATTATTAGTATTTAATAAACCTTTTTGATCTAACTTACGCTTCAATTGTTTTACTGTTCCTAAACTACCATCTATAATAGCAACATCATCATTTATAACATTCACTAATGCTTCTTTAATAAATGGATAATGAGTACATCCAAGAACCACAGAGGACACTCTCTCTTTAGGTACATCTTTAAACCTATTTCTTAAATACCCCTCTACAACTTCACCCTTAATATTTCCACCTTCAATAATTTCCACCAGACCATCACATGGCATTGAAATAATGTCAGAAGCCTTATTATATCTTTCTCTTAGTTTACTAAATTTATTCTCAGATAAAGTCATTGGTGTAGCCATTATTACTATTATTCCGTTACCATAATTCTCTACTGCCGGCTTTAAAGCTGGCTCTATTCCAATTATGGGGATTTCTTTATAAATCCTTCTTAATTCATCGATTGCAATACTAGTAGCAGTATTACATGCCACTACTATAGCTTTCACATTCATAGAAATAAGCTTATCTACCATATTAAAGGTTAACTTTCTAACTTCCTCTGGAGTTTTCACTCCATAGGGTGCATTTAAAGAATCTCCTATATATATGTAGTTTTCTTTAGGTAGTAGCTTCACTGCTTCCTTTAGGACACTAATACCTCCAACCCCTGAATCAAAAAATCCTATACTAAAATTAGTTTTGTCCATACTTCATTACACCACACTACTTAGTTTTTAGATATTTCTTCATATATCCTATAACTATAATACTACAGCTAAAAGATTATTAAAAGTATGAGACATGCATTATGTAAAAATATAGTTAAAAAAGAGCATTGTTTATGACTAATTTAGGTCATCTTACAATACCCTTTCTTTAATTAATTTTACAGTATTCTCACTATTGTATTACTTCCTTAATCTTTTCTTTAATATACTCTATTATTTCTATATCTCCAATAGTTGCTTTACCATCCATTAAATCAATCTTTATTCTAAAGAAATTTATAACTAACTTATTTCCTGAGATTATATATTCATCAGAATGTAATGGTGAGAAAATAACTTCTACTTCATCATAATTATGTTTATTTTCTACCTTCTGAAATTCACTTGCTAATGAATCTAAATTTAATACTTTTAGTGGTGCTGCCATTGCATGTGTAAATTCTAAGTCTTCCATCATCCACATATTGTTATTCCAGAACTTCTTTTCTTTTTTAGTCCCATCAAAAGGCTCTCTATTTTTTATAGCGCTTAAAGCACGTCTTACAGATTCTCCATTAAATTCATCATCATAAGCAACAGTTAATCCTGGCATTTTTGCTACATCATAGAAAAATGATTCTGCAATGTTATCCTTTTCAGATGCTGCTTGCCAATAATAAAGCATTGCTTCTACTGCTTCTAAATTTAATCTCACTCTACTTAACATAAAATCTCTCCCTCTCATAATCAGATTAAACCAAACTTCACAGATAATTATACACCATGGCTTAGTAAGTTTCTACGGTTTACATTTTTCTTATTTGCATTACCTAAATGGCTTTTTAATCATATATTATATTAAACTCTTATAATTCAATAAGAATTCATTTTCAAGCGAGGTGAATTTCATGAAAAATGCATCAGTAAAAATCACTTTAAAGCTATTTATCTGTGGTGTGTTGTGGAGTATTCTAACTTTAGCTATAGCAGGGATATTTACACCACTAACTAACTTTTTTTTTAAAGATATTATATTTGTAGAAGGCTTAATCATGTTATTAATGTCTATTACATCAGCTATAAACAGTAAATCTTTAGGTATGTCCTATTATATTTTAAATGAAATATATTCTAAATATATGGACAATAAAGCTTTTACAAAAGATAACATTTTTAATACCCTTAATAATATAAATTTCCATCTTTTCTTAAATTGGATTTCTATAGCTATAGGTGGCTTTATAGACATTCTGTTGATCTTTATTTTATAAGTATTATTGAGACTATAAAATAAAAAGGTAGAGTAAACTTAAATAAATTATTTACTCTACCTGTATTTATAAAAAATTTGTTACTATTTTAAGACTTACATAGGTGTTAGCTAGTAGACTTAATTAACCCTACAGCCTTCCCAATAATATAAGCATTATCCTCTTTAATCTCTATAGGATAGTATTTATCATTTTCTGGCATTAATACTGCCTTATTTCCTTTTAACCATAGCCTCTTAAGGGTAGCTTCTCCATCTATACTTACAGCAACTATCTCATTATGATTTGCCATAGTTTGCTTATTTATAACTATATAATCTCCATCTTCAATATTAGCATTAATCATACTATCCCCTTTAACCTTTAATATAAAAGGTTGTTGTACACCTTTAAGCCAATATATAGGAACATTAAATTGACCTTCTATTTCATCATTAATAGAAATAGGTTGCCCCGCAGCAATCTCATTGTACACTGGAACTTTATTTATTTCCTTATCTCCGATTATCTCACTAGTAGTGTTATGGTTTAAAATAACTTCATTATAACTACTAGTATCTATGGCAAAATCATGAGATATATTATGTTTTAAATCTACATATTTATAGGTTTCAATATATTCATTGTTTTTGACCATTTCATCTTCCTTCAACTCTTTATTAATTTGTTCTTCGATAGTTTGTTCTATAACTTTTTTAGTCACTTTTTTCTTTGATACTTTACTGCAATTAATAATCTTATATTTATTACTATCAAAAATAGTAACATCCTTATTTCGTTTAAAGTATTGGAGCCAAGGTTTTGGTGTGTCAATAGGATTAATATTTTTCACCAAAATAAAGTTACTATAAGTAAAATCTTTTAAAAGTCCACGAATAAATTTTACTTCTTCAATGGTTAACTGTTCTACATTATCTATTATTATATGTGCATACTTTAAATCTTTAAGCTTATCTATATTATCATAGACAATTTTAAACTCATCTATATAATCAATTAGTCCATTTTCATCCATGTAGTTACAATACCATAAATACAATTTATAAATAGCTTCTCTACTATTAGAGTTCTTTCTTAATGAAAACCCTCTTTTTTTTCTATTTAAATTTTGATATTCTTCAAGGTAGCTTATATTCAAATGTTTTATATAGAAAATTTCATCGAATAAAAAATCTATATTTTTTGTTAATATAACTTTATTTATTCTTCTTTCCTTCTGTCGCAATTCTCCAATTCCTTCTAAAATGAAAGCCTTTGTCACATCCTTATTGCAAAACCTTTTACCTTTCAACGGGTTGCGTGATGTTATATACTGGAAACATTTATTTATTAATTGTTTTTTACTGCAGATCTCAACATTATTATTTAAATATGTAAAGAACGTATTATTTCTATTTACATCTAGTTTTACCTCTTCTAAAGTATCCCCTAAAACCTCATTAGATATAAACAATATATTTTCATTTTCTCTAATGCAATAATTATCTTGTAAAAATATAGCTCTTGATAAAGCTGCTCTAGTTTTCCCTATACCTTCTTTGCCATTGATTATAAAAAATCTATGCTTCTTATCCTCTTTGAATTTACTTAAAGCCTGTTTAATATCCATAAAGTCACCTCCATTCACTGTCTATTCCACTAAAATATATAATTAATATATCTTCTTTTACTACATTTATAATATACCTCATATTATATCATAAACTCTCATATTCTTCCTAAAAAAATAGTAGGTCATCCCTACTTGTTAGACTAAAATGTAATAATGAGTTATAATGTTAAATAATAACATGTATTGGAAGTGATATATTGTCTAAAATCAAACTTAACTATATTAAAGAAGATTCTAAACGAGATAATGAAAGGGTACGTAACTTCAAGTCTATTAGACGGTTATTTGATATCAGACCTAAAACTGAATATTTTCTAGATGAACAAAGTTTCAATGATTTAGATATGAATAGAGTTTATGAAAATTTCGATAGAACCTATAGTAGTGCAGGAGAATCTGCTTTATATTCTATGATAAGGAATATTATTATAGATGAAAAAGAACTTAACAGAAGAAATAATATAATTAGCTTCTTTAAGGATAATGAAGATAAAAAATGCCAGGTTCAAATGCATTTTTTTAATATGGGATTCGATAATAAAGACTGTTTTATAGAAATGCTAGAAACATATCTTAAAGTTAATAAGAGTAAATATTACCTATATACTTTCTTAGGTAAATTTCTTCCTATATTAATAATACTTATATCTATAATGACCAAAAATCCTAAGTATATGTTTGGTTTTGCTATAATTTTATGGGTTAATGCATTTATAAATATGGCTGAAGCTAAAAATATTAAAGATAAAGGATTATTATACCTACGAAAAATAATTGTTGCTGCAAAAAAGTTGAAAAATCTTAATATTTCCGAACTTAAGGACTATAAATTGCAAATAACCAATATCCTAAACAATATAAAATCTATAGATAGGGGAACTAGACTTGTTGGATTTACCACCATGTTTGAAGGTTTCTTTGAGTTCATCTCTGTACCACTTTTATTAGAAGAAGCCGCTTACTATAAACTTAGTAGTGAACTTAAGGAGAAAAAGAATTACCTCTTAGACTTGTATTACATAATTGGAGAAATTGAAGCTTTAGCATCTGTAGCAAGCTACCAAAGTGGACTTGATACACCATATACTAAACCAAAATTTTATCAGGAACTAAAGTTAAATATTTCTGAAGGAATTCATCCCCTTGTTAAGAATCCTGTTGCAAATTCCATTAATATTAATAAACATGGTATAATTCTTACTGGTACAAATATGTCTGGAAAATCAACTTTCTTAAGGATGCTAGGAATTAACATAGTATTTGCACAAAGTTTCAATTTTGTACTAGCTGAAAATTACGAAGCTAGCTTTTTCAATGTTGTATCTTCAATTAGTCCAAGCGATGATGTAAATGCAGGAAAAAGTTATTACATGGCAGAGGCTGAATCCATCCTTAGAATTATAAAAGCTACAGAAAAACCTCTTCCTATTTTCTGCGCCATAGATGAAATTTTTAGAGGTACAAATCCTGTAGAAAGAATTGCTTCTTCCGCTGAAATCCTAAAATATATTAACTCTAAAAAAGCAATTTCTATAGTTGCTACCCATGATAGGGAACTAGCTGATATTCTTAAAGATTATTATGATTTCTTTTATTTCAGTGAAGATGTAAATAATAACGAAGGACTTTCCTTTGACTACAAACTGAAACAAGGAGTATCTCAAACAAAAAATGCAATAAAACTTTTAAAATATATTGGATATCCAGATGAAATCATAGAAAATTCCTTTGAAAGAGCAAAACATATAGAAGGTTTTATATAACAATAAAACATGGGAGGACGCTAAAAAGTGACCTCCCATAAAATTTACCTTACTTTATATTTTATGTATATGCTTATTTAATAATTGTAAATCTGCTTATCTTGTCATCTTTCTAACTAAAGTAGATGTCAAAATTCCTATCATTATAATTCCTATAAGTATTTCTACGCTGCTTAGTATAACCCCCATTATATTATATGGCAATAAATCACCATATCCTACTGTAGAAAATGTAACTAAACTAAAGTGAATACAATAAATTATATTTTTAAATAGCATTTTAACAGAAAAATCACCTGCTAATCCACTAATTCCAATTACTCCGCTGGAGCAGTTTATACCAGTAATCATGTATAATAAAGCAAATATCAAAATTATAATTAAAGATAACATAAAGCTTCTATAAGGCTTTTCGCCATAACCACATACTATATTGGCCACAGAAGAATAAAATTTCTTTCTACCTTTAAGCGTCCTATGAAAAGCTAATTTACTTTGATAAAAACACCTACCATATCTTCCGCCTACATGATTTCTTAAATATTGTTCACCAAAATCCATGTAACTAAAACTAATGTTTAGATAATTACAATTACATATGCAATTACTTGATTCTTTATTATTTCTACAGGTATTATTTTTTTTCATATCCTTATAGTTGAATTTTCCTATATAAGAACCATAATTAAGCTTAGTATAAGATTTCTCATTAATAAACTTTATATCCATGGTTCCTTCCATATCTTTTATTATGCAGTCCATTAAATTACAATTATCTATAAATCTAACCTCATCATAACTATTTCTTACAAAATTACAACCTTTCATAAAGCTATTTTTAAAATCAACCTTATATAATGAACATTCCTTTATATATAAAGATGAAAAATTACAATTATTAATATATATTTTGTCTAAAATACAATTATTAAACTCCAAAAAATTTCTTAAATTTATCTTTCCTCTAATAAATCTACAATTTATGAACTTACAATTAATAAATATAACATTTGAAAAGCAATTATTTTCAAAATTCATATTTTTAAATTCACAATTACTATAACTTACATCCTCTAACTTAATATTAATATAATCTAATTTCGTATTCCCATTAAGTTTTAAATTTTCATAATTAAATTTTAAGATTTTATCGTAATCAACGTATTTACTACATTTCACAGTATAATAACTACTCATATATACTCCCACCACAATTTTAATAGTATTATTTTATGGAAATGTATTTATTATATTCTCTAAGATAATAATAAATATATTAATAATTAATACAATGTTAAAAATATTCTATTATCTATCTAATTTTCATGATATAATTATTATGTCGATATATATACTTTCTTGGGATACTTGCTCAAATGCTTTATTCCAAGTCAATTAAATATATTTTAAAATCAAGTATAGATATGTTAGGTGATTTGTATGAATGATAAATATGTACTCTCCTGCCAAAGAAATAAATTTATATATGTGTTAGTGAATTTAGCTTTAGGCATAGTTATGTCCTTTAACTCTATCACAGTTTTTGCTACGCCATCAAGTGATACTGATCAATCCCTTTTAAAGTATAAAGAGGTATTAATTTTATCTTCTCAAAGTGAAAATGAACTCTGGGAATCTTATCTCCTCGATAATCTCAAAACTTCACTAACTTCAAGCGACTTAAATATTCATACACGAACAGAATTCCTATCTATAACAAATGATGACAAATCCTATTTAGATAAGCAAGCTGACCTTTGGTCATTAAAATATGAAAATACTAAATTTGATTTAATTGTTACTCTTGATGATGAATCTTTAAATTTTGTAGGAAATTATTACAATACTCCCATGTTTAAAAATGTACCTGTGGTATATGGCGGTATTAATGATGTTAGCAAGCTGTCTTCCTATCCATTTAATAACTTTACTGGAGTAATGGAACCAGTTAATGTACGTACCCTAGTTGATTTGATTTTACATACAAATCCAAATACTTCTGAAATAAATATTTTATTGGATAATACTATAGAATCTAAGTATATAGAAAACCAAGTAAGAGATACTATTCCCTATTATACTAATGTGTTAAGATTTAACTTTATAAAAAGTGATTATATTGATGATTTATGCTATAAATTATCTCAATACCCTAGCAATACGCCTTCAATAATTATTGGTAATTTCAAAGATACTTCCAACATTATAATTTCACCTAAGAATACAACACATATTATAGAAAACTATTCCCATGGTCAATTATATACTTTTAAGGAAACTTATGTTGGAAATGGAGCTATCGGTGGACATATATTATATGCAAAAAATCACAGTAAAATCATTTATGAAACTGCTATTCGTGTACTAAATGGTACAAAACCAAATGATATCCCAAGTATATACGATCCTGGTAGTACCTTGTTATTTGATGCATCAGAAGTAACAACAAATAATATATCTCGTTCTTCTCTTCCCGAGAATGTTGTATTTATAAATGATAGTTGGATAAATAAAGGCGTATCTCTAGGTATAGTATTTCTTTTACTTCTAATTTTGCTAGTATGCATGATAATGTTAGCTATTCAAACAATCCAAAAAACAAATAATGCAAAAAATATGATTGCTGCAAAGAAAAGATATGATGAACTTCTGATAAGTGATAAAATTAAAACTGAATTTTTAGCTAACTTTTCTCATGAAATACGTACTTTGCTTAATGTTATACTATCTGGGCTACAACTTTTAGATATATATAAAGATAACGGCAAACTTACTTTTGCTAATAAAGATGATGAAGTTAAACTAATATATATACGTCAAAATGGATTTCGACTACTTAAGCTTATAAATAATCTAATTGATATGACAAAAATTGATTCTGGGTTTTATCATGTAGAATTTGAAGTTAAGAATATAGTAGAAGTAGTAGAAGATATCACTATGTCTGTACTTGAATATGCATCTGCTAGAGGAATTTCCATAGTATTTGATACTAACGAAGAAGAGGTTTATATGCCACTAGATTCTGAAAAACTAGATAGAATTATATTAAATCTTCTTTCAAATGCTATTAAATTTACCCCTAAAGGAGGATGTATATACGTAACTTTAAAATGTTTAAAACAATCCATATCTGTTTCAGTAAAGGATACTGGAATTGGAATTCCTAAAGATAAGCAAAGAAGCATCTTTGAAAGATTTACTCAAGTTAAAAATGAAAAATCTAAAAGTAAAGAGGGTAGTGGTATAGGTCTCTCTTTGGTAAAATCTCTAGTAGAACTTTTAGATGGTTCCATTATCCTTAAAAGTGAACCAAACAAAGGTTGTGAATTTATATTTACCCTTCCTATAAAGGAAGTTGATAGGGCCACTTTAGATGTGGAAAATCATATATCACAAAATATTACTAATAATAGCGAAAAACTCATGGTAGAATTTTCTGACATAGACTCTAACATAAACATATAATAATATCATAGATTAAAAAACTCAGTTAACGTAATTATCATTACATTAACTGAGTTTATTTAATTTGAATAATATTTCAAATTACCTTACTCTATTTATAACATCTTGCACTGCAGAAGGATTTATGCCTCCTCCTATCTCGTATACTAAGGATGCTTGTTTTGTACTTAAAACCTGTTTTTGATTGTTACTTAGTTCAGTGTCTACAAGCACTATGGGTGTCTTT
The DNA here is from genome assembly GCF_002367465.1 of Clostridium sp. UBA3061. Taxonomy (NCBI): domain Bacteria; kingdom Bacillati; phylum Bacillota; class Clostridia; order Eubacteriales; family Clostridiaceae; genus Clostridium; species Clostridium sp. UBA3061. Next base: position 94,829 of record NZ_DFCF01000008.1, on the reverse strand, counting down.
AATTTTGCCGCTAATGGACCTGATGTTAATGCATCTGCTAATACGTCTCCCTTAGTAACACTAATCCCAGATTGAACTGAGTTAGTATAAAACTTTTTAATCACAGCTGCATTTGTATCATATCTATTAATACCTGCAACTCTATTTCCACTTACATCTGAAGATGTTATGGAATTCACCTTAGATATTACAGAATCACCTATAATCCCTGTGCCACCTATAAAATATGCATTTTGAAGTTTCTCCCCTTTTAACCATTCAAAAGAAGAATCTTTTAAAGAATTGGTTTCTGATAAAATTATTGGTTGTCTCTCTTCTCCAGCCTTTGCTGATATAGATAGGGCATCTGCTTCTCCATATCCATAACATATATAAGCTTTATTTGTATCAATTATAGTATCTAATCTTTTTGCTACTAAAAGAGATGTGTCATATCTAGTTGAACCACCTAATCTTTCAACTGTTATGCTAGATTTTATACTTTTGATTTCATTAATTAGCTTATCATAAAGTACTCCTTTTCCACCAATTAAAATTACTTTGGATGGATTTAATCTCTTTAATTCAGTTTTTGTAATTTCAGGTAAAGTGTCAGCACTTGATAAAAGTATTGGAGCTCCATAAGCCGATGCTAATGGAGTTGCTACAAGACCATCAGCATTTGCATAACCATTTACTAATAGCACAGTATTTGCGCTACTCCAACCTTCTTTACTTACCTTTACTGATGTTTCATATCTATTTAAACCCTTAAGTTGTTTATGTGTAACTTTATTTAACTGTTTTAATTTTGATTGAAGTGTACTATTTTCAGATATAAATTTTGCTCTAAAATATATATTTCCATCTACTTCTGAATTAGCTCTACTATAATTTACTTGTTTTTCTATTTGATTAGCTACCTCAGTTTTAGAAACATCATGTCCAATATAAAGTTTAACATTAGTTCCTTTAACTTGCTTTGCCCACCAATCTACAAGGGTTCCATAGGGAGCTGCACTATTTTCAAAAGTCCAATATATTTGTGGATTTATATAGTCAACCCATCCATTCTTTATCCATGCTACAGAATCACAATATATATCATAGTAGCTTTGTCCACCATTTGTAGCTGAACCAGCTGGATCACTAGATGCATTTTTCCATATTCCTCTTGGACTTACTCCAAAGGATACTGATGAGTTTATACTATTAATTTTAGTATATACCTTCTGAATTAATGTGTTGACATTAGCACGTCTCCAGTCATCTTTATTAATTCCATTACCATACTTACTGTAGCTAGTATCATCATTAAAAGATTTACTTGGATAGAAATAATCATCAAAATGAATTCCATCTACCTTGTAATTTTTCACCACTTCAGCTACAGTTTCCACTAAATAATTTACCACCTGCGGATTGCCTGGATCATAATATAATGCATTGTTATAAGCTATAGCCCAGCTAGGGTTCTTCCTAGCCATATTATTTGATGCTAATGCATTTACGTCTGTACCAGAAGTCGTTATTCTATAGGGATTAAACCAAGCATGAAACTCCATTCCTCTTTTATGAGTTTCTTCAATCATAAATGCTAATGGGTCATATCCTGGATTCTTGCCTTGAGTTCCAGTAAGTATGTCAGACCAAGGATTAAGACTAGAATTATATAAAGCATCTCCCTTAGGTCTTACTTGTACTATAACACTATTTAATCCTGTTGCTTGTAGCTTGTCCAATAGTGTTATAAACTCTTGCTTTTGTTGAGCCTCATTATTTCTAGCACCAACAGTTGGCCAATCAAGGTTCCAAACAGTGCTAATCCATGCGCCTCTCATTTCTTTAGTATCTGCAAAAGCAGTTGTGTTCATAACAGCAAATACTAAAAACATGCCTAGTAAACCAGTTAATATCTTTTTCATACTTCCTCCTTTATTCTTATATACAGTTTTTATACTTGTCCATGTATTATTATTAACGCCCTTATACTCTTAAAGTTTATATTAAATTCTAAAAGGTAACAGATAATTCATATATAAACAGCTTATGAGTATAACATTAGACTTTATAAAAAATACTACCTCTTAATTTTAAAATTAAGAGGTAGTGTTTTTATTTTATTTTAAAAGAACTTTTTAAAGATACTATTCTGTTAAATACAGGTTTATTCTCTGTAGAATATTTAGAATCCACATTAAAATATCCATGTCTAAAAAACTGGAAGCCTTCACCTAGTTTTACACCTTTCATATTATCTTCAACATAACCTTGTAATACTTCTAAGGAGTTTGGATTAACACATTCTAGGAAAGTTTTGTTTTCATCAATTTCTTCATCTTTTATTAAAGGCTCATATAGTCTAAATTCTGCTAGTATAGCAGAGCTAGCATCTACCCAATGTATTGTACCCTTAACTTTTCTACCTGTAAATCCTGTTCCACTCTTAGTTTCCTTGTCATAAGTACAATGAATCTCAACAACTTTTCCAGATTCATCTTTTATAAAATCATTACACTTTATAAAGTATGCTCCCTTAAGTCTAACTTCATTTCCCGGAAATAGTCTGAAGTATTTTTTAGGTGGTTCTTCCATAAAATCTTCTTCTTCAATATATATTTCTCTAGAGAATTGTACCATTCTTTTTCCCATGGATGGATCATCTTGATTATTTTCAATCTCTAACATTTCAACTTCACCCTCAGGGTAGTTAGTTATAACCACCTTTAAAGGCCTGATAACTCCCATGGTTCTTGGTGCTTTAGCACTTAAATCTTCTCTAATAAAATGTTCTAATAATTGTTCATCTACTGTACTATCATTTTTTGCTACCCCTATTTCTCTACAGAAGTTTCTTATAGACTCAGGAGTATAACCACGTCTTCTTAATCCAGCTATAGTTGGCATTCTTGGATCATCCCATCCATCAGCAATACCTTCATCTACTAAAGCTTTAAGTTTTCTTTTGCTCATTACTGTATTAGTAATATTTAGTCTTGCAAATTCTATTTGTCTCGGAGTACTTTCCATTTCACACGCTTCTACTACCCAATCATAAAGTGGTCTATGATCCTCAAATTCTAAAGTACAGATTGAATGAGTTATGCCTTCAATAGCATCTTCTAGGGGATGCGCAAAATCATACATTGGATATACACACCATTTATCTCCTGTATTATGATGTGCTGTATGAGATATACGATAGATTATAGGATCCCTCATATTTATATTGGGAGAGCTCATATCAATTTTAGCTCTTAAAACCTTCTCACCATCCTTAAACTCACCTTTTCTCATACGATCAAATAAGTCTAAATTTTCTTCAACGGTTCTATTTCTATAAGGACTTTCTTTTCCTGGCTCCTTTAAGCTTCCTCTATATTCTCTTATTTCATCAGGAGTTAAATCACATACAAAGGCTAATCCTTTTTTAATTAAGAGTACTGCCCTATTGTACATTTCCTCAAAATAATCTGATGCAAAGTATAAATCATCCCAGTTAAATCCAAGCCATTTTATATCTTCTTTTATAGATTCAACATATTCAGTATCTTCTTTAGTAGGATTTGTATCGTCAAATCTTAAGTTAGTCTTTCCATTAAACTCATCTGCTAATTCAAAATTTAAAACTATAGATTTTGCATGTCCTATATGTAAATATCCATTTGGTTCTGGTGGAAAACGAGTAATTATATTGTCATGTTTCTTGCTCTGTAAGTCATCCACCACTATTCTTTTAATAAAATTTGAAGATGTATTTCCTATATTTTCTCCCATAATAATCACTTCCTCTTATTATATTTTATTTAGGTTATTATCAAATAATTTAATATAATGGCATTCATATACCTTCATTATCGAAACATAATTCATATTATCAATAAATTATCTAATTATTTTGACTTACACAACCTTAAATATATCATAATTTGCACTTTTTTTCTATTATCTTTAAAGTTATAGTACAATAACTTCTATTTTAAACTATAACCTATTATTCCTTATTGCAACTAGGCTTATACCTATACAAGTAAAGAAGAAAGTGATTCCTTATACATTACATATTGAAGATGTAATGCTCTAGTTAAAGCTACATATAGCAACTTTTTATCTAAGACTTCATTCCTATACATATCTTCATCACAATTATAAACAATGGTTGCATCAAACTCTAACCCCTTGGTCATATAGCTAGGTATAAGTAAATTATCTATATCTAATTTACTTTGACTCTCTTCTATCAGTTCCCATTTATATTTGGACTCCTTCTTAAGCCTTTTATGTAATTCCTTGCATTCAGTATAGGTTTTGCAAATTATAGCTACAGTTTTTTTATTCTTACTATATATTTCTTCTAATAAAGAATCAATAACTCTTATTTCTTCATCTTCTTTAGCATTAATAACCCTAGGTTCATCTCCATGTCTTAATATAGGAAGAGCTGGTTTTATATTTAACTTTTGCTTTTCTAATACCCTGTTTGCAAACTCTATTATTTCTACTGTAGACCTATAGCTTTGGGATAAAGTTATATAAGTGGCATCTTCGCTAAATACCTTTTCTACTAAGCTTTCCCATGAGTTAATTCCTTTATAATTATAGATTCCTTGCCCTAAATCCCCAACTATAGTCATGGAGTTATTCTTCGATATTTCTTTTAATACATTAAATTGCATAAGACTATAATCTTGTGCTTCATCAATGACAGTATGAATATAATTCTCTCCTACTACTCCTTCTAACTTCAATTGTAAGTATGTTAATGCCGTTAAATCATCGCAGTCTATATTTTTAGTGGCAATATTATTATTTATTTCATCTCTCATATAGTCAGCTAACTTTTTAGGCAAGCAATTATCTGTTACAGATGAAAATGCTTCTTCATCATTATATAGATTTATATAACTATCTACTACACTTATCTTCTTCCAACTACCAAAGAACTCCTTTAATGCCTTACTCCCTTTAGTTTTTAGTCCTGCTATAAGCTCATCTCGTTCATCATAGGTTTTAATTATCTCTTTTCTCTTATCTTCCTCTGATATGTCTTTTCTATCCTTTATATCTTTTATCTTAAAAAAGTATATATCTTCTATCTTTTCTTTAATTTCTTCTATTCGGTTTTTCAACTTACCTTTAAAGTATTTATTTATTTCATCTTTTCTTTTGTTAATAGGTAAATTTTCTAAATCCTTTATATATAGTCTTTTTATTTCCTTTGCTGAAAATAAAATGTATTCATCTACTAATATATCCTCTACTTCAGAACTCTTTCTTTCTAAATATTTTATAAACCTATCCATAATGGTTTTATAGGTCATTGTCCCTTTTATCTTGCTAGATGCAGTAATGTATTTAATTTCTTCCTCATCCTTACATTCCATTATATGTGCAAGCTTTTTATCCTTAGTTATTATTTTATATTTAATGTTTAAAATTGCACTGCAAAGTTCCTCAAAGGTTGACTGTTTTACATTACTAACTCCTAAGTTTGGTAATATATCTGATATATAGTCTAAAAATAATTGGTTTGGTGCAACTACTAGTATGTTTCTATTGTTCATTTCATCTCCATAGGTATACACTAGGTAGGCTAATCTATGTAATGCTACAGTAGTCTTTCCTGACCCTGCGGAACCTTGAATAATTATTGGTTTATTTTTATAGGCTCTAATAATTTCATTTTGTTCCCTCTGAATTGTATTTACTACATCCTTAAGCTTTTTACTCATATTTTCTTCTAGATTTATCTTTAAAAACTCATCTACTAGTTCTTCTCCATCTTCTGATACTGGAACTATTAACTCATTTACTCCCTCATCAAAGATATTTACTATTTTTCCATCTTTAACTTGGAATTTCCTTTTTAATAATAGGTCTCCTTGAATTTCTCCCATGGGGGCAGTATAAGATGCTGCTCCAAAAGTTCCACTATAATATAAATTGGCAAGAGGTGCTCTCCAATCAATGACAACCTCTTCGTTTTTAACTTCATCTATAAGTCCAAACTTACCAATATAAAAGCTTTCTACATCTCTTATCTTTTCCTTGAAATCAATTCTTGCAAAGTATGGATTATCTTTACTTTCATTATACTTATGCAAATCTTTATTTGCGAAGTCTTGAATATTTTGGGCTAAAATTAGCTCTGTACTAAAAGTACCCCTTGAAGATTTTTTAAGAGTTGCTACTTTCTTTTCATACTCTTCACACTTTTTCTCAGTGTTTAAAAGTTGTTCTTCTATCCATTCCTTAGTACTACTGAATTTCATTTCTTCCTTCAAAGTCTCTTCTCTATTAATTGTCATTGTTTTTCACCTCTCACTTCTTATATTTTTGAAAAAATATAGAGGAAAAACCCCTTGGATTCTCCCTCTTTGCTTATAATGTAATATTTTTTGCATTAATCGTATAATTTTCTAAGAGCTTATCATATCATAATGAAATATTTCTTTGTTTATGAGTTGCCTATATATTATACATTAAATTTTTACAAATTCATAGAAGTTTTTAAATATTTGTTATCTATTTAAGTTTAAATGTCTTAGGTGCTAATTTATAAACTAATGTTAATGCTATAATCATATATATTACAGTGAATATGATTACTCCTATACTAAACATATAGGAAGAGCTATCAATTCCTGAACACATATAACAAACTACATACATTACTGTATTAATTCCTCTGAATAGTGGACTTTTAACCTCTAAGTTAGCAGTATATGGCTGAATTATATAATATATGGCTAAATGATGTATAGAAAAAAAGCAAGCCAAGGCTATTATACTTAAAAATAAATAACTTAATTCTAATATTGCCTTAGGGTCTCCAGATGCTATTAGTATGAAAATTATACAACAGCAAATTACTAAAGCAGGAAGAATATTAAAAACAACTACCCTTTTTAACCTAGATTTAAAATTAGAAAATATAGCTTCTCTTTGTCTATAGTACCCATATCTAAGTAAGCTTATATCACAATTAAAAAACATAGCCTTACAAATTCTTTCTGTAGTAGATAAAAAGTACATTACAAATATCCAACTAGAAGTTTTATTCTTGAAAAAATCTATAATACCCCCTTTATCACTTGGTTTCCACAATACAAATCCAATGGCAACTATTGTTACTATAAGGCTTCCTATAATTATATATTTTGAAGACTTTGATAAAAGTTTTTTGTATCTTTTGAAAAATATAGCATTAAGATATTCATAGCCTTGCTTATTTTCATAGATATTGGAATTCAAGTCTTCTACTTTTATCTTCTTCTCGTTTATTTCTACATCTTTAAACTGAACATCTTTTACTAATTTCTGTTTCTCTAAAATATTATCCTTAGTGCATATAATTTTACTAATATCCTTAAACCTTTTGTATTTAAAGATATATCTAAGAGATAAAACTGACAATAAAAATAATAGGATAATAATCCTGTAATCATATATCCACCTATGAAGTCCTATATTAACATGAAAAAATAAAGGAACATAGGCTAGTAAAGGACAAATAATCACCAATGTCCCAATAAATATATCCATATTTGATATCATCTTGTTAAACCTACTAAATACAAATAAATGTATAAACTCCCATATGAACCTAATGAGTATAAACTCAAAGGTCAAAATTAATCCCTTTACTGGAGAAAACAGTACCATCATCACGGGAGTAAAATGTATAAAAGCTAAAATTCTGGTATAAACCATTTCACTTATAAAGTACTTTTTAGTATCCACCCTCATTAATCTTATCATGTTGAAAGGTTTTTCATCTCGTGGCATTAAAGTAGTATTTATAATGGGTCGTAGAATAAAGCTTAAAATAAAAAATATTTGAAGAGCTACTTCCTGTAAATTTCCGCTTTCCTTTGAGAGGTACAGAGCAGGAAGTGCTATCATCACACCAATATAAACAGCTTTTTTAATAAAGCCAAATAAAAAAGACATTATTTCAAATATAATTCCAAGAGTAATTTTAGCCTTTGTTTTACTGTAAAAACTCTCTGGAACTTTTTTACCTATTAGCGGAATCCTCTTGATGAAATATATGAATGTATTTGCACCTTGTACAAAGGAGAATTTGTATGTATTAGTAAAAGTTCTAATCATAATTGTCCTCCTTTAAAATTTCCATGATGCTTTCCTCAAACTTTCCACTTCTTATAAGTTCACTTGGAACTTGCTCTAATATTCCATGATTAAGAACTACTATTTCATCACATAAATCCATGGCAAGTTGTAATATATGAGTTGAAAATATAATTATATGCTCACTCTTTATTTCCTTTAATAAATTTTTAATTTCTAGTGCCACAATTACATCAAAAGAACTTAATGGTTCATCTAATAAAATTACCGGCGGTCTACTTATTAAAAAGCATAACATCTGGAGCTTGTTCTTCATTCCGTGAGAATAGGTTTTAATTAATCTATGACTATCGACCCTAGATATTTTTATAATATTTAAATATTCCTCTACGGTCTTAATATCATTAATCTTATCCTTATTTATATCTATATAGAATTTAACAAACTCATAACCTGTTAAAAACTCTGGTAATACTGGATCTGCAAAAACAAATCCTATATTAGAATAATCTAACTCTCCTTCATTACCCAATCCATTCTCTAAGATGACTTCCCCTGAATCTTTGCTTAGCTCTCCACTTATACAATTAAATAAAGTAGTTTTACCTGCACCATTTCTTCCTAATAGGCCATATATCTTTCCTTTTTCAAAGGTAAAAGATGCTCCTTTTAACACCACTTTATTTTCAAAACTTTTTTGTATATCCTTTAATATTAACTCCACTTTTCTCCCCCTAATCTTCTCAAACCCGCATGGGCAGAACAACTATATAAATATATAACTATTTATATAGTTATATTTATAAATATGAAAAAATTTTCCTATATAAATATTTATATAGGAAAATTTTTTCATATATCCTATTAACTATTAAATCACATATTTTACAAATTATCTATTTAAAATTGTAGGTTATTATGAAATAATAGGATAAAGGTTATTCTTATATTATAATTTTCTAAGTAATAACTTAGAATCAAGAATAAATGTTAACTAAGCTCGTTTATGAACATTTTACTTTTAAGGAGTTGTATTAAATGGAGAATTTAGAGAAATTTCGAAACTTTATGAAATCTAGCTTTTCAACAGAAGAGGATGAAGGGGAATATGAGTTATCTGATCAACAAAAAAAATTACCTCAACCACCTTTACAAAAACCATATGATGAAAATGATAAAACTATAGACTTGCCTGAGGTAACAGATAAAATTTTAGTTAGATCTAATATCCTAGACATTATAAATCAAAGGGAAAGTCATCGTAAATTTACTGATGATAATCTAAGCTTAGAGGAGCTATCCTTTCTTCTTTGGTGTACACAAGGTGTAAAAAAAGTTACTGCTAATAACTATGCAACCCTTAGAACCGTACCTTCTGGTGGTGCTCGTCATCCCTTTGAGACATACTTAGTAATAAATCACATTAAGGGCATTAAGAAGGGCTTATACAGATACCTTCCCTTACGCCATAAATTACTTCTTATATTAGAAGATTCTACTTTATCATCTCAACTTTCTGATATAGCTTGTGAACAAACCTTTGTTGGCGATAGTGCCGTAACCTTTATATGGAGTTGTATTCCCTATAGAGGCGAATGGAGATATCTAGATGCTGCCCATAAAGTTATGCTACTTGATGCAGGTCATGTATGTCAAAACCTTTATCTTGCTTGCCAAGCCATAGATTGTGGTACCTGTGCTGTAGGAGCCTATGACCAAAAGCTTATAGATAAATTTCTTGGATTAGATGGCGAAAATGAGTTTGTAGTTTATGTAGCTCCCGTTGGTAAAGTAAGTAAATAGTTCAAAAATAGTATACCATATTTAACAAAGTCTAAAGGATAGCTTAAGTAAAATTTAAGGTGTCCTTTTTATATAAATCAACCATAATTATTAATCATAATTGACATTTATAAGGTGGCATTAATACTTTCTTTCTACATATAAAATGTATCACAATTTAGTATATTGAAATAATTCTATATTTTCTTTTAATATATTCAAAGATATTTAAATAAAATTCAACTTATATTTGACATAAAATTATTATGATGATAACATTTATTAGTACTAATAAGATTTAAACTGTATTTAAATACATATTTATTATGAAATATTAATTAATTCAGCTTATCTCTCTAGGATCATTATTCACATGAATTTATATATTAATTACCCATTTTAATTTAAAATGGCTAATTTTTCTGCTTGATATATCATAATATTTTTTGTATCATATACAAGGTTAATACATAGGACAAATCCAATTGAGGTATAGGTTAAACCCTTCACTTCAATTGTTAAATAAAATTAAATAAGAATATATAGGGGGACTTTATTATGAACAATCTTATCTATGTTTGTATAGTTGCTGGATTGCTTGCTTTAATCTCTGCCTTTTTACTACTATCAAAAATTAATAAAAGTAGTGAAGGTACAGATAGAATGAAAGAAATCGCTTCAGCTATCAGTGAAGGTGCTACTGCTTTCTTAAAGGCAGAGTACAAAGTATTAATCATTTTCTGTGCTATTATTTTTGTATTAATTGGTGTAGGAATAGGTAGCTGGGTTACAGCTGTTTGCTTCTTAGTTGGAGCATTATTCTCAACTCTAGCAGGTTATGTTGGTATGCATACAGCTACTAAAGCCAATGTAAGAACTGCTGAAGGTGCTAGAACATCTGGTATGAGTAAAGCACTTTCAATTGCATTCTCTGGTGGAGCTGTTATGGGTCTGTGTGTTGTAGGTCTTGGACTACTAGGAGTAAGTGTAGTTTACTTTTTTACAAATAATATAGAAGTACTTACTGGATTTAGTTTAGGAGCTTCTACTCTAGCTCTTTTTGGACGTGTTGGTGGTGGAATATATACTAAGGCTGCTGACGTTGGAGCTGACCTTGTTGGTAAGGTTGAAGCTGGTATACCTGAAGATGATCCACGTAACCCAGCAGTAATCGCTGATAACGTTGGTGATAACGTTGGTGATGTTGCTGGTATGGGTGCAGACTTATTTGAATCATACGTTGGTTCTATCATATCTGCTATTACACTAGGTGTAGTTGCTTTTGGATTAAAGGGAGCTATTTTCCCACTTATAATATCTGCAGCAGGAATTTTCTGTTCTATAATAGGTATTGTGCTTGTAAATAATAGCAAAAGCCAAAATCCACATAAAGCTTTAAATAGTGGAACTTACTTAGCTAGTATATTAGTTGTTATATCTTCTGCTGTACTTAGTAAAAAATTCTTTGGAGATTTCTTACCATTCTTCGCAATAATTTCTGGAATTATAGTTGGTTTATTAATTGGTAAGTTAACAGAAGTATACACTTCAAGTGATTATAGATCAGTTAAGAAAATTGCTGAACAATCTGAAACTGGTTCTGCAACAACAATAATATCTGGACTTGCTGTTGGAATGGAATCTACAGCTCTACCTATAATATTAATTGCTATTGCTATACTAGTTGCTTATTCATTCTCTGGATTATACGGTATTGCTCTTGCAGCTGTTGGAATGTTATCAACTACTGGTATTACTGTAGCAGTTGATGCTTATGGTCCAATTGCTGACAATGCTGGTGGTATTGCAGAAATGTCAGGACTTGATTCATCAGTTCGTAAGATTACAGATAAATTAGACTCTGTTGGTAACACTACAGCTGCTATGGGTAAAGGCTTTGCTATTGGTTCTGCAGCTCTTACTGCATTAGCATTATTCGCTTCTTACTCTCAAGCTGTTGGATTAACTACTATAGACTGTTTAAATCCTAAAGTAATTGTTGGATTATTAGTTGGAGGTATGCTTCCATTCCTATTCTCAGCATTTACAATGGAATCTGTTGGTAAAACAGCTAACAAAATGATTGTTGAAGTTCGTAATCAATTTAAAACCATTCCTGGAATTCTAGAAGGTACTGGAAAACCTGATTATAAAAGATGCGTTGAAATTTCAACAGCTGCAGCATTAAAAGAAATGATGCTTCCTGGAGTTATGGCTGTAGCTATGCCACTAGTAATTGGTATCTTACTTGGTACTGAAGCTTTAGGTGGACTTTTAGTAGGTTCTCTTGTTTCTGGAGTTATGCTTGCTATCTTCATGTCTAACTCTGGTGGTGCATGGGATAACGCTAAGAAGTACATTGAAGAAGGTACTCATGGTGGTAAAGGTAGCGATGCTCATAAAGCCGCTGTTGTTGGAGATACTGTTGGAGATCCATTTAAGGATACATCTGGTCCATCAATCAACATATTAATAAAACTTATGACTATTGTTTCTTTAGTTTTTGCTTCTCTATTTGTTTCAATAGGTGGACTTTTATAGAAATCTAATTATAAGTTAAAATATTAAACCTCTTATTCTAGAATTATAATTCTAAAATAAGAGGTTTCCTTTTATATAGTATTTATCTCACATGTAATTACTATGTAATCTTTTAGTAAATCAATTAAGCACCTTAATTTTTAATCTAAAAATTCTCCATCATATTCTTCTAAGAAAGAATGTTTTTGTCCATCCTTTTGCCAACCTAAAATTGCATCCATATTAACATTTTCAGCAGCCTTAAATATAGATTTATCCACATCTTTAAAATTCTTTTTCATTTCTTTTATCATATCCTTTATTTCATGTCTCTTGTTACCAATCTTCTTTGCTGCTACCATGCATGCACAGTTAAGAGGCCATATACCACTACTTTGTATAAAGTTTTCTATGTAGCTTTCCTCAACATAATAAAGAGGACGTATAAGCTCTAACCCTTTAAAGTTAGTTGCTTTAAGCTTGGGAAGCATAGTTTTAAAAGTTCCTCCATAAAGCACATTAAGCATTGTAGTTTCAATAACATCATTAAAGTGATGTCCTAATGCTAGCTTATTGCATCCAAGCCTTTCAGCTTCAGAATATAATGCGCCCCTTCTCATCCTAGCACACATATAACAGGGATAATCCTTTGCAATCTCATCTATAATGTCAAATATTTTTGAATCAAAGGTATGTATTGGTATATTTAAATAATTACAATTATCCAATAAAAGCTCTTTAATCTGTGGATGATATCCTGGGTCCATAGCAATAAATTCTAATTCAAAATTTACTTGCCCATGACGTTTTAACTCTTGAAATAACTTAGCCATTATTATACTATCCTTACCTCCAGATATTCCAACAGCTATCTTATCTCCTTCTTCTACTAATTTGTATTCTCTAATAGCCTTAATAAATTTAGACCATACTGATTTTCTATATTTTTTAATTAAACTTCTTTCTATTTCTTCTAATGGCTTTCTCTCATTAAAAGGGACTAATATTTCACAACCTTCTCCTGCTACACCACTCATTTATTTCACCTCGTATATTTTTTAATATATGTACTTTACATATTTCTAATATTAAGTTTATACTTTTACACTATAAACTTACTTTGATATTATAGCACCTTTATAAATTTTTGTCTTGGTACTTCAATTAAATTAAATACCTATGTCTAGGTATAATACAAATATTAGTCAGCTTAAATTTTCATTTTATAAATACATTTTTTCAAATATTAAACTTGTAACTACTTTTAATACTATAGAATACTATAAATAGATAAACAATTTTTAGGAGCTGTAAGTTTATTAATGGGTAACATAAATATGTATAGGCAGGCTAACCCATGTAAAGACGCCTACCTTAGTGAAGATTATATAAGTCTATTTGTTCAATATGATAGAGATCTTGTTAGTGAACTTAATGACATAGAATACGCCTGTGCTTTTAGAGTATCTGATATAGACTATATTGTGTCTGTAAGAACTATTAATTATGATGATTTTATCCGCAACTTTAAGGATAAATTCACCATAGATGTTAGTTTTCCTTATACTTTATCAGCTGTACAACCAATAGATGCTGCTAATATAACACAATTTCATGGAGAAACATTTTTAAATCTTACAGGAAAAGGTACAATAGCTACAATTATAGATACTGGAATAGATTATTTAAACCCTCAATTTCAATATCCTAATGGTACTACAAGAATTGTGGCAATATGGGACCAAACCATTGAAAGTAATGTAGCTAATAATGACCCTATAGCCTTTTTTGGTACTATTTATAGTCGTGAAGATATTAATAGAGCTATTCAGACATCTATTCAAGGTGGAAATCCATATGACATAGTTCCTTCAAGAGATAATTTAGGTCATGGCACAAATATGGCTGGTTTAGTTGGGGCAAGAGGATTGAATGGCGTAATAGGGGGTGCTCCTGACTGTGAATTTCTAATTATAAAGCTTAAAGAAGCTAAAACTAGCAATCTTAAGTTGGTAGGAGTTAATAATAGAAGAAGTACTCCAATTTTTGAAGGTATCGATATTTATCTTGCCACAAGATTTACTATAAATTATAATGATGTAAACTTATTAAAACCTATGAGTATTTTATTATCTACTGGAACAAATTGGGGTGGTCACGAAGGTTTAACTTCCATAGAACAGGATATCGATTTTTTTTCAACTAGAAAGGGTCTCGTGTTCGTAACTAATACTGGAAATCAAGGTGCTAGTTTAACTCACGTCTCTGGTAGGTTTTTAAAAAGCAATTCTCTAGAGATTATAGAGTTTATTGTAGGCTTAAATGAAGATAACTTAGTTCTTATGCTCTGGATTCAAAGGCCCGATAGAATATCTATAGCTATAATTTCTCCTAGTGGAGAAATCGCCGAACCAGTGCAACCTGAACTAGTAGGTACAGAGTTTGAACAAGTTAACCTAATCCTTGAAAGCAGTGTAATTAATATAGCCTTTACAAGTGCTGAATTTGCTAGTGGAAATGAAGCTGTATATATAACTATAACAAATCCTAAAGATGGACTTTGGCAACTACGGCTTAAGGGAGACTATATAGTTAATGGTGTCTACAATATGTGGCTACCTCAAAGGCCTCTTATACAGTTAACTACTAGGGTAATTAATCCTAGCCCTTATACTACATTGCAAGCCCCTGCTAACGCAAGAAAATCTATAACAACATCCTTCTACGATCAAAATAATAACACCATAGCTGTAGAATCTGGTAGAGGCTTTACTGCCGACAATAGAATTAAGCCTAATTTAACTACTGGTGGTGTTATGGCCTTAACTACTGGACTTAATAATGAAACCATTTTACTTACAGGAGGTTCAGTGGCTGGCGCAGTACTCTGTGGTGCTACTCTTCTTCTGCTAGAGTGGGGAATTGCCCTTGGAAATGACCCTAATATATATGGACCTACTGTTATTTCTTATTTCACCAGAGGTACTAGCAAAAGATCAGGTGATATATATCCTAATCCTCAATGGGGATATGGAATGTTAAATCTTCAGGGCTCCTTTGAAAATCTTAGATCATCTTCCCTGATTAGAAGTTCTAATAAATTCATTACCCCAGGAGAAAATCACCTTCCATTTAACTTTTCTATAAGAATTCCCAAACAATTATATAGAAAAATAGATGAGCTATATAAGGAGGATGTGTAATTTATGGATATTAAGAATTTAAGGGAGACAACTCCACAAATAGATATTCCATTGCAATACAGTAGATTTACAGTTTACTATAGTGGAGATATAACTAGTGCTACTGCTTCTATTCCTCAAATCAACGTTGTAATTCTAACTCCATATTTGGCAGTTATATTTGTAGAGCCCGGATATGAAAATTTACTTGTAACTATACCTAATATTAATATAATTGAACCTTTCAATTACTATATACTTACACAACTATCACCCTTAGAAACTTCTAACATAATTCAATTCACTGAAGGCAACCCAATAGATTTAACTGGTACTGGGGTAATAGTAGGTACCATAGATACGGGTATCGATTACTTAAATGTAGAATTTACTAGAGAAGACGAAACCTCTAGAATATTATCTATTTGGGATCAAACTGATAACACCGGAACCGCACCTTCTGGAATTAATTATGGCAGTGTATATTCACAAGAACAGATAAATGCAGCTATAAAATTAAATAGGGAGGGTGGCGATCCCTACTCCATAGTTCCAAGAATAGACACTAATGGGCATGGAACTCAGTGTGCAGGTATAATTGGAGCTAGAGGTTACGGTGAAATTAAGGGTGCAGCACCTAACTGTGATTTTATAGTAGTTAAACTACTGCCGACAAGAGAGTTAACAACTGTAATAGACCCGTCACTACCTAACATTCCAATTTATCGTAGTCCTGATATATCTACAGCTATTCTTTATCTCTTACAGCAACGTTATATATACCAAAAACCCATGGTAATATTTTTACCTATAAGTAGTAATCAAGGCGCTCACAATGGTACCAGTACTCTTGAAGAGCTCATTGACTACTACTCCTTTTCCTCTAATGTCTCCTTTGCTGTAGGCACTGGTAACCAGGGTAACTCAGAAACTCACGCCTCTGGTTACATTAATAACACTGGTGAAACTTCATCTGTTGAATTTTCTGTAGACCCAAATCAGAAAGATTTAAATATATCTATATGGTGCACCTATCCAGATAAAATATCTTTGGGGCTAACATCTCCTAGTGGGCAAGTAATTTCTAGAGTTCCTGTAAAAATTGGTCTAACTACAACTCTTAATTTTTTATATGAAAATACCACTACTAGATTAATTTACTATTTCCCTGAAATTATATCTGGAAATCAGCTAATCTTCTTGTCATTTTCTAATATTGCCGCTGGTATATGGACTATAAATCTGTTTGGTGATTATATAGTAAATGGATCTTTTAACGTTTGGCTTGATCAAAGGCCTTTATCCAAGCCTGGTACAGCACTACTAAATCCTGATAATTTTACAACCCTTACCATACCTTCTACTAGTAATCTAGCTATTACTACTGCATTTTATAATCAAAATACTAATACTATAGGTTCAAATTCTGGAGTTGGATTCACAGCAAATAATAAAATAAAACCTGACTTAACTTGTGGTGGAATAAATGTATCGACTACAGGCTTAAACAATACCATCACAACTATTTCAGGTTCCAGTGCAGCCACTGCAGTATTAGCTGGTGCTATAGCTCTATTTTATCAATGGGGTATAACTGATGGAAATATTCCTGTATTATCTTCTGAAAGTATAAAAACTTTTTTAATTAGAGGAACTAGAAAAAGACCTAATGAGTCCTATCCTAATCAATTTTGGGGTTATGGTATTCTTGATATGCGAGGAGTCTTTGATGCTATTAGGGGTATTTACGCTCAACAGGATCAACTAGCCCCTCCTATAGTTATAGAGCCAAGGCCTGTTAGTCTTTCAAGATACTGCGATGATAATATTGAAACATATCTGCCTTATGATTTATTTAGAAGACTAAACTATACCAAGGAGTTTTTATTTTAATTGTAACTACTTTATATTACTTAGAGTAATATAGATAGATAAACATTTTTGGGAGATGTAATGTTATTTCTTATTTTACAAGAGGTACTAGCAAAAGATCAGGTGATATATATCCTAATCCTCAATGGGGCTATGGAATATTAAATCTTCAAGGTTCTTTTGAAAATCTTAGATCATCTTCTTTGATTAAAAGTTGTAATAAATTTATTGCCACAAGAAAAACCCACTTTCCATTTAATTTTTCAATAATAGTTCCTAATCAATTATATAAAAGAATAGATGATATGTAAGGAGGATGTGTATTTATGAACCTTAATGATTTAAGGGAAACAACTCCACAAGTAGATATTCCATTACAGTATAATAGATATATAGTTTACTATAGTGGAGATATAATTAGTGCTACTGCTTCCATTCCTCAAATCAGCGTTGTAGTACTAACCCCATATATGGCAGCTGTATTTATAGCTCCCGGATATGAAAATTTACTTATAACTATACCTAATATTAATATAATTGAACCTCCCAACGACTATATACTTACACAATTATCACCTTTACAAACTTCTAATATAATCCAATTTACTGAAGGTAATCCTATAGATTTAACTGGTACTGGGGTAATTGTGGGTACCATAGATACAGGTATAGATTATTTAAATGTAGAATTTACTAGAGAAGATGGTACCTCTAGAATATTATCTATTTGGGATCAAACTGACAATAATGGAACCGCACCACCTGGAATTAATTATGGTAGCATATATTCACAAGAACAAATAAATGCAGCTATTAACTTAAATAGGGAGGGTGGTGATCCCTATTCTATAGTTCCAAGGATAGACACTAATGGGCATGGAACTCAGTGTGCAGGTATAATTGGAGCTAGAGGTTATGGTGAAATTAAAGGTGCAGCACCTAACTGTGATTTTATAGTAGTTAAACTAAGGCCTATAAGAGAGTTAACAGATATAACAGATCCGTCACTACCTGGCATTCCAATTTATCGTAATACTGATATGGCTACAGCTATGCTTTATCTCTTACAACAGCGTTATATACACCAAAAACCCATGGTAATATTTTTACCACTTAGTAGTAATCTAGGAGCTCATGATGGCACTAGTGCTCTTGAAGAGCTCATTGACTACTACTCTTTTTCTTCTACCGTCTCCTTTGCCATAGGCACTGGTAACCAGGGCAACTCTGAAACTCACACCTCTGGTTACATTAATAATACTGGTGAAACTTCATCTGTTGAATTTTCTGTAGACCCAAATCAAAATGATTTAAATATAGCCCTATGGTGTGCCTATCCAGATAAAATATCTTTAGGGATAACTTCTCCTAGTGGTCAAGTAATTTCTAGGGTTCCTGTTAAAATTGGTCTAACTACAACCCTTAATTTTTTATATGAAAATACCACTACTAGATTAGTTTACTATTTCCCTGAAATTATATCTGGCAATCAGCTAATCTTCTTGTCATTTTCTAATATTGCCGCTGGTATATGGACTATAAATCTGTTCGGTGATTATATAGTAAACGGTTCTTATAACGTTTGGATTGATCAAAGGCCTTTATCTAAGCCTGGTACAGCACTACTAAATCCTAATAATTTTACAACCCTTACCATACCTTCTACTAGTAATCTAGCTATTACTACTGCATTTTATAATCAAAATACCAATACTCTAGGCTCAAATTCTGGAGTTGGATTCACAGCAAGTAATAAAATCAAACCTGACTTAACTTGTGGTGGAATAAATGTGTTAACTACAGGATTAAACAATACCACCACAACCATCTCAGGTTCCAGTGCAGCCACAGCAGTATTAGCTGGTGCTATAACCCTATTTTATCAATGGGGTATAACCGATGGAAATATTCCTATATTGTCTTCTGAAAGTATAAAAACCTTTTTAATTAGAGGAACACGAAAAAGGCCTAATGAGGCATATCCCAACGAATTTTGGGGCTATGGTATTCTTGATATGGTTGGAGTGTTTGATGCTATTAGGGGTATTTACGCTCAACAAGATCAAATGGCATCCCCCATAGTTATAGAACCTAGGCCTGTTAGTCCTTCAAGATACTTTGATGATAATGTAGAAACTTTTCTACCAATAAGTCTATTGAGTAGATTAAAGTATAATGAGTAGGCTCAAATTAATAAAATACTTAGTGTCCATCACTTTTTATTTCCCAGTGAATAACAAAGGTTAGTATAGCTCTAAGTAATATTATTGCAGCTAATATGTACATCTCATCAAAATTTCTTACTATTACAGTTTTTAAAATCTCTGCAGCCAATTTAAACTCAAGTGCAAGTGCTAATGCTTGTGCAAAATCTACCTTTATAGAACAATTAATTGGTTTAAATAAGCTTAGAATATATCTATAAAAGGCCTTCATTCCAGCTACTAGAATTACTGTAGTTCCCATTAATTCTAACAATGAAATAACTCTAGGTATTATTATTGCCGTAATAATATGTTCCAATGTTAAAAACCCCCTTATGAATTTGCTATTACTTGTATATTATTATATTTATAGTGACTTGTCCATTTATTAATAACTAGTTATGTAACTGTTTGCTATTAACTTGAAAATTTTAGCCCTAGACTCATATAGATTTCTCTATATAGGTCTAGAGCTATTTTTATTTTAAAATATATGGCTTTTTATTAACTTCATATCACCTATTAAAACATATTCACCTAAATATGCTGGTATTAGAAAACTTTCCAAAATAGATATGTCAATAAATTTTCTAAGTCCTTCATCAACAAAGCTAATTTTACCTTTACCTTCTACACAGGTAAATACAAAAAACTTGTTTTTATCACTAGTTTCACTATAGCTTCCTTTTATATTGTATATATCTATATTAAATTTTTCTGAATTCATATGATTTTGTATTACTAAATCATTGTTTATACATAGCCTCTTAGGTGTACCATTAAAATTAACTACATCCAACGCTTTGTCAATATGAAGTTTTCTTCCTCGGTTATAATCATAAACTCTATAGGTAATATCACTATTTTGTTGTATTTCTGCTAGTAATATGCCTTTTCCTATGGAATGAAGTAATCCAGGTTCTATTATAAATAATTCTCCAGGCTTAACTGATATTTTATTCATGCAATCTTCCACAGTATCATTCTTACAACTTCTTTTGAATTCTTCCTTTGTACATCCTGTTGTACCAACAATTATTTCTGCGCCCTCTTCGCAATCTATAATATACCAAGCCTCAACCTTACCATTATCATTTTCTACTCTATGAGCATACTCATCATTGGGATGTACCTGCACAGATAGATTCTCATTAGAATTTATAATCTTTATAAGTAGTGGAAAATCCCTATCTGTAAATTTATCTATATATATCTTATCTCCTAAAATTAAGTTTTTATATTCCTTAATTATCTCAATAAGTGCTTTTCCTTTATATTTTCCATTACTAATAATACTCATTCCATTTTTATGACAGGCAATTTCCCAGCTTTCTCCTATGTTTCCTTTAGGAAGATTTATTCTATAATCTTCTAGCTTTCTTCCTCCCCAAATTTTTTCATAATATAAATTTTCAAATTTAATAGGATACATATTGCCCTCTAATATAAATGTTTATATTTTAAGGTATGCTATGTATCCTAATAAGGTTAATTAAATATTTTTAATAATGAACTCTTATAAGCCAAAATTTAATATTTTTATCACTCCAACCCAAATCCCAAGGCACATCATTTCTATCAGTATTATGACAAGTAACTAAAGCATAACCTCTAGAATCTGCATTGGTTACAGTAGATATATGTTTAATATCACCTTTTTTCTCATAAGCAACAAAATCTCCTGGCATAAGTTGATAGGAAGCTTTATATACCTTATCATAGGTTCCATGAGCTATTACTGAAGCTCTTCCACTATATACCCAATAACTCTTAAATTTATCCGCATTTACCCAAGATGCTGTAGCTTCTCCTTTAGAATAATTCCATGATGAATTTTTCTTAAATTTACCACCCTCATGCAATATCTGTGAAGCAAAGTTAGCACAATCTCCACCTTCAGGATTAAAATTTCTATAATCTTTATTGTATTTATAACCAAATTCTTCTTCAGTAGCTGCTCCACAATATTTATTGGCATATTCTACAGATGCTTTCCTTCTTTCATCTAAATTTGAGAAATCTTTAGGTTCTTGAGCTAAAATAAATTCTTTTACATCATCTACTTTTATTTTTTCTAAATTTAAAGAATCTGCAAAGGGATCTGTATACCACTCCTTATTTATTAAGAAATTGTCCCCTTTATTTATTAAAGTAAGTACATGATAAGTCCCTATCCTAGCTGCATTAACCTCTTCTAGTCTATCTTCATAAACATACCTATATTCTGTAGAACATGTAAAGTTAACTTTGAATCCATTATCCTTTTCACTTATACGATTTACAACTACCTTAGGAAGTATTTCTGTAATTTTAACCCCTTGTTTCTGTTCCCAATTGTGAAGATAAATCATCTTTTTCTCTTCATTTTCATAGGCCCATGTACCATACTTAGTTCCCATATCATAAACGGACTTAATGCTTTCTTCTTCTCCAGTTACGATGGCTCTATTACGCTTTGCAATAGTTTCTTCAATGAAGTTCTTAATTTCTAGTTTTACTTCTTCATCTACATCTTCAGCATTAGCTCTAGAAAAAAAAATATTTGCAATAATAATAGCTAGTAATATTCCAAATATCAACTTCCATGTAAGTATCTTTTTTATGGATCTTATAATGTTCATAAAGGTCCTCCTCATTTTAGCTCTTTAGTTAATTATTAATTTAAAGTTCCTTCAATAATATTAATATAATTATCTATTTTTATATCTCTTGGTACTTCACCAAACCAATCCATATCTTTGTTGAAGGTTTCTCCAAAGTATTTTGCCTTTATTAACACCTCTGGTCTATATTCAAAATGAAGAATATCAAAATGACCCCATTTTCCACCCCATACAAAGTTATTTTTTTCAAAAGTATCTACTAATTCCTTAGGATAAGATAACATCCTCTTTTCTCCAGCATCTCTAGATGCCCACTTCCAATAGTCACTAGGATTACTATTGATATCAATAGCTATTCCATAGGCATGAGGACTCAGCTTTCCTGTACCTGATATAACTCTATAATTAAAAGTTCCATTAATAGGATTTAAAAGAGATGATACAGCTCCATTTCCTAATGATAATTGTTTTAACTCCTCCATAGCCTTCTTTAAACTTTCTGCAGCTCCATTATTTTTATTGAATTGATAGTTTTTATAAGGTGCAGGAACACTTATAAGGTTAGATGATACTTCTCTTTCACTACCTCCATAAACTTCATTTAAAAGATTATAATTTCTAAATCTACCTGGATCTCTATTTATATCTAAAAGCTTATCAGGCATAGTAAGAGGATAAATATCTTCTAGTATATCTTGAAGGTCTGCATTATCCATTTTTCCGTTAAAATCCTTAGATTGTTTATCATCATAGAGTATTTTCTTTCCTGAATCTGTTATTATAAATACCTTTCCTTCTTCACTTTTTTCAACTCCAGTTATGAACTCCGGATATGCCATCATTAAAGTTAGAATATCTTGTTTCATTGTAGTATTATAATTAATTTCATTATTCTCTTCTATATCATCTGCAAATACTTTCATATTATTAATGAAAGTAACTAATATAGTTAAAATTATAATTCCATATAAAAAAAACTTTTTCATATATATCCTCCTAGCAAAGAACCTAACACAAAAACGACTTACGGTCTTATTTAAAATAAAAAATAGGCTAAAAATATCCTTTAGCCTATTTTGTGTAAATATACAATTATTTATGACTGGTAAATTAATGAGTTTTTTTTAATAAATTATCCTTATTATTTTTTTCAAATTCTAAAAGCTTACTTTTTATATCCATATGATTTCCTGCATATCCTACTAATTTTCCACTTTTTCCAATTACTCTGTGACATGGAATTATTATAGGAAATTCATTTGCTCTATTGGCCCCACCTATAGCTCTTACACCTTTAGGATTTCCAATTGCTATAGCAATATCGCTGTAACTTCTAGTTTCTCCATAGGGTATATTTATAAGCTCCTGCCAAACTTTATTTCTAAATTCTGTAGTCCTTACTGACAATGGTAAGTTAAAATCTTCCCTTTCACCATTAAAATATTCCTTTAATTGAGTTATAGCCCCTAAGCACCTCTCTTTATTATGTTCTAAACTTCCCTTATTAAGGTTATGGTATTCTTCCCATCCATCTTGAAAAAGCTCTATCTTCACAACGCCCTTTTCATCCATAACCACATATATAGTTCCTATAATAGAGTCAAAGTAATCATACCACATAAAATTCCCTCACTTTCGTTATAAACAGAATTCCTAGCTTCTTTGAAGCTTTACTAACAGAATATTCTTAGTGTCAGTATTTTTGATACTTAGAAATCATTGTCCTTTAGGTAAAATCGTTATCCAGGACTAGTCGTCATCAGATAAAATTAAAAGATGTTAATATATATATTAACATCTTTTCAATTACTTTATAACATGTTTTATATTATTATAGTCCTGATTGTAATCTGATTTCTTCTTCTACTTCGGTTTCTATGAGGCATAAATCTAATCTAGAGTTTATATACTCAGTTTTTAATTTCATATAGTTGCCCCAGGTACATATACTACAATCTAAAACATCTATAAGCTCATCTATTAAGCAACCAACTTCCTGTGCTCTTTTAAGGGCATCTTTAATATCCCTTTTGTTAGCAATGGTAATACAGTTCACGCTGCTTGCTGTATCAACTAAGATTTTATAGGAACCTATAAGTCTACATAATTGATCTATAGTAAAACCTAGATCTCTTCCATAACTTTCAATAATTCTTCTCTGTGCCATAAACTCCTACCTTAAAAATGCTTCATTGTAAATATATTATTCCAACCTATAAATTATTATTCTAAATCTCTATTATTTTTAAAATATATTTACTATCCTACTCTATATTCTTCTTTAAGTTTCTAGTAGCCACCACATCTACTCCAGTGCCTAGAATGTCCTTCACTATGATATCTCCCATAGAAATTGGAGCCTCTATTTCTATAGAATTTAATACTTCCATAGCTTTAAAATTTAACTCTTTAGGAATAGGTGTTTTTGTTTTTACTGGTATAACAGGGAGCTCACCATCTTTAACTTTTACTGTGGTAGTTATAACTCTTACAGGATTAGTTACTTCATTTATCCCGTAAATTTCACCTCTTTTGCAAGTGTTTCCTGTAACCTCTTTTGTTTCAGTATTTACCTTTAAATGACATCCCATAGGACAACTTATACAAATTAATTCTTTTATCATATTATTCACCATCCTCTAGAGAAATTGTTATATCTCCTGTAATCTTTTCTAATTGAGTTTTATTAAGTAAAATCTTTTCCATTTCCGATGGTGCTAAGTGATTTCTTTTAAAGCTAGAGATTATATCCTCACCACATCTAACCACAATCCTCTTATTATGATATATATTATTTACCCTCATAAATATGGTTAATTTATCTTCTACAGCCTCTACATTTAATCTTTGGGGAACAGTATAATTAATTCTTTCACCATTTATTATATTTACATAATTCTCCTTGTCATCTTTACCTTTAATATATTTGGCAGCACAAAATCCAGCATGTTTAGATTCTGCACTAACAAAGTCTACTAAATCATGAACATGTACTACATTTCCACAGGCAAATATTCCTTCTACAGAAGTTTCCATGCTTTCATTCACTATAAGTCCATTTGTTCTTCTATCCTTATCAATACCAGCCTTAGAAGATAACTCATTTTCTGGTATTAGTCCTACAGATAATAATAAAGTATCGCAATGAAACTCAATTTCAGAACCTTTTATTGGCTTTTTGTTTTCATCTACTTTAGCAATTACCACTTTTTCTAATCTCTTTCTTCCTACAACTTTAGTTACGGTATGTGATAAATAAAGTGGGATATCATAATCATTTAGGCACTGAACAATATTTCTATTAAGTCCGTTAGAATAAGGCATAAGCTCTACTACAGCCTTAACCTTTGCACCTTCTAAAGTCATTCTTCTTGCCATAATAAGACCTATATCACCTGATCCTAGAATCACAACTTCCTTTCCTGGCATATATCCTTCCATATTGATATATCTTTGAGCAGCTCCTGCTGTAAACACTCCTGAAGGTCTATCCCCTGGCATATTTATAGCTCCTCTAGTTCTTTCTCTACATCCCATAGCAAGAATGATAGCTTTTCCCTTTAGTATTAAATATCCATCTTCCTCATTTATCATATGAATCTCTTTATTTTCTTTTATTTCTAATACCATGGTATTAAGTTTAACTTCAACCCTAGTATCACTTATCATATGGATAAATCTTTCAGCATATTCAGGCCCTGTAAGCTCTTCTTTAAAAGTATGAAGTCCAAAGCCATTATGAATACATTGATTTAGTATTCCTCCAAGCTCTCTATCTCTCTCTACTATTAATATTTTCTCTACTCCATTATTATAAGCTTCATAAGCTGCTGCAAGTCCCGCTGGACCTCCACCTATTACTATTAAATCATACATAAATGTTTCCTCCTACTTAGTTCTTCCAATTAAAATATATGAGCCATCGCTTTCTTGAACTATATCTTCCATTGGAACATTTAACTCTCTTGCAATTATTTCTTGAACTCTAGGACCACAGAAGCCACCTTGGCATCTTCCCATACCTGGTCTACACCTTCTCTTTACTCCATCTAGGGTTACTTTTCCAAAGGATCTCTTTATACTATCTATAATTTCACCTTCTGTTATACTTTCACATCTACAGATTATCTTTCCATATCGACTATCCTTTTTTATAAGTTCTGCCTTTTTTTCACTGGATAATTCCATGAAGTTAATTTGCTTTCTAGTATTTTTAAAATTGTCTTTTAACTCAGCCTTAAGTCCGGAATTTTTTAGAATTTCTACCACATCTAAAGCTACCGCTGGTGCAGAAGACAATCCTGGTGATTTCATTCCTGCCACATCTATAAAGCCTTTAACGTCCTTAGCTTCTCCTACAATAAAATCTCCACAATCTGGATTTGCTCTAAGTCCTGCAAAATTTCTTATACTCTCTCTATAATTAATTTTATCTGTGGTTCTCACAGCAGTATTTTTAATAAACTCTAAGTTTTCAGCTGTAGTTGCAACATTATCTTTATCCTCTACACTTTCTGCATCTGGACCTACTAACAAATTTCCATGAACTGTAGGTGTCACTAATATACCCTTTCCAAATTTTGAAGGACATTGAAATATGGTGTGACTAACTACATCACCTTGGCTCTTGTCCATAACAAAATATTCTCCCTTGATAGGATTTATCTTAAAGGTTTCTTTACAAACTAAATTGTGTATTTTATCAGCATAGACTCCTGATGCATTAATAACATATTTGCTTTCTATAACTTCACCTTCAGCTGTATTTATAATAAAATGTTCTTTCTTTTCTATACCAATTACTTGTCTATTTAATTTAACCTCTCCACCATTTTCTGCTCCATTTTCCACAAGAGCTATTGTATATTCAAAGGGACCAACAATTCCTCCTGTTGGTGCATATAGTGCACCCACAACCTTATCACTTAAATTAACCTCTTTTTCCAGGACTTCCTCTCTATTTAAAATTTGTAGTCCCTTAACACCAATTTTATTTCCATTGTCATATAATTCTTTTATAGTTTCCATATCTTCTTCATCAAATCCAATTACTAAAGAGCCATTTCTTTTAAAAGGTACTGATAACTCATTACAAATTTCTTCAAACATTTCATTACCCTTAAGGTTATACTTTGCCATTAAAGTTCCTACCTTAGGATCATAGCCTGCATGGACAATGGCTGAATTTGCCTTGGTTGTCCCCATGGAAACATCATTTTCCTTATCTATTATTGCTACCTTTAACTCATATCTCATAAGCTCTCTAAATATCGAAGCTCCAATTACTCCAGCACCTATTATAGCTATATCATACATTAAAATTTCCTCCTTTAATCACAAAAAAGACAAGCCAAAATAAGGATATAACTCCTTATTTTGTGCTTGTCTCTAAATCTCTTATCAGCACTAATATTTCATTTACACTTATAGTATATCACTTTTTTAAAAAAGTGTCCATGAAACTGCTCTTTAGTTATTAAACTTAAAGGTCAAATCTATTTTTTATATAACATTTCTACGTGAGGAATATCATCTTCTAAGTACTCCTCTGATACTTGTTTAAACCCAAGACTTCCATAAAATCCTTTTATATAAACTTGACCAGATAATCTAATTTCAGTAGAATTAAGTTTCTCTTCTATAAACTTAATAGCTTCTAACATGATTTTTCTACTTAGACCTTTATTTCTATGAGTCTCCTTAACTAATACCCTTCCAATAGATATCTCATCATAAGAGATTCCCTTATTAACTATTCGCAAGTATCCTACTACTTCATTTCCTTCTTCTACATACAAGTGATATGAATTATAGTCCTTATTATCACAATCTTGATAAATACAAGTTTGTTCTACTACGAATACTTCATTCCTTACCCTTAAAATCTTATACAACTCTTCTGTGGTTAATTCATTAAATTTCTTTATTTTAATTTCCATAGCCTACCTCCATAAAATAAATTTAACTAATCTTCTTCCCATTGTCTAGTCCTTGCTACAGCCTTTTCCCATCCAGCATAAAGTTTTTCTGAAGTCTCTTTATCGCAGTTTGGCGTGTAAGTCTTACTAGCAAACCACTTCTCTGCAATTTCTTCTTTACTCTTCCAAAAACCTACTGCAAGACCAGCTAAATATGCAGCCCCTAAGGCCGTAGTTTCAGATATTATTGGTCTAGTAACTTCTTGACATATAATATCTGACTGGAATTGCATCAAAAATCCATTTCTACTTGCTCCTCCATCTACTTTTAGCTTTCCAATTCTATAGCCAGCATCCTCAGACATGGCATCAATAACAGCCTTTGATTGATAGGCTATAGACTCTAAGGCAGCTCTTATAATATGATTTCTATTAGCTCCACGGGTTAATCCAAAGATAGCTCCCCTTGCATACATGTCCCAGTATGGTGCTCCAAGTCCTACAAAAGCAGGAACTACATATACTCCCCCATTATCCTCTACCTTATTAGCAAAGTACTCGGTATCCACAGCATCAGTTATCATTCTTAATTCATCTCGAAGCCATTGGATAACTGCTCCTCCAACAAATACAGAACCTTCAAGAGCATACTGAACCTTTCCATCTATTCCTATGGCAATAGTAGTTATTAATCCATTTTTACTTCTAATTATCTCATCACCTGTATTCATTAATAAGAAGCATCCTGTACCATAAGTATTTTTAGCACTTCCCTTTTCAAAACACGCCTGACCAAATAAAGCTGCCTGTTGATCTCCTGCTATTCCAGCTATAGGAACTCTAATTCCTCCATTTCCACCTAAGTTAGTGTGACCATATACCTCTGAGGAATTTTTAACTTCAGGTAACATAGATTTAGGAATCTGTAATATATCTAATATTGTTTCATCCCACTTTAATTCCTTAATGTTATATAGCATAGTCCTTGAAGCATTAGTATAATCTGTAACATGAACTCTCCCATTAGTAAGCTTCCATACTAGCCAAGTATCTACAGTTCCAAATAAAAGGTCTCCTCTTTCAGCCTTTTCTCTAGCTCCATCTACATTATCTAAAATCCATTTAATCTTTGTTCCGGAAAAATATGCATCAATTAATAATCCTGTATTTTCTTTTATATATTCACTAAAACCTTGATTTACTAACTCATCACATATATGAGCTGTTCTTCTACATTGCCATACAATTGCATTATATATTGGCATCCCTGTGTTTTTATCCCATACAATAGTAGTTTCTCTCTGATTAGTTATTCCAATAGCAGCTACATCTTTTTGTGATATATTACACTTTGCCATAACCTCTTGAAGCATAGAGTACTGACTACTCCATATCTCCATAGGATCATGTTCTACCCATCCTTCTTTAGGATATATTTGTGTAAATTCCTTTTGACTCACCCCTAATATGTTTTGTTCCTTATCAAAAATTATAGCTCTAGAACTTGTAGTTCCTTGATCTAATGCAATTATATAATCTGCCATTTTAATCCTCCATCCATAAATTACTTAAATATCTATGTTTAAACAGAATTCTTTGCTTCAGAGGGAGTCTTTACTCCCTCTGAAGCTTAGAAATCGTTATCCAGGGACGTAACAGCTCTTTACTCCCACTTTGAAGAAGATGGGAGTATTAGAGCTGGTAGTCATCGGATAAAATCATTCTTATAAATAATAAAAAGGCACATAAAACTAGCATTCTAGTCTTATGTAGCCTCTCTCATCACTCTTAGCCTACATAGCCCAAATTTCCTCTTTTGTAGTAGATACACAGGTTGCTCCTGATTTTAAAGCTGTAATTATTTCTTCCTTACTTTCAATAAGTCCTCCAGCGACTATAGGTTTATTAGACTTTTCTGCAAGTTTTTCTATAACCTTTGGTATAACCCCTGGTAATATCTCTATAGCATCACAGGCCTCTCCTAGATGCTTTATTGCATTATTTAGTGAAAGAGTATCAAAGATAAATACTCTCTGTATTGCTAATAAGTCATAAGCCTTGGCATATTTAATTACCTGAGGTTTTGTACTTATTACGCCTTTAAACTGAGTTTCTTTCTTTAAGTACTTTATTCCAACTTCTCTATTAGTAATACCATCTACTAAATCAATATGAACTATACCTATCTTATTTTTAGAATTTATCTTTTCACTTATTTCTTTAATATTAAGTATATCGCCAAATAGGACAAATATTACCTGAACATCTGAATCTAGTACTATATCTAGTTCACTCTCATTCTTAACTGCTGCTATTATAGGATTTTCCTCTAATAACTTTATTAAATCCATACTTAACTCCCTTTCGGAACTGTTTTAACATGTTTTTTTAATTATTACATGTTTAAATTTTTTTGTCAATTCAGCTAAAATTTTATTTTGATAACCTCAGAAATTATAATTAAAGTCATCATCACTTAATTATATTCATCATTAAGTGGTTCTGTTGCTTTAGAGTTTCTTATACAAACGATATATTGAAAAAAATCTAACATGCTTGCTTCTAGCTCTTTACCATCAATACTATTAAACATTGGTGTTTCTGAAAAAGGTGTATTCTCACCCGTTAATTTATAAATATTTAAATTGCCTTCCAATAAATTATTAGTTTCCTTGATTTGTGGATAAACAACATGGAGCTCATTGGTGGTATAGCCACCATCTCCTGATTTAGCCATTCTCTCACAACTATCATAATTATATATCACTGTCAAAATCTTATCTTTAAATATTGAGTCATCAGAATTTAAATATGCAGCAAACCACATCTTATCTTTTTCTTTACTTTGAAATGTATGGTTAAGTCCCCACTGTCCATAATATTTCCCCTTAGGTAATTCCTTTTGAAGAGTTTGAAAATTTTCATATATCATTTTATCTCTAGTATTATTCCAATCCACTTGATCTTCAATATGATTATCTATATTCACTTTATTTAATATGTTCAAATTTGCAAGGTTAAAACCAGTAAAGTTTTCTCCAAGATACTCTCTATACATATCTTCCTTATTTTCTATATCCTTTTGCAATTCCTTTGAATATTGAGCAAAAGTTTCATCAAATTTATCTAAATCATTAAATGTACTTTTAATCCTATCTATTACTGCTTTTACTTCTTCAGGAGCTTCCTTTTCTGGTAAAATATCTACTATAAACCTATAGGCATTAATTGGTTGATGTTCTATATCCACACCTATAACCTCTATTCTACTCTCTTTAGGTAGAGTATTATTATACTCATATAATTTCTTCCAATGGTTATAACCATCTTTATTCCATCCAAATGTTCCTTTTAGTGGCTTATATATATCTTCTAATATTTTTATATCCCCAGTATCTAAATACTTATTTATAAAATAAGCATCGCTATAGGGAAGTTCACATAAATAGTATTTAAAATCTGTTTTTTCTTTAAAATATTTTAAGAATTTCATGTTTAATTGTTCATTAGTCTTAGTGCCATGAAGCTCTGCAGTAAAAAAGATTTCCTTTCCCTCTATATCTGAATCCATAATGTCTAAATCTTTAAATTCACTTTCATCTTCTAAATCTATAGCACTATAGTTTTCTTTTAAATACTCTTGCATGATTTTTCTATTCTCAGGTGATTGTTCTAAACTTTTATCAGAGAATTCAATTGAACGCTCCTCTTTCTTACATCCAGTTAATAATATACCTAGTATTAAGAAAATTGACAGTAATCTTAGACTAATCCTTTTCATAAAATTTTCTACCCCTTCAGTATAACAATTTAATAAGTAATATAATCGTTAATAAACGTATACATTTTAAGCTTAATAGGTTGTTAGGATAAATAATTATACCTTGCCTACTAACACTGGCCAATAATCTAATAGAGCATGTACTAAAATAGGAACTATCAAAGAATTACTCTTTTTATATAATAAAACAAATATTGCCCCAACCGCAGTGTATCCTCCAAAAGTTGATATAATAGCACTGAAAGATTGAATACCTGAATAATTATTTAGAATAATTGGAAGAGTAGCATGCATAGCACCCCACATCATACCACTAATTATGACAGCTAAATAGGTAGGTAGCTCTTTATCTAATTCTGTAAATAAGTATCCCCTAAAAATAAACTCTTCTACAAATCCTATAGTAATTAGAAAAAATAATGGTTTATATATACCTGCTAGTGAGAAATCACCTTTAATAAAAAATATTCCTATATAAATTGCAAATAAAATACAAGCAACTATTTTGCCATTTCTCGTTGTTCCAGTTATATTTAGTGATTGTTTTTTTCTAAGCATAATTGATATAATAATTATTACAATAAGTAAGTTAGCTAGAAAATCACCTAATAATTGTATCCCAACATTTGATATAGTGATGTTTTTAACACCTATAAGTAAATCATTATTATAGAAGTATTTTACTAGGAAAAAGAAATACACCATATATATACCTATAAGAGTTATGGGATATATAATTTTTTTATTAATTTTCATCTAAAGTCTCCCCTTTTTATGTATTTTATAATTTAAATTGGCTTAATTCCAGTGTTGTCAGTTAAAAATAGCACATAAATTTAAGTTACAGCTTAAGTTGAATTTTTACCATGACATGACTTAAATTTATATGAGATTCAATTATTAGATCTAAATTGCTAAACCCCACCTCAGTTTATTATGGATTTTAAATTATCAACTTTTATAAACTTAAATATGTTTTTAATTAAAAAGTATAATTTTTATAAATTAAGTATATGACTTCCATATAAGAATAGTCAAGGCATCCTCTCATTAACTTCCCTTTGCAATTTTTTCTTATACCCCTTCTCTTATTCTTAGCTTCTCGTCTTCCACATTTCCGGCATCCCACTCCATTTGAACCTTTTATACAACTAGGATTAAGCCTTTTAGATAAAAACTACATTGTAATGTGTATATCTTTTTTATTAGTAACCCATCAATCTCAAAGACCATAGGCTACACCTTTAGATATATGTTATGTTATTTTTTCAATAATAGTAATAAATAACTCTCACTAAAATATATTTATCCCCATATTATATATGGTAAAAATTTTTAAGGAGATATGCTATGGAAGCTAAGAATATATATAAAGCAGATTTACCTTATCCAGAAATAGATTGCACGGATAAAAATAAATCTTATGTACACCTAATACAACTTAACTATGCTGGTGCTATTTCAGAACTAACTTCTGTAAATCAATATATATATCACAGCCTAGCTATGTCTGAAAAATTTGAAGATGTATCCCATTGCTTAAAGGCTATAGCTATGGTAGAACTGGAGCACCTAGAAATCTTGGGGAAACTTATCATAGCTCTTGGTGGAAATCCTAGATTTGAAATTAATAAAGGACATTGGTCACCTAAATTTATTGAATATGGCTCAAATCTAGCCTCCATGCTTCGTGAAGATATAGACGGTGAAAAAGCTACCATTAGACAATATAAAGAAACTATAAAATTAATTAAAGATGAAAAAGTTAGGGAAATACTTGAAAGAATAGTAAAGGACGAGGAAGTTCACATTAAAACTTTAGTTTCACTTTATAATGAGGTCTGTAGAAGAAGGTAGGCTACTGCTCTGAATTAAAAAGAGCCTATTATAGAATGTATATAATCACTCTGTAATAGGTTCTTTTTCATTAATCAAAATACTCTTCTTTTTAATTTCAGCTTATGCTAACCCTATTGCTAGAAAAACAAAATATAGTAATATCAAAACAATTGTATTATTACCAATAAAAATATCCAAGATACTTACTATTATGCAATATAATCTACCATAATTAAATATTTTTTTGGATATCTCCTCATGTTTTTTCTTACTTATATTTTTATATCCATTTCTGTACAACAATTTAACAATTTTTGTAGACATATAAAAAATATTACACCAAAAATTATAAGAAATATTTTAATTCCTATAACCATTTTATTCCTCAGTCTAAAATAATATTAATTTCTATTCATTTTCATTAGAATAATATTTGCAAAATAATTAATGTATTTTGCAAATATCAATGAAGTACCTACTGAAAATAATGCAATACCAATAATCAATGTAATCTGTTTATCTCCTCCAATAAACCCTACAACAATACCAATTATGCCCAATAATATAAGTATTATTGAATAAATCATATATTTTTTAATGCTAGCCTCTTTTACTGCTTCTTTACTTTTAATTCTCAAAATAATAAAATGCGCAATACCACTAAGTGCTATATATAATATTAACATAATTGGCCACGACCATTGAAATTGTATTGCAATACCAACAGATATTATTCCTGGAAGTAATGCTTCAAATATAACTCTGATTACTTTCATGCTATCTCTCCTAGATTCTATAGTGTAAAATTGTTAAAATTTAGAGTTGCGTTTGGAAATAATGGGTTGCTGAATGTCTTATTAATCCCTGAATTTTTACTCTACATCCATTAATTAAAAATGCGAATATACATTTCCCAAAACTTCTGGAAAAGCACCTACTGTTTATTTCTTTATTACTGCTTTAGATATTTAGCAAATGCATCTATACTACACATAGTTTTGATTATTCCATTGAATAATTAGGGTAAAATTATATACGAACTTATAAGGGTGGAAATCAAAGAAAAAACAAGCATTGAAAGTACTAAAATTAGCTTTTTCCTAATATTCAATTTTGTTTTCTTTATCTTATATTTGTTCTTCTTATATTTAAAAAACTCTGGCAGACTAAGTATTATCAGTAATGTTATGTATGTTTGAACACCTAATACCCTAGCTTTCCATGGAGTAAAAATACAATTTTTAAGATAGCCAAAAATAGTCAAAGATAAAAAACAAATAAAGCAAAATAAATATACAATTGACATTATATTTTTAAAATACAATACTTCATTGAAATCATCCTTATTAATATTATCACTATCTCATAAGTGTATTGAAAACATAAGTTCATAAAAACAGTAGAAGGTAAAAAAACAAGTTAAAATTACAGTAAATCCTGATAAATAATTCATATTATGATTTTCCTCCTCCACTTAATCTAATATAAATGAGTCTTTAAAATCACTAAAAGTCTTACCATACATGTAGTAATTTATATTACCAAAACATTATCTTATTCTTTATTACTAGAATATATTACATATGTTATCCCTAGTGACATCCCCAATGCAATTGAAAAGCTTTTAAGAAAATCTACTCCCCCTGACTTAAATAAATAGTCAGAGCCTATACCAATAATAAAAAAAATCACTAATAACTTCATAAACACAATAATTTTTTCTTTCACAATTTTATACTCCATTTCATACATAATATTTACTATACTAACTATTTTATTGTTTATAGCTCTATAAATGAAATAAAATATCTATTACCTCTTTAATAATGCCACAACGGCAACTTCTATAAATTCCAATTCCTAACGCTATGGCTCCAACTATTGTTAAAGTTATTCCTAAAGTAGCACTTACCCCATCTTGAAATGCAAAATAAAAACATCCTATTCCTATGAATATAAACACTAAACAAGCCAGTACTTTTTTCATAATACATACCTCACAAATAAATATATGATTTCACTTATAATATATAAACTCCTTAGATTAACTAAATTTATGAAATTATCATAATGTAATAATAATATTATAAGACATGGGGTTATATATTATATGAATAAAAAAAGTCAGAAAAGAACTAGACTTAAATACTAATATTTAATAAATAAAAACATTCAAAAAACCCACAAACTCCCACGGTGCCAACAACTAGTTAACTAGTTAAAAAGTTATATAGTTACCTAGGATCATATTTAACTAGTTTCATAGTTTAAAATATGACTAGTTTCCTATATAAAATTTCGTATATTTAAATAGTTTAATTTTCTTTAATCTTCTCTCGTTGTACGAAAAATGAAGATATTATACTTGTTAACATTCCAACTACAAAAATACCAACGAGTACTCCTGGTACTGGCTTCTTGAATACAACAAATAATAACATTATTATCAATACTGTTATTTCTATAGAAAGACCTAACCACATTACTTTTTTCATTATCTTTTTTCCTCCTTTCAATGGCTAAACTACTAAAATTAAGTTTTTCCTAATGTTAAATTTTGTTTTCTTCATCTTATTTTTTATTATCTATACCTAAACAAATAACCCAAAATATTATATACAAAACTGTGAAAAGCCCTATTATTGTAGTACGCATAGTATCTGTAAATGCAGAATTTGAACATATATAAGCCAACACACTATTTCCAAATACTACTACAACTAAATGCTCTGTACTATCTGTTTTCTTACCATTTTTTAAATGCTTTTTTTTATAGAAAATTTGTGATAATAATACAATAATATATGGGATTAACATGATTATTACTAAATCCATGCTTATAACTCCTTTATACATAATTTTAATCATTATAAAACATAAAGCAGAGAAAACGGATTTCTTGTAAGTTTCAAATTAAACAATCCTTGACCTCTGACATATCTAGCTAAACTACTAAATCTATCTCCACTTAAAGGGTATTGATTTTTATATCCACATTGTAACCTATAATCAGTTTATTTTATAGAAAAATGCACAAAATGGTATATTCTGTGCATGAAATTCCAATTAAATAACAAAATTGGTGAACAAATAATCTTATTCTGCTACGTAGTCTTCAACAGCTTGAATTATAACTTCTCCCTTTATAGATAATGGAGCTATTACACATATGTCCTTCCTAAAAATAATTTGATAGTTTTCAAATTCGTATATCTTATTACCATTTTCTTCATTTACTAGTTCTAAATGTTTAGTCATATCTTTTAATGATGTTTTACCCTTTTGAAATGCATCTTTTATTTCTATTCGATTTGCAAAAAAATCAATAAAGTATGCTTCTTCTAATTTATAGGTATATATCTTATAATCATCATACTCCCCAATAAAATCGATACTTTCATTCTCTTCTATACTTATACATAGATTATTGCTTACTGCTTTATTATTATACTGCTGATGATATGCCGAGGTTAGTATTATAACTAATCCTGCAAATAGCAATGCACATATAACTGCTATTGCAATCAATAACTTAACCATGGTTGAATATTTTTTCTTACATTTTTTAAAATAATGTACTTCCTTGGTATTGTTTTGCTTCTCTTTATCTGTAACAGACATAGGTTTTATCATTTGCTGAAATTCTTTATTACAATCTTTACACTCTTTTAGATGCTCTTCTATATCTTTACATGTTTCATCACTTGTCAAATCATCAACATAACTTGGCAATAAATCTTTTACTATATAGCAATCTAATTTCATTTTGTTAGCTCTCCTTCCATTAACTTCTTTTTCCCCCTATAGAACATTACCCTTGCATAGTTCTCTGATTTCCCTATTATTTCACCTATTTCTGCAAAAGATAGATCACTAGAAATTCGTAAATAAATAACCTCTTTCATATTATCATCTAATTCCCGCAATTTCTTATAAAAGGCTAACTTATCAAATTTATTCATAACCTCATAATTTAGATCATAAGAATCCATTATATCTATTTTTATTTCTTCCATTGAAATAGTTTCACATTTCTTATTCTTTTCAAGGTGTTTGTACCAAACATGTTTAGCAATCTGACAAAGCCATACAGAAGGCTTACAATCCCCACGATATTTATTAATAGTTTTCATAGCCTGATAAAAAGTTTCCTGTGTTAGCTCTTCTGCTAAATTATCATCATGTATCATAGATAATAAATAGTAATACACCTTTTTCCCATGGCTTTTATAGTACACTTCTATATCCTCCACATTTTCACCTCCTATTAGTAAGTCCGTAAAATATTAATTTCGTTACAAAAAAATTAGACGATAAATTCTAGTTCCTACTTTATCGTCTAATCTTTTACTTATAAGGATTATAAACTTACTGCTAATTAACCTTAATATCACTACTTTTTACCTTCATAGAGTTTTGTTCCTGGTAAGATTACCTTAAAACAGTCTTCTGCTCTAGAGTTTATAAAGGTCACATTTTTTTTGAAAGGCTTTTTTATCCTTCCAAATCCACCTTCATTGTTTAAAAATCTTTTATTTTCATCTAGTGTTACTAGTTTTTCATAAAGCCACATATTTCTTCTATTATAGTTAATTCTTTTTCCTGTGGAATTGTTCTGTATCATTTGTCCTGGGCTATTAACTATTGTACTATTTCTAGATATCACCACTTCTATAACTCTATCTATGGAAGAATACTCCCTATAAAGCACTGCATTGTTTATTGCCTCAACTATAGCTCCTATAGGATAATTCTTAGGTAATATTTTTCTTAATATATCTTCGCTTTTATCTATCATAGATAAGAGATTACCTTGTACAACATTTACTCGGTCTTTTCCCTTACCTAAATTATTAGTTATTCTAATCATGTTTTGAGGTATGCAAAGGCTATTGTTATCAGAAAATACTAAAAGACCACCCAAGGTACATTTCTCTTCTCCAGTATCCTTATCTGTATATGATATTCCTGCACTTCTCATAAGAAATTTTTCATTAGAGCTATTAATAACTATACCTTTTTTATGAAAATAGTTTTTTACTATTTCCATATTTATAAGATTTATATCACTTCTCACCACTTGAGAAGTTTCAATAAAAAAGTCTAAATTCTCCTCAAAGGCTTCTACTAGTTCCTGTTTTCTCATAGTATCAGTGGTAGAGCCTCTTCTGATATAAAATGCTCCATTCTCCTTAAGTTGATATGGCTTTTGTTCTCCATCATATATTGTAATTATACAAATCCTTTTTTTACTTATATTATACTCATCTACAGAGATTGGGATTGGTGGCTCACATCTAGAAGATATTATTTGTTGTACTTGTTCTTCTGTGAAAACTTCACTTTCATCTAAGCCTATTAACTCTTTTGTTTTATCCTCAATACCTACAACTATATATCCTCTTCCACCCTTTGAATTAGCAATGGCACAAACATCCTTAGCTAGTTCCTTTTTACCACTTTCAAAATCTAAGGAAAGCTTTTGTTTAAAATCTAACTTTAATCCTTCTTGCCGTTTTATGATAGACAGTATTTTCTTAATATCCATGATCTCACCTCAATTCTCTATATTAATATAATATTAAAAAGGATCCATATATGACTTTATAAACAGATAAGATTTAAGGAATATATCTATTAATACTAACGCTTATGGAGCTTAATTTTAATTATATCCTTTATAATATTAATAGCCTTCTCCTTACTATCATTATTATCTATAGTAATATGAGCATATTTTTTATAGAGCTTATACCTTTCTTTATGTAAGTCATATATCTTTTCTTTTCCTTCTTTTAAAAGAGGTCTATTTGATATATCTAAAGTTTCTATTATTTTTTCTGGTTTTCTGTCTATAAATATTATACATCCACTTTTCCCTAAAGCATCCATGTTATCTTTTCTCTTTATAACGCCACCCCCTGTAGCTATAAGAGTATTTTCTAGTTTAGAAACCTGTTTAACTGCTTCTGTTTCCCTATCTCTAAAGTATTCTTCACTAATGTTAAACATTTCCTTTATGGTCATATTGTTTTTTTCTTCTATATATTCATCTAAGTCAATAAAATTTATTTCTTCATCGTTACTAATTATATTACCTAGACATGTTTTTCCACATCCTGAAAGACCTATTAATATGATATTATTCAAAACTCTTCTCCCTTCTAGAATACCTATATATTATTCTACTGAAGCATCATATCTAAAATAGCAATGGCAGTGACACACTCCACCACTGGCACTGCTCTTTGTACTATACAAGGATCATGTCTTCCCTTAATTTCTAAAATATCATCAGTTTTCGTATCCATATTTACAGTTTTCTGTGGTAAAGCTATAGATGGCGTTGGTTTAAATGCTACTGAAAATGTAACTGGCATTCCACTAGTAATTCCACCTAGAATCCCCCCATTATTATTAGAATAGGTTTTTATGTCCTCACCTTCAATATAGTACTGGTCATTTGCCTCACTACCTCTTAGTGTTGAGATGTTAAATCCTTCTCCAAACTCTACTCCCTTAACTGCTGGAATAGAAAAAAGCATATGGGATAATACACTTTCTACTGAGTGAAACATTGGACTTCCAAGTCCTACTGGTAGGTTAATAACAGCTCCTTCTATAACACCGCCAATAGAATCTCCTAAAGCTTTAACCGCTAA
The DNA here is from genome assembly GCF_002367465.1 of Clostridium sp. UBA3061. Classification (NCBI taxonomy): domain Bacteria; kingdom Bacillati; phylum Bacillota; class Clostridia; order Eubacteriales; family Clostridiaceae; genus Clostridium; species Clostridium sp. UBA3061. The sequence continues at coordinate 54,393 of NZ_DFCF01000008.1, read as the reverse complement.
AATTTCTTTTTTCATTTCTTCGGAAATAATCTTATTTAATGTAGGAAATCTATCCTTCCTCAATTCTTGTAATAATTCTTTTCTTATATTTACTTTGTCAAAGCCATGATCTTTTATCTTTCCAATAGACTTTATATGTGCACCTATATACACATCATATTCCTTTAAAATATCCTTACATATTGCTCCTGCAAAGACTAAAAGAGCTGTGAGCCTACCAGAAAAATGTCCACCACCTCTATAGTCATTATATCCTTCATATTTAATCATAGCTGGGTAATCACAGTGGCCTGGCCTTAGCTTTACCTTAAGCTCTGAATAATCCCTAGATTTAGTATTATTATTTTCAATTATGGCTGATAGTGGTGCCCCTGTAGTTCTTTCTTCAAAAATTCCACTTAAAACCTTAGGTATGTCTTTTTCTACTCTAGAAGTAGACAATGAATCTTGACCTGGTGCTCGTCTTCTCATTTCTTCATTAACAAAGTCAAAATTTATCCTATGCCCTGCTGGTAATCCATCAATTATAACTCCTATGGCATCACCATGGGATTCTCCAAAAACTGATACTTTTATTTTATTCCCTATAATTGAACTCATTACCTTCACCCCCTAATTTAAAATAATCCTTAAAGAAATTAGGATAAGACTTCTCTACGGCACTAGGATTATTTATGATTACATCACCCTTAGCTCTTGTGGCTGCTATGGCCAAGGCCATTACTATTCTATGATCATTGTGAGAATCAACTTCTCCACCCTTTAATTCATTAACACCTGATATTATTAAAGAATCTTCTAACTCTATTATATTTGCTCCTAGTTTATTTAACTCTTTAGTTATAGCATATAGTCTATCACACTCTTTAATTCTTAGTCTTTTAACATTTACTATTTTAGTTTCACCCTCTGAAAGGCTAGCAAGTACCGTAAGAACTGGAACTAAATCGGGACAATTAGAGGCATCTATTTCTATGCCCTTAGTCTTAGAAGGGTTTACTTTTATACCTTCTTCACTTTCTTCCATATTACATCCCATAGCTTCTAAAATATCTAATATGACCTTATCTCCTTGAAGAGAATCCTTATTTAGACCAGAACATACTATAGAAGAACCTAATGCCCCTGCTATTAAAAAGAAGGCTCCCTGAGAATAATCTCCCTCTACATAATAGTTTCTACTATTATATTTTTGCGCTCCTCTAATATTAAACTCTTCATAATTATTATTTTCTATCTCTATGCCAAAATCCTTTAAAATATCTAAAGTAAGATCTATATATCCCTTAGATTCTAGTTTTGTAGTTATCTGAATTCTAGAATTACCCTCTAAAATGGGAAGAGAAAACAGTAGCCCTGTTATAAATTGTGAGCTTATATCTCCCCTTACTCTATATGTACCACTAGTAAGTTTTCCGCTTACCTTCAAAGGTAAACCGTCCTCTTCCCTTGAATATTTTATACCCTTTTCTTCAAAGATTTCATAATATGGTTCTAGTGGTCTTGAAATTAACTTTCCTTCTCCATGAAATATATAGTCACCATCTTTGGTTAAAGCTAGTGGAATTAGAAATCTTAGAGTTGAGCCAGATTCTCTGCATCTTAAATCTAGTTTCTTTTCATAGGAAAACATCTTTCTTCCATCAATATATAAGTTTTGATCTTCAATATTAACAACTGCTCCAAGCTCCTTCATTATCTCCATAGTAGCTTCAATATCCTTAGAAAGTTGTATATTATCCACCCTAGATATCCCTCTACTTAGAGCAGCTGCAATTATCCCCCTATGCCCTAAACTTTTAGAAGAAGGAACAACTATATTCCCTTTAAGCAACTTGGGTTTTATTATAATTTTATCCATAGCTTTTCCTCCTAAATAAATTTTTCTAATTCTTCATGAGTAACCTTATGAAGAAAAACCTTACCTATGTCTTCAATAAGAATAAGGTTTATAAAATCCCCTATTGTCTTTTTATCTACTGAAATAGCATCAATAATATCTTCCCTGGTCTTTACTTGGAAATCATAGGGCAAGTTAAATTTATCTAGTAGACTTTTTATTCTGTTAGCAACTCCATCCTTACATATATTTAACTCCTCACATCTAAGGGCTATAGAGTACATCCCTATAGCTACAGCTTCTCCATGAGAAACACCCTTATAATTTTCAAGCTTTTCTATAGCATGGCCTATGGTGTGACCAAAATTTAAAATCATTCTCTCTCCTTTGTCCTTTTCATCCTGCTCTACTACCTGTTTTTTTATACTACAGCATTTATATATTATATCTTCTATATATTCAAATAAAGCTTCATAGCTTTCTATACTTTCAAACTTTTCAAAGAGCTCATTCTCCTTTATTAATCCATATTTTATAGCTTCACCTAATCCATCATTTACATATCTCTTTTCTAAGGTTTTAAGCACCTGAGGATCAATATATACTGCCCTAGGATGATAAAAATTACCTATTAAGTTTTTTCCCCTAGGTAAATCTATAGCAACCTTACCTCCTATAGATGAATCGATTTGGGCAAGTAGTGATGTTGGAACTTGAACAAATGGAATTCCCCTTAAAAGAGTAGCTGCGCAAAAGCCTGCTAAATCTCCAATGACTCCTCCCCCTAAAGCTATAATTAAATTTCCCCTATTTAGCTTAAAATCTAAAAGTTCATTATATAGCTTCATTAAAGATTCTATTGATTTACTCCTTTCACCAGGTTTCAAAACCACCTTTAAAACTTTAAAATCATTATCCTCTAAAGACTTTTTAACTATATCTCCATAAAATTTATCTACATTTTCATCAGTAATTAAAGCTATTTTATTTCCTTCATATATCTTTGAAATCTCTTCACCTATACTGTTTATAATTCCTGATTTAATGAGAATTTCATATTGATTATTGAGAAGGTTTATTTGTAAATTTCTCATAATTATCTTCCTTAAATCCCACTAATACTTTATCTCCATCTATAAGTATAGGTCTCTTTACTAACATTCCATTAGTAGAAAGAAGTTCTATGGCTTCATCCTTTGACATGTCTTTAATCTTATCCTTTAAATTCATTTCCTTATAAAGCTTTCCTGAGGTATTGAAGAATTTCTTAATCTCAAGTCCACTTTTGTCAAGCCATAAAGCTAACTCTTCCTTCGTTGGGTTATTCTCCACTATATGTCTATCCTGAAATTCTATGTTATTTTCAACAAGAAATTTTTTTGCCTTAATGCATGTAGTACACTTTGGATACTGAATAAATAATATGCTCATATATGTTCTCTCCTTTTATTTTAAATAGTTACTTACTGTTATTATAAAATATTTATTACTAATTATTATACATTAATGAATTATATTTTCACATATGAATTCATTAATAGAAACCTATGTATTAAATTACTCCTTTTATATTATATATATTGTGAATTAATATATATAGTGTAAAATATAATATAATGTTACATATACATTACTGTGTATATTTTATAATTTTAATTGGGGGATTCTTATGAAATTTTTTAACACACATTCCGTTATGATTGAGGAAGCAAAAAAAGCTAAACTGAAACACAATCCATTTCTCAACTTACTTATATCCTTAGTTCTTATTTTAGTAAGTCAATTTATACTTGTGATTCCTATGGCAATAATAGGTTTTATAAGTGTGATTAAATCCAATGGATTATCTATGACCATAGATAATGAAACTTTAACTCTTATAAATTTATTTGGTACTGGATTTTTAATTATACTCTGTATTTTATATTGCAAGTTTAGTGAAAAAAGAAATCTTCGCTCCATGGGGTTAATAAAAAAAGGTGCTTTTAAAGAATATGTCATTGGATTAATAGTAGGGCTTGTTATGTTTAGTGCTGTTGTATTGATTCTAATGATTTCTGGACACTTATCCTTTGTTAAGGTTACTCTGTCTTCTCTTCCTCTAATTATTATTTTCTTTATTGGTTTTATGATACAAGGTGCCAGTGAAGAATTTCTATGTAGAGGCTTTTTATTAACTTCAATTGCTGCTAAAAATGGAATTATTCTCGGTATTATTTTGAACTCCTGTTTATTTGGGTTTCTCCACATTTTTAATTCAGGATTTTCTATACTACCAATGATTAATATTATTTTAGTTGGTATATTCTTTTCCGTTTATGCCTATCGTACAGATAATATTATTGGAGTATGTGCAATTCATACCATGTGGAACTTTGCTCAAGGTAATATATATGGAATTCTTGTTAGTGGAATGAACATAGGACCTTCTATTTTGAAAGTTAATAGTTTTAGTGACTCTTTACTATCTGGTGGTAACTTCGGAGCTGAGGGTGGTCTTGCTTGTACAATTGTATTAATTATATCTACATTGCTTGTGGTATTTATTCCCAAAAAATCTATTTCTACATCACCAAGTGAATCATATTAAATTATATTATATTATAAGGAGGCTTTTATGGAGACTTTATTTGCTTTTATTCCTATGCTAATTATTTTACCCATAATTTTATTGTTTTGGGGTTTAGGTATTTATGCACTGGTACTTATCATTAAATCTTTAAAAATTTATATTAATAAAAACTCATAATGTATCTAAATTATAGAAGACCATATCATAACTATGAAATGGTCTTCTAATTTTTTATTCTTGAGTTGATAACTTCTTATAGTTATTATATCTTTCCATAGCATCTGCTTCTGTCTTTGCAAATAATTCCTCTGCTACTTCTGGAAATACCTTGGCTAAAGATGCATATCTAACCTCACCTAATAAGTAGTCTTTAAAGCTTCCATTTGGTGCTTTTGAATCTAAGGAGAATGGATTCTTAGTTCCTTTTAAATCTGGATTATATCTATATAAAGTCCAATATCCACACTCTACTGCTCTCTTCTGTTCTTCTTGTGAATAAGACATTCCAGCTTTAATACCATGATTAATACATGTAGAGTAAGCTATTATTAATGATGGTCCATCATAAGCTTCAGCTTCTGAAATAGCTTTTATAGTCTGATTTTTATCTGCTCCCATGGATACTTGAGCTACATATACATAACCATAGCTCATAGCCATCATTCCTAAATCCTTCTTCTTAGTTCGTTTTCCTGATGCTGCAAACTTAGCTACCGCAGCCGTTGGAGTTGATTTTGATGATTGACCTCCTGTATTAGAATAAACTTCTGTATCAAAGACTAATACATTTACATTTTCTCCTGATGCCAATACATGGTCAAGGCCACCATATCCTATATCATAAGCCCATCCATCTCCTCCAAATAGCCATTGAGATCTCTTAACAAAGAATTCTTTATCTTCTAGTATCTTCTTAGCTATTTCACTATTTTCTTTCTGAAGAACTTGGGTTAACTTAGTTGCTCTATCTCTTGTACCTTCACTCTTATCTATGTTATCTAACCAATCCTGTAACACAGGCTTAGCTACCTCTGAGATATTGCCACTTAGAGCTTCTCTTATATTCTGTGCAATTCTTTCTCTTATGGTTTTAACAGCCATAAACATTCCAAAACCATACTCAGCATTATCTTCAAAGAGTGAGTTAGCCCATGCTGGTCCATAGCCTTCTTTATTAGGTCTATAGGCTGTTGAAGGTCCTCCAGCTGCCCAAATTGATGAACAACCAGTAGCATTAGCTACCATCATTCTATCTCCAAATAATTGAGTTACAAGTTTAGCATATGGAGTTTCTCCACATCCTGCACATGCACCTGAGAATTCAAGGAGAGGTTGCTCAAATTGACTACCCTTCACAGTATTTTTGTTCAATGGATTCTTCTTGTTTGCAACTTTTTCTACAACATAATTCCAGACTTCTATTTGATCATGTTGGCTATCCTGTGGTTTCATAACTAAGGCTTTTTCTTTAGCTGGACAAACTTCTGCACAGTTTCCACATCCAGTGCAATCTAAAGGCGTAACTCCTATATGGAAAAACATTGGAGCTTCTGTTTTAAGACCCTTGGCTTCTAGCAACTTCATATCCTTTGGAGCATTTTCTTTTTCTTTTTCATCTAATAGAAAGGCTCTAATAGTGGCATGTGGACATACATATGAACATTGGTTACATTGAATACAGTTCTCTGAAATCCACTGTGGTACATTTACTGCTATTCCTCTCTTCTCAAAGGCAGTAGTACCTGCCATGAAGGTACCATCATCTACTCCCTCTCTAACCAATGTAGAAACTGGAATATCATCTCCTTCCATCCTATTCATTGGTTCTACAATATCCTTAATAAATGCAGGATAATCCTTCATTATATCTAACTTATCATCCTTAGCATCCTTCCATTTACTTGAAACTTCTATTTTAGCTATAGAATTTATTCCTGAATCAATGGCAGCATGGTTCATATTTACAACTTTTTCACCCTTCTTACCATAGGAAGTTATAACTGCTTCTTTTAAATATTTTACTGCATCTTCAATAGGTATGATATCTGCTATCTTAAAGAAGGCAGCTTGCATTATCATATTTATTCTTCCACCTAACCCAATTTCTTGGGCTATTTTAACTGCATTTATGATGTAGAGCTCTATATTATTTTCTGATATATATCTTTTTAAGTCAGCTGGTAATCTATCTTCCAAATCTTTTTCTGTCCATTGAGTATTTAAAAGGAATTTTCCACCCTTCTTTAATCCTTGTAATAAGTTATAGCTATATACGTAGGATTGGTTATGGCAAGCAACAAAATCTGCCTTGTCAATGGTATAGTGAGATTTAATTGGTTTATTACCAAATCTTAAGTGAGAAACAGTTATTCCACCTGATTTCTTAGAATCATAAGAGAAATATCCTTGAGCATACATATCTGTATGATCTCCAATAATCTTTATAGCACTCTTATTAGCTCCAACGGTACCGTCAGAACCTAATCCCCAGAACTTACACGAGGTTGTGCCTTCTGGCGTAGCATCTATATCCTCCTTTGGCATTAGTGATGAGTTTGTAACATCATCAATTATTCCTATGGTAAATCTATCCTTAGGTTTATCTTCTTTAAGATTTTCAAATACGGCAGCTATATGAGCTGGAATCGGATCCTTTGAACCAAGTCCAAATCTTCCACCTACTACTAATGGAGCATTTGCTTTTCCAAATAGTGCTCTTACTACATCTAGATAAAGAGGTTCCCCTATAGAACCTGGCTCCTTAGTTCTATCAAGTACTGCTATCTTCTTAACTGTACTTGGCATAGCTTTTATAAACTTCTCTATAGAGAAAGGTCTATAAAGTCTTACTTTTACAAGTCCTACCTTTTCTCCCTTATCTCTTAGATAATCTATAGTTTCCTCAACTACTTCAGATACAGAACCCATTGATATGATTATCCTATCCGCATCCGGTGCTCCATAGTAATCAAAACAGTGATATTCTCTTCCTGTTAGTTTTGTTATTTCACTCATATAATTTTCTACTACAGTAGGTATATCTTCATAGTATCTATTAAGTGATTCACACATTTGAAAATACAAATCAGGATTTTGAGCAGTTCCCCTTGTAACTGGATGATCTGGATTTAAAGCATTTTTTCTAAACTCATCAATAGCTTTATAGTCTACTAGTTTTGCAAGTTCCTCCTGCTCTATAACCTCAACCTTTTGTATTTCATGGGAAATTCTAAAGCCATCAAAGAAACTAAGAAATGGCATTCTAGCCTTTATAGCACTTAAATGTGCTACTGCTGCTAAATCCATAACCTCCTGAACAGAGCCTTCTGCAAGCATTGCAAATCCTGTTTGTCTTGTAGCCATAACATCTTGATGGTCACCAAATATACTTAAGGATGACGTAGTAAGAGCTCTAGCTGCAACATGTATAACTCCAGGTAATCTTTCTCCTACCATCCTATACATGTTAGGTATCATAAGTAATAGACCTTGTGATGCTGTATATGTAGATGATAGAGCTCCTGCTTGTAAGGAACCATGTAATGCTCCTGCTGCCCCTGCCTCAGATTGCATCTCTACTACTTTAACAGGATGACCAAATATATTTTTTCTCCCCTTAGCGGCCCATTCATCTACTAGCTCAGCCATAGGTGTAGATGGTGTAATTGGGAATATAGCAGCTACTTCTGTAAATGCATAGGATATATGTGCTGCTGCTGTATTACCATCCATAGTCTTCATTTTTCTCATGTTATTACCTCTTTTCTTACAGTTTAAATATATTGATATGAAGGTATTGAGACATATATCTAATGCCTCAATAGCCTTTTGTTACTTTGCTCTAAGTTATAAATCTTTAATTTTTACTCTTATACCATTTATATGTTGAGCTAAATAAGTGGATATTATGTATAGCATTAAAATTTATTAAAGACTTATTACTTAACTATAAGAAAATGAGGCATTCACAAAACAGAGCTATCTATTTTGTAAAAGCCTCATTGGTAAAACTATATAATTTTTAATACTCTATATTGTAGGTTCAACACTATTCATGGACCAACCATCATTTCTTACGTCATGTATATCTATAAACTCATCCTTCTCTTCTATAGCCTTAAGCCTCTTTACTACTCCATAAGGCTCCTTTAAAGATAATTTATATCCTCTGCCTGATATTATCCATAAAGTTCTATAACCTTTTGGAGTAACCTTTAAGTTATCTTCACCTTTACCATCAGTAAAGTATATAAGTAAGTTAGTGTCAGTGTTATTTATATATTCAAATACAGGAGTAAACTGTGTTCCTCCCCCTTTAGTAACCCTTTCTCTTATATCCTTTACAGACTTAACCCTATATGTTCTTCTAATATTGCTATCACACTCTATTATAGTAACTTCACTATTATAATTTTTTACTATTGAAAGTACTTCTTTCATAGCTTGCATAAACTCAGCATCACTTATACTTCCACTTATATCTATAGCTACAGCAATTTTAGCCCTATGACCTCTTAACTCCCCTTTTAAATCTAATCTATTAGGTTGTCTTCGACTTCTTCTTGTTACAGTTTTCTTCTTACTACTCTCTAAGGTTCCCATTATTTTTTTTAAATAAATATTCCATGGGATTTCATTTTCACTTCCCTTTAAAGTGTTTAGCATAGCTTCTATCTCTATTGGAAGCTTTCCTTTACTAGAAAGCTCTGCAAATTTCTCCGTAAAAGACTTCAGAGTTTTATCATCTATATCATCAGATTCATCCCAGGTATCATGAGTCTTTTTAGGATCATATTCATCCTTAGTATCACCTTTAGAATCATCCTCTTCTCCTTCTTTGTCCTCTTCTAACAAATCCAATTCTCCTTGAATTTCTCTCACATAGTACTCCATAGAATTATATGGTTCTAACTTCAAATTATATTTTGTATTTACCCACTCTAAGGTAGTTGCATAGGCAGGTAAGAAATTAACATATTGATTTGCAACTATGTCCATAGCCATATTAACAGCTAAGGTACTGTATTTTTTTCTTAATTCCTTTGCCCTTACTAAATGTAATGCTAAAATATGATGTATTTCATGTTTTATAGTCCCTTGCATCTGACTCAAATTAAGTTGTAAAAATATAAAAGGATTAAAATAAACAATATATTTAGCTCCCTTAAAACTTATGGCTGTAGGTGTAGCTATATCATATCTTATTTCTCTTTTTACCTGAAATAAAAAGTATCCATAGAAATTTTCCTTATCTTCCATCATGGCTAGATTTACTCTATCTACTAGTCTATAAAACTCCAACTTTAAGTCTTCTGGCATATCTACTACAAATTTTTCGCCATCTCTTCTGGCTTTAAACATCTCTCCACCATTAACTATATTAGTTACCCTATTATAAAGCTCAACCCTTAATTCTTCAAAATTCTTACTCATGCCTATCTACCCTTTTATCTCAGTATAAGTTGCAAAGTAATTCTCTACAAAGTCTTCATTTTCTAATATGAAATTATATATTTTTTTTTGACTTTCTCTCATATCCTGCATAATTCCAATCATCAAATCTACTGGATAAAAGCTAAGAAACTCTACAAATCTATCTATAACTCTCTTTATAGCTGCTACTTCTAGCTCTTCAACTTTGCTGCTAATATAATTTATCATATTACTTCCTGTTAAATATAATCTAGTGTGGCTCTCATTGGATATCCTAATTTTAACCTGCTCTGATAAAACTTCTTCTTCAAATACTTCTTCTGGAGAAATTAAAGCAGTATTATCCGACTCCATAAAATCCATAAGTTGCTCTGCAATAATTCTTCCAAGATTCCCCCTTAAAACATTTAAAAATACTCTTCTTGGTATACTATCTTTATTTTCTTTATATAACTTATAACTTTTAGACACTCTTTCAAAGCTTCGTGGGGTAGCCCTTATATCATCTTCGTTAATACTGTGTAGATGCTCTGGAAAAGTAGATATGAATTCTATTACTTTTCTATCAACTTTATTTTCCGAAGCCCATTTAATCCAACCCTTTGCATCACTTTCCATGTTAAGCCAAACAAATCGATTTTCTTGGGCAGCATCCATATCTACTACTTGATAATCAAAGTCTGAGCCGTATTTACTGGATGGATTCATTGCAGCTAATATCTTTACTTTATAATGAAGCTTATATCCATTTATCTCTCTATTTAATATCAAATTCATAAGCTCTTGTTGTACACTATGCTCACACCTATTTATTTCATCTATAAATAAAAGTACATCTTTACCTTCTAAAATAAGATTATCTATTTCTCTAAGCTTTGTATGAATAGCATAGATAGTTGTCTTTTTACTTACTACTCTTCCATGTTCATCTTTAATAGTATATTCTTCCACTGTAGGGAGTCCACCTATTTCACCCTCCTTTAAAAGGTTTCCATCTATAACAACTAAACTCCATTCTCTTTGTCTCGCCAAAGTCTTTGCAAGAGCAGTCTTGCCTATTCCACTCTCTCCTACAATAAGAGGTACTTCATTAGTTTCTATTACAAGCTCTACACTTTTTAATGTATCATTAAAGTTCATTTGCATTATCCTCCTACATAATCTTTAGCTTTTCATCTATAGCAACTCTTTTTGCTCTACTACTTCCATACTTATGAATAAATATAATCTTATCCATAGAAATATTATTATACTTTTTATTTATACTTTCACAATTGATAAAATTTCTTACATATCTCTCTTCTATATCTTCACTAGATAATCTTTCTTTTAATACTCCTTCGAGCTCTTCTATAGAAATATCTTTTATAAGATACTTAATTACTAGTATATTTTCTTTTAAAAATTTTATCATCTTTTCTTTATCTAGATTATGAACAAACTTAATAGCAGCTTCATTATTTCTAATGGCAGATATCTCAGCTTTTTCACTAGGATTGTTAATATACCTTAGGGCATCATAGCTAATATTTACAGCCACTAGCTGCACCTCTTCACAAGGATTTTCTATATACTTAATGGAATCATAATTTTTCTCAATAGCCAACCTCTGAAGATAACAGCTAGGATTCTTTATATACTGAATAGCCCATCCCTTTTGTTCAATCCCTAGATTTACTAGTTCTTCACTAGGAGCATCTATATATTTTAAAGTATTCCAGCTTTCCTTTACTGCATACTCTTTCATTTCTAAGGTAGGCTCATCTATAAATTCAATAGCATTTATATTACTCTTCAATGCTTTTATATTCATTTCCTCTGTTGGATTTTTTATGTACTGTAGAGACATTCCATCCTTCTCTACGGCCAAAAGCTTCATTTCTTCTGTTGGGTTCTTTATAGTTTTTATAATAATTGGATTCCTCTTTACCATTTCTATAGCTCTATTATAATCCATAACCATATTCCTCCTAGGTTCATAGCACACATAAGACTTATAAAATCTTATAACTGCATAACCTTCACTAAACAATAACTTTATTAAGTAATAATAATTCTCCATTTAATTATATCATTTTATAGTATATTTAAAAGCGCTTTTTTCAATAACTTTATTATAATTTCTTCAAGGTATATATGATTATTATCAAAAAATGAATATCAAAATTAATTGATATCCATTTTCTATGTTTTTAAATATGTATTTCAACAGAAAGCATATCGTCGTCTGTTTCTATTAAAATATTGCCTTTATTACCACTCACTATTTTTTGAACATTATGTAGTCCATAGCCCCTACTAGAACCCTTAGTTGAATATCCTTCTTTAAACATTGAGGATATATTTATTTTATTCATATCTTTTACAGTGTTTTTTATAGTGATAACATATCTACCGTTGGTAGAATAATCTTCATCTATATATATCTCAACTAATTTATTTGGACTCTCCTTAGCTGCTTCTATAGCGTTATTTAGTAAATTAGTTAATATAATTACCATATCTGATTGACTAATCTTTATATTATTCAAGCTATTTTTAATGTTACACTTTATGCTTACATCGGCTTTTTCTGCTTCACAAATTTTACTATAAATAAGAGCTCTTAAAATTATATTATCTATTGCCATTAGCTTTGTTAAAGTATCTTTATAAGTTATATCTTCTATATACTTCTTTATTACTTTATTAACTTCATCATAATTTCCCACCTGAAGAGTTGAGTATATCACATTTAAATGATTTTTATATTCATGTTCACTAGCCCTTAACTTCTCAATATACTCATTTAAAATCAAATTATATTTATTTTGAATTTCTAATATTTCATTTTCCTTCATAATTTTATATATATCCCTACACAAAATCATGGTTATTACAATGAATACTAACAATGCTGAAAATAATCCAATTCTTAATCCACTGCCTATAAAATGACTATCATTTATAAATATTAATATAGTTAATATTAGAAATAAATTAACTATTCCTGTTATGATAATTTTAGTACTTATCTTAGGTATAGTTGAAATATTCACCTTAATATATTTAGTAAAGTAATATATAGTACCTAAGGTAATTGTAAATACACCCACTAATGTTAAGGTTAAATTTATACTCTCTGTATTAATATCTAATATACCTACTATAATTCCAACAATACTTTCTGCTATCATTAAAACTAATAACGATATAGTTATCTTTATTAGTGATTTATAAAAAGTGTCATTATGTAAAAATTTATTTATGAATGCATATATTATAGTTAAAGCTCCTATAGTAACTACTGGTATTTTTATAACAATACCAAAAACATATGCTAATATAATAGAAATTAAAACATTTTTAATATTAATTTTATCAAATAAAATATTGCAAATCATACCTAATGTAAACAACTCTAAAAAATTATTTATACTCATTTTCATACCCTAAAATTTCAAATACTTTTTCACAGTAACTTATAGATAAGTCAATAATGTCGCTGATGTTAACAAAATGTACTTTCCATAACTTAGTATACATCTTGTCTATTCTTTTTATATATTTAGTGTTTACAATAAAGGATTTATGACATTGTACTATACTATTTGATTCAATCATACTTAAAAGCTTCCCTAGAGATAATTTTGCATAAATTACTCCATTCTTAACTGTTACAATTTTGCACTTCCTTGGTATATACTCAGCAAAAACTATATCATCATGATAGAGTTTATAGGTTATTTTATTTTCTATAGTTATCATACTATACTTTCGATTGTCATTTTTTTTAACATTTTCTTTCATAAACACATCTATGATTCTTTTAATATCTTTTTTACTATAGGGCTTTATTAAGAAATCATAGCAGTGTATATTTTTAAATGCATCTACCATCTGATAACCTTGACTTGTTATAAATACTATTCCTTTTAATTCACAGCCTTCCATAGCTCTAATTTTTTTAGCTATATCTATCCCAGATCCATCTGGTAAGTTAATGTCAATAAAGAATAAGTCAACATTTTTTTCACTAATGACTTTTAATGACTCTTTAAATGAATGTGCCGTTAGGAGCTCCACATTATTATAGCTTTCTTTAATTAGGTTAGACAAATTATCACTTTGAATAATATCATCTTCTATTAACAATAATTGCATCTTCATCACCCCTAACAATTATAGCACATTTTAGATAATTATTACTTTCTTTTTTCTCTTAATTCTAATGGTAATTCAACTTCTCCCCAAAAGAATATAGAAGAAGATTTCAGTGCTGCTTCTCCTACTCCTATACTAGCATTAGTTAATACACCACTCATAAGTTTTCTTAAGTCGAATTTTTTCATTAAATTTTTCATTACAGATTTCCCCCTGTTATTCATATAATATTCATAAATCATATATGTTCCAAATAATAATACAAGATTTATGTACACAGAATCATTTACTACTCTTACTAAAGTATATGTAAATAAATATATGAAGCTTGTCTTTAATTTTAATTTTAAAATTACCTTAGGATCTTCTATTGCTTTAATCTTAGTTCTATATTTAGCAGTAAAAATTGTAGCTATAACAGATACTAATATTAAAACTCTTATGAATCTTGGTATTATTATTATAGAAGATAAAAAATACATACTTAAATATATTCCTGTAGTCTTTATAAAGCATCTTGCAAAGCTTTTACAATGCCCACCTCCAAGTTTAGTTCTAACCCCTAAAATTAATACTGTAATTATGAAAAATTCAGGTAATCTTTTAAGCATAATAGATATTAAAAGTATTATAAAGAATTTGATCCCTTCACTTATAAAAATCTCTACCCCATATCTAATTCTATCAAGATAATATATATCTTCTATATTAGATTCTGTGGCAATAAAATTCACAATTTTTTTTACTAAAATACTAATCATAAAATCCCTTCTTAATTTCAAGTTTTAACAAAATTATACACCATTGCTATATGTTTTATTTTGAATTTTCATGAAATTACTTATTTCATACCTAAAATTCCTTATTTTTCACACTTAAACTTTATTTTACATTAATTCTTAACTTACATGTTCGATATTTAACCTTTCGTTCCAAAAACCACACTACAAGATTATTTTAAGCTATAATCATACATGAATAACACACTTATATAGAGGTGGTTTAATTACAACACCAGTAAAATATTAATAGAAATAATAATCTCAAATTCCTTTCATTAATATATATAAAGCACCTCTATATTCATTTTATACTAAACTTATATTTATATTTATATTTATATTTAGAATCTTTTATTGTGAGGTGCTTCTGATGAAATCTATCAGAAAAGATTTAAAATTAGATTTGATAGCTTCTATTATAGCTATATTGATTTTCTTATTTTCAGTACCTAGATTAATAAAGACATCTGACCCTACTACCATTGCATTTTTAGGTATTTGTGTATTACTACTCCTTATATGTAACTTGCGTAAAATTCATAGTAATAATTAGGTTATTATTATAATAGATTGTATTCAATAGTTTAACTTAATATATGTAATTAACCAATTTAATTGTAATTGTGACTATAAAGTGTAAAGTCAATGTCCCCTATATAAAAAAGAAAACACAGTAAAGTTTCTAATCTTTTAGCACTTTACCGTGTTTTCCTTTTGTTGATAAATAAAAATAATGAAGCTTTAAATTTAATATATTAGTTTAATAATTAATTACTTTTGAATAAAATATTTTTTTAATAGTCTTTACTACAGAATCACTTTCATTATCTCCTATGATTTGTGAATTATTTTCTTTAACTGTAATAGATGCATTTTCTACTACATATCCTTCATCTGCTACTTCAAGCATAGAACTATCCTGTTCTACACCAGCAAATACAACTACTTTCTCACTTTTAATCATCTCTCTTAACTTTATCAAAGCGCTTCCTCTAGATGTTTTACCACTATACACTTTTAAAATATAGTAATCTTCGTTATATCTTTCATATATAACCTTGATGTTTTTATAATCCCTACATCCTTTAAGCCTATTATGTAGTATTTCTATTTTATCTATCTTGTTAATAACCATGATGCAAATTACGTCTAGCCCTTGTGGTAGTTTACTATATATATAATTTTTCAATGGAAGTACTTTCTCTAAATTATAAAATCTCTTTTCTTCTTCATTAGTAAAATTACCATAATAAATGTGCATCACATTATTAATTATAGTATGAGTAAAGGTATTTATAGATAACTCATCACATATATTTAAGATTCGTTCAGCTATTTCATTATTTATTCCTTCATGGTAAACATAGCTTTTCTTATTAAAATCATATATTGCTGCTCCATTCATTGTAATTACTGGTAACTTAATATCCATACTACTAACTATAGGTGCTACAGTTTCTGGAGTTTTATCTATTACTAATGTCACTAGTGCTCCTTCTTCTATCATTTCCTTTAGTTTTACCTTAGTATAAGCACTAACTTGATTTTTAGAATCCATTAAAGTATTCGTTAGTGTACTTACAAACAAAATTTTGGTATTTCTCTTCTTAGGTAACCTCATAGCATTGACCCCTAACGCTATAAAAATCCCAATTAAAGTGTCTATAATCCTATTAATAGTAAATGCATAAGGAACTACATCATCTCCATGATTTATAGCCACACTTAAAAATACTACACAACTAATATAGGATGCTGTTTGTCTTTCAAGTAATATAGTAGTATATATTAAAGGTATGATAGCTACAGATGTTAATAGATATCTTAGTTGTGGCATAGATTCAGGTATAAATCTTCTTTCTAATAATAACACTATCACTCCAAAGGCACCTCCAATTAAAGTCCCAATGGTACGATTTAAACCAACCTGCTTAGTACTCTCCACACCTTGTTGCATGCATAAAATTGCCGCTATTGCTGAATAGAATGGCATTCCTGTGCCTCTTACTAAATATATTAAAAAACATATAAAGACTGCCACTGCTGATTTTATAATCCTCATTCCTATCCTTGGCATTAAAATCCCCTTCTTTAACTAATAATTTATAATACATTATATCATGAGTATTTATAACTTTTTATATTTAAACGTATTCTAATTTTACATATAAATATTCAAATATTCTTTAAAATCTAATGAATTTTAGTTATTCTGAAGTTTATATACATAATTAATATTGACATTCATCATGTTTTCCATATATAATTATTCCAATTATATGGAATTTGTTGTCATTACCTTTATAAAATAAGTATAAATATAGGATTTTAAGGGGGAGAAACTCATGCTTGAATTTTTTAAACTCATACCTATAATTATTATGATTATATTTCTTTGTCTGGGAATTGGTGTCTTTCTACTTATTAATAAGATATTTAAATGATGTATTTATCTAAGTTTTGATTTGACTTTTATAATGAATAAAGTTATATCTTATAAGATAATATAAATATATAAACTTAATAGGAGGTTCATAAATGAATAGCTTAAATTCTAAAGAATACCTTTTAAAACTAATTGATACTACGGATTTACTTTTATGCTTCTTTACTGGAAAATGTTTTTGAGGAAATGATGACCTGCTTTGTAAAGTAGATGACTTGCTTACTAATTATCCTAAGGTTAAATCTATAAAAATTAGTATTGATGAATTTCCTTCCTTGTGTGCAGAATTTTCAGTTTTTACAGCACCTACAATTTTACTTTTTACTCAAGGAAAAGAAACCCTAAGAGAATCTAGATTCATTGTCATGAATGAGTTAGATAAAAATATAAATAGATATTATAGTTTAATATTTTAATAATATTCTTTTCAACCTTTTAGTAATTTATATAATAACTAAAAGGTATTTTTTATATCTTCACTTAAAATAATTATTAAAATTATTTTATATTTGTATAAACTTCCTTGACTCTATAGTCCCTATAGGGTTTAACCTTTGAAATATAAAATATTGAATTTAGGAGATGATTTTATGAATAAAGAATATTTAAATGATACTATCAAATTATTATGTGAACGTGCAAGTTGCCGAAGCTTTCTAGACAAGAAAATTCCTGATGAACTATTGAATGAGATTATATCTTGCGGCTTACATGCTGCTACTGGAGGAAATCTTCAACCTTACTCTATAATAAAGATAACTGATGATAATACTAAGGAACGTTTAGTTAATGAATGCGATATGCAATCACTAGTTAAAAATGCACCTGTTAATCTTCTATTCTGTATTGACTGGAGAAGAATTCAACGTTGGTGTGAAGCCTCTGATGCTCCTTTTGTAGCTACCAAGAGTTATAGACATTTTTGGATTGCTCTTCAAGATACAATAATATGTGCTCAAAATATTTGTACTGCTGCTGATTCTATAGGTTTAGGCTCTGTATATATAGGCACAGTAGAAAGTTGTTTTATGGAATTAAAATCTATATTTAATATTCCAGAAGGCGTATTCCCTGTAGTTCTTTTAAGTATTGGATATCCAAATCAACCTTTAATTCCTGCTCCAAAGTTAGGCATAGAAGCCATAGTTCATGAGGAAAGCTATAAAGACTTAACTATAGACACTTTAGTAAAGCTACAAAATGAAAAATACAATTCTAAAAAATTTCCCCTTAGTCCAACTAATATGACATCAATGAAAGAAGTGACTTTAGATATAGGTGGCGAAGATTACAGTAATAAGATTATTACATCTATAGAACAGCAAGGTTATATTAATATGGCCCAAAGATATTTTGGTCTTCACTATAAAGCAAATTGGTCTTGTATAGGAAATAAGAATTTTATAGAAGCTCTTAAGGCATATGGATTTACATGGATTATGGGAGAGGACTTTCCTACTGGTGACAAATAAATTTTAAAATTAAAGGATATAATTAGTCAATAAACTACCAATTATATCCTTTAAATATTTCACGATAATTACTATTTCAATAATAGCTGAATCTGTCTCACCCATTCTTCATTATTATCAGATATGTTTGGCCCTATAATTAATTCTTCTATACCGATTCCTTGTAATTCCATTTTAGAAGATTTTATATATTTTAATAAGCTATCATAACTTTCTTTTAAACTGTCCCGACTACCTATATGGTCAATGACTCCATAAACCCCTTCTTTTAATGTGTATTTATTCTTAGAATCATTTAGCTTTTCTTCTTTGCTAAGAGCCAGATAACTTTTAAGATGAGTTTCTCCTTTATCATTAATATTTATTAACCTTGATGGCTTAAACATAACTTCTACACTAATACTACAATTTCTATCAAAACTTACCAAAGACCTTATTACATTATCTATAGTGCTATTTTCATTTACGTCTATTAAATATCCTTCCCTTCTTTCTAATACCATAATTCTCGGCTCTGTAGAATAATTTCCTTTCCTTAAATCATTTATATTTTTTAATTGCTCTTCTACATAATAAGAAACTTTTTTTAAGTTCTCTATGTTTTCATCAATTACATTTTTCAAATTATTAAACAATTTTTCTGTTTCACATATATCTCCACTTAAAATCTTCATAATTTCACTAAGAGATAATCCCGTAGACTGTAATGCTTTTATTTTCCACAATCTCTGACTAGAAGTGCTATCATAATATCGATAACCTGACTTAGAATCTACTTCTACAGGAACTAATAATCCAATATTATGGTAGTATCTTAAAGTTTGTATGTTTATATTATGTAGTTTAGCCATTTCACCTATACTAAATTTCACTTCGTTTTCACCTCATATATTAAATAAAATTAAGTTTAATATTATAATAAAACAGGAGACACATTATGTCTCCTGTTTTATACTACTGTAAAATAAAAGTTCCTTATATACTGAAATGATTTCAGTAATAAAATCTTACGCATAACTTTTCACCATAAAGAATAATTATTTTTTTAAATAGTATTCCATAACATTTTTAACCATAGCTGTTGGTATTCCACTACCGCCTCTACCCTTTACATCTTCTATTATCATAGATATGGCAATTTTAGAATCATCTGTGTTTACAGCTACAAACCATCCATTTTCTTTACCTGATTCATCTTTTTGGTCTTTCTTTATCTCTGAAGTTCCAGTTTTACCAGCTATATTAAATCCATTTACTTTTGCAGTGGTAGCTGTTCCATCTGAATCATTTATTACAGCTGAGAAAGCATCTACTAAAGCTGGTACTTTTTCTGCCTTTATAGCATTTTTCAATACTTTTGCTTCTGGATTTTTTCCAATGTTAAGTCTTGGCTGCATTATATCTCCATTGTTTCCTAATGCACTATATGATAATGCAATATCTAATGGTGACATAAGCACCTCACCTTGACCATATCCTGTGTCAGCAAGAAGTATTTCTTTACTTAAAGTATTATCATTACTAATTTGAGAAGTTTCCATTGGGAAATCAAAAGTTATCTCTTCTCCAATACCAAAGTTTTTAGCTCCATTTATAAAAGCATCTGCTCCTATATTCAATGCTACTCTTGCAAAATAAATATTATCTGAGTATTTTGTAGCTTCTTTTAAGTTTATAGCCTTACCAGGATCTTTTACTCTCGTAACCTTATATCCACCCCATGATGAATTATTTTGCCAATCTAATCCCTTAATGTCCATAGTTTCTCCTGGATTAAGTGCGCCTACATCCAATCCTATAGCAGCTGTAACTAGCTTCATTGTAGAGCCTGGTGCGTATACATTATTAAACCTATTGTCAAACTGCTGACCATCAAGCTTTTTCCACTTATCACTTAAGGATTTTGTTTTATATGTTACAAATATATTTGGATCATAGGAAGGTGAACTTACCATAGCTAAAACTTCTCCAGTTTTAGGGTCTACTGCAGTAGATGCTCCCTTCTCACCTTTCATTTCACTATATATCTTACTTTGAATCTCTGGGTCTATTGATAGTTTTATATCCTGACCATTCTTTGCTTCTGTTTTAGCTAAAGTTATTTTTTCTTCTCCCTTTTCAATGTATATTTCTCCACCATCTTGGCCCCTTAATATATCTTCATAAACCTTCTCAAGACCAGCTTTTCCAAGGAGACTTATTTGTGAATAACCCTTATCTTTATTATTTTCTAGTTCTTCTGCTGTAATGGCCCCCACATATCCTATTAGATTTCCAAAAGATTCTCCTCCGGTGTAAACTCTGGAGTTTTTATTGTTTATTTGAACACCTTCAATAGTGGAAAGCTTATTTAACTTTTCAGAATCAGATTGAAGTACAGATACTATTGGTACAAAATAATCTGGGTTAGTATTAGCTGCTAGCTGTTCTTCTATATATGACTCACTTATGTCTAATATAGTTGCCATAGCTGTTATTTTTTCTGACTTTTTATTTTCAAATTTACTTGGATGAATCCCTACAGACTTTACTATATCATCTTGGGCTAAAAAGTTCCCATTTCTATCTAATATACTTCCACGTTTAGAGTAATAATCTTCTACCCTCACCTTATCATCTAGTTTTTCCATTTGAGGGAATATTAAACTCTCATTCCACTTTACTTTATACCCATCCTCTTCTTTAACTAAAGTTGCTTTATAATCTTTGATATCTACCTTTCCTGCCACTGTATCCATAGTCATAGTAAATGGTATTTCTAATGACTTTTTATCTCTTTCCTTTTCTCCTACTATTTGAATATCCATATTACTAGCTACAATAGCGCTATATATATTAGTGTATCTTTCTAAAAATTCTTCCTCGTTTATATATGCTTTTGATTCCACTGAAAGCATATTATACATACTTTTAAAATCTTGCTTAATCCAAGCATTTTTATAAATGTTAAAGGCATCCTTTATTTCATCTTTCTTAGAGCAACCTGTAAATAAAGCTATACCTATAATTATAGTTCCAATAATTAAGCTTAGTTTCTTTAAATTATTTTTCATTGCTATCCTCCTTATAAAATGTATTTTCTTACTGGGTATTTCACAGTTTAAATATAAGCTTATCTATTCTACTCAATAAATAAACTACTACATCTATTGTAAGTTTATATATACTTTTATTCAATGAATTTTCTTAAAAATAAAAGTGAATCTTTTACAATTTTTTAAAATATTAATGTATAATTAAAATAGAAAGGATTGGTGAAATCATGATAGATATTGAAAATGAAAGCAAAATTTATCTTCAACGTGAAGAAAGAACTAAATGGTTCCAAGAAGCTAGATTTGGAATGTTTATACACTGGGGATTATATAGTATACCTGCTGCAGGAGAATGGATTATGACTAACCAACAGATGACTGTTGAAGAATATAAACCATACTTTGCTGAATTTAATCCAACCAAATATAACCCTAGACAATGGGCCAAACTTGCAAAGAAAGCCGGTATGAAATATGCAGTTATGACTGCTAAACATCACGATGGGTTTTGCTTATTTGATAGTGCTTATACTGACTATAAATCTACTAATACAAAAGCTGGAAGAGATTTAATTAAAGAATACATAGATGCTTTCAGAACAGAAGACATTAAAATTGGTCTTTATTACTCACTTCTTGATTGGCATCATGAAGACTATCCAGCCTATGGTGATAGGCACCATCCAATGAGAAATAACAAAGCCTTTAAAAATAAAATTCATAACTTCGATAATTATGTTAAGTATTTTCATAATCAAGTTAAGGAATTAGTTACTGGCTACGGTAAAATTGATATAATGTGGTTTGACTTTTCTTATGATAATATGACCGGTGAAAAGTGGAAAGCTACTGAACTAGTAGATATGATAAGGAAATATCAACCTGATATAATTATTGATAACAGATTAGATGATAAAAAAAGTATTAAAAAAGCTAACCTTTCTCCTTATACCGGTGACTTTGACTCACCAGAACAAATTATTCCTCCAAGGGGCGTACTAAATGAAAATAGAAATCCTGTACCTTGGGAAGCTTGTATTACTCTCAATAATAATTGGGGCTATGCTTCTATGGACAAAGATTATAAATCCTCAAAGCAAGTGGTTAGGAGCTTAGTTGAATGTGTTAGCAAAAACGGTAATATGATTTTAAATGTAGGACCTAATGCAAAGGGTGAAATTCCCAAAGAATCCGTAGCTATCCTGGAAGAGGTTGGGGAATGGCTTGATGACAATGGAGATAGCATCTATGGTTGTAAAGGTAGCTACCTACCAAAACCAGAATGGGGGAGATATACCCAAAATGGGAATTTACTTTATGCTCATATTTATGATATAGGAATCGGTCACACTAATCTGAACAATCTAATGGGCAAAATAAAAAAAGCTAGATTGCTTAAAGACTGTTCTGAAATTAAAGTAGAGTTTCCATGGATGGCAGAAGAATTTGAAGCTGATGCCTTTATACACTTGCCTAGTGCAATTCTTCCTGATGAAAAAGATACAGTAGTAGAGTTAGAACTACTATAAGCTCTATTAAAGTTCAATCTTAACTCATGAAAAAACCCCTTTAGTTAAAATCTAAAGAGGTTTTTATCCATAATTTTTCCTATAACTAACTTTGTATGAATATTTACTATAGTTATTAAACTTTTGCTGCACTATTCTAAACTTTGTAATAAATTATCTAAATTACGTTTAAGCTCCTTTGCTTCATCATTAGATATATTCAATTTGCAAAATACTTCTCCTGGCACATCTAAAATCTCACTTTTTAGCTTTAAGCCAGCTTCTGTTAACTCTATTATGACTACTCTATCATCATTTACGTCTCTATGTCTTGTAATTATCCCCATAGATTCTAATTTTTTTAATAATGGAGTTAAAGTACCTGAGTCTAAGTGTAGTCTTTTACCAATGTCCTTAACTGTCATCTTTTCTTCTTCCCATAACACTAACATAGCTAAGTATTGTGTATAAGTAAGATTATGCTTATCAAGAATGGATTTATACAACTTTATTACCTCTCTAGATGCTGCATATAGAGAAAAACATATTTGATTTTCTAGTTTAATACATTCACAATTCTTCATATAAATTCTCCATTTCACAGAATGACTTATTAAAATTAATTCTTAATAAATCATATTGTTTGAGATTATTTTACAATTTTAAAATTTATATGTCAATACAACAAATAATTTGAATAACATTATAAATAATTCATACAAATATCTCTTATTTTACTTTTCCTTTGAATCTACATAGGAAACCGCTGATAATGCAGCCACATTTCCTTCTCCTGCAGACTTTATATATTGATAAGGTCTTCCTACTATATCTCCTGCTGCGAAACAACCTTTTAAGTTCGTTTGCATTAGCCTATCAACCTCTACATGATTGTCTACGATTTTTAATCCCGGAACTAATTGACCTGGTGATATGCTATCTCTTAGTATAAATAAACCATCAGTAGTAATTTCTTTATTCTTTAAAACTAGCTTTTCCACTTTATCTTCACCAATTATTTCTACTGGTGTATCATTTACTACTTCTATAGATGAATGAACATTTACAAACTCTTTATACATAGGAACATAATATACCTTTGATGCTAAAGTAGCAATAAAGTTTGCCTCTTCCTCTTCTTTTTTACTATAGGCTATTATTGTAACTACTTTGTTTCTATAAAGTGGTGCATCACAGGTAGCGCAATATCCAACACCCTTACCTAGAAGTTTTTCTTCACCAGGGAATAGCTTACCATATTGAATTCCTGTAGCTAATATTACTGATGTCGCTTCATAGGTTTTATCATTTACCATTAAAGCAAAGTAATCTCCCATAGCATATATATTATTTATTTTTTCTTCTGTTATTTTTATATCCATAGCTCTTAAGTGATTGATAAAGGCTTGTTGTATCTCTTTACCACTTTTACCATGGAAACCTAGGTAATTATTAATTTCATTAGCTTTTACTAATTTATTTGAAAGTTCATCATTACCAAAAATGACAAAACTCTTATTTCTTATTTTTGCATTTAAAGCTGCTGATATTCCTGCTGGCCCACTACCAACTATTGCAATATCATATCTTTCACTCATAGCTTTATCCTCCAAATTTACAGATTAAAAATATAGGAGTAATCTCCTATATTTTTATTATATATAAGCTTCTACAATTTCTTTTATTCTCTCTTTTGGTACAAAACCTACTGTAGTATTTACATTTTTTCCATCTTTAAATACTATTATTGTAGGAATAGATGCTACACTATATTGCATTGATATGTCTGGGCATTGATCCACATCAACTTTTATAAATTTAACCTTGCCTTCCATTTCAGTTGATAATTCTTCAAATATTGGAGCCAACATTTTACAAGGTCCACACCATGTTGCGAAAAAGTCTACTACTACAACACCATCTTTTATTTCATTATTAAATTCAGCTGAATTAACTATCTTTGCCATCTTTTATTCCTCCTAAAATCAATTTACCAAAATATTATTTATCTAAATTAAATTTTGTTCAATTTAATTTGTTAATACTAATTTACATGTTTATATATTAAATGTCAAGTCATTTTAAAAATATTTTTATATAATTACATAATGAAATCTTATGTTTTAAAATTTAATAATAGTAAACCCTCTAATTATATTATTTCATACTTAAATAGGTTTTATTTATTATAATAATATTTTTATTATGAAGTTTTTAACATCTATTTTAATATCTAATAAAAATATATCTCATTTTAAGAAAATATAATTATCTTAAAATGAGATAAAAGTATCAACTTTTCTGTGATATTTACAACATGACTAATAATCTTATAATCCTATTAAAAGTCCTGCAATAGTTGCACTTAAAAGGTTTGCTAAAGTACCTGCAACCACAGTTTTTAATCCTAATTTTGCAACTTCATGCTTTCTCTTTGGCGCCATTCCTCCAATTCCACCGATTAAAATAGCAATGGAAGATATATTTGCAAAACCACATAGTGAAAAAGTCATTATAGCTGCAGTTTTTTGTGAAAGGTCACCTATTATAGGTCCTAGTTTACTAAAAGCAACAAATTCATTTAAAATTATCTTTTGTCCTAGAAGAGCTCCCGCTGTTAAAGCCTCATTCCAAGGAACTCCTATAATTGCAACCACTGGTGAGAATATGTATCCAAATATCATTTCTAAGCTTAATCCATCTATACCTGCAAGTCCACCAATAAATCCTATTATTCCATTTACTAAAGCTATAAGAGAAATAAATGCAAGTAACATGGCACCTATGTTTAGCGCTAAACCTAACCCTTCTGATGCTCCCTTCGCTGCTGCATCTACCACGTTAACTGAATCATCTTTTCCTAATTCAATTTTATCTTCTAAGGCTTTTGCATCACTTTCTGGAAATATCATTTTCGCCATTATCAATCCTGCTGGAGCAGCCATAAAGCTTGCTGAGATAAGATATTCTAGTGGAATCCCCATAAGTGAATATCCAACTAAAACAGAACCTGAAACTGAAGCTACACCTCCAACCATTACGGTAAATAATTCTGATGTAGACAATTTATTGATATATGGCTTTATTAAAAGAGGTGACTCTGTTTGCGATAAAAATATATTTGCAGCTGCTGATAAAGTTTCAAGTTTAGACGTTCCTAAGAGTTTTGCTAAAGCCCCACCTATTATCTTTACAACAAATTGCATTATTCCAAAGTAGTATAATACAGAAACTAAAGATGAAATAAATATAATAACGGTTAATACCTGAAAAGCAAAGACCATTCCTCCATTAGTAGGTATAGCTGCTCCAAACAAAAAATTTATTCCTTCATTTGCATACCCGATAATTGAAGTTGCCATTGTGGCTACCTTCTGCAAGGCTTTCTTCCCAACAGCTGACTTTAAAACTATAACTGCAAAACCCAATTGAATTAAAAATCCTATAATAATAGTTCTCCAGTTTATTTTCTTTTTATTATTTGACAGTAAGAATGCTACTATAAAAATAAATATAATACCTATAATGCTATTTAATATGCCCATTGAATCACCTTTATCCTTTGTAATTTTTCTATTATATTGTTATCTTCAATATAATCTACTATTCATTTGTAAAAATATTTAATAATTAACCTCCTTGTATAAAATAAATAAAAAAATAGTTCGCATTAGAACACTCCATTTCCTCCGCAAACTATTTTATGTTGAATCATTAAAAATGTCAATTTATCTTATTGGATAATTAATTTATTTAATAGGTAAGAATATTGAAAATACAGTTCCCTGTTTTTTTGATTTTACTTTAATATATCCACCTTGTTTTGAAATAATTTCCCTTGTTAAATAAAGTCCTATACCAATACCTTCAACATCGCCAACATTCTTTCCTCTATAAAACCTACTAAATATTTTAGGTAGTTCTTCTTCACTAATCCCTATACCATTATCCTCAATATCTATCCTTGCAAATATTTCATAACTTTGTATAGAAATATTAATTACTCCGTTTTCTTTTGTGTACTTTACTGCATTCTCTAGAATGTTAAATACACTCTCTATGGCCCAGTTTCTATCATGTAAAATTGTAACTTTTTCCTTTTCATTAAGCTCTAAAATTATATTTTTAAATTGTGCCTTTTTGCGTATTTGACCTATTGCTAATAATATAGTTTCATTTAAGCTTTCATAACATGGCTTTAACTGAATTACACCACTTTCTAACCTAGACATTTTAATCATACTTTCTACTAAAAAACTTAGCTCATTTAAAGAAACCATAATTGTTTCTTGAAAATCTCTTCTCTCTTCTTCTGTCAAATTATCATATTGAAGAAACTCACCATACATCTTTAAATTTGTTAATGGTGTTTTTAGTTGATGCGCTATATCAGAAATTAATGACTTTATTTCATTCTTATCATCTTCTATTTGCTTATTTTGAGCTTTCAAAATTCTAGTTAACTTAATAGTTTGAGATTGAAGCTTTGAGAAAATTGAATCTTCAACTATAGAAAACACTTCTTTTTCCTTCATATCAGTCATTATGGCTAACATATCCGAAAGTTTTATAATTATTTCTATCGTATAACTTTTAAATAGTCCTTCATACATATAAAATCCTAAAATAATTATTATTGAAAAAAGAGTTGAGATAATAGTTACGTTTAAATTTTTTACTGAAAAAGTTATAAATGCAGTAAATGCTGAACAAATTAATATAATTAATATTTGAATCATATTTTTCATCTTATAAAAATTACTTTTCATATGCTACTCTCCAAACATATAGCCAATACCAAAAACAGTAATAATATACCTAGGGTTTTTAGAATCTTTTTCTATTTTCTTGCGTATACGTCTTACATTTACACTTAAAGTATTTTCATCTACAAAGTTACCATTAACATCCCAAAGCTTTTCTAGAAGCATTTCCTTAGTCATCACCTTACCTTTATTTCTAACAAGTAGTTCTAAAAGCTTATATTCAGTACTAGTTAAATTAATTTCATTTTTTCTTTCAAAAACAGATTTTCTATTAAAATCTACTTTTAAATCTTCATACTGAAAAGTATCTTTAGTTTCTGCTGACTGTCTTCTTAATATGGCATTAATTTTATGCTTTAATATTTCCAAGGAAAAGGGCTTTGTTAAATAATCATCACAACCACTTTTAAAGCCTTTAACCATATCCTCCTCTGTATCATTGGCAGTTAAAAATACAATAGGAAAATTGACACTACCCCTAATATCATCACATAACTTCAGTCCACTGCCATCAGGCAAATTTATATCAAGCAATAAAAAGTCAATATCTTTATTTAAAATTAAATTCTTGCCTTCCTCTTTTGTATAAGCCGAGAGCATATTATATCCCTCTTTTCTTAATGCAAAGGTAACACCCCTATTAAGAATTTTATCATCTTCAATTATTAGAATTGTCCTCATCATACCACCTCTTTTTCCATTATAACAAAAGTGGCAGATTGTATAAATCTGCCACCTAAAATTAATTTTCTGTTTCTCTTATACGTTCTATTACACTTTTCTTTGAAGATGTTTCAAATACAACGCCAGGTGTAATTAAGCATACTAAAAATATAAATACTACTAAAGTTAATAGTGGCACTGTAGGAAATACAAACTCTGCATAATCTGCAATTTTCTTTGTTAACTCTGCTATTCCGTATATAATTCCCATTCCCAAAGTGAAAATAAATAAAGTAGTTATACTTGCATAATATGCTCCTTCAAAAGTAAGCATCTTTTTAATTTGTTTCTTAGTCATACCCACGCTTTCCATCACCGCAAATTCCTTTAGTCTAACATTAACTCCTGTAATCATTACATTTATAAAGTTTAAAATTCCAATTAATATAAGAATACCAGAAATTCCTCCCCCAAGTATCTTCATTACCATTGATGTACTACTAAATTCTTCTCTAATATCACTCTTGGATTCTAACCATAAACCACGATTATTAGTTAATGTCTTTAATTCTTGTTTAATTTCAGATTCATATGCATCCTCAACATTTATTTGTAATAAGTAATATACTGCATCTTTATCTAATTTCTCCATAGCTGAATTACTAATATAAATTGTTGGTGCACCCACTACTCCACCTAAGCCATAAGGTAAGTCTCCATTAGCATCACTGATAATTTGTGCTTTATATCTAGCAGTAACCCCTGTATCTTTATCTTTCAGATTGAAATTTTTACCTTTTAATTCAGTATAAAGTGACTTATCCTTTCCGTCATAAAATCTTGGCTGAATTAAAGCTAAGCTCCCTTTTTTAAATTCTTCTATATCTATTTTATAATCAGCATATTCATTGTATCTCTCTATGATTTCATCATCTATTCCAAGAATCCAACTAGAATATATATTAGGTTCTTCTTTAATTTTATTTAAAAATGCGTTTAATTCTTCTTGAGATATTCCTCTTTTTATATGTTCTTCTTCAATTAAAGGTAAAAAGAAGTTATTAGTCATGTCTAACTCACCCATACTTACTTTTGTTATAGCTACATTTTTAATTCCTTGCAAACTTTTAATATTATCTACTAAATGTTTATCTAACTTCTCCTTATCAGTATTAATATTTTGAATTTCAAAATCATTTTTATTATACCTATTTATAAAATTATCTACCCCAAGGCTATCTAGAAATGTGTTGATACTAAGAAAAGTTATAATACCCATGAATAATGAAAGAAATACAACTATCGCACGTTTTTTATCACGGAAAACGTTATACCAAGCCATTTTATAAAGCTTTCCTCCATTAGTTGATTTTCTACTTTTCTTTTGTTTCTTTACCTTTGTTCCAGAATATCTTAAAGCTTCCGTTGGCGAAATACTACTAGCAACTTTAGCTGGCTTATTACAACTTAGTATTACTGTTAATAGTGCAAATAGTGCCGCTCCAACAAAAATTAGAGGATTAAAGGATATATTAGCTGGCATTGCGCTTTCATTGTATCTTCCATTCTTAAGAGCACCCATAGCTATTGGTACAATAAAAAAAGAAAATATAGCTCCTAGTATTAAGCCTACAGGAATACCCATTCTAGATAATCTTAAAATTTGCCCCTTAACGATTTTCTTTATTTGTCGTGGTGATGTTCCTATAGTTTTCATAAGTCCATAAAAATTAATATCCTTGATTACGGATATATACATAACATTGTAAATAAGTAAGTATCCACTTAGCACTATAAATAATGCTATTATTATTATTGTAATTACAGTTGCAATTGCAGCACTTGATGATTCTTCACTTATATCATAGCTATATTGGAACTCTTGTCCTTGTTTACACTGAATTTTAGAACTTAAAATATCCGGTGCATTATCCTTTTCACTACTCTTTAAAGTCATAAGAGCAATTCCATCATTCTCCAAGGATAGATTGTTTTTGTTTATAAATTCTTCTGAAACCATTAAATATCCTGTATCTTTAACATTATCATAGTTAGTATAATACCCGCTTAACAAAAATTCCGACTCTTTTGCCCCACCCTTTGTTTCATAGGAAACTTTTATTTTGTCCCCTATTTTAGCATCTTTTAAATTCAAAAATTCTAATGCTTTTGTAGATGCCATGATCTGATTTTCTTCATTAGGATATTCTCCTTCAATATCGCTTATACAAGGAGTTATTTGGTTTTCCCAATCTACTTTATCATGATATTCCATATTTATTTTTGTTTTATTCTTCTCTAAAGAATCTGCCTTAACCCTACCTACATTAATTTCATATCCTAAACTTTTAAATATATCTAGTTTCTTTAATTTTTCATATTGGTCATTTGTTGCTCCTTTTAAAGTTGTAGTAGCCGTTGTACCTTGCATACGTAAATTTAGCACCCTATAGTTTTTAGCGAAACTAATGCCTATACTAAAAACTGTGGAAATCATAAAGGTAGTTAAAATTATAGCAGCAATTGCAAATATATTTCTTGTTTTATTAGTTTTAAGAGATCTCTTAGTTATTCTCTTAACTACTTCCTTATTGTTATTTTCAAACATCATTACTTATCACCTCTTACTACTTCCTTACCATCTTCTATTCTAATAATTCTGTCAGCAAGCTGTGCAATCTCTTCATTATGGGTAATCATAACCATGGTTTGATTAAACTTATTACTAGTCATCTTTAAAAGTCCAATAACATCCATACTTGTTTTACTATCAAGATTTCCTGTTGGTTCATCTGCTAATATTATTGCTGGCTTTGTTGCCAATGCCCTTGCAATTGCAACTCTCTGCTGCTGTCCTCCAGATAAGTTATTAGGCATATTAGTAAGTTTTTCTTTTAAACCCAACGTATCAATAATTGAGTCTACATATTCCTTATCAATCTTTACTCCATCTAACTCTATAGTGAGAACTATATTTTCATAAACATTTAAAATTGGAACTAGATTATAGTTTTGAAATATAAATCCTATATTTCTTCTCCTGAAAATTGTAAGTTCTTCATCCTTCATATCACTTAATTTCTTTTCTAATATATAAACATCACCACTAGTAGGTCTATCTAGTCCACCTAGCATATTAAGCAACGTAGACTTACCACTGCCTGATGTGCCTATTATTGCTATGAATTCCCCTTCATTTATATCTATACTTACATCATCTAGTGCTTTAACTATATTGGGTTCCTCTCCATAAATTTTGATTAGTTTATCTGCTCTTAACATACTCATATTTAATCACTCCATAATAATTATTTCCTATATATTGTATATTAGCATTAACTTCTTACAACCTTCTTACAAAATAGTATTTTTTATCTATGTTTATTTTATATTTTTATGGAAAACATAGTATTATAATTTTAATTTTTACGGAGGTTAATTGAGATCATATGAGAATACCAAATCATATTGGAATAATTCCTGACGGCAACAGACGCTGGGCTTTACTTAATAATCTAACCAAAGATAAAGGATATGAACATGGCATAAATCCTGGTCTTGAAGTATTTAAACTTTGCCAAAAAGAAAATATAAAAGAGTTAACATTTTACGGTTTTACTATAGACAATACCAAACGTCCCTCTGAGCAAAAGCTTGCTTTTATACAAGCTTGTATTGATTCTGTCATGCTTTTAACAAAAGAGGATTGTGAAATCTTGGTTATTGGAAATACTGAATCAAGTGCTTTTCCTAAGGCTTTAATTCCCTTTACAACTAGAAAAAAATTTAGTAATGGTGGTATTAAGGTAAACTTTCTAATCCATTATGGATGGGAGTGGGACTTAAATCTATTAAAAGAATCCAAATCCTCTAATAAACATATTCTACCCTACATACATTCAGAGGATATTTCTAGAATTGATCTAATAATAAGATGGGGAGGTAGAAGAAGACTTAGTGGTTTCTTACCAATTCAGTCTGTTTATTCTGATTTTTACGTAATAGACACCTATTGGCCGGATTTTACTTCTACAGACTTCTACAATGCTTTAGACTGGTACAATGAACAAGATGTTACCCTTGGTGGTTAAAATGAGTTCAATAAAATCATAACTACTGATGGGTGGTATTCATCAAATAGATGAAAATATAGAAATAACATATTTTCATCTATTTTAATTAAAAAACGCTCTATATATAAAAACTCGCTCTTCAACTTAATCATTTACACATGTCAACTTTAATCATTATTATCCTGTAACTTAAATTCAATATCTTCATATCATAATAGTGAGATACATCTTTATAAATCGTATATATTTATATTAGTGTGTTTCAAATTCCTTTTATATTACATACTCCCAAAACATAATCTTAGGAGTAAATATAAAAAGTGAGGTAATATATATGAGTAGTCATAGAAGACGTCATTCTAATTGCAAATGTGATTGCTGCTGTTGTTGTAATATACATTCATGTTGTGACAGATGTCCAACCTCCTGTTGTACAGGATTTACAAACCGTAATTGTAATTCTAATTTTGGTTGTGATTGCGATAATAACCAATGGTTAATATGGTTGGTATTATTAGGTTGTGGTGGTTTTGGTGGCTTTGGAAACAACTGCTGTAGACGTGGATTATTCTGGTAGTAACTTAAGGAATTTTCACCCTTGTGGTAATTCATAAATCAATATAAAGAAACACCTGATTAGTTAAAATACTATTCAGGTGTTTTGATTTTTCTCTTTAACATTTTATTTCTGACTAACATCTATTTGTATTTAAAATACATAAATCGAACTTATTAGAATTATCTCATTGTAATAATCTTTATATTCTAATATTATAAATATGGGAATATAAACTAACTTAAAGGAGACATTTATGAAGGAGAATGAAATCACAATTGAAGCGTCCAAAATACTAAGCCTTTCCTTAGATATTGGTGAGCATATGCTACGAGTTGGTGGTGAAACTAATCGTGTTGAAGATACAATTATTCGTATTTGTAAGGTTTATGAAATTGACCGTATAGATGTTTTCTCAATAAGATCATTAATTATAGCTACTATAAAAACTAGTGATGAAGAAACTCTAACCCAAACACGAAGGATTTACTCCTATGGAACAGATCTTAGTCAACTTGAGAAACTTAACTCCTTATCTAGATATATATGTCAAACTAAACCTTCTTTCAATGAAATAAAGGAAAAAATACAACAACTATCAGTAAGTGAACCCAACATTAAATGGAGTTCCTGCCTAGGATACATACTAGCTTCCAGTGGATTTTCTATCTTTTTTGGTGGTAATCTCATAGATGCTGCGGCGGCTGCAATCATTGGTATCCTTATATTCTTTATTGATACTTTTATCAAAAGAGAAAGCATTAATCAATTAATATATACTTTTGTTTGCTCAATTATTACTGGACTAGCGGCAATTTTATTTACTAAAATAGGAATCGGAGCTAATGTTGATAAAATTATTATAGGAGATATTATGCTTCTTATTCCCGGAATTCCATTAATAAATTCCGTTCGTGATATGCTTTGTGGCGATATTATAGCTGGTCTATTACGATTAACTGAATCCATATTAATTGCCATAGCTATTGCCTGTGGTTTTGCTATTTCATTGATTATATTAGGAGGTATATTGCAATGAAGTATTTAATTCAAATCATTACTGCTTACATAGGTAGCCTAGGATTTGCCTTATTATTTAATATAAAAAAGGAAAGAATACTCTATGCATCTATTGGAGGTATTATTACTTGGTGTATCTATTTACTTTCTTTTTATTATTGGAATGATATTTTTATATCTAATATGATAGCTTCGATTCTAGGTACAGCATACTCTGAACTCTTAGCTAGAATTCATAAAGCACCTACAACTGTATTTTTATTGCCCTCTATCGTACCTCTTGTACCCGGTGGTAGCTTATACTATTCTATGAGTTATGCTGTAATGGGAAATAAAATAAAATTTGATCTTTACGCTCTTAATACACTTAAAACCTCCTTAGGGATTGCTGTTGGAATCATTGTGGTTTCAGTTGTTGTATATCATTTAACCAATTATAAATGTAAGCGCAGTAAAATATAAATTACATACTAAAAAAATTTTTAAATAAAAAAGTCTGTTAAAGTTAATTATTTACTTCAACGGACTTTTATGTGTATAGACTTTTTATATTTCTAGTTTGCTGAACTAGCCGCTGCTGAAGTTGCTGCCATAGTTGCTGCAATGGTTGCCATCTGTTGTGCAATAATAATATTAGTAATATTATTAGATATGGTTCCTTCTAATAGATTATTCTTCATGTCACCAATATATTGAAGTGCTACAAAATTTGCAGAAAACATAGCACGTTGCACTTTACTAATGGAAAATGCTCCAAACCCTTTTTTATCTTTTAAGTATTCTGCACCATTCACTAATTCTTCTGCTATAAGGTTCATATCATTAGAAGTCATGGCAAGAACTCCAAGTGTTGACATTGTTCCGTTATAACGTAATTTATACTTTTTATCCTTTAAGCATTTATATAACTGTAAAACCTTATTACATAATTCATCATCGTCATTATCTGCAAGAAGTAACACAAGTGCCAAGGCCTGCATATCATTTCCTCCACCGAGAGTTGGCCTTAATCTATCTTCTATTATTACTACACGTCTGATTGCCAATTCCAAATCAATATCTGTCATTGCCACCATTGCAACATAAATATAATCATCTGTACTTGTTAAAAATGGATGTATTTTACGTAATCTATCATAAAACTCCTTCATACGAATAATAATTCTATTGTATTCAGATTCAGTTTTTATTTTAGCAACCTGCATTGCCGCAATGGTAAGATACTCGGAACCCCGAAAATTTTGTTGTTTCATTTTATTATATAACATTTGAGTTTTCGTAAATAAGCTCTCTGGATTTTCATCTAAAGATAGCATTGTTGCTATTATTGGGAGAGTAGTCCCTTTAAAGCTAGAAAATATTCCTGTATTCTTCTTAATGTATTCTCTCATTTCTTTTATACGATTTGCATCTAATATACGTTCCTCATTAGTATATAGCATTGAACATAACATATGTGACAGTTTATAATCCCATTTCAGTACTTTGCCTAATTGCATTGTATAATCTGCAAATATATCTAATCTGTTTTCAATTCTAGTATTCATTATTTTAATCTTCTCCTTTAATTTCTCATGTTGACTATAATCCTACTTCCAACTCTATAATTAGATTCATATATCAAACTTTTGTAAATAATTACTGTATTTCCATATAATTTATTATATCATTTTTAACTCTACTCTTCTATATTTTATTCATAGGTATAACTATAGTAATATATATTCTGTATCTATCTATTGACTTCTATATTTTTCAATGATATGATACATAACATAAAATATCGTATTAGGAGATAAGATTATGAATTTAAAAACGAACCTATCAATTTCAAAATTAAATAATAACTTTTTCTTTAGCTTTTTTAGATAGGTTTGTGTCTATATAACAATTATCATAGATACAAACCACACCAATGGAGTGTTTTGTATCTATGATAGCTAAAGAGTTTATGTTGCAATAAATTTAGCCTCATAGATAAACTATGAGGCCTTTTTATATCCTAGGTTAAGGGTCTCATAGTATAAGCTATGGGTCTTTTTTATTATTATAAATATTTTATATCATATTTCTAGGAGGTAATTAAAATTGCAAAATGTTAAAAATAGAGAAAAATTCTCTAGTAAACTTGGATTTATTCTTTCATGTGTTGGAGCTGCTATTGGATTAGGAAACATATGGATGTTCCCTTATAGATTAGGTGAAAATGGTGGTGCTGCATTCCTAATCCCATATTTTATTTTCGTAGTACTACTAGGAACAGTTGGTTTAATTGCTGAGTTTTCCTTTGGTAGACAGTTTAGAATAGGGTCAATGGGTGCACTTAAAAAGGTATTCAAAGAAAGAAATATTAAACATGGCTCTATTATATCTATAATTCCAACCATAGGACTAACTGGTATATTTATGTTCTATACAGTTGTTATTGGTTGGGTATTAAAATATTTTTTCATAAGTTTATCTGGTGAGATATTAACTATAAATATAGAATCTTACTTCACTACTTTTATAAATAGTAATATCACAGTATTTTGGCATGGTTTAGCTGTTGTTATAACTTTAATAATAGTTAGTTTTGGAATTTCTAAGGGTATTGAAAAAATAAATAAAATCATTATACCTTTGTTATTTATTATATTTATACTTCTAATTGCCAAATCATTAAGTCTACCAGATTCCATGGAGGGTGTAAAGTATCTACTTACTCCTGATTGGTCATACCTTTTAAATCCAAGTACTTGGGTTATGGCTCTGGGACAAGCCTTTTTCACAGTATCCTTAACAGGATGTTGTATGGTTATGTGTGGTAGCTATACAGATGAAACTTTTGATATACCTACTTGTGCAATAACTACAGCGTCCTTTGATACTTTAGCTGCTATCCTTGCTGCCTTTGTAATAATGCCAGCAGTATTTGCTTTAGGTCTAAACCCTACCTCTGGACCTGCTTTACTATTTGTAACTGTACCAAGTATATTCCAGACTATGAAACTTGGACAAGTATTAAGTTCTTTATTCTTCTTAAGTATTATTTTTGCCTCTATTTCTTCTTCCATTGCTATGTTAGAGGGTCCCGTAGAAGCAATTATGAACTTAACTAAGTGGGGTAGAAAGAAAACTACTTATATTACTGCTATTTCAGCTTTTATACTAGCTATACCATTAAGTTTAAGTAGCTCTTTATTTAACAATTTCACAAACTTTATTACTATAGTACTATCTCCATTAGGTGCATTAATTACTGCTGTTGTATTCTTCTACATACTTGATAGAGGTGAGACTATAGCTCAGTTAAATTTAGGTTCAAAATATAAAATTGGTATATGGTTTATGAATTTTGGAAAATATGTTTTTATACCAACAACTATTATTGTAATAATTTTAGGATTAATATACGGTGGTATTGGTTAATATATAATTTAATAAAGCCTATAGTTTTCTTTCATAAAATAAACTATAGGCTTTATTATAATCTTAGCTAAAATTTATATACTTAATAGTAGATGACCACAAGTCTTTTAAATACCTCATTAATATACAATCATATATCTCTATTCACAAGTAGCTTCATTTGCTTTTATCTCTAAATCTTTTGCTAAATCTCTCATGTCTCTAGCTTTATCTTTTAGTTTTTGATCCGCCTTGCTTAAGATTACTCTTCCTAACCATAGTTTAGCATTTGTATAATCCCCTATTCTTCTATATAACTCACCTATAATATATTGTAAAGAATAAATACTTAATCCGTATATTGGAGTTCGTTCATTTTCATAAGCAATAACAAATCCTTGAAGTGCTCTTTCTAAAAATGCCTTCTCATCTTCTTTATTTTCTAGAAGTCTATACATCCATGCAATTTTCAAGCAAAGCATTGCCTTTGTACTATCTTTAAATTCTCCTAGCACTGCATTTAGTAATGCAAGTTTATAACGTTCAATTGCGATTTCTTCATTATAAACTTGAGGATATTCTTTGCCTTGCCATTGATTGCCTATCTTTACAAGTATAACTTCACGTTTATAGGATTGTATTTTCTGAAAATCACTTTTTAATGCTGCATATCCACATGTTGGACATACCAATACTTCGTAAAAATATGGATTTACCCCCTCATATCTTATAAAAGCATCTGTATCTTTTGATTTTACTTTAGGAACATACGCCTTTACAACTCTACATGTAAAAGCTTTTAAACAAACTGGACAAGTAACTTTCTTATCATAAAGTAATGTATTAATATCAATTTTTGTTGATTTTTTATCTTTTGTTTTTTCATCGTATTTATCTTCTTTTTTTGTATATAACTCTATATCGTCTTCATAATTAAGTCCTAAGCTTTTTAACGAAGAAAAAATTTTAATCATACTAAGTTGCCCCCTACTTTAGTAATGTTCTTCATTTATCATACGCTATAGCATTCTATACTAACAAGTGTATTTAAATATATGTAATTCTACTAACATAACTTCATATTATATCAAACTTATATAAGAAAATAAAGGTTTATTTCAATTTATCATGGATTTAGCAGGTGTTTCTAATCACATTAGGTTCAATAGGTTAGGCTTTCCCCTCTTCAACTATATATCTGCATTTATATTTTCAATTTTCATACAACTCTAGTATAATATATTTAGATGGACAAATAAGGGGGGAAATATAATGAAGATTAATGCTGAAAGAGAATTTGAACTACTAAAGAAAATCGGTTTTGTAAGAACCAGTGGCTCAGAGGAAGAATTAAAAGCTGCTAACATTTTATTAGAGGAAATATCCTCAATTGGCTGTGAAGGACACTTAGAGTCTTTCAAAGCTCCTAGCTCTGTAATTAAAAAAGCTACACTAAAGGTTGTAGAGCCCTTTGAAAAGGAATATGAGGTTGCACCATATAACTGCTCAATCGGTACACCTGAGGGTGGAATAACTGCAGATTTTGTATATATTGAAGACGGCTTGGATGTAAATTTAGTTGATCTTAAAGGAAAATTTGTACTTATAAATACTCGTCCAAATCCTAAGCTTTATAAGAAACTTATGAATGCTGGTATTGCTGGATATATAACTATGTCTGGTACTGCCATGGATGAAGAAGATAAAACTGATATTTCTATAGCTAGAATCCGTGAAAAGAATACACAGCATGGAAGAATACCTACAATTAACATGCGTATGAAAGACTGCTTCCATATGGTTAAGAACAAAGCTTCTAAAATCCATGTAGAGATAATCATGGAAGATGTAGAGCTAACTTCTCAAAATGTGGTGGTAACTTTAGAAGGTACTAAATACCCTGAGGAGATAATCTCCTTCGGTGCTCATTATGACAGTGTTCCTTACAGTACTGGAGTATATGACAACGGAGCTGGTTCAGTTATTATAATGGAACTTCTAAGACACTTTAAAGAAAATCCACCAATGAGAACTGTAAAATTTATGTGGTATGGCTCTGAAGAAGTTGGACTTCTTGGAAGTAAAGCTTACTTAAAAGACCATGAGGAAGAGCTTAAGAAACACCTTCTAATGATTAACGTAGACGTGGCTGGCTCTGTTCTTGGAAAAGAAATGGCTCTGGTTACTGCAGAGCAAAGTTTAGTAGATTATATTGAGCAAATGGCTAAGATTAAAGGCTTCCCACTTAAAGTGGAACAAGACATATACTCAAGTGATTCTACAGCCTTTGCTGATGAGGGAATTCCATCTCTTACCTTCTGTCGTTTTGCACCACACGGTGGAGCTTTCATCCACACAAGAAACGATGTTATGGAATATTTAAGTGCTGAAGCCTTAGAATTGACTACTATTATAACTAAAGAATTCAGTGAATCAGTTATAAATTCAGTAGCCTTCCCAATAGAGAAAAAGGTTCCAGATAACATGAGAAAGAAATTAGATGAATATTTTGATAAAGACCCTAAAAAAGAAGAAATATCTGAAAAAAAATAATAGGGAAAAAGGCTTACATCACTGTATGTGAGCCTTTATATTTATATAATTTATGTTACTTGTGGTATTCTTCACCCTGCGTAAATAATGATGCAATCTCATCCATCACGTTCTACAGAATATCATTAGTATTTTTTGTTTTCACTTTAATCATTATTTTCTCAAAATCTTATCCATGGATTTTCCTTTTGCTAACTCATCGATGAGCTTATCCAGATAGCGAATTTCCTTCATAATTGGTTCTTCGATATTTTCCACTCGTACACCACAAACCACACCTTTAATTAAAACCCTGGCTGGGTTCAGCTTAGGAGCTTCCATAAAGAAGGTCTCATAGGCTATCTGTTTTTCCAATTGAGCTTCTAACTCTTCCTGGCCATATCCAGTGATCCAACGGATGATTTCATCCACTTCTGCTTTAGTACGTCCCTTTTTCTCCGCCTTTGTAACCAAAAGAGGATAGATTTTTGCTACACTCATTGTATAGATATTATGTTTACTCATAATACATTCTCCCTTATATAATTTTTTATATTATATCACAAAAATATCTACTCAAAAATGAAAAAAATAAGTCTGCTTTATCTAATCCTAAGAATCCATGAACTTACACATATTATACTACTAGCGTTTATAGAGTTTTATTTTTCATCTAAATTAATGTTAGTTTCCCAATTTCATTGTAATTTTGTACCACAAAAAACTCCAACCTATTAAAAGATTGGAGTTACATTTTTACATCATTTATTACTAGACTTTCGTAAATTTAGCATTTATTTATGGTACAATTTATCCTATCACACCCGAGTTCAAAATCTATAAATGCGTCTTATTCTAATAATTATATCTAAAATTTCCTGTCTCATTAGATGTTGATAACTTCTTAGCAACAATAAGAAATCTATGCTCTGTTCCTTCTATATACCCAATCTCATTGAGTTCTCTCTCTATTTTACATAGGTTTTCAAAACAAGTATCAACGGAAAAACTAGGAAATTCCCATTCTATTATCCTTGCAAAGTATACCAACGCTCCTGTATCATAAAAACGTATAGGAGTAAAAGCCTCTTCTGACTTAAGAATTTCAAATCCATTACTTTCAAAACCCTCAATGTTATGTTTTAAGTCATGAGTAGGATACAACGACTTAAAATTATCTATTATCCTTTGGGATAAATCTACATCATTTTTTCCACCTACTTGTTGAGTAATAAAATACCCTCCAGCCTTTAATATTCGATTAATCTCACCAATATCATAGGATTCATGTCTATTAATTATTATATCGAAAGAATCATCTTCAAATGGCACTCTTGAATCTTCAAAAACCTGCTTAACCGTTATCCCAAGAGGTTCTAACGTTTCTTTACAAATTGCAACATTAGGTGGATATGCCTCTGTTACAGCTGTATTATAAAATGGATGATCCAAAGTAAGTAGGAATTCTCCTCCTCCTGTTCCCATATCTAAAAGCTTATGCTCTACTTTTAAATAAGACAATAAGATTTTTTTATAATCCCATGGTATATTTTCTCCATGCCATCTACCATCAAGATATGAGAAATCCCATCCCTGAAAACCTTTCTTTTCCTCATTTTTTAAATAATTTTTAAACTCTCCTCTATTCATTTAACTACTCCTTTTCATAATATACTAAATATGATAATTTAATTTGAAAAGTAATGCAGTTAACTGATAACAAATATCTTATTACCTCAGCACAATCTGCTATCAGATTATATTAACTGCACTGAGTAGTTACCTAGTTTGTTTCTCATAATGAGTCCCACCTCTTCTAAATACTATAAATAATTTTGAAGTTTTAATTTTCTGTAATTCAAGTTGTTTATATAAATTTTATCATGTAAATTGTGTTAATACAAACAATTTATAACATAATATTATATAGAATTATAACATCTATTCTGTATTAATTAGTTGCTCTATTTTTAACTACTATTCAATGCATTAAAGCTTTCAATCTTTTATTCCCTCTCACTAAAAAAATCATCACAAAACTTATCCCACTTTAACTTATATTCTTCATGGGATATTAACTTAAGGTCATATGGGGAATAGATTTTTCTTTTCCTTGCTTCTTCTACAAAGCCCTCTAGGTAATCACCTGATTCTGTCAAATAGCCTTTTACCTTAGAATATCCCTTACTTACTGCATAATAAAGTCTAGTATGTCCATCCAAAGATATAAAAGAATCATTGATTTTTGTTAGAGGAATGATAATATCTTCTTCACTTTTTATGAAAGACTCTATGGCTTTAACTTTGTCTATATCAACGAAAAACTGTGAAGGCTGAATATCCTTAATAGTTATGTGAAATATATTATTGGGGGTAAAAGCTTTTATTAATTCCATATTTTCCTCATAGAAATTAATAATGTGTTCAGAATAAAATCTAAATTCATCTATCAATTGAAATATATCAACTTCCTTATCAAATAATACAATAGCAGAATCTTTATTTATTATTTTAAAACTACATTTATACTTTTCATCAACAATAAAGGCACCATGTTGATTTAAAATAGTTTTATCAAACCTATCATCTTCATAGCTATTAATTCTTTGTATTTTATGGTTCATTTTCTCACTTCCTATCTACTGTTATGTCTACATTTTACACAAAAAATCATATAATTCCAAAGCATTATAGGATAAAACTATATATGATGAAATCATATATATAATCCGACCTCATCTAATCTATAAAAGCATAAATTCCTCCATAACTTCTTCAGCTAATTGGTTTTGATGCAGAAACAGATTATTTTCCTTAACATTTTGTAACCATAGCATATTAATACTATTTTTCTTATTTATAGTAGAGTTCTCAATATCGTTGTACTATCAATTTTTTGAATTAGTATTCTTAAATTTAAATCCTAGCTACAACTCTAACAGGGGATGCTTCCGCTTTTATTTTAAGAGGCAATGCAATAATCTCAAATTCATCTACATTCAATAAACTTCCGATATTTTTCATATTTTCAATAATAAGAATATCTTTTTCTAGTAGCATTTTATGAACTTGAAAAGGGTATTTATCTGGAGATGGCAAGTCCATGCCAATCATCTTAATATTTCTATCTATAAAAAATTCAGCTAACTCTTTTTCCACTATGGGGTGGCTAGTAAAGTAATCATCGCATCCAAATTGGTTTTCAAAGCCAGTATATAGAATCACTATGCTATCCTTTTCTACAATATCTAAATACATCTTTTTCATTTTAATAACATCTTGGTTTCTAACATCAAGTAAACATCCTTTTCCAATAAACTTATCTGCTGGATAATCATCTATTAAAACATTACTATCTAACATGTGGCTGACAACATCAATATGAGTTCCAACATG
This sequence comes from Clostridium sp. UBA3061, assembly GCF_002367465.1. Taxonomy (NCBI): domain Bacteria; kingdom Bacillati; phylum Bacillota; class Clostridia; order Eubacteriales; family Clostridiaceae; genus Clostridium; species Clostridium sp. UBA3061. Next base: position 10,766 of record NZ_DFCF01000008.1, on the reverse strand, counting down.
CATACCAGTTTCTAGTTTCGTGTCATTGTATTTGTCTTTAACCAAAAATCTATTTTGATATAACTTTAGTTCTTCATCGTAAGGATGAGTACTTAGTCCATTTTCTATGGTATAACTTAAATCAATATATTTAGCCATCTACCTATTCCCCTTTACAATTGCTAATATAGAATCTACAAACAAATCTCTAATCTCTTCAAACCCTCTTTGTGTAGTATCAATTACTAATTCAGACTTTAATTGTTTAATTTTTATATTACACTTAATGGCTCTTTCAAAATTCATAAAACGAGTTGTATTTCTCTTCTTAATTCTCTGTTTTAGTTCTGCAGCATCACATATTAATGAACATCTATATAATACATCTATATTTATATCTTTAAGTAGCTTAGTTAATCTATCTACTCTCTCCTCTGATGGGAAAACAAAAGCAATAATCAAAAAATCTATTCCAAAATCTTTATAGTTTTTAGCACATGATACTATATTATCCTGAATAAGATTTAACCATGCTATAGATAATTTCAAAGGCATGATCCTTCCGACATCATCTCCATCTATAATGGCAAAATCCTTTGGCAGAACCCCTTCAAGTTGTTTCAATAAGGTAGTCTTTCCAACACCCGGTGCGGAGTTTAAAATTATAGCCTTCACTTTACAACATCCTGATAAATAATATTCACTATTTCAGTTAAGCTTAATTCTTTATGTATACATACCTCTGGAATCATACCTATTAAATCTTTTTCATTCCACCATTTTCTCATTTCTTTTTCCCCAAATTCATGTGCATTAGGTTTTTGTTTATGACGATTTAAAGTTTCTTCAAAAGGTATATTAAAATAATATGCAAAAATTTGATTACCAAACTCATTATGTAAACTTTCAAATAGTTTTCTATACCACCTTGAATTTAAAATACCTTCTAAAATCACAATATTGCAATGCTTTTTCCCATATAGTATAAGTTCATTTAATAATTTAATTGCTTCTGTATCAGGACCATCTTTCACAAACAACATTTCTCTTCTAACAACATCCTGTGATATTAACATGGTACCATGCCCAAATTTCTTTTGTAATGCCTTTGCTGTTGTAGTTTTACCACTTCCTGAATTGCCTCTTAGTATTATTAACTTAACATCTTTATCCATCTATTACATGCCCTTTCAAATTGATTAAACTAACATTTTATACTATATATTAAAAATATAGATTGTATAAACATTATTTACTATCAATTATACCATTTTATTGAAAACTGTATATTAAAATATTTTATCTTACTACTTAAGATAAGGACTATCTCAAAGTACTTTTTAAGATAGCCCTCATAAATTTTCATTTAATTACTTTAGCTTAACATAATTTGAAAGAGGAACACCAGCAGATATGTGAATGTAGGCATCATCTACGTGATCAGCGTCTACTACATAAATAAAATGGGCTTCTTTAGTTTCATTTGGTTCAAAATCGCACAACATAAATTTTATATGTTCATAGTACGATTTATACTCATCATAATTTTTAAAGCCTAATTTATCAAGCTCTGTTTGATCAATATCTGATTTCTTAGTTTCTTCATGCTTAAGTTGATCAAAATATATTGGTACTTTAATTTTTGCAAGGTCGCTACTAAAATCACGATTATTAGTAAAAGCTTCAAGGGTGCCATCTGGTGTTTTTGTCCTAAGCTCAACTTGTGGATTAATAAATTCGTTTATTAATTTTGTATCAGAATGATTTGTCATGATTACAGTTACGTAAGCAAACTTTAATCCAGCTGTTTCAGTAACTTTTTTCATTTCATTGTTTTCCCATTTAACAGAAACTCTTTTATAATCCTTTAATGTTCCGTCTTTATTTATCATTTTAGAATACTCATCATAATTATGGAAATCACTTTTATCTAATGCAGGTAATTTATCCATAATTTCAGCGTTTTTTACAATATAAGTTAGAGCAGACTTTTTACTAGTTATTTCTTCTCCCATAGCACGTATACCATCAGCAGGAATTGGCTGCTCAGTAGTGTCTCCTGTTCTATCAATAAATTCATGAGTAGCTGGATTATATTGCACCATGAATTTTCCTGGAATTACTTCATATTTAATATTTTCTGCTACTTTTTTAAGTTCTTCTAGAGAAATGCCATTAAGTCCGCGAACTCTAATAATTTGCCCATACCCTTCATAACATAAATCGATAATACTATCTCCAGCTTTGTATGTGGTAATCAGCGCTTTTGCACCACCAATAGTAGTTTCCTCTATACTTTCATACTTTGGAGGTTCATACACATAGTCGCATTGATATATTATTATCTCACCACCTCCTGCAGAAGCGTCACCATTAAGAAAATATTTAGAGGCATCTCCTTTATATTGCTTATATCCTTTTGGAAGATATCCAGGAGTTATATTGATTAGTGGTATTCCTTCAATAGGAACTTCTGATTGAGCCTCGACAGTAGTAATTCCTGTTTCTTCGTTCTTAGTTGTTGTAAATATAATTCCTTTACTTATCCCATAAGCTGTTAAGGATAGTGCTAAGGTGGCTGTAATAGCTGCAATAAGCACTATAGTCTTTTTCCTTGTCATTCCTTTACATTTTCTATTAGGCATAGGAATAGGATCTATACTATTTACCTTTTTAATCATTTTCATCTTCTCACTTTCATATTTTTTTGAGAAATTATGTGGTTCTGTAAATTTATCTAGTTCCCACATAGCATCTTCTTCACCTATAAGATACGACATTCTATCAATATCAATTTTATTATCCATACAATTCATCTCCTATCATTTCTTTTTCCATCAGTTCTTTTAACAGCTTTCTTCCACGTTCATATCTTTTAGCTGCTGCCTTTTCACTGATATTTAACAATAGTGATATCTCCTTATAACTAAGTTCGTAATAACACCGATACCTAATTATCTCACGGTATTTTGATGGCAAACTAGAAAGTAAATGTACGACGATTTGTCTATCTTCTACAGCTTTTACATAAGCAATTTCTTTTTGATTTTCACTTATCATTGGTTCGTCTAACCCTTTAGTAAATAGTTCAGATTCTTTACTATTCCTACGATATATATCAATTGCAATATTTTTTATTGTGTATGTTATTAATCGTTTAGTCTGTACACTTACTACACTATTAATATCTCCTAGATATGGAATTAACTTTATAAATGCGTCTTGAACTGCATCCTCAGCTTGACCCACGTTATTTAAAATTGAATATGCTATGCCATACATTTTATGTTCGTAAGAATCATAAAGCTGTTCTAACATGTTATTTTGAAAAATTTCATCTGACGAAGCTTTCACTTAATCACTCCTTATCCTTTAAGAGTACTCTCAACTAATATAACGAATGAAACTTAAATTTGCGACATTTTTGTGTTAAAAGTTTTTTTCTGATTTACTATAATTATTATATAACGGCTTATTACATTTCTCATTTAATATTACTTATGATAAGGGATTTTAGTCATAAAAATAGCTTTAGCCAATTTATATCAATGGCTAAAGCTATTTTTCACATTTATTTATACAGTGTATAAGTTCTGCTCACCAAATTAAAGATCTGGAGCATCACTTACGGTATGGTTCTTAACAACACTCCTAATATCATTTTAACTATTTCTTTTCATATTTTTTCCAACTTCAATACCCAAAAACATTCCTATAGGCGTACATATAAGTGCATTCATTATATAATAACTAGAAATAGCGCCGATTACAAAGCCAAGGATCATACCTTCAGACATATAAGTTTCCTTATGGTTTTTCTTCATCACTTTTATTGCTGTAACAACAATAGTACACACCACTATAACTGTAAATATTATTTTAATTATGTGTTTCATTTCTATATATCTGCCTCCTCAATCTAAATTTCTAAATCAATTTAACAATATGATTATATTCCTTTAATAGTAGCGCTTTCTGTAACGAAGGGGTAAGTTCATATCCGTCTATTTTTTTCCAATAATCATTAATTGAGTGGCTCCTGCTAAGCCATACTTGTTCATCCATTCCTTCAGGTCTTCAAAACGTTTCTTTATTTCTTCATACCTTGGTGACTGCTTTATATTTTCTATCTTTTTCCCAACAGCAGTGTATATTTCTTCAAACTCATCTGTATTTGTACTAATCTTATCACTATATTTAAATTCGAAAGCATCAAGAATTTTAATGCCCTGTGATCTTATAATTTCCTTTATTTCTTCTCTTCTATAGGTGTAATTATGATTCATTCGGTTAGTAATCATGTCAATATCTGCACCTATATGATGTACATAAACATGTGAAATCTGAGCTTCGTTCTGATGATCACAGAACATCTCATTTATAATAAAAATCCCATTAGTCTTTAATACCCGCTTCATTTCTTCAATTACCTTTGTTTTATTTGATAGACAAACGGCATCAAAGCTTTCATCTTCAAAATCCATATTTTCTCCATCCATTTTAATTAACTCAACATTCTTTGTATGAAGCTTTTCCCTAGTTGCATCCAATATTTCTTCATGGCTATCAATTCCAACAATCTTATCATACCCCTTAAGATTTTCAGTCAAAAGTTTGATGAAATCTCCTCGTCCTGTTCCTACATCTAAAATCTTTCCTCCATAAAACTTGCTAAGGTTCTCTTTAATAATCCGCACATTACCACTCCTTTTTCTACCATCTTCATAAATTTATCCTTGAGAATTTTGTTTCAAATATTCATGTACTATTATTTGAACATTCTTATTTAAGTCCTCATCTCCATTTAGCCGAAGTACTTTACAAGGTAACGTATTAGCCCATTGTGCATAAATATAATCATCTATATCAAAATAAGGGAATTTAAGTTTTTCTGCAACCAATTTTCCTAATGTTGTTTTTCCAGAGCCAGATGAACCAAAAATAATAATTCCTCTTGCCATTTATTTTACCTCCTTAACACAAGATTCTTAGTTGTCTTACATATAAAAATTATTCTTCCTCTTTAATTGTAACATATTTTGTAAATTAGTATTACTTAGGATATGTTATTTCTACTTACAAAAATAGCCTTAGGCATTCATATCAATGCCTAAAGCTATAAACCACACTTGGTCTTAATTGAATATTTATAATCATGTAGTGGTATTTTTTTTCTTTTAAGTTATAAGCTGATTATTCTTTACGGATTTATTTCACCGTTTTATTTATAAAATCAATTTCATACTGATGTTCACCGTATTTTTTTTCGTTGTCAGTAATCGTACCCTCTGTGAGAGAGATACGCAGAACGATTGAGTTAGGATTGTCTTCGTCGCCAACTTCATCGAACCAATCGAAAATTTTTTTGAATTTCGCTCTGATTTCCGCATTCTTCTCGTCCTTGACCCAACCCAGATTTTCAGCCGTACCTTGGAACGCATACCAATCTAACCCACAGACAGAAACCTGGTTGTTCTTCTCAATTTGTAGCATTTTACTTTTTTTTGCATCCGTAGAAACATAAAATACACCGTCTTCATAATAAGCGCATACCATACGGACAGCAGGACGAGGATTACCGGCAGCGCTTGAGGATAGTGATATTGTCGCAAGGGCAATAACTTCCTCTTTGCCATTTCCACAACGTTCCTCCATAAGTTTCATTGCATTTTCATACTTGCTCATTTTTTAATTCTCCTTTAAATTTAATTATTCTATGCTGTAATTATAGTAAAGCCACTTTAAAAGTTACCCAAGATTTACAATTCAAGCTTTAGCCACAAAGCAGGACGAACACCGCCTGTACATTTGCCATCACTGATGTTACCTTTCAATATATTGTTGCCTTGTATACCTATATTACCGTCAGTCCCGAAGATGTACACGGCTTTTACATTAACGCGACCGGGTGATCGAAGCCACCACCACCAACTCCCTTCTTTACCCAGAAGTTTTGCTATTCGCTTACTGTTGTTTTCATCTTTTCTTTGAAACCAATATCTTTGATTTTTCCCTCGGTTATACAGTTTTGAAGTGCTATCACCAAAATATTTGCACACTTCCTCAATGCTTAATAAAAATATACTGTCTTCCGTATCTGCTCCGCCCTTTGAACCATACCACTGATTATCAAGATTTTTATTTATTACCGGAATTATCCTTGATTTATCAGTTGCGTTGAATTTGTCATAAAATTCACCATTAAGATATTTTCTTAACGCGCAGTCAGCCCATGTTATATCTTTATAAGCATCATGGTAAGGGCGTTGTTCTATAATATCTTCGGTTATAATCAAAGCCGTATTGTTTTGTATGTCAAGCACACGCCAATTATAACCGCCTAATGATAATGCTGAGTCGATTTTAATATCTTCCATTTAAGCACCTCTTTCTTTGTAATAGTTAATCTCCCTTACCCTTCGAACCTATTCTTAAGCCTTCTCCTTAATTGGAAACAGTAAATCAAGCTGTAAATCTTCCATTTTACCTTCCTTTTATGCAAAATTATAAAAATTCAACATTTCTTCAAATCCTTTCCCCGCAATCGTTTCCACGATGTCCAACGTTGGGAATCCAATCATTATCATATTTATCGCTTGAGTTAACTCATTTTTAAATTAATTTATATTTTCTAAGAATTGATTAATAATTATTATATCTCACATAAATGATTTGGTAAATCATTTAAATAGAAAAATTTCTCAACTATGTTAATAATTAATTTACTTCTACAGCTCGGATTTTATGATTTTAACTTCACCTGTAAAACCATCTAACTGAACTTCATCTCCATCCCTAAAGATGCTCATTGCATTTTCTACATTATATAGCACTGGTATATTCAGCTCCCTAGCAAGGATTCCCATATGCTCAAAAGGCGACCCTACTTCTACAACTATGCCTATTACATGGCCAACTATGGGCTCAAGTTCTCCGCATCTTGTGAATGGAAGTACTAAAATGCTATCTTCATTTAAATAAACAGGCAATCCGATTTTAACCTTTCCTTTAACCTTTTTTCTTAGGCCTGGAATCCCTTTTAAAATAATATCCTGTTCACGTAATTTTCCTATGCCATTTTCATCATTTTGATTTTTATAATCTGCCTTTTCAACAGGCGATTTTCCGATAATAGGAGGTGCTAACAGCTTTTTTTGATAAGTAAATAACCCTTTTCTTTCATTAATAAGCTTATTATAATCCCTTCCTTGTATTAGTCCTTCCTTCAATTCATTTACGGTAAGAAAATACATGTCTCCTCTATGCTGAATTTGTTTATTTCTTAATAATACTTTTTCAGCCTCAGTAATAGCCAATCGAAGATATGATCTTGTCATACGCTCAAAATAGTAATGATGATTATCTCTTGCTAAATATGCCTTTTCTGCTAATTCAAGCTTACTTAGGAACTCTTGAGAATCTTCTTCTCCTAATTGGCTTAGTATAATGGATTTAATTCTTTTTTTATTTTCTAAAGAGCTTTCAATAGACCTTTTAAAGCTGTCACTATTAAACTTTAGAAATCCACGAATGTGTCCTATTACTTTGTACGGCGCTTCCATTAATATAGGCTCTGGATAGTCACTATTGATATCACATTCCAAATTACAAATTCCGTACAAAGCAATATAATCATCTATTAATTTAAGCAGCTTTTTGCTCTCTGGGATATTTTTAAGCCTAGCATACAAAAGTTCATCATGCCTGCAGTCTTTAAAGATTTTATTTAATACGAGATTTGAATTCACCTCATCTGCCATCTCAATATAGAATCCTCGTTCTTTATTTAATATACTGATGTTAAAAACTAAATCATATAACTCCTCTACACTAAGATCATTGTGTATTATTCTGCAGTATTGCATAAAATCCTCTAAATAATCACATCCGTGAGTAACTGGTTGATGCTTTTCTGCTAAGTATTCCATGTACTGCAAGGACTTGTCCAAGAACTCTGCTACTTCCCTTTGAGACAAGTCTCTAAATAAATATTTATCCAGTTCCTCTTTCAATATCAATAATTCCGGCAGTACTACATCTTGGAATATATTTTGATTTTTAACATAAAACTTATTTAATGAACTTAAAAAGCTTTGCTCTTGTACCTTATGATTTGACATTTCCTTATCTCGATAATACCAATATCCATTATGAATACAGTACTCTGTATAAAATTCTTCAAGTCCAGTGTCATAACATCCTCTATTTAATGCCTCTCCCAGGATTATGTTAATCTCATTGATTAACGATTCCAAAGGTTTTTCCCCTTCTCTATACCAAGTATAATTGCCCTCATTTTTATCAGACCAAATAATTTCAAAGTTTTTTTCTTTAAAAGTTGTTATAGGCCTAGCTTGAAGAATATATATATCTTTATTTCTGATAGTCCATTCGATATCTTGATATTTACCGAAGGTTTTCTCAATTCTTAATGTGCACTCATATAGTTCATTTACTAAATTCGTTGGCAGAAAGTTACTGTCCTTCGGAAGCTTCTCTTCAAGTATGGCTCCACATTTTTTATAGATTTTATAAAAAGCTGAATTTGCTTTACCGCTAACATAATCTTCGCATAAGCCTTTTACAGCATTAATATGCATTACTTCTTCATCCATATCAATAGTATCCACAGAAAAATTTACTCCTGAATAGCAACCTTCAACGAATTGCTGAATTATTATACACATTTTTAGCTCATCCAAATTTAAATTTTGTTTTATGAAATATGTTATTACCTTATCACTAAACAATGAAGAATAACACTTCTTTATTGCAGTCTTAACTTCTTCAAAAGTATTCAATTTAATAAATGAATCGAACATTCCTGCCATGCTATAGTTATCGCTGTCTTCACACAGAGCAGAGGATCTTACTACATATTTCAGTCCCATGCCTTGTATACAATTAAAAAATTTAAGTAACCCCCTCTCCATATCAGGAGAAAATGAACCTTTTAATATTACTTTGCATATTTCTGCATTATAAGTTAAATAGTCTCCAGCACTATAGGAAAAATTATTATATTCAAGAAACCGCATGAAAAATTCTAAAGATAATGCAAAGCCAATTGGAACCTTTTCTCCGCTTCTTATTAACTCTCCTAACGCACTTGCTTTAGCACCATACTGTACCTTGTCACTTTCTCTTAAGTCTGCTAACATTGACAACATAATCAACACCTCAATTTCAATTTACAAATTTCCTAACCAACGAAATTAATTATATTCGTTTAGGTTAGTTATTACAAATGTACAAAATACATCCAAATAGGATGCATATATATTATCTACTTAACACTCATTATTTCAAGCTTTTTAACATATTATATTGATAAACCACTGTTTTTTCTATATAATATATTGACTGGTTATGAGATAACTAATGTAAATCCGATTACAATATGGACTATATATCTTCAATTCTGATTAACGTAGAAAAAGCTACAGATTTTTATACAATCTGTAGCTTCATTTTTTAACCTTAATATACTTTTCATTGCATATCATAAAGGGAATTTTAATACCCTAAACATATATAATATAGAGAGTCATCGTTACTTATGGTACCATTAACCAAAATATTTATGACATTAACCTTTTTATTTGATTTATACACCTAATGAAATATTATTCTTAGAACTTTTTAGTTTGTTCAGTGCAAAGCCAATATAAACATAAGCTATAGTATGATATACTAACCAATAGAAACTAAAATGTTCTATACTTAAAATTTTCAAGATTGTATTTATTATAAGCGGAGTAGTTAGTGCATAAATGCTTAATCTATACAACTGTCCATATTTCAATTTTGTTTTAAAAATTCCATTGATTATAAGAGCAAATAGAGCTAACAATAGAGCACTTAAGAGTCCACCCAAGAAATACCCAAGGATATTTACAATAAAAATAAATGGTATAATAATCTTTGCATAATGGAAGTAGCTATATGCTATATCTTTATTTATGGTTAATCCTTGTAATGATTTAAATTCGATTACTTGAGTTTGTAATTGGTTCTCTTTTTGAATAATTTTATCTTTTAGTATTAAAATACCTTTACTATGAGAATCTAGAACAGCAGGATTAGTGCTGTTAGTTGTATCTATAATAATATAATTATCTTCATCCTCTGATAAAACCATTGGCATAACGCCCTCAACACTTAACTCTCCATTTATAAGCTCAAAGTTTGGACAATTATCATTATATATTTTTATAAACTCTGATATGCCATTATTAACCTCAATAGATCCTCTTATAGATCCAATAGCTCCAAGAAACAACGATATTAATAGCAAATATAGTACTGCCTTTCCAGTAGTTTCTTTTAACACATTCTCATAATGCGCTATTCCTTGAATGCTACCTATTATTTTCTTCCAAAAACTTAACTTTATTTTTTTTGTACTATCTTCCATAAAATCCTCCCAAATATATAAATATTTCTAATTATATATTTATTCGATAATTTCAGGACAATTCCTCTTTGCGATTAGAAAAGAGCTACATCATTTATAGTATGGTGCACCGTAGCTATTATAAATGAGGTTTTCCCATTTTATTCTTATTTATATATTCTACATAAGAGGAAACTCACTATTCACATACGTTCATAGGAGTAAGTTCAATTAACTAAATCATAGATTTAGAATTTCACTTATGGTATAATTCTAAAGTACAATTTTACAGCTAACTGTGGGCTACTGGTATCACTTACCTCTTTTATGAAGGGAGGTGATACTTAATGAGTAATGACGTTTTAATGTTGTAAGCGTAAAAGAATTCCCG
>NZ_DFCF01000024.1:0-22301 GCF_002367465.1 Clostridium sp. UBA3061 | reverse complement strand
ATCCTCTTCGCGGAGCCATTTCTTATAATTATAAATTTTATGTAGATAATTTTGTTAATTATCTACTTTTTTTATTGTTTAAAAAATAAAATGCTATCACTTCAAAAAAGTACAAACAGTGTTGTTATAAGATATTTTTATAAGGAAAGAATATTAGTTAATTTAAGAAATATAAATAGATATAAAGCTATATTATGGCTTTATTCTATTTATAATTGATTAAATATTATAAATATTCTAACATTTAGAGGAAATTTTGATAATGCATAGAATAAAATATATATTTAATACAATTTTATAAACTTAATACATCCAAATTAAATTTAGGGGGTACGCCTTATGAAAGAGTATAAAATTAATAATTTAAGAAATGTGGGAATAATTGGTCATAGTGGTTCGGGCAAAACAAGTTTGATGGAAAGTTTACTATATTATACTAAAGAGATTGATAGAATTGGAAAAATTGAGGATGGAACTACTGTAAGTGACTATGATGTAGAAGAAAAAAAGCGAGGAATATCTATTTCTACAGCTGTTGCTCATTGTGAATGGAAAGATGTTAAAATTAACTTAGTAGATATGCCAGGTTATTTTGATTTTGAAGGAGAAATAATTGAAGGACTAAGTGCTATCGATATGGCAATGATAACTGTGTGTGGAGTTGCAGGAATTGAGGTAGGAACAGAGAAGGCATGGAATTATGCAGTTGAGCGTAAATTACCGAGAGCTATATTTGTGAACAAATTAGACCGTGAGAATAGTAGCTTTGAAAAAGTTTTAGAGCAATTAAAAAACAAGTTTGGTATGTCTGTTGTGCCTATACAATACCCAATAGGAAAAGAAACAGAACTTAGGGGTATAGTAAATATTATATCTAATAGAGCTAGAATATTTAATCCTAAGACTCATACTATGGAAGAAGGAGAAATCCCAGAGGAGTTAAGAGATAAAGTGGAAGAGTGTAAACAAATGCTCATGGAAGCGGTAGCAGAAACTGATGAAGTTTTGTTAGATAAATATTTTAATGATGGGGAATTAAGTGAAGAAGATATATATCATGGGTTAATCAAAGGGTCATCTACAGGTGATATATGCCCTATAATGTGTGGTTCAGCTATAGCAAGTATAGGAACTGAAACATTATTAGAAGATATAGTAGAATGTTTTCCATCTCCAATAGAGACTAACTTATATATGGCTAAAGATATTAAAAACAATGCATTTATAAATATAAAAATCAATGAAAAAGAACCATTTTCTGCATTGGTATTTAAGACAATAGTTGATCCATTCATTGGTAAGCTATCTATGTTTAGAGTTATAACAGGATCTGCAAAATCAGATACTGTTGTATTCAATTCATCTAAAGAAAAAGACGAAAAACTTGGATCTCTATATTTTATGAAAGGAAAAAAACAATATCCTACTACAGAAATAAAAGCTGGAGATATTGGAGCGGTTTCAAAATTACAATTTACTAGTACTGGAGATACCATATGTGCTTCAAACAGACCTATTGTGTTTAATAGAATGAAATTTCCGTTACCAGTATATTCTAGAGCTGTAATACCTAATACAAAGGGAGATGAAGATAAAATATCAAGTGGACTTTCAAAATTATTGGAAGAAGATCCTACATTCTCAATATCAAGAGATATAGAAAATGCTGAAGTAGTAATTTCAGGTATTGGTACAACACATCTAGAAGTTTTAGTAAGTAAATTGAAAAATAAATTTGGGGCAGATGTAAGTCTTAGAATTCCTAAAACGCCATATAGAGAAACAATCAAAAAAATTGCAGATGTACAGGGAAAACATAAGAAACAGTCAGGTGGACATGGACAATATGGAGATGTAAAGGTTAAATTTGAGCCTAGAAATGATGGTGAAGATGAATTAGAATTTGTTGATGCAGTAGTAGGAGGTGCTGTTCCTAGACAATATATACCAGCTGTAGAGAAGGGGCTTAAAGATTGTATACTTCATGGAGTACTTGCAGGATATCCAGTTATAAGATTAAAGGCAACATTACATGATGGTTCATTCCATCCAGTAGATTCCTCAGAAATGGCATTCAAAATAGCATCTTCTCTAGCTTATAAGAGAGGTCTTCAAGAGGCAAATCCAATTCTTTTAGAACCAATAATGTACCTAGAGATAGATATTCCAGATGATTATATGGGAGATGTTATAGCTGATATAAATAAAAAACGTGGAAGAATACTAGGAATGGAGCCGGGATTAAAGGGACAAAGAATAATTAGTGAAGTACCTCAAGCTGAATTGTATAACTATGCTACTGATTTAAGAAGTATAACAGGTGCTAGAGGAAGCTTTAGAAGTAAATTTGAAAGATATGAAGAAGTTCCAGGTGACTTAGTAGATAAAATTGTATCCGAAAATAAAAAGGAAGCATAAAAATAGTATAAATTTTGTGTAGATATTCTAATTTTATATAAATAGATAAACCTAGTGATAATAGAAATTTTATCACTGGGTTTATTTTTTGTGCAGTGGGTTAATATATAATTAATTACTTTTAGATATTTAATACTTCAAAGAATATATGACTTAAATAATAATGTATAAAAATATATGAACTTTAACAAACTATAAATAATTATATAATAGGGGGTTGTTTATGTCAGACTATAAAATGAATATATATGGACAGATTAGATTAAGCGATTATAGTTCTATACATGACTATATGGGAATAATTGGACCGTTAGATAACTTCCAAATTGAGATGAGCGAAGCCAAAGTAGAAGATGCAAAAGTATTATGTAACATTTTGGAAAGTGATAAATTTGATATAGTTGAGAGAGGAGGAAGAAATGATGGTAAGTACTATATTCATGCCACAAAACGAAGATGAAAAATTATTAAAAGATGAATTTGGAATTGGATCTCATAAAATTGTTGAGCAAAACGATAATCTTATGCTACTAGATGAGTTGTTTCATGATACAAAAGTGTTACCTAATAGAATACAATTAGAGAAATTTGATATTTATAAGGATTAATGTGCTAGTATAATTAGTAGGCTTTAGATAGTATGCAAGTATGTAAGTTTTAAGAGGACTTACTATTTGCATATTTTTTTACTTATATAAAAACCTTAATATTCTTAGATATGAATTCAATGTATAAGCATAGAATTTAAATGTGATATATTTGCATATTTAGATAAGTTATATTAAAATTGGTATATTAATAAGTTTTAATTTAGTGTAGGAGGAGAAGAAGTGACAACAACTGTATATTTAACTCGTCATGGACAAACTCAATGGAATGTAGAAGGGAGGATGCAAGGTTGGAATGACTCTCCTTTAACAGAGCTAGGAGTAAAACAAGCAGAATGGCTTGGAGAGAGATTAAAGGGAATTAATTTAGACAAGATATACTCAAGTTCTAGTGGTAGAGCCTATAAGACAGCAGAAATAATTAATGAAAATAAGAGTGTTGAACTTATAAGTCATGATGGACTAAGAGAATTGAAGTTAGGTAAATTCCAAGGATTGAACCAAGATGAAATAAAGAAAATGTATCCAGAGCAATATTATAATTATTGGAATAAACCAGAAATATATAAACCTGTAGGCGATGGAGAGACCATTGAAGAGCTCATTGAAAGAATTGATAAAGCAATTATGGATATTATAGAAGAAAATACAGGAAAAAGTATTCTTATAGTTACACATACTATGCCTATAAAAGCATTACTTTGTAGTTTAGAAAATATCGATATAAGTAATTTTTGGATGGAGCCATACATAAAGCAGACAAGCCTTACAACTATAGAGTTTGATGATAAAATACATAAGATAGTGCAGTGTGCAGATATATCACACCATGAATATCAAGTGAAAGAATATAATGAATAGAAAGATAATCATTGGGGGATTGTTAAGTTATGGATAGTTTCTCGCTTAAACTATTGGCCTGTGTAACTATGCTAATTGATCATACAGGAGCCATATTTTTTCCAGAGATAATGTTTTTTAGAATCATTGGAAGAGTGGCATTTCCTATATATGCATTTTTAATAACAGAGGGATATAGTAGGACTAAGAATATAAAAAGATATATGTTTAGGCTATTTATTTTAGCTATCATATCACAAATACCTTACATGCTAGCATTTGAGACTAAAGGACTAAATGTATTTTTTACACTTCTTTCAGGAATATTTATTATGATAATACTAGACAAAAAAGTTCATTATTACAAGTTAAAGCATGATATTAAGATATCCAAAGAAGTATTTGATATTTCTATATATATAATTAAATTTGTCATTATATTAGGAATACTATATATCTTAGAGAAATTTCAATCTGATTATGCAATATATGGAGTTTGTATCATATTATGCTTTAAGATGTTTAAAGAGAATTTTAAAAAATTAACTCTTTCTATGATAGGATTGAATTTTTTATATACTATACCATATTTAAAATATTTTATGGAACCATTTGGAGTAAACTTTAGAGTTTTTCTTCAAGCAACTTGCATTAATAGTTTATTTTTTATTTATCATTACAATGGGAGTGAAGGTAAAAAAGTACAATTTCTATTTTATGGGTTTTATCCACTTCACTTATTAGTTTTAGTATATATTAGATATATTATAATATATGGTATATAATAATTATTGGGGTTTATAGAAAATAATGATGAAAAGGGGATTAATTATGAATAAGATTTTTTATGTTACTAACAGAAAAAAGTTAGGGGATGTGCTTTCTCAAAATTCTATAGCTATCTTTTTTGCTGGACAAGCTCCTTATAAGTCCGCAGATGAGACTTATCCATTTACACCAAACAGAAACTTTTATTATTTAACCGGTATTGATGAAGAAAAAGTAATTATGGTGATTATAAATATTAATGGCAAAGTGTCAGAAATGTTATTTATACAAGAGAATGATCCTGTTATGGCTAAATGGGTTGGCGAAACAATAAGTGAAGATAAAGCAAAAGAAGTTTCAGGTATAGAGGATATTAAGTTTTTAAAAGATTTTGAAAGTACTATTGCAAGTTATTTTGATAGATTTAATATTGATAATGTGTATTTAGATTTAGAAAGACAAGAATTTAATATTCCACAAACATCATCTCAAAATTTTGCGGTAGATATTATGAAAAGATATCCATATGTAAGAGTTAAAAATATATATCATGATATAGCTTTACTTAGAACTATAAAAAGAGAAGAAGAAATTGAATTAATTAAAAAAGCTATAGATATAACTTATGAAGGGATAAAAGAAATATGGAGTAATGCTAAACCAGGCATGAAAGAGTATGAAATTGAAGCATATTTTAATTATATTTTAAAGAAAAATGGAGTTAAGGATTTTGCATTTCCAACTATTGCAGCCACTGGAAAGAATGCAACTATACTTCATTATGTAGATAATAATACTAAGACTGAAGATGGAGAGCTTATGCTTTTAGACTTAGGGGCACAATATAAATATTACAATGGGGATATAAGTAGAACTTTTCCTATCAATGGGAAGTTTTCAGAAAGACAAAAAGAAGTATATAATATTGTATTAGAAGCTAATGAAACTGTTATGAAAGCAGTAAAACCAGGAATTACTACTGGTGAATTACAAGACATAACTAAAAGAGTTCTTGCTCAGGGATGTAAGAGAATTGGCCTTATAAAGGAAGACTCAGAGTTAAATAAATACTACTATCATGGTGTAGCACATCCATTAGGATTAGATACCCATGATGTAGGACCGAGAAATATAGAGCTTAAACCAGGTATGATTATTACAGACGAGCCGGGACTTTATATAGAAGAAGAAGGTATAGGTGTTAGAATTGAAGATGATATTCTGGTTACAGAGGATGGTTATGTAAATCTTTCTGCTCATATAATTAAAAGTATAGAAGATATAGAAATGTTTATGAGTAAAAATAATGATTAATTTCTTAGAAGTGAAAGTTTTTTTGTTGAAGATTTATGTAGATTAATTAAAGAGTATTTTAATAAGTTCATAGAGAATTTAAGCTTCAGTAGAAGGAGTTTTTCTGCTGGGGCTTAAAACATGTTTATAGAACAATTTTTTTAATTTTACTAGGAGATATGGAGGAATTTTAATGTTAAAGAGATTTATATCTTATTACAAGCCACACAAAACTCTATTTATAATTGATATGATATGTGCATTTTTAGTAGCAGCCATGGATTTAGTATTTCCTATGTTTACAAATTACCTATTAAAGGATGCAATTCCTAATAAGAATCTAAGAACAATATTAATATTTACAATTGTCTTAGTATTATTGTATGTAGTTAAGCTTATAGCAAATTATATAATAGATTATTGGGGTCATGTAATGGGTGTAAGGCTTCAATATGATATGAGAAAAGAAGTTTTTGCCCATCTACAGACATTACCATTTAGCTATTTTGATGATAATAAGACTGGAAATATTATGTCACGTATTGTTAATGATCTAATGGATATTTCTGAGCTGGCACATCATGGACCGGAAGATGTATTTATTTCAATAATAATGCTTATAGGATCCTTTGGGTTACTATGTGCTATAAATATAAAATTAACATTAATAATATTTGCTTGTATACCTATAATTATAATATTTACGATGACTAAGAGAATGAAAATGTCCAAGGCATTTTATGATGTTAGAAAGAAGATAGCTGTAGTTAATACTAAGCTAGAAAATAGTATATCAGGAATAAGAGTTGCTAAATCTTTTACTAATGAAGAATATGAAATGGAAAAGTTTGATGAAGGAAATACTCAATTTAGAACTAGTAGATCTTCTGCTTATAAATATATGGCAGAGTTCATGTCTGGAATGAGATTTTTTGTAGACATGCTAAATGTAGTTGTTTTAGGGTTTGGAGGTTACTTCGTATATAAAGGGGAATTAGGCGTAATTGATCTATCTACTTATTTTTTATATGTAGCATATTTTATGCAACCAATAAGAAGATTAACATCATTTGTGGAACAATATCAATCAGGTATGTCAGGATTTAAGCGTTTTGTAGAGTTAATGGATACTAAACCAGACATAGTAGATAGTGATAATGCAAGAGAATTTAAAGATGTACAAGGTGAAATTGAGTTTAAAAATGCTACCTTTAAATATGAAGGTAGTGAAGAAATATTATCTAATATAAATTTAAAAATAGAAAAAGGTAAGACTTTAGCATTAGTTGGACCGTCTGGTGGTGGTAAAACAACTATTTGTCATTTAATTCCAAGATTTTACGAACTAAATAAAGGAGAAATTACCATTGATGGAGAAGATATTAAGGACATAACATTAAAGTCCTTGAGAAAAAACATAGGAATAGTACAGCAAGATGTATTTCTATTTACAGGAACTATAAAAGATAATATTCTCTATGGAAATCCTGAAGCTGACGATGATGAGGTTATTGAAGCAGCTAAAAATGCTAATATTCACGATTTTATCATGTCACTACCAGAAGGATATGAAACTTATGTAGGGGAAAGAGGAGTAAAGTTATCTGGGGGTCAAAAGCAAAGAATATCTATTGCAAGAGTATTTTTAAAGAATCCGCCTATATTAATATTAGATGAGGCTACATCAGCTCTTGATAATACTTCAGAGCTTATAATTCAAAAATCTTTAGAAAGGTTATCTAAGGGAAGAACATCTATTATAGTTGCTCATAGACTATCAACTGTTAAAAATGCAGATGAGATTGTAGTATTAACAAATAAGGGAATAGTTGAAAAAGGTGCTCACAAAGAATTGATTAATAGTGGTGAAATTTATGCTAGGTTGTATAACTCACAGTTTAATGGATATTTTAATGATTCGGAATTAGAGTTTTAAAATTATTAATGATATATCTTTAATAATCTAATCATATTATGTTATTTATTTAAGTAAAAATCATATGATAATATGATTTTTACTTAAAATAATCTATTATATGAAATTAAAGTTATTTATAATACTGGAGGAAAAGATGATTAGAAACAAAGAAAATATAGACAAACTATTAAATGATTTAAAGGAGTTTAGCTATGATAAAGATGGTGCTCTTATTGATGTAATTTTAAATGAAAATCTAAATGTTAAAATAAGATGTTATGAAGAAAAATGCATTAAAATAGAGTATTATGATTATGACAATGCTATATCTACTTTATACAAAGATAGAAAATATATAAATAAAGTGCTTTTCCAATAGGGAAGGTACTTTATTTATATACGTTTTCTAAAAATATATTTTAAAAATAATTACAAATTATGGTTTGTCATTGCTGGAATTGGATAGACTAAATATTATAGTATTAGCATTTTGCTATATAGATAAAGGGGTTAGTGTAATGTTTAATAAATATAATGATAGAGCAAGACAAGCATTGATGTATGCTCACGGAGAAGCGAAAAGATTTAGACATGGATATGTAGGCACTGAACATGTATTATTAGGTATTGTGGAAGAGGGCGGCATAGCAGCTAAGGCGCTAGAAAATATGTGTGTTGATGAAATAAAGATTAAAGATAAAATAGAAAAATTAGTTGGCTATGGTGAGGATGAGATATATCCAGAAGAGATATATTTTACTCCTAGAACTAAAAAGCTGATGGAAGTTAGTTTAGTAGAAGCCAGAAATTTAAATGATAAATTTGTATCTCCGGAGCATATATTATTAGCTATACTTAAAGAAGAAGAGGGCGTAGCTTATACAATATTAGATAATTTAGGAACAAACTTCAATGAGTTGCTAGGAATGTTATCCTACAATAAAAAACAATGTGAAATATCATTAAGTAGTAACTCTGACTTTCATGACAGTAGAACTGAAATGAAAATAGAGGAGCCATACAAGTCTAAAAGAAATAAAACTCCAATGATTGATAAGTATGGGAAGGATTTAACTAGATATGCTAGTGAAAATAAGCTTGATCCAGTTATAGGAAGAGAAAGGGATACAGAAAGAGTTTTAGAAATATTATGTAGGAGGCTAAAAAATAATCCATGTTTAATTGGAGATCCTGGAGTGGGCAAGACAGCCATAGTTGAGGGATTAGCACAAAAAATTCAAAGTGATGGTGTACCAGACATGTTATTAAATAAGAGAGTAATAAGTATAGACATGGCTTCTATGGTTGCAGGAGCAAAGTATAGAGGAGAATTTGAAGATAGGTTAAAATCTTTAATGGCTGAAGTTTGTAAGAGTGAGGATATTATTTTATTCATTGATGAAATTCATACTATAGTAGGAGCTGGTGGTGCGGAAGGGGCAATAGATGCTTCTAACATTTTAAAACCTGCCCTTGCAAGAGGTGAGCTTCAATGCATAGGAGCGACAACCGTAGATGAATATAGAAAGTATATTGAAAAGGATTCTGCTTTAGAAAGAAGATTTCAACCAATTATAATTGAAGAACCTTCTAAGGAAGATGCTATCCAAATACTTAAAGGGTTAAAGAATAAGTATGAAGAACATCATTCAATTAGAATTACAGATGAAGCTATAAGTGCAGCAGTAAATTTGTCAGATAGATATATATCAAATAGATACCTACCAGATAAAGCAATAGATCTTTTAGATGAAGCAGGGGCTAAAAGTAGAATAGAAAATTTACAAAGAAATGAAGTTGGAATTTTGGAGCAGAAGCTTAAGAAAAAAATTGAAGAAAAATCACAAGCAATAGATATTCAAGATTTTGAAAAGGCAGCATCCATTAGAGATGAAGAATATGAATTAAGACAACAATTAAACTCTAGAAAAAGAACGTTAGTAGAAAGTAATGAAGAAATCAAGATAACGGTAGATGAGGCAGAGATTGCAAAAGTTTTATCAACATGGACTAAAATACCTTTAGAGAAACTTACATCTAAAGAAACTGATAGATTATTAAATTTAGAGAACATTCTTCATAAAAGAGTTATAGGTCAGGATGAAGCTATTGAAGCTATTGCAAAGGCCATAAGGAGATCAAGGGTAGGACTAAGAGATTGCAAGAGACCTATAGGGAGTTTTATATTTCTAGGACCAACAGGGGTAGGAAAAACTGAATTATCTAAAGCGCTTGCAGAAACTATGTTTGATGATGAAAATTCAATAATTAGAATAGATATGACGGAATATATGGAGAAACACTCTGTATCAAAGCTAATTGGTTCACCACCAGGTTATATAGGGTTTAATGAAGGAGGTCAATTAACAGAGAAAGTTAGGAGAAGTCCATATTCGGTAATACTATTTGATGAACTAGAAAAGGCACATGAAGATATATTTAATATTTTACTTCAGGTACTGGAAGATGGAAGACTTACTGATTCTAAGGGAAGGGTTGTAGATTTTAGGAATACTATAATTATAATGACTTCTAATGCAGGAGCATCTACTATAAAAAAACACCGTTCTATAGGATTTGAAAGATTATCTGATGATAAAAATTGTGATAATGAATATAAAAATATGAAAGAAATTATACTTGGCGAAATAAAGAATATCTTTAAGCCAGAACTTTTAAATAGAATTGACGATATAGTAGTGTTTCATAAACTTAAAGATGAACACATAATTAAAATTGTTGATATAATCACAAATAATCTATGTGAAAGAGCTAAGCAAAATGATATTATATTAAGATTTACAGATGAAGCTAAAACATTCATAAGTAAACAAAAAAGAGATAAAGAGTACGGAGCTAGACCCTTAAGAAGAATTATAACTGATATGATTGAGGATAGACTATCTGATGAGATTCTTAAAGGAAATTTCAAAAAGAGTGATATCATACAAATAACAGTTGAAAAAGACGAGTTGAAGTTTATTAAGTGTAGCTAATTACTTCATTGTGTTTAAACAAAAATGGGTATATAATTATGATAGATATAATACCATATATTTTTAACCACTTTATATAAGTGGTTTTTTTATAGTTAAGAACAATATAATTTACTATATAAAATAATGGTTAAACTCATAGTATAATAAGTATTTTAATTAACTGTTAAGAAATAATAAATTAATATAAAAAATTTAAGGAGCAGATTATGGCAAAGATTAAAAAAGTATATATATGTAATGAGTGTGGCTATGAAGCTCCAAAGTGGTATGGAAAATGTCCTGGATGTAATAGCTGGAACACTATGGGAGAAGAAGTTAAAAGTGAAGCAGTAACTACTTTTAAAAGGTCAGTTACTATGTCTTCTGGAAATAAGCCAAAGAATATTACGGATGTAAAATCCAGTGAATATGAAAGGTTAGATACAGGAATTGGGGAATTAAATAGGGTTGTAGGTGGTGGACTTGTAAAGGGATCATTAACTTTAATATCTGGAGATCCTGGTATTGGTAAGTCTACTATATTGCTACAGAGTGCCAGTAATATTTCACTGAAGTATGGAAAAGTTCTGTATGTATCTGGAGAAGAGTCAGAAGAGCAAATAAAAATGAGAGCAGAACGTCTGAAAGCTACAGGAAAAGAACTTTATGTGGTATCGGAAACCAACATAGATATTATAGAAGAGCATATAACTGAAATGGAGCCAAAGTTTATAATAATAGATTCTATTCAAACATTATATAAACCAACTATTTCTTCTGCTCCAGGGAGTGTATCTCAGGTAAGAGAATGTACTAATGATTTAATGAGAATAGGAAAGACAAAGAATATTCCATTATTTATTGTTGCCCATGTAACTAAACAAGGAGAATTGGCTGGACCAAGAGTTCTTGAACATATGGTGGATACAGTTCTATATTTTGAGGGAGAGCGAACACAAGAGTTTAGAATATTAAGAACCATAAAAAATCGTTTTGGAACTACTAGTGAAATTGGTGTGTTTGAAATGAGAGAAAGTGGTCTTGAGGAAGTAAATGATGCATCTTCAGTATTTTTGCAAGAAAAATCTATGCAACAGGAAGGATCAGTAGTCATTGGGATAGTTGAAGGAACTAGACCTATTTTAGTAGAAATTCAAGCCTTAGCAAGTGAAACTAAAGCTCCGATGCCACGTAGAACTGCAGTAGGCGTTGATAACCAGAGATTAAGTTTGATATTAGCGGTATTAGAAAAAAAATTAAGAGTTCCTTTTTATAACAGTGATGTGTATGTTAACGTGGTAGGTGGACTTAACATTGACGGTACATATGGAGATTTAGGAATAGTTTTAGCGTTAATATCTAGTGTCAAAGCAAAGGAAATTAAAATAGAAAATTTATTAATTATAGGAGAAGTAGGGTTAACTGGAGAAGTTAGGCCTATAGCTCATGCAGAAAAAATTATAAATGAAGCAATAAAGATGGGCTTTACTAGTATAATACTACCCAATAAAAATAAAGCAAAAATAACTAATAAGGGAATAAATTTAATTGGAGTGGATACAGTTAGAGAAGCAGTGTCAAAGATTTTTTAATAATATATAAGAGAACAGTAAAGTGTTAAATTAATAATGGAGGAAAATAATGAGGGAACAAGAGCAAAAAGAACTTATGGAAATACTAAAAATTATGTCCCCGGGAACCCTACTGAGGGAAGGATTAGATAATATATTAAGAGCTAAAACTGGAGGATTAATAGTATTAAGTGATAGTAATGCCATATTAGATATGGTAGATGGAGGATTTTCAATAAAATCAGAATATACTCCAGCATATATATATGAACTAGCAAAGATGGATGGAGCTATAGTTATAAGTAGTGACTTAAAGAGGATATTATACGCTAATACACAGTTGATGCCAAATCCATCTATAACTACTCAAGAAACTGGAACTAGACATAGAACAGCTCAAAGAGTTGCAAAGGAAACTGGTGATATAGTAGTAGCAATATCTCAAAGAAGGAATATAATCACTGTATATAAAGATGATATAAAATATGTCCTTAGAGAAAGTAGTGATGTATTAGCTAAGGCTAATCAAGCTATTCAAACCTTAGAAAAATATCAGTTAGTTTTAGAAAGAGTAATAAGTAATCTAAACTTACTGGAGTTACAAGATTTATCGACCCTTTTAGATGTAGTCACAGCAATACAGAGAAATGAAATGGTTATGAGAATAGTTTGTGAGATAGAAACGTACATATGTGAATTGGGGAATGAAGGTAGACTTATATCTATGCA
Organism: Clostridium sp. UBA3061; assembly: GCF_002367465.1. Lineage (NCBI taxonomy): Bacteria > Bacillati > Bacillota > Clostridia > Eubacteriales > Clostridiaceae > Clostridium > Clostridium sp. UBA3061. The sequence continues at coordinate 9,178 of NZ_DFCF01000024.1, read as the reverse complement.
ATTAGGAGAATTAATCAAGGGCGTTGAACAAGAGGGAGTATTTCTTGTGAGAGACTATTGTAGTGATGCTGAAAGATATCTTGATGTTTATAGGAATATAGAAAAGTTATCAGCTATAGAGTTATTGGATCTTGATATGATAGCTAAGGTATTAGGATATGGTGGTGTTCCTTTAGTGGATAATTTAATATCTACAAAAGGATATAGAATATTAAATAAAATACCTAGATTACCATCGGCAATTATAGAAAATCTAATAAAACATTTCGGAGAACTTCAAGTGGTAATGAAAGCATCTTATGATGAATTAGATTTAGTTGATGGGGTAGGAGAAGCAAGAGCTAAAACCATTAAAAATGGTCTAAGAAGATTAAAAGAGCAATTTATATTAGATAAACAAATATAGCACAAAGCAATTAAGTTTGTGCTATATTTGCTATCTTAAATTAATTTTATCGAAGGTAGTTATGTTTTTGTATTCAGTTAGAAGTACATCATATAAGTTTATATCTAAACTATTGCATAAGGAAGTTATATAGAATAAGTGATTGCCTATTTCTCGTTCGATGATTTTACGGCAATTATCACATAGCTCTCCTTGTATATGAGAACTAAGAGGTATTTCTAAATCATCTAAGGTTAATTTATCTATGGTGTTTTCCTTATCATCGTTCAATGAATAATTTATACCCTGTTTTTCAGCTTTAATTTTAACACAACCGCAACTAGTAACAGCTTTTACTACGGATCTGTTAACTCTACTTTCAGATTCCTGCAATTTGCTTAGTATGTCAAGTATACTTTTATGTCTTAATAAAGAACTATCTACAGAATTTTGAAATTCATCAAATATTAGATCCTTCATAACTTTCACTCCTTTATAAATAAAGTTACTTACTTGGAATACCTTTATTTATATAATATATCAATATTACTATTATTCATAGGGGGTAATTTTACTGTTAACAATTTATTTTATGTGAAGAAGTAGAAAATGTGAGTATTGACAAATATTTTTATATTGAAAATTATTTGTTAATTATTAATTGAGAATATCAAATATTTTAAATGTTAATATTATATACAGTTAATCAAATTTTAGTTAATATTCTAATAATCCATTGAAATGTATTTAATGATAATATATATTTAATTTAGTAGGATATTATGGAGAAAATTTGTAAATAATCACAATATAGGTTAAAAATTAAGGAGGTGCTGTGGTGTTAAAGAAAATATTAAGGGCTTTGTTTACCTTAATAGGAGGAACATTAGGATATGTTTTAGGTGCATGGGGAAATTCTACGGAACTTTTACCTAAGTTAGGAATAAACAATACAGGTTTTATTTCAATAATATTTGTTGTATTATGTATTATTTTTATTGGACTTATATTTTATTTTATTTCACCTTTTATAAACTCAGGAATTGTTAAAGCTATGGAATACTTAGAAAGGTCTGCTCAAAAGATTCCAATAGTAGATATTGTATTTGCAGGTATAGGAGCTTTAATTGGACTTATAATATCAGTATTATTATCTACACTTATTAGAGTGGATTCGATAATAATAACCATAATATCTGTAATTGTTACGGTAATAATTACTGTTTTATTTGCAGATATATGCGTAAGAAAAAAAGATGAAATTATACATGTGTTTACAAGCTTTAAAAAGCCTGGAGCTAATAAGGATTCTAAGATAAAGAATGTTGGAGATAAGTTAAGCCCTAAGGTGTTAGACACATCAGTAATAATTGATGGAAGAATATTTGATATATGTCAAAGTGGTTTTATTGAAAGTACTTTAGTAATTCCTACTTTTGTTTTAGATGAGCTTAGACATATTGCGGATTCTTCAGATTCTTTAAAAAGGACAAAAGGAAGAAGAGGATTAGATATACTTAATAAAATACAGAAAGAGTTAAGTATAGATGTAGAAATATGGGAAGGCGATTTTGAAGATATTAAGGAAGTAGATGTTAAATTACTTAAACTTGCTCAAGTATTGAATGGAAAGGTAATTACTAATGATTATAACTTAAATAAAGTTGCAGAACTTCAGGGAGTACCTGTATTAAATATTAATGAGTTAGCAAATGCTGTAAAACCTGTTTTATTACCAGGAGAAGTTATGAAAACACAGGTAATTAAAGATGGAAAAGAGTCAGGTCAAGGGGTTGCATATTTAGATGATGGAACTATGATTGTCATTGAAGAAGGTAGAAAATATATTGGTGAAAATATATTTGTAGTAGTTACTTCAGTACTTCAAACAGCAGCAGGAAGAATGATATTTGCAAAACCAAAGGAACAATAGTTTTTTATTAAGAAAAATTAAGCGCTAATTTATGATTAGTTTAAGGTTAATTTATTGGAGGAATTATGAGAAAAAATACAGCGATAATATTGGCTGCAGGACAAGGGAAAAGAATGGGATCAAATGTAAACAAGCAGTTTTTGACTTTGGCAGAAAAACCAGTATTATATCATACTATAAGGGCTTTTTCTGACAATAAAAATATAGATGATATTATAGTTCTGTGTGCAGAAGATGAGATGGAGTATTGTAAAAAGAATATAATTGAAAAATATGACCTTAAAAAAGTTAGAGCTTTAGTAAAAGGTGGTAAGGAAAGACAAGACTCTGTATACAATGGATTAAAGGCAATAGAACCTTGTGACATAGTATTAATCCACGATGGAGCTAGACCATTTGTTACTGAGAATATAATAAATGATGGCATTAAGAATGCTGAAAAATATGGTGCATGTACTTGTGGAGTTAAATCAAAGGACACTATAAAAATTAAGGATAAAGAAGGGTTTGCCAAGGAAACCTTAAATAGAGAGGATGCTTTTATAGTTCAAACCCCTCAGTGTTTTAAGTATGATATTATATTATTCTGCCATGAAAAATTAAGAAAGACTAAAGAGCAAGTTACTGATGATGCTATGGTTGTTGAAAAATTTGATAGAAAAGTATATCTTTATGAGGGTAGTTATTTAAATATAAAGCTTACAACTCCAGAAGATATGATAATTGGAGAAAATATTTTAAAAAATAAAATATAAATATGTAGGCAATATTTAAATATGTATGATATAATGATATTTATTAAAATTTAATATTAATATGTGATGAGGAAGAATAGTAGAAACATACCCACAGAGAGAAAATTCACCGGCTGAAAGATTTTCACACGTTTTGAACCTGCTTCTGAGCAGTAGTTTTAACTACCGGCATGAGCCGTTATAAAATGAAGTATAAATTTTAGGTGGTACCGCGATAGAATTCGCCCTAATTAGGGTGGGTTCTATTTTTTTATTAATAAATATAATTACGAGGTGAATGGAAGATGAAGTTATCAAAGATGTTAATAAGTACACTAAGAGAAGTTCCAGGTGAAGCAGAGATAGCAAGCCATCAACTTATGTTAAGAGCTGGAATGATAAGAAAATCAGCTACAGGAATATACACTTTCATGCCAAATGGAGTTAGAGTGTTAAAAAATGTAGAAAATATAGTTAGAGAAGAAATGGATAGAGCAGGTGCTCAAGAATTTTTAGCTTCTGCACTTATACCAGCAAATCTATGGCAAGAATCTGGAAGATGGGATGTAATGGGATCAGAGATGATTAGGCTTAAAGATCGAAATGGAAGAGATTTTTGTCTTGGACCAACCCATGAAGAAGTATTTACAGATTTAGCGAGAAATGAAATTAAATCTTATAAACAATTACCATTAAATCTTTATCAAATTCAAACCAAATATAGAGATGAGAGAAGACCTAGATTTGGAGTTATGAGGTCAAGAGAATTCATAATGAAAGATGCATATAGTTTTGATAAAGATAATGAAGGATTAGATATATCTTACATGAAGATGTATGAAGCATATAATAAGATATTTACTAGATGTGATTTAGAATTTAGCGCTGTTGAAGCAGATTCAGGAGCTATGGGAGGATCAGGTTCAGCAGAGTTTATGGTTAAATCTGATATAGGAGAGGATGAAATAGCTTTCTGTACTGGTTGTAATTATGCCGCGAATACAGAAAAGGCTACATCTAAACTGGAAGATGCAGAGAAAGAAGAAGAAAAGGAATTAAAGAAGATAGCAACTCCAGATGTAAGAACTATAGAAGAGTTAGTAACTTTCTTTAATACTAGTAACAAGAAGTTTGCAAAGACTCTAATATATAAAGCTGATGGCAAAGTTGTGGCAGTAATGGTTAGAGGAGATAGAAGCTTAAATGAAACTAAGGTTTCTAATGCATTAGGTGGAATTATGGAATTAGAAATGGCAGATGCAGAAACTGTCTTAAAGGCTACATCAGCAGAAATAGGATTTGCTGGTCCAATTGGATTACAAGTAGATACACTACTTGTAGATGAAGAAGTTACTAGAATGAGTAATTTTATAGTTGGAGCTAATGATACAGGATATCACTATGAAAATGTAAATTATGAAAGAGATTTTAACGGCATAGTAGGAGATTATAAACTCGTAGCAGAGGGGGATATGTGTCCTAAGTGTGGAAGCCCAATAAATATTAGAAGAGGGGTAGAGGTTGGACATATATTTAAGCTTGGAACTAAGTATTCAGAATCTATGGGAGCTAACTATTTAGATGAAAATGGTAAAGAGAAACCTCTAGTAATGGGATGTTATGGAATTGGTATTAATAGGACTGTAGCAGCTATAATTGAACAGCATCATGATGAAAATGGAATCCTTTGGCCAATGGCTGTTGCTCCATATAAAGTAATAGTAACGCCTGCTAATGTTAAAAATGAAGAACAAATGAATAGAGCGGAGAAAATCTATGAGGATCTTAAAACTAAAGGAGTAGATGTACTTTTAGATGATAGAAATGAAAGAGTTGGAGTTAAGTTTAAGGATGCTGACTTAATTGGAATTCCAATAAGAGTAACAGTAGGTAAAAAAGTAGTTGAAGATATAGTTGAATTTAAGTTAAGAAAAAATCAAGATATTGAAGAAGTAAATATAGAAGATGTAGTAGACAGAATAGAAAAAGAGTTTATAGCAAATAATTTAAAATTTTAATCATTTGCTATAAAGTAAATTATTTCATTGTAAGTAAATAGGACTGTATTAATAAAATATAGTCCTATTTTACTATAATTTTTAATATTGGTTTCTAGAAGGCCATGTGGTTAATCAAAGTAATAAAATTTAAAGAGAATTTATATTTTCATATAATATATATTCAACTATATAAATATGTTAATAGGAAACTATATAAATATATAACTAGTTGTTGTGGACTCAAGGGGTTCAGAGATTTTGTTATTTTAAAAGAAATGAAAATAGCCAATGATATTCTATCACTGTAATTTTCAATAGGGCCTATTAGAAATAGAAGAAAAAGATGAAGACAGTGAATAATTAGGGTTATTAATAACTATATTTTTTAATAATTCATTAATAAGAATTGTGTTAGGGAAAAGTTAGATTTGACTATGAAATCTTGAAAATATATAATTATTATGTTTAATTATTATAATAGGATTTATCTCATTAAGGAGAAAAATATGGAATTTGATTTATTGAAAGAAAAATTTAGTGCAAAAGAAGCACATTTAATAAACCCATTAACTCTTGCATTTATAGGTGATGCTGTGTATGAAGTGTTTATAAGAACCTATTTATTAGGGGAAAATAAATCATTGAAAGTACAGCAGTTGCATTTAAAAACTGTTAATTTTGTCAAAGCAAAATCACAGAGTAATTATGCAAAATTAATTTTAGATGTGTTTGACGAAGAGGAAATGTCAGTTTTTAAGAGAGGAAGAAATACTAAATCTAGTGCTCCTAAGAACGCAGATGTTGGTGATTATAGATGGGCAACAGGATTTGAAGCTGTAATAGGATATTTGTACATTTCAGGAAAGAATGACAGATTAAATTATTTGCTTAATAAAATTATTGAAATGAGTGATAATAATGATAAAAGTTAAACTTATGGAGTTTACTCCAAATCCAGAAAAAGTAGTAGCTGCAGCAGCTAAATTATGTTATAGTTCAGTAGGAATTGAGGAAATAACAGAAGGGTTAGATGAAGAAACTACAAGTAAATTTATAAAAATGTTGAATAGTTATGGTCATAACTCTCCAGTTGAACATGTAAGCTTTACTTTTGGTATTGAGGGCGTATCCAGAAGCTTAACACATCAATTGGTTAGACATAGAGTTGCTTCTTATTCTCAGCAAAGTCAAAGATATGTTAAGTTAGATGCTTTTGAATATATAATTCCACCATCTATAGAAAAAGATGAGAAGTGTAAGGCTATCTTCGTAGAGGCGATGAAAAAAGATCAGGAAGACTATGATAAATTAGTTGAAGTGCTTAAAGCTTCTAATTTAGATGTATATATTAATGAACATAAAGCAAGAAAAAAATGTGAAGAAATCACAGAAAAAGAGATGAAATCATTAAAGTCCAAAGCAGAAAAAAGTGCTATTGAGGATGCTAGATATATATTTCCTAATGCATGTGCAACTAAAATTGTAGTTACAATGAATGCTAGAGAGCTTATGCATTTCTTTAGTCATAGATGCTGTATGAGAGCTCAATGGGAAATAAGGGATTTAGCAGATGCTATGCTTAAGGAAGTAAAAAAAGTAGCACCAAATTTATTTGAAGGATGCGGTCCTAGTTGTGTAAAGGAAAGTTGTTCAGAAGGAGCTATGACTTGTGGTAAGGCTATAGAAATAAGAAATAAGTACTTATCTATATAAAATGTAAATTGATATAGAAATAGATGATAGGAGTGATATAAGGATGGAAGATAAAAGACAAGGTAGTAAAAATGCTAGACCTAAACGTATAGGGAAAAATAGAAGAGATAATAATAGATTTGTAGGTGATGTAAATAGTGAAAGAAGAAATAATCAATTCTACAGAAATGAAAACATACAAAGCAATATAAAAGTTGAAAATTTCAATGCAACCTCAAGAGAAGATATGATTGAAGGTAGAAATGCGGTTATTGAAGCTCTAAAATCTGATAGAACAATAGAATATATAATGATAGCACAAGGAGATACTAAAGGATCCATAAGTGTAATTACAGCATTAGCTAAAGAAAAATCTGTAGTAGTTAAATATGTGGATAGAGCAAAACTAGATGGTATAAGTGAAACCGCTGCACATCAAGGGGTAATTGCAATAGTAACTCCATACAATTATTGTGGTATAGTAGATATAATTAATAACGCTAAGGAAAAAGGGGAAGATCCCTTTATATTAGTATTAGATGAAATTGAAGATCCTCATAATTTTGGGTCCATAATAAGAATAGCAGAAGTTTGTGGAGTACATGGGATAATAATTCCAAAAAGAAAAAATGTAGGAGTTACACCTACTGTTTATAAAACTTCAGCTGGGGCTACGGAATACATAAAAATTGCTAAAGTTACAAATATAAATGTAGCTATAGATGAACTAAAGGAATCTGGGATATGGGTATATGGAGCAGATATGCATGGGACCCAATACTGCTATGATTCGGACTTAAAAGGACCTATAGCTTTAGTTATAGGAAGTGAAGGAAAAGGTATTTCAAAGCTAACTAAATCAAAGTGCGATGTGTTGGTTAAAATACCTATGGTAGGAAAGGTTAATTCATTAAATGCATCAGTAGCATGTGGAATGATAGCATATGAAATATTAAAACAAAGATTGAAATAGAAGTAAATGGGGTATAGAGTTGAAGCAAATTTTTGTGGATGGGTATAATGTAATTAATAGCTGGCCAGAATTAAATACTATAAAGGACTATAGTTACGAAGCTGCAAGAAATAAGCTTATTGACTTACTTCTTAACTATGCAGCCTTTAAAGGGTGCAGAATAACACTAGTATTTGATGCACATATGGTAAAGGGAAGTATAGAAAAAAAGGATAGAAAAGGAAATTTGACTATAGTTTTTACAAAGCATGATGAAACTGCGGATAGTTATATAGAGAGGACTGTAAATCATATAGGGAGAAAATCAGAGGTCTATGTTGTAACATCTGATTCTTTAGAGCAACAGTTAATATTTCAAAGAGGTGCTAATAGAGTATCATCTATAGAGTTTTACAGTTGGATTGAGGAAACAAACAGAAAGATATCTAGGCAGTGTGAGAACAAGAGTTTTCATAATAGAAATCTTTTTGAGGAGGCCATAGATAAAGAAGTGGCAGAAAAGCTAGAAAAGATAAGAAGAAGTAGATAATATATCTTGACTATCTAAATTTTGTTAATGTATAATTCTAGTTAGGGTCATTTATGCTTTGGGGGGGATATTGTTGGGAAATACAAGTGGCAATGATGAGTTAAACTCCATGTTTACGGGTAAAAAAGATGAAGATATAGTAGCTCTGGCTAAGACGGGAAACAATAGAGCCCTAGAATATCTTCTTTGTAAATATCAGAACTTTGTGAAAGCTAAAGCAAAATCATATTTTTTGATTGGTGCTGATAAAGAAGATATATATCAAGAAGGTATGATTGGTTTATTTAAAGCTATAAGAGATTTTAAGGATGATAAGTTAGCATCTTTTAAGGTTTTTGCAGAATTGTGCATAACAAGACAGATAATCACTGCTGTAAAAACTGCCACAAGACAAAAACATATTCCACTAAATACTTATATATCACTGAATAAGCCTATATATGACGAAGAATCAGATAGAACTCTATTAGATATATTATCAGGTATAAGGGTATCTGATCCCGAAGAATTGATAATAGATAGAGAAGAGATGGAGAACATAGAAAGTAAGATACAAGAAGTATTGTCAGGCTTAGAAATGGAAGTTTTGAATTCTTATCTTGATGGTAAATCTTATCAAGAAATTGCCAGCGATTTAGATAGGCAAGCAAAATCTATTGATAATGCACTTCAGAGAGTAAAACGTAAACTTGAAAAGTGTTTAGAACAAAGATGAAATCGTATTGACAAACAAAAAAAAATCATTTATAATAAGGAACTGACAAAAATATTTTAAAATAAATACATTATGTATTGAATGCTCATATAGCTCAGTAGGTAGAGCGTCACCTTGGTAAGGTGGAGGTCACCGGTTCAATCCCGGTTATGAGCTCCAGTTATTTTGCAACACACGTGGATAAGTTTACATTAAAAAAGTGAAAATAAAAATGTTT
>NZ_DFCF01000007.1:98383-199538 GCF_002367465.1 Clostridium sp. UBA3061 | reverse complement strand
CTTAAACTTTCCAATCCTAAAGTAGACCCACTAGAATCTGTAATTTTAACTATCTTGTTTCTATTTATACCTATTTTGATATTGGAATCTAAAGAGAGGATTATATTAGCTCTAGGTGAAAAGAAGATAAAATAAATACAACTTAATACTAATGCACAAATAGATATTAGTATTATAAATACTTTTATAAGATTTGACCTATCTACATATACAGTACCATCATAAATATTACCTTTAATAGGAGCTTTATCATTTCTCTCTAATGTAACAAATTCTTTATTATTTGTTACTATATAAACTTTATCATCATCAAAATTAATTACTTTACCAGATTTTCGCATATAAATACCTTTCACTAATTAAATTTATTTACAACATAAGTATATTTTACAATACAATTTTAAAATATAAAAGCAAAAGTAATCATCATCATAAGAAAATATTTTATTACAAAAAAATATTATATTAGCTAATATTTGCAAAAAGTGTTTGAATATTCAGTATACCGGGAGTATAATTTATACTAATAGATAAAAAAGGAGAATTATTAAGACCTTGGGGGAGAGTTAATATGAATAAAAAAAGGATATTATTATTAAGTATAATAATGGGATTTTTAATAATTGTAATTGGTAATTATTTAAATAACTACAATTTATTGAAACAGCCACCGTCAGAAAAATGGAGCAAAGAAGTAAAAATTGGAAGTGGGTTAGGAAAGAATACACCAGTAATCATAAAAGAAGAAAATCGTTTATTAGTAGCATATGGGGATACTAAAAAGATTAAAGTATGTGAAACAGATTTAAATGGGAAAGAAATTAAAACTAAAGAATATGCTGTAGAAGAAGAACTACTTAAGAATTTAATATTTACCAAAACTGATAAAGGATATACTTTGATTTATAATTCTAATAAATTAAGTATAGATTATTTAGAAAAGTTAGTTTTAGATGAAGAGTTAAATTTGGTAAAAAGAGAAATAGAAGAAGGAATCACATTTACTGAACAAATTGATAGTAAAAATATAGTTTTAGCCTATAAAGATAAAATTAAGTTAGTAAACACAGTATCAAATGAAAATATAGAAGTGCCAGTAGAAAACTTAAGTATGCTTACTGCTAATAAAAGTAAAGATGAACTTTTGATATGTTACTTAGAAAAAGAGAAATTATTTAAAGGATTCACAGTTAAAGGTGGAAAGGTATCAAAGCCATTTCTTATCAAAGAGATGATTAAAACTGACAAAATTACTTATGGAGCAATGTCATTGTCTTCAGATGCAAAAAATGGATATTTGCTTGTTGAGAAATATGATAGAAATGAATACTTTGCTACAGAAGTAATGGAGTTTCCTATAAGTGGAGGAGAGGGCCAGGTTAGTAAGCTTGTGGTTGATAAATCCAGTTACGTTATAAATACTAAAGGAGCCTATTCAGAAAATGGTGCAAGATTTTATGCCACCATGGGAGTGCCTTTTGGTAAAAAGGAATTTCAAAAAGCTATAGTTTCTTTTGAAATAAAAAATGGTGAAGTTTCAAGTTCAGAGAAGATAACTAGACTAAGAGAATTATGTATTCATCCATATAATGATGAAGAATATATAGCATTTCTTAGTTTTGAGAAGGATGGATTATATAGTGTTAATATAGCATCTAGTAATGAGAATTTTAAGGATGCAAATAATGGACCTCGTAGAGATGAAAGATTGAGATCTCTTGGGTATTTAGTAGAAGGTTTTATGTATAGTATATCTTATATTATAATAATAGGATTTAGATGGATAGTTCCTGGTTTAGTTATAGCAGGAGCAGTATCTTTTATGGATTACAAATTTGATGATAAAAAGAAAAGGTATATGTATATCATACTAGCTACTATTGTTGTAGTAATGAAAATATATACTATAAATAAAGCTTTTTATGTGCAATATTCACATATGTTACCTACTATTTTAGCTCCATCATTTGTAGGCATATTGATAAACTCCTTAATTGGACTAGTTGTATATGGATATGGATATATGGTCTATACAGATGATTTTGAGAGCATATTTCTAGGTAAGTTTAGTATATTCATGTTAATTGATGCATTGTTTACATTAATGATATTTGTACCTCTTATAATATAATAATAAAGTTTAATTAGAATTTAAAAAGAGATTATTTCTTATAATTAATTGAAATAATCTCTTAAAGTTATATAAAACATATGCATAATAATAAATAGTTTAAGGAGATATATAAATGAAAAAGAAAAAAATGCTTTTAATTTTTCTTATTATTGTGACGTGTATATTAATACTTACTGGAAACTATAAGAATAACTATAATTTAGAAATACAACCACCATCTAAAACATGGAGTAAGGAAGTAAGGATAGCAACTGCAACAACGAAAAATGCTCCAGTAATTTTGAAAGAAGATAATAGAATACTTGTAGCATATGATAATAATAAAAATCTTAATATTGTTGAAACCAATACTGTAGGAGAAGTTTTGAATAATAAACAATATGAAGTTAATGAAGAATTAATAAACAATGTATTACTCGCTAAAAGTGTAGATGGGTATATACTAATGCTTAACTCCATAGAAGATTGTGAGGGATACTTATTAAAGGTATATATAGATAAAGATTTAAATGAGGTTAGTAGAGAGAATATTAAAGGAATAAATAGTACTTATCAATTAGATAATAACAATATAGTAGTTGCTTACAAAGATAAACTTGAGATAATAAATACAGTAGAAGATAAAATGATATCTATTCCAGCAAAAAATACAGACATGATTTCAGCCAGTAAGAATAAAGACGGTTTTCTAATATGTTACATGGAAGACAACTCATATATTAAAGCAATTACATTTAATGAAGATAGGGTTTCAGAACCTATATTAGTGGAAGAAATAGCTAAGAATAATAGAGTTACTTATAAGAATATGTCCTGTTCTTCAGATAGAGAAAATGGATATACAATGTTCGAGCAATATGTTAAAGGTGAACTTCACTCTTGTAGGTTATTCGAGTTTCCTATAGCTGGAGGTGAGGTTAAGGAAAGTAAACCAAGAATTAATGAATCAAATGAACTAATAAATGCTATAGGAACTTACTCTGACGAAGAAGGTGGGAAGTTTTTTTCTACAATAGATAACTCTTATGGGAAGAAAGAGGAAAGAAGAGGAATAGCATCCTTTGTTGTAAAAGATGGTAAGATAAATAAAGTTGAGCCAGTTACAAGAACAAGAGGAGTATGCATTAATCCTTATGTAAATGAGGATTATATTAGTTACTTAAGTTTTAGAGATGAAGATTTATATGATGTTGTCATAGCATCAACAGATGAAGGATTTAAGGCTATAAATAATTTACCAAGAGAGTCAGAGAAGAAAAGTGCACTTACTTATACTATTGAGGGACTTATGAATAGCTTTGTATCTATAATAATTGTTGGATTCCCATGGATAGCAATAGGTTTAGTTTTAAGTGGAGCAGTTACATTCCTAGACTATAAGCTATCTAATAAGCAAAAGAAGATTGCATATATAATAGTAGCTATATTAACAACTTGTGCAAAGATCTTTTTTATAATAAAAATGTTCTATGTTAAATATGTATATATGTTACCACCGGCTATAGCCCCTATTTATGTTGGTATTGTCTTATGTATATTAATAGCAGTTATAACATATAGTTATGGATACTGTACTTATACAAGTGAATTTGAGGGAATATTTATATCAAAATTTGTTTTAAGTTTATTAATTGATGCATTATTAACTTTGATGATATATGCTCCATTAATAATATAAAAATTTAAACCGTCATATCTATTTTAAACTTCTAATAGTTATAGATATGACGGTTTATTTAATAATCACAGTACTTTTGTTATACTCAATAAAATGATCTATAGAATAGCTAAAATCCTGTTTATAGAATAGGAGATAGTAGTCTAGATATAGCTTCCTTGAATTTAATTATTAGAGATCTATTAGAATAATGTTCAGGAGTGAGTAAAGTACTTTGCAATATATCTGATTCAAAGGCTTTATCAACCTCAGAAGTAGTTATTGTACCATATATTATGGCATTAACTTCAAAATTTAGATTAAAACTACGTATATCCATATTAGCAGTTCCTATAGTACACATTTTACCATCTATTGATACCATTTTGCTATGAATAAATCCATTGTCATAGGTGTAGCATTTAGCACCACATTCTACAAGTTCCCAAATATAGGACTTAGATGCCCAATAAATAAATGGATGATCTGGCTTACAAGGTATTATAATTTTAACATCTACACCAGATAGGCATGCTATTTTAAGAGCTGTTAAGATACTTTCATCTGGAATAAAATATGGAGTCTCAATATAAATGGAATTTTCAGCTTTGCTTATTAATTTAAGGTAAGTATTTCTTATACTACACCACTCAGAATCAGGTCCGCTAGAAATTATTTGAACAGCTGTATTATCTATGTATGGTTTTCTAGGAAAATACCTTTCTTCCATGAAAAAGTCTTTTTTGCTCGCAAAACGCCAATCCATCAAAAATCTGACTTCTAGATAATTTACAGAGTCACCTTGAAGATGAAGATGAGTATCTCTCCAAAAGCCAAATTTCTTAGATAGGCCTAAATATTCATCTCCTACGTTTAAACCTCCAACAAAACCATGTTCTCCATCTACAACACAGATTTTCCTATGATTTCTATAGTTTATTCTCACATTTATATAAGGTATAAAAGGTGGAAAAAAGCAATACACTTCTCCACCGGCTTTTACCAGTGGATCAAAAAAATGCTTTTTATTATGAATGCAACCCATACCATCGTAAAGAAGTTTAACTTCAATACCTTCCTTTGCTTTCTTCACTAAAAGATTAAGTATTTCAGTGCCTAGATTATCATCATTAAAGATATAGTACTGAATATGAATAAAATTTTTGGCATTCTTTATACAATCTATCATGATAGGAAATTTTTCATTTCCATTATTAAGAATATCTACTTTATTGTTATTAGTAACAATAAAATTATCACTATATAGATTTAAATTTATTACATCATGATATTCTTTTAATAGAGAGTTATTATTAACTATAGCTTTGTCGCTGAGAAGGCGCTTTTGCTCTTCAGAGAATTGCATAAGAACAGATTCTTCTTCCTTTTTTAGAACAAAGAATTTTTTGCGACGAAGATTTTGACCAAAGAATAAATACATTATAAAACCAATAAATGGTATAAACAACATTATCATAAGCCATGTCCAAGTATTACTAGTATTTCTCTTTTCAAATATAATTACAATTATAGCAAAAGCAATATTTACAACAAATATAAGGTTTATAATATTTAAAAAAACAGTATAATTATCCATAAAAACTCCTTATTATAATATAATAATTAAATTTTAGCATAACATATAAAAAATACATATAAAAAACTATAAAAACTATATAATTATTATAATAATAAAAGTATAATTGAAATTAGTGTTTGCAACATGTATAATTCTATGCTATAAAACTAGTGTAACATAAATAATATAGTATAACATAAAATAAACGGGAGGGCAAAATGAAGGAGTTTTTTAACAAAAGTGAACTTAAAAATTATCTAATGATAATGGTTGGTATAACAATACTGGCTATAGGAATAAACGTATACTATTCACCACAACATTTAGTTACCGGAGGAGTATCAGGTTTAGCTATTATATTAGATTATGTATTTAGCATTCCACTATGGTTAACTAATGTAATTGTAAATATACCATTATTTATAGTAGGAATAAAAATAAAAGGGATGGATTTTGCAAAAAAATCTATATTTGGAGCAGCTTTTGTATCTGTTGCCCTTTGGTATACTAGTTTTATCCCGCCGGTTCAATCTGACTTATTAATATCAAGTGTATTTGGAGGCCTTTTTGTAGGAGCTGGAGTTGGATTAGTATTAAGATCATCTGCATCAACAGGAGGTACAGATTTACTTGCAATAATTATAAAGCATTATTTGAAGAAAATACCTATAAATCAAATAATGATGTGCATAGATGGAATGATAATAGTAGTAGGTTTATTTGTTTTTGGCGTAGAAAAAGCCATGTATGCATTGATATCTATATTTATAGTTTCTAAAGTAGTAAATACCTTAGTAGAGGGTGTAAATTACTCTAAAGAAGTACATATAATCTCAGAAAAGTCTGGTGAAATAGCACAAGAATTAATGAAGCACTTAAATAGAGGAATAACAAGTATAAATGGCAAGGGTGTATATACTGGAAAAAGTAAAGATATATTGTATATTGTATGCTCTACAGAAGAATTAATTGAGCTTCAAAGAATTGTAAAAGAAGTAGACACTGAAGCTTTTATAATAATAAATGATGTAAGAGAAGTAGTAGGAAGAGGATTTACTCAACCACAGTATGATGGATACAAAGAAGAAAAATAGAACATTATAGAAGGATTTAGAAAATAAGTATAGAAACTATTTAAGTATAAGATGTATATTCAATTTTGAAAGGATAGGTGATTAATATGAATATAAAAGTGGAGAACTTAAAAAATGTTCAATCACATAACAATTCCAAAGGTATATTTTTATTTGAAAGTTATATGGAACTACAACAAGGATTTTCATGTGACAAATTAGATAATATCCTTAGTTGCTTAAGTGAAAGTAAAGAGTTCGCTGGCAAAAAAGGAGATTTATATACATTAACTAATATAGAAGATGGGTCTATACAAAAAACTATACTTGTAGGTCTTGGTGAAAAATCTAAGTGTAAAGTAGATAATGTTAGAAATAATACTTCTAAGTTAATTAAGGAAGTAATTAAACAAAAAATAAAAACTCTAGATTTACATGTGAAATCTATGGATTGTTGTTGTAATTATGAAAAAGTTAAAGCTATTACTGAATCCCTTATAATGACTACTTATAATTTTGATAAATATAAAAGTGATAAAAAAGAAGTACTATTAGAAGAAGTAAGAATTATATTTCATGAGGACCAAGATTTAGCTAAATTAAATGAAGCTGTAGAAGAAGGAAGACTACTTGCAGAAGGAAATTTAATTTCAAGAGAACTTGTAAATGAGCCTGCAAATATTTTAACTCCAGAGGCATTATCTAAAAAAGTTCAGCAGTTAGGCCTTGATCATGGATTCCAAGTTGAAGTATATAATAAAGAAGAAATTAAAAACTTTGGTATGGAATCATTTTTATCCGTTGGTAAAGGTTCTTCAAATGAACCCAAGCTAATTGTAATGAGATACATGGGTGATGCTGATAATAAAGAAAATATATTAGGTCTTGTAGGTAAAGGATTAACCTTTGATGCAGGTGGATATTGCCTAAAAACTGCAGGAAGTATGTGGACTATGAAGAGTGATATGGGGGGAGCAGGTGCTGTTATCGGTGCCATGTCTACCATAGCAAGAAAGGGATTAAAGAAAAATATTGTAGCTGTAGTGGCTGCTTGTGAGAATTTAATTTCAGGAGATGCATATAGACCTGGAGATATAATTAATACTATGAATGGTAAAACCATAGAAATTATAAATACAGATGCTGAAGGCAGATTAACTTTAGTAGATGCAGTTACTTATATAATAAGAAAAGAAAATGTAACTAAGGTAGTTGATATTGCTACTCTTACTGGTGCTGTAGGTGGTGCTATAGGAAGTGCCGCTACAGGAGTTGTAACTAATGATGATGAATTCTACTCACTTTTAGAGGAAGCTTCTTTACATTGTGATGAAAGAGTTTGGAGATTCCCAACCTTTGATGAATATAAAGAAAAAATAAAAACTGGTAATGCAGACTTAGTTAACTCAACTGGCCCTGTAGGTGCAGGAGCAATTACAGCAGGATTATTTATTGGTGAATTTGTAGAAGATAAGCCATGGTTACACCTTGATATTGCAGCTACAGCTTTCACATCACAGACACCAAATAGAGAATATTTCTCAAAGGGTGCAACAGGAGTAGGGTCAAGATTATTATATGAAATTGCTAAAAAATATTAATAAACATAAAAAACCTGTGGAAACACAGGTTTTTTAATGATAAAAGAGTATAACTTTGAATTTATAAAGTTATACTCTTTCATTATGTAAATATTTAATTATAAGATACCTTCATTTTTAAGAACAGATTCAATTTCTTGAACTTTCTTAGCAAGAGAAATAAAGTTTTCTTTTATCATATCCTCAGATACAGAATTAAATTTAATATTTTCTTCTAGTTTTTCAATAGTAGAAAGTGCTTCATCAATCTCTTTTTGCGCTTGCTTTAAATTAGTTTCATTCATAAAAAATCTCCTTTAGTTGTTTTATTTAATCTATACATTAAATGTTATCATTGAGAAGATTTAAATTCAACTATAAATTTATTGAAATGAATTATAGGAGTTAGTATAAGACTTATCAATTTTGCTACTATGAAGGGAGTATACTTCTCCATTAACTAAATCAACAACTTCTACAAGACCAGAATTATCATAAACTTTTCTAATGAATAACTCTCTATTGTTATAATAACCAGTAGCTCCAGGGTTTTGATTTTTCATTTCTATTATTTCGTTTAAATCCATAACATAATATACCTCCTAGTATGATTTTTAATAGTTTTTCCTAAATTGACAGTTTTTATGCATGATAAAATAGAGGATAGAATTTTCTATATAATAAAAAAGCTAAATATTGTTTAAAGGAAGAACATATACATTACATATAAATATATATTAATTTATTAAAGATATAGGAGAGTTTGTATGATAAATGTAATATGGTTCGGAATTTTATTTATAGGTATAGCTTTTGGCGTACTTACAGGAGATGGAGAGCTCTTATCTAAAACCATAGTATCAACTACATCAGATACAGTTAAGCTTATTATAGAGCTATTAGGAATGATGTGTCTTTGGTGTGGGGTGATGAAAATTGCGGAGAGAAGTGGCCTTACAGACAAATTAGCCAGATTATTAAAACCTATACTTAGAATAATCTTTAAAGAAGCAGGAAAAGATGATAAGGCTTTAGGAGCTATAGTTATGAATCTTACAGCTAATATGTTTGGATTATCTAATGCAGCAACTCCTTTTGGTATAAGAGCTATGGAGGAAATGGATAGAATAAATGGGCATAAAGATGTGGCAAGCAACGATATGGTACTATTTCTAGTTTTAAATGCAGCCTGTATTCAATTTGTGCCAACTACAGTTGTTTCTATTAGAGCTGCATTTAATTCTGGAAATCCAGGTTCAATAATTCTACCAGCACTATGTACTACAACCTTTGCATCTATACTTGGAATTATTTTATGTAAGTTTTTACAAAGATACTTTTAAAGGAGGAAAATGCCGTGGGAAATATATTTGATTATTTTTTAAAGGGAATAATTCCAATAATTATAGGTGCTGTAGTACTATATGGCATTATTGCTAAGGTAAAAGTATATGAATGTTTTGTAGAAGGATCTAAGGAAGGTATAAATGTATGTGTAAGGATTTTCCCTTATCTTTTAGCTATGCTTATAGCAGTAAATTGCTTTAGGGCTTCAGGGGCTATGGATTATGTTATAAACTTAATAAAGCCAGCTGTTAACGTGGTAGGTATACCTCCAGAAATCGTTCCGTTAATATTTATAAAACCACTATCAGGTAGTGGAGCAATTGGGGTTTTCACAGATATAGTAAAAAGCTATGGACCAGATTCTTTCTTAGGATTTCTATCATCTATAATAATGGGTGGTACAGAAACTATATTTTATACTATTACTGTGTATTTTGGAGCTGTTGGTATAAAGAAGGTAAGACACAGTTTATGGGTAGCTCTAATAGTTGATTTATGTGCTGTACTCTTAGCAGTTAATTTAGCAGTAATGTTAATGAGATAAAGAAATTTGTTAATACAGGGGAGGAGTTTAATTAAAAGTATAGAATTTGCCTATATATAACATATTTTGTAAAGTATGATATATAAGTAGATTCTAGATGGGAGAAAAAGTTATGGATGTTTTTATGGAGAATTTTTTTTATCTTCTTATCTTGTTTTTTATAATAGGAGCTGTAGTTGCAACAATAAAAAGAATTTTACACTAGAGAGGAATTAAATTATATAAGAGATTACTTAAGAAAGTAATAGTAAATGAAACTGCCTAATAAAGAGCATTAGCATACTTTATTAGGCAGTTTTTAATATATAGCTATCAATATTTTAGTCTAGCTTTGTTATATGACTATTGATAGGCTTCAGTTTCTTCACATAGAATATATAAAGAAGAAGTCCATCTACAGACCATTGAACAAAACATATAATCCAGAACACAGTTATTGATGTGCCTAGTAAATAAATGAATATAAATACTAGTGGAAGTCTTATAAACCAAGAGGTTACGAAGGCTATAATAAATGGAGTTTTAGTATCACCATAACCTTTGAAAATTCCACCTACAATCATCGATAGTGCCATGGCAGGCTGTTCTGCAGCAGCTATCATTAAACAAGCTGCTCCAAGAGAAATAACTTCTGTATTACTACTATCTATAAACATTTTAATAAGTTGTGCTGGGAATATTAAGAATAGTAATGTAAATATGCACATTACACCTATTCCTAAAATCATAGCAGTACGACCATACTCTCTAGCTTTTTTATAGTCGCCTTCACCAACTTTATTTCCAACTAGAGTTGTAGCAGCAACGGCAAATCCCCACCCAGGCATAAAAGAAATAGATTCTAAGGTTAAAGTGATTTGGTTAGCAGCAAAGGCGATGGTACCAAGATGCATAATCATCATACTTGTAAAAAGTCTAGCTAAACTATAGGCAGCTTCTTGCATTCCAGCAGGTACAGATAAAGAAGTAATATTTTTTATTCTAGCACCGCTGAATTTCTTTAAGTACTTAAATTCAATTTTTATTAGGGATTTTTTATAGGTATATATAGCTGAATAAATAAATCCTGATATATTAGCTATAGTTGTAGCAATAGCGGCACCCTTAACTCCAAGTTCTGGAAAACCAAGTAAACCAAATATTAATATAGTATCTAATGAAAGGTTAACTACAAGCATAACAATAGAAACAATCATTGGAGTTTTAGTATTTCCATAGGATCTATTAACAGCATTTAACATACTAGATAACATATTAAAGGGCAAGCCAATACATACAATGTTTATATAAGTTGTACCTAATCCTATTATGCTTGGCTCAGCACCAGCTAGAACTAACAATTTTTTACTAAATAAGAATATAAATAGTGTAGTAGCCATACTTACTAGGAATCCTAAAGAAAATCCTAAGGTTGCATATTCATTAGCCTTATCTAATTCTTTAGCACCGTATCTTCTTGCTACAATTGAAGTGATTCCAACAGATAAGCTTTGAGCAACTAGAATATTAGTAAAGGTATAAATAACTTCACTAGACATTCCTACAGTACTAACAGCAATATCCCCTCCATATTGACCTATAAGCATAGTATCAACAGTCCATATCATTGTATATAATAACATTTCTATTACAGCTGGTAAGGATAGTTTAAGTACATCCTTTACTGTAGATTTATTTAAATAAAGGTTCTTTTTTAATAATTCCATATAACTACCTCCTTTTAAAAAATACCCTTTTAATTGCCTAATAATAATGTAAGAAAATTATGGCACATATATAATGATAATTCATATTTCCAAAAAAAAATAGATGTAATACAAATAAAAATAAATAAAGTATAAAAATTCATAAAAGTGAATAAATTACTATATAAATATATACCTATATAAATAACTGTATATAAAACTATAAGGCTAGTTAAATAGTTAACTATTTGTTGTGCTCATGCGGGTTTCAGGGCTATTCTACCCTTTGAAGGTGTGATTAAACATATATCTAAAGGGAAGTTATGAATAATTATATTGCTACTATTTAATAATATATTAATAAACATAATATATTAATTATACCGTTGACATAAAATAATTATAGTATTATCATATTAATTAATATTGATATTTAATGCGAAGAAAAGAAGAGTACTAAATGAAATTTTCTAAAGAGAGCTAGAATAGGTGAAAACTAGCGAAAAAGAAGTTTAGGAACATGGTCTTGGAGCAGATTTTCTGAAGTGTAGTCACCAAGGAAAATAGGGAAGTCCCCCTTATAGGACAAAGTAATAAAGGCTAAGGCTAAGTTACTTATTGAGGTGTCTACTGTGAAGTAGATATGAATTAGAGTGGTAACACGTATATAACGTCTCTATGTAGAAATATTTCTGCATAGAGATTTTTTTTAGACTTAAAGCCAAAAGATATAATAAAAATACAATAATTTTAGGAGGAAGAAATATGACAAAGAAACCATTTTATATTACTACACCAATATACTATCCATCAGCTAATCTTCATATAGGAAATACTTATACAACTGTGGCAGCTGATGCTATAGCGAGATTTAAAAGATTTACAGGTCATGAAGTAATGTTTTTAACAGGAACAGATGAACATGGTCAAAAGCTTCAAAGAATAGCTGAAGACAAGGGCGTTAAACCAATAGAATACATAGATGAAATAGTATCTGGAATTAAAGATCTTTGGAAGCTTATGGACATTAGTTATGATAAATTTATTAGAACTACTGATGATTATCATAAAAGCTCTGTACAAAAAATATTCAATCAGCTATATGAACAAGGAGATATATATAAAGGCTCTTATGAAGGTTGGTATTGTACACCTTGTGAAGCTTTCTGGACAGAGACTCAAGCAGTAGATGGAAAATGCCCAGATTGTGGTAGACCAGTAGAAAAGGCAAAAGAAGAAGCATATTTCTTCAAAATGTCTAAATATGCAGATAGACTTTTAGAGTATATAGAATCTCATCCAGACTTTATACAACCAGAATCAAGAAAAAATGAAATGGTAAATAACTTCTTAAAACCAGGATTACAAGATTTATGTGTATCAAGAACATCTTTTGATTGGGGAATACCGGTTGAGTTTGATAATGGTCATGTAATTTATGTTTGGATAGATGCTCTTTCAAACTATATAACTGCATTAGGTTATAACCAAGAAAACACGGAGCTTTATAAGAAGTTCTGGCCAGCAGATGTACACTTAATAGGAAAAGATATATTAAGATTCCATACTATATATTGGCCAATTATGTTAATGGCATTAGGATTAGAGTTGCCAAAACAAATATTTGGTCATGGATGGCTTTTAGTTGATGGTGGTAAAATGTCTAAATCTAAAGGAAATGTAGTAGATCCAGTGATACTTGTAGATCACTTTGGAGTAGATGCTGTAAGATATTACCTACTACATGAAATACCTTTTGGTTCTGACGGACTGTTCAATAATGAAATATTCATAAAGAAAACTAATTCAGATTTAGCTAATGACCTTGGAAATTTAGTTTCAAGAACTGTAACTATGGTAGAGAAATACTTTGGAGGAGTAATTCCAGCTCCAGATGTTAAGGAGGCTATCGATGAAGCGTTAATTTCCGTTGCATTAGAAGTACCTAAGAAGGTTGAAGCTGAAATAGAGCATTTAAGAGTTTCTGATGCACTAGATCTTATATGGACATTAATTAGAAGAACCAATAAGTACATCGATGAGACAACTCCTTGGATATTAGGTAAGGATGAAAACTTAAAAGGAAGACTTGCTACAGTTCTTTATAACTTATGTGAAAGTTTAAGAATAATATCTTCTTTAACTTCAGCATTTTTACCAACAACAAGTGCCAAAATAAATGAGCAATTAAATATTTCTAATTTTACATGGGAAAGTTTGACTTCTTTTGATGGTACTGTTGCAGGAACTAATGTTAATAAGGGCGCTGTAATATTCCCAAGAATAGATGTGGAAGCTAAAATAAAAGAACTTGAAGAAATCGCTGAAGCAGCTAAAAAAGCTGCACAAAAAAGAGAAATAACTCCAATAAAGGAAGAAATAACTATAGATGATTTTGAAAAAATTGACCTTAGAGTAGTTAAAGTTTTAGAATGTGAGCCAGTTAAGAAAGCTAAAAAACTTTTGAAATTTAAGGTAGATATGGGTGGAGAGATTCGTCAAGTTATATCAGGTATTGCAATGCACTGCAAGCCAGAAGAGTTAATTGGAAAGAACGTAGTCTTAGTTGCTAACCTTAAACCTGTAACTTTAAGAGGTGAAATATCTCAAGGTATGATTCTTTCTGCAGCTACAGATGATGATTCAAAATTATGTGTAGTAGATCCAGGTGACATTGAATCAGGTTCAATAGTACGATAATAAAAAAAGTTACATCCTTTGGATGTAGCTTTTTTTATTATATAATTAAAGGTAAATAAATCATTGGGGGAATTATATGGGAAAGGTAAGAATAACTGTTTTAGAAAGTAAGTGTAGGTGTGGATATCATAAAAAAGGAGACATATATGAAGTGGAAGATATTTGTCCTCCTATTTGTCATGAATTGTGGCAAAATATTTATCCAAGTGTATATACTTTACTTAATGGAGGAGATTTAGATTTTGGAGATGAACGTAGAAAGATGTTTCAGCTTTCATGTCCAGATGGAGGAAGGGTGAAAGTTAAGGGAGAAGTTATAGAATAAAAAAATAGAGGCCTGAGTATTTAGAAAAATTCAGGCTTTCTATTTTTGAAATATATTGGTTTAACATTACATAGATGGCATAATAAAAGAGCTTCTTTAAAATTGTTATTAATAGCAGAAGGGGTGTGGGAATCAGAACCAATAGTTATATACTTTCCTCCTAATTCTTTATATCTACTATAGATTTTTTTTAGATTATCAAAGGTTACATTGCTTTTTATTCTACGAGTATTTATTTCCATAGCAGTATTAGTATCAATACAAGTTTTTATAACACTATCTATTAAATCATTATATTTATCATAGTAAATCTCACTATCACTTACAGGTGCGTATCTGGATATATAATCTATATGACCTAAAGTATCTATGTAAGGATGAGTTTTTATACAGTCACAAATTTCTTGAAAGTACTTAATTAGAACTTCTCTATAGGATAAGCCTTCATAAATATCCCAGTATCCAATATCAATATTGCTTATTGTATGCTGAGAACCTATAACCTGATCAAAGCCATAGGAATTTATAAGCTTTTCATTATCTTCTTTATAATCTAGAGACATTCCAACTTCTATACCTAATAATAGATTATTACTTCTGTATTCTCCGTATTTTTCAAAATAATCATCTACATTAAAACGAAATCCAGCTTCCTTAGGATAATTTAAATCCATATGGTCTGTAATAACTAAACCTATGTTGTGTTTACCTGCTGTATTAATAGCATCAGTTAGCTTCATGTTAGAATCAGTAGAAAAACAAGTATGTATGTGGCTATCAAAAATCATAAGATTACCCCCTTAAATATTACTATATAATTATAACACAGTATGAAATTTACTCCTTTGGTATCATGAATAAATTTACATATGTTGGATAAAATCTAAATACCTTACTAGCTTTTATATTTATCCGATGACTACCAGTTCTAATACTCTCATCTTTTTTGAAGAGAGAATAAAGAGCTGCTACGTCCCTGGATAACGATTTCCCCTAAAGGACAACGAATTCTAAGTATCAAATAAATTGATACTTAGAATTCTATTAGTAACCTTCAAAGGGAGTAAAAAACTCCCTCTGAAGTAAAGAACTCTGTTTATTAGTGAATTTTAGCTATGGACAAAGATTAATTTACCATATATGATAAATTAAATGATAAAGATGGAATCGATAAAAATTTAACTTATGAAAGCGGGGATAATATGATATTTGATTCACATGCTCATTATGATGATGAACAATTTGATGATGACAGAGATGTTATTTTAAAAGAGATAAAAGATAAAGAGGTTATAGGCGTAATAAATTGTGGTTCTAGCTTGAAAGGTCTTGAAATGTCTGTAAAGCTAGCTGAAGATTATGATTTCATTTATGCCGCTGCAGGAATTCACCCAGAGAATGCTGATGAATTTAGGGATGAAGTTAAAGAGAGAATACGTAGCTTGGCTAAGGACAAGAAGATAGTTGCAATAGGAGAAATAGGATTAGACTACTATTGGGAAGAAAACCCTTCAAGAGAAGTACAAAAGAAAGTTTTTAGAGAGCAAATGGCTATAGCTAAAGAATTTAATTTGCCTGTTATAATTCATGATAGAGATGCCCATGGAGATACCCTAGAAATATTAAAGGAATTTCCTGATGTAATAGGTGTAGTTCACTGCTTTTCAGGAAGTGTAGAATTCTCTAAAGAATGTTTAAAATTAGGATATTATATAGGGGTTACTGGAGTAGTTACTTTTAAAAATTCTAAGGTTATAAAAGAAGTGGTAAAGGAATTACCCCTAGATAGGTTATTGGTAGAAACTGATTGTCCATATATGGCACCAACACCAAATAGAGGAAAGAGAAATCAATCAAATTATATAAAGTTTATCATAGAAGAAATAGCTAACATTAAAGGTACAAGCAGAAAACAAATTGAAGAAATTACAATATTTAACACAAAAAGCTTGTTTAATTTAAATTAGTGAGGTATAATTTGAAATATAAATTTGAAAGTGTAGTTTTAGATATATTAAATTATAGATATAAATTTCATTAGTTTTTAAGTCAAATGTATATAAAGAATAAATGAACTTATTTTTGCATATGTATAGTATAAACCTGTACTTATCACCCCGGAAAGACTGAAACTAAAACACAGAAAAGCTATTATTTTAATTATTATTTTATTATGCATAGTATGCATTAAGTTCAGTCAATTCAATGATTAGAGTGCTAAATTTGACATAACTATGGTATCTAATATATAATAGCAAAGTACTCTTGTCTGAGGGAGGTAATCTTTATGATGATTAAATTCAAAGATAAATTGAAAAGCAATTTTTCAATTTGGCCAAAGACGGTGTTCGTTGTTGTATTAATTCTATTAAGTGCCGCAGTTACTATTTGGGGGTTAAGGAATACCGTTGAAGTAGTAGTTGATGGTCAAAAAGTAGAAATAACTACATTATCAAAAAATTTAAATACTATACTAGAGAACAACGGCATAACAGTTGCTCAGAAGGATAAAATTTCTGTGGAACTAGACAGCGAAGTTAATGATGGTGACATAATTTATATTAATAAGGCAGTAGATGTAGAAGTAATGGTAGACGGAAAAAACTTATCAATAGCATCAGCAGAGAAAACAGTAGAAGATATGTTAGAAGCTGAGAATATTAAAATAAGTCAAGAGGACAAGATAGTTCCGTCTATGGATGAAAATCTACAAGCAGGTATGACTGTTGAGGTTACAAGAGTAAAGAAGGAGCTTTTAAAAGAAGTTCAACCAATAGCTTTTGAAACTGAAACAAGAAAAAACTCTGAACTTAACCAAGGAGTAGAAAAAGAAGTTCAAAAAGGCTCTATGGGTGAGAGAACTATCACAACAGAGGTTGTGTATGAAAATGGTAAAGAGGTTAATAGAAGAGTTGTAAAAGAGGTTGTTAGTAAAAATCCTATAAATAAGATAATAGATATAGGAACCTTAGCTGTTGTAAGACCATCACGTGGTGGCAATGCAAAAGACTTTGCATATTCAAGTATGATATCTTGTGTATCAACTGCATATACTTCCGATAGGGGAGATTCAGGTACTATAACAGCAACAGGTACAACTGTTAGACGTAATCCAAATGGATACAGCACTGTAGCTGTAGATCCAAGAGTAATTCCATTAGGAACAAAACTTTATATCGAAGGATATGGACTTGCCATTGCAGAAGATACAGGGGGAGCCATAGTAGGTAATAAGGTTGATGTGTATGTTAATAGCTATGATGAAGCTGTTAACTGGGGAAGAAGACAGGTTAACGTTTATATTTTAAAATAGGAGCATAGGCTCCTATTTTTTTATTTCAGATGCCTAAAATTAAATATGCTATGATATAATTACATTGAGAAATTTTAAAATACAAAGAAATATATAAACAGAGTTCTTAGCTTCTTCGAAGCTTTAGAAATCGTTATCCAGGGACGTAGCTGCTCTTTACTCCCACTTTGAAGAAGATGGGGGGGGTTAGAGCAGGTAGTCATAGGATAATTTTTATATAAAGGTTACATAATATTTTATATAGCATAATGCAGGACGGAGGCTTTTATGATTAAGGAAGTAATAGTGGTAGAGGGACGAGATGATGTGACAGCTGTAAAAAGAGCTGTTGATGCTGAAGTAATATCAGTTAGTGGATTTGGTATAAATAGTAAAGTTATTGAAAGAATAAAAGAGGCTAATAAGAGACAAGGGGTAATAGTTTTAACAGACCCTGATTTTGCTGGAGAAAAAATAAGAAGAATTATAGCTAAAAGAGTCCCTAATATTAAGCATGCTTATATAACTCAAAGTGAAGGAAGAAAAGGTGATAATATAGGAGTTGAAAATGCTTCACCAGAAACTATTATCAAGGCTTTAAATGGAGCAAAGTGTGAATTAAAAGAGCCTAGACATGAGTTTACTATACAAGATATGCACTATTTTAGATTAACAGCAGATAAAGATGCTAAAAAAAGAAGAGATGCTATTGGAAGAGAATTAGGAATAGGGTATAGTAATACAAATCAGCTATTAACTAGATTAAATAATTATGGTATATCTAAGGATGAGTTTGTAGAAGCTATGAAGAAGGTAGATAAGGAGATTTAGTATGGATAAATTAAATACAAAAGAACTAGTTGAAAAATATAATTTTAAGTTTACTAAAAGTTTAGGACAAAATTTTTTAACTGATTACACAGTGCTTGAGGATATTGTAGAAGGTGCAAATATAACTGAGAATGACTACGTAATAGAGATAGGTCCAGGTGTTGGAACTTTAACTAGGGAGTTACTTAAAAGGGCTAAAAGAGTTACTAGTATAGAGTTAGATTCTAGATTAATACCTATTTTGGAATCAGAGTTATCTAGTTATGAGAATTTTAGTTTAATAAATAAAGATGCTTTAAAGGTAAATTATAGAGAACTAATAGGTGAAGAAAAAAGTGTAAAGGTAGTAGCTAATTTACCATATTATGTAACTACGCCTATAATAGCAAATCTTTTAAATGATAAATTAGATATAAAATCTATAACTATTATGATTCAAAAGGAAGTTGCAGAACGAATTAATGGAGAACCAAGTACTAAAGAATATGGAGCATTTACTCTACTTGCAAAGTATTATTGTGATACAAAAATTATAAGGAATGTACCTCCAAGTTGTTTTATACCATCTCCTAAAGTAGATTCTATAGTTATTAGATTAGATAAATTAGATAAACCTAGAGTTGAAGTGAAGGATGAAAAACTTTTCTTTAATATAATAAGGCAGTCTTTTAATATGAGAAGAAAAACTCTATGGAATAGTATGAAGGCTATAGGATTATCTAAGGAACTGCAAGAAAAGGCTTTTGAAGATGCGGGTATTAATCCAACTAGAAGAGGTGAAACTCTAACAATAGAAGAGTTTGCTACTTTAGCAAATAAGATATACGAGATTCGCCTTAAATAGACGAATCTTTTTTCTTATAAAAATAAATAAAGAATATCCTTCATTTTTTATACATAATAGTCATATATTATAATGTATAAATAAAAATGGAGGTAGAGAGTATGCCGTCTAGAAAAAGCTATAATAGATTTTTTATAATATTACAAGAAGATCAAAAAGGATATGGACTAGATTCCAATAAAACACCTTCAGGCTACGCTAAGTTAGAGGTAAGAAATGATAAAGCAAAAGCCTCATTTTATGCTCAAAATCTTAAAAAGCAAAAGGGCCCATACTTTATGATTTTAATAGTTCAAGGAAACAATGGTAATGAACTAATAAATCTTGGTCGAATCAATATAGATGATGGCGGAAAAGCTGATGTTAGCAATGAGTTTGATGCCAATAATTTAGTAAATACAAACATAGGTATGAACAAGGTGCAAGGAGCAGCTATTGGTAAGATAAGTGCAGATAAAGTTATGCCTGTAATGGTAGGGTTTATTGGAGGGGAAGAGCTTAAAAACTGGCAGAACTATCCTCTAGCTAAGAGTGATAGTAATACTGTAAAAGAAAATAATAGTACAACTACACCAGTAAAAGAAACTCCAAAATCAGATAATGGAAATATGAATAAAGTAGTGCCTCAAATTCAAAATACAAATTTAGGGCAGCAAGAAAGTAATGCTGGAATTATACAAAACAACACCAATAATATACAGCAACAAACAGGAATGCCACAAAATATAGGAACTGATAATACAAACATTACTAATACTCCATATGGTGGAATTATTCCTAATATACCTGGAAGTACTTCTACTCCTATTCCTAATATCAATATACCTGGAATCACCCCTACTCCAATGTCTAATACAAGGAGCGATGAAAATTATATAAGTGATGAAGTAGATATTATTGATGTTGAAGAAATTGAACCTTTAGTAAAGAATGATCTAATAAATGAACAATTAGAAAGTAATGATGAAGACTATATTGATGATGAGAATAGAATATTTGAAGAATATGAAAAAGAAATAGAAAGGTTAAAAGATTATAGAAAAAAACACTCTAAAAAGAAGAATAAATATGATGATTGTAAGGTGAAAAAATCATATGATTATGACGATATAGATAAAAAATGTGAAGATTGCAAACCTGAGAAACATAAAAAAAGTGAATGGAATGATAAGGATTATCCAATGGGAACTATGGGTAAATTTTTTAAAGAAGTTATCTATGGCTTAGAAAAGATTGGTAGTAATGAGAATATTAAAAATTGTTTTTGGTACAAAGCTCATGTAAAAAAATTAGAGGATATGTATTGTGTTTATGATTACAATAAATATTCTGTGGTGTTCTACCCTATGATTTGCTATTATCCTTATATATCACGACATGGAAATTTCATGGTTGGATATAAATGTGATGATGAAGGTAATTTAAAATATATTATATATGCAATACCAGGCACAAGAGATTTGGCAGACCAACCATATGAAGGAAAGACTGGTTTCGTAACTTTCATGCCAGATGAAGATAATGATAAAACAGGTCATTGGTTAATGTATTATGATATAAAAGGCAATACTGTGGTTGTACCAGTTAAGAGGTAAGATAATATGTGAATTTAAAACTCCGAATTTTATTCGGAGTTTATTCTATTTTTTGAAAAAGGGACATAGTATATTAATAAAGGGAGGGTAACATATGAAATTAGTAGATGATAATATGAGAAAATTAGGATTAGCAATAATACTAGCAGGGCTTATGATAGTTATATTAGGAGTTGGAAAATATTTTGAAGAAAGTCTAAGAACAGCTACATTAACTCAGAATAGTATGGTTGAATTTAAGCAATATGATATTCTAGATGGTAAAATAAAATATAAGTTGCCTAGTAGCTGGTTAACTACAATAAAAGAGAATAAAGATGATAAAATTGTATACTTAAATGAATTTGTTTCAGATGATGCTAATACTTATGGTTCTATAGAGCTTATAAGTAACAGCGAAGGTGTTAAAGCAACAATAGATAAGTGCATAGCAGATGTAGAGGGTATGGGAATAAAAGACTATAAAAAAGAAAAAGTGAAGATAGATAATATAGAATTAGATTATATTAAGTATGATTTAAAAAGTAGTAAAGAAAATGTAAAAAGAACCTATGAATATTATGTTCCATACGATGATTATGTGGCTAGAATAACATTTATAATTAGTGATAAAAAAGCTAGAGAGAATACACAAGTGGTATTTGAAAATATAGTTAAAACTTTTTCCTTTGAAAAGTAAAAGAGTTATTTGATTTAATGTATAACAACTATTATAATAAAACATATGATAAAGAATGAAAAATTCTAAGAATTTTTCAAGTGGAGGGCAAAGGTGAGAAGAGTAAAAAGTAATTTCATAGTTATATTATTAATAATATCATCATTACTAATTTCCGCTTGTGGTATAAGGGGAAATAGTGATTTTAACTATATGCAAGAAAGGAACATTATGAAGGTTACAATTCAGAGTACTAGAGATAAAAGTTATAAGTTTACTGTTACTGACAAAGATGTAATAAATGATATATATAGTATACTTTCTAGTGCAAGTGTTGTTGAAGAAAAGTCAACTTTAGACCCAGACTATACTCTGGAGATATATGAGAGCCCAACAGAATTTAAGACCTTTAATTATGTAGCTGGACTTGACAAAAAGGATGGGGCAAATCTGTATAATGATGATAATAAGTATATTGTTTCTAAGAGGCTTGATAATGATATCATAAAAAACTTTGCAAATATAAGAAAACCTATCGACTTTGAGTATGTATATTATACTTCTATTTTAAGTTGTATAGATAAGTACGTATCCGCTAATAAAGATGCAGGTAATGTTGGAGTTAATGTATCTAGTGATAATATGGCTGCACGTTTTCAAATATCCACAGAGATTGAGGAATTTAAGAAGAAAGTAAATAAACTTAAATCAGTAACATTCATGGATACCTCTGTTACCAGAGATGATTTTAATGTAGTTATGAATATAAAAACAGAAGGATATACATCTAAGAAATATAAAGGTATTGTTACATTTGAAAAGACTAAAAATGCTTCCTCTACTAGCTATTATATAAGTAACGTTTATGATCGTGGAGAATGGAAGTTTAGCATAAGTGATGAAAAACCGGAAGATTTCTAAAAGTAAAATAAATATAGTAATTAAAAGGATATAGCATGATGATTGAATGATCGTCATGCTATATCCTTTTTAAATTATTTTATATAGAATTATTAGTATAAGGAGCTAATCTTTTTGTAAGACTATTTAAATTTATAACTGAGCATACAGCTATGCAAATTATACAATCTATAAGAATATAAGTACCATTATATACTAGTGAATATACTGCTGGAGTTAAGTTATATTTAGCAGCATAACTTCCCCAAAAAATTATTCCAGCTATGTAATGGAATGTAAATCGTGCAAAGAAAGCAACTATTATAGCTAAATATTTATTTTTCTTAAAAAATCCTGAAAGTCCAATTGCCATAAAAGGCAGAGTATAGTCAAAAAGAACTTGAATGGGGTGAAGAATATATGTAGGTCCTATAACGAAGTTTAATATACCATACACAAAGCCAGTGAACATTCCTATAGTAGGTCCATAAATTAAAGATATTATAATTATAGGTAGCATACTAGCAAGAGTTGCACTTCCACCTAAAGGAAATTCAAAAAATTTGAAAAATTGAAGAATTACCGACATGGCAACTGCTAAAGCTATATGAGTTGTTAACCTAGAAGTAAACTTGATGTGTTTAACTTTTATAAACACACATAATAGAATTAGGACACCAAGTAAGGTGGCAAGAGTTGTCCAACTAGCTAGAATATTTTTCATATTTTCTAAGATATTCATAAAGAGTCCTCCTTAAATTAAGTAGTGCTAAGGACTAATGTTAAAGCAGAAGTTATACTCTGAAAAAAAGCCATGTTCGTAAGAACACGGCTAAATAACTAAGCATTAACTTAAGCTTATTAATCGCTTCCCTACGCTAGCATTATCTAGGTCAGGTAAAGGGTAATGAAAAATCATTTCTCAGCCGGAGCACCCCTAGCACAATATATTATTTTATATTTTCATAATAGCATACATAGTTTTATAGTTCAATAGAGCCCTATATAAACCGAATAAAAATAGAGACCACGAATTTAAATCGTGTCTCTAAAATGATGAATAATACATATTTCTTTAAAATATATATCTATAATTTTGTAACATTTGCTGCTTGAGGGCCTCTATCCCCACTAACTATTTCAAATTGAACTTTTTGTCCTTCATCAAGGACCTTATAGCCATCTCCCGTTACAGCAGAGAAATGTACAAATACATCTTCATGACCTTCCATAGATATAAATCCAAACCCTTTTTCACTATTAAACCATTTTACTGTTCCTACTTCCATATAATCTCCGTTAAGCAACTTAAATAGTTGCACCCTTTTCAACATACTCAGTTTTGCGGTGCTACTCCTGTTGGTCGTGTACTCGAGGGCATCAAATCTTAATATTATTAAGATAAGCACGGAATCTCCTTTCAAAATATTTGACCATATCTAACTTCTTAGATATTAACTATAGTGTTCTCAATTTGAAACTTTTTATACTATTTTATTATACGTTTAGCAACATAATATCTATTACTATAATAAGCAGAATTTAAATTAGAAACTCTTACGCAATCACCAGGTTGAGGAGCTTGGATAAATAAATCATTACCTTTATAGATTCCTACGTGAGATATATCATTAGGATCATCATCGTTAGTAGTAAAGAAAATTAAATCTCCAGGTTTTAAATCCTTACGATCAACGACGATACCTTGATGTACTTGATAGTATGTAGATCTTTCTAGGCATATTCCTAGTTGCTTGTACACATATTGAACAAGACCAGAACAATCAAAGCCTACAGGGGTAAATCCACCCCAAAGGTATGGAACTCCAAGATATTCTTCAGCTTTAGCAACTATATTTTCTCCAGTATAACTACTTTGTATAAGAGGAGTTTCCTTTACTATGGGATTTGATGATTGATTTTCATCAGCTATGGTTACATAGTCACCGCTAATATATCCATTAGTATTACCTACCTTAACATTATACCAACCATTAGTATAAGAAATTATAGGTAGCTTACTACCATATCTTACTGTAGTAACTATACTATAACTAGTACTAGCACCAGAACGAACATTTAAAGCATCAGCATTAACAATTGCAACTTTACCTTCCACAGTGTGAGAAGGTGGAGTCGTCTCAGGTGGGGTAACGGTACCAGGAGTAGTTTCAGTATTATTATTGTTTGATATAAATTCTGAACTTACAAAGGCCGTACCACTTTTAAATTTAATTTTGTGCCAACCGTTACTAGTAGATAATATTTCAACTTTAGAATTTTTATATAGAGTACCAACTATCTTAGAGCTAGTATTTGCACCAGAACGAACATTTAAAGCATCTGCTTTAACAATGCCTGTAGATATAACGGTATTGTTGTTAGAGGAATTATTGTTTCCGCTACTTGAGTTATTATTACCAGAATTATTTGAAGAAATGGTAATATATTCAGCGCTGACAAAGCCAATAGCATTATTATACTTAATTTTGTGCCAACCATTACTAGTAGATATTATTTGTACTGTAGCATTTTTACGAAGGGAACCAATAATTTTATTACTAGTGCTTGCTCCAGAACGAACATTTAGAGCATCTGCATTAACGATACCATTAGATTTAACGGTACTATCAGAAGAGTTACTATTGTTATTATTAGTATTACCATTACCTGAGTTTGAATTACTTGAAGAAGTATTAATGTACTCAGCACTAACGAAACCAGTAGTATTATTATATTTAATTTTATGCCAACCATTGCTAGTAGATATTATTTGCACTTTGGCATTTTTAGAAAGAGATCCAATAATTCTACTGCTAGTATTACCTGCAGAACGAACATTTAAGGCAGTAGCAGTAACAATTCCAGTTTTAGATGCTTGTACTGTATTAGAATTACTATCTAGCTTTACATATTCTCCAGAAATCCAACCAGTAGTGTTATTATATTTAATTTTATACCATCCATTTGCTATCTCTAGAATTGATACTTTAGTATTATAATTTATTTTACCAATAATGTTACTACTAGTATTATGATTTGATCTTATATTTAATACATCTGCAGTTATAGTTCCTGTAACTGTAGAGTTGTATGAAGAATTCGAAGTTTGAGCTGGATCAGCTATAGCTATAACTTGCATAGAAGTAGCAATGGCTGTACCCGTTGCAAGTGTACATAAAACTTTCAATGCTTTATCATTCATTAATTAACAGTCCTTTCTCAATAATATTTCCCCATAGAATATATTTCATATTATTACTTAAATTATAAGGTAAAAAATGATATATAACAACAAATAACATCAAATACATTTATATTTTTTTAATTGAATAGAACTCTAATCTAGTTTTAAGATTAGAGTTCAAAAATTTTAACTAAATTTACACCTTCTAAAGGTGGGTTTATAGTTAATGTATGAGATTTTATATTCACAGCATTTTTCATAAAAGATATGAAATTTTCTATTCCATGAACAGGAAAATCTATATGTGGAACTTTATAATGCATTGGAATTACTAATTTACTTTGGATTTTATTGCAAAGAGTGGCAGCAATTTCAGGAGCAATTGTAAAATTACTCCCTACTGGGATGAAGAGTATATCTACAGTACCTAATAAATCTAATTCTTCAGCTGTTAGCATATGTCCAAGATCGCCTAAATGACATAGTTTTAAGTTATCCGTTTCTATTAAATAAATTATATTATCACCGCGTTTAGCTCCCTTTATATTGTCATGATAAGATGGAAAGCCTTGAATTTTAATAGAAGAGCTTTCATATGAGCAAGGTGTGTTTATAATAATTGCACCAGGGTTTATTAAATCCGTATAGTTATGATCAAAATGGTCATGACTGATGGTAACTATATCTACAGAACCTTTATAGGGCGTTCCACCTAAACATTTATTAAAAGGATCCATAAGTATCTTTTCTCCATGAGAATTTTCAAGTAGAAAGCAAGAATGTCCAAACCAAGTAATTACCATAGTTAGTACCTCCTAATTAAGTAAAGTTAACTATTTAGTCTATTTTAATTATTAACAGCTTTGCTTAATTTATGCTTTAGTATGTAAAAAGAACATTTTAATTTAATAAGAAGACTACAATAATAAGATGACTACAATAATAAGAGTAGATGCAATTGTAATAGATTAAATAATATTTTAGTATGTTATTAGAAATAAAGCCCTTTACATTAAAATTTTTATATAATATAATAGATGTAAAATTAATTTACAACATAGTACATATAAAAGCTGAGAATAGGACAGTACTCTAAAAGGTAGCTTAAAGAGAGTGGGGGTAGGTGAAAACCCATAGTGAATAATTAGAGGAAGATCACCTAGGAGCTGAGAACTGAAATTTAGTAAGTTTTTCCGTATTTCTGCGTTAAGGAATAGGATATGTTAGTATCCGAAATTATTAACACTGTAGGTGGTATAGCGAAGTAACTTCGTCCTTAGTAGGGCGGAGTTTTAATTTTTATCCATGATATATGAGATTAATTAATTAATGCTATGGATAAAATTAAGGCTAGATACTATTAAATTAATTTTACCTTATAATTACTTAACAATATTTAAATGATTCCATGAGATTAACCAGAAATGGTACAGATAAACTATGTAAGGAGGAAAAATATATGTATAAGAAAATTGATAACTCAAAGTCTTTTATGGACATTGAGAAAGATATGTTAAAGCTTTGGGAAGAAAAAGGCGTAATACAAAAGAACTTCGACTTAAATGATGAAGGTGAATATTTTACGTTCTATGATGGTCCACCAACAGCTAATGGTAAACCACACATAGGTCACGTTATAACTAGAGTTATGAAAGATATAATCCCAAGATATAAAGTTATGAAAGGTTATAAGGTTTTAAGAAAAGCTGGATGGGATACTCATGGTCTTCCAGTAGAACTTGAAATTGAAAAGAAACTTGGAATTTCAGGAAAACCTGAGATTGAAAAGTATGGAGTAGAAGAATTTGTTACTCAATGTAAAGATAGTGTATTCTCTTACGTTGAAATGTGGAGAGAAATGTCTGAAAGGCTTGGTTACTGGGTTGACATGGAAAATCCATATGTAACTTATCACAATGATTATATAGAATCAGTATGGTGGGCTTTAAAGCAAATGTGGAATAAGGATTTATTATATAAAGGACACAAAGTAATGCCTTATTGCCCAAGATGTGGAACTACCTTATCATCTCACGAAGTAGCACAGGGTTATAAAGATGTAAAGGATAGCTCAGCTTATGTAAAATTTAAACTAAAAGATGAGGACAAATATGTATTAGTATGGACAACAACTCCTTGGACATTACCAAGTAACGTTGCTCTTGCTGTTAATAAATCTTATGATTATGTAGAAGTTTTACATGAAGGTGAATATCTAATTCTTTCAAGAACTCTTTTAAACAAACTTCGAGGCGAATATGAAGTAGTATCTGAATTTAAAGGAGAAACATTGCTTGGAAAAGAATATGAGCAAATGTTTAAGTTCGAAGTGCCTGAAGAAAAAGCATTTTATATAGTTCATGGAGACTTTGTAACATTAACAGATGGTACTGGAATAGTTCATATAGCACCTGCTTATGGAGATGACGATAATCAATTAGGAAAGAAATATGGTCTTCCTATGATTAATCTAGTAGATGGGGAAGGTAACTTTGTTCCAGCAGTAACTCCTTGGGCTGGAATATTTGTAAAAAAAGCAGATGAGAAGATTTTAGCTTATTTAAAAGAAAATAATATTCTTTATAAAAGTGAGAAGTTTACACACTCATATCCACATTGCTGGAGATGCGATACGCCACTTCTTTATTATCCAAGAGAAAGTTGGTTTGTAAGAATGTCTTCAGTAAGGGATCAACTTATTCAAAATAATAATAAAATAAATTGGATGCCTGACAATGTAAAAACAGGTAGAATGGGTAAATTCCTTGAGAATGTAATTGACTGGGGAATTTCTAGAAATAGATATTGGGGTACTCCACTTCCAATTTGGGAATGTGAATGTGGACACAGAGAGTTAATAGGAAGTGTTGAAGAACTTAAGGAAAAAGGTGTAAGTGTACCAGATGGTATAGAGCTCCATAAGCCATATATTGATAGGGTTAAGGTTACTTGTCCACACTGTCAAAAAGAAATGACAAGGGTTGAAGAAGTTATAGACTGTTGGTTTGACTCAGGTTCAATGCCATTTGCTCAATATCACTATCCTTTTGAAAATAAAGAACTATTTGAAGCAAACTTCCCAGCACAGTTTATTTCTGAAGCTGTAGACCAAACAAGAGGATGGTTCTATACACTTCTTGCTATTTCTACAACTGTGTTTGAGAATAATCCTTTTGAAAATTGTATAGTACTAGGACACGTTTTAGACAAAGATGGACTTAAGATGTCTAAACATAAAGGAAATGTACTTAGTCCATTTACAGTACTTGAAAATGAAGGCGCAGATGCTTTAAGATGGTATTTCTATACTGGTAGTGCACCATGGCTTCCATCAAGATTCTATGAAGAGGCTGTTATAGAAGCTCAAAGAAAATTTATAGGAACTCTATGGAATGTGTATTCATTCTATGTTCTATATGCAGAATTAGACAATTTTAATCCAATAGATTATAAAGATTTTAAATCAGAAAATGTAATGGATAAATGGATGATGTCTAAACTGAATACATTAGTTAAAAATATAGATGAGCATTTAGAAAACTACAGAATAACTCAAGGAGCTAAAGAACTAGAAGATTTTGTAGATGAATTATCTAACTGGTATGTTAGAAGAAACAGAGCAAGATTCTGGGGTGAAGAGCTTACAGAGGATAAGATAGGTGCTTACATGACTTTATATAGAGTACTTGTATCATTCTCTAAAATAGCTGCACCGTTTATACCATTTATAACTGAAGAGTTATATCAAAATCTTGTTGTTGCTTTTGATAAGGATGCAGAAGAGAGTGTTCACCTATGTAAATGGCCAGAATACGTTAAAGCTGATGTAGATGCGGTATTAGAAGATGAAATGGATAAGGCGTATAAGATAGTTAAGCTTGGAAGAAGTGCAAGAAATGGGGCTAATATTAAGAATAGACAGCCACTTGGAAAAATGCTTGTATCTGTAGACTCACTTCCAGAATATTATGGAGACATAGTTAAGGATGAGCTTAATATTAAACAAGTAGAACTAGGATCAGACCTTTCTAAATATGTTAACTTTGAAATAAAACCTAATC
The DNA here is from genome assembly GCF_002367465.1 of Clostridium sp. UBA3061. Taxonomy (NCBI): domain Bacteria; kingdom Bacillati; phylum Bacillota; class Clostridia; order Eubacteriales; family Clostridiaceae; genus Clostridium; species Clostridium sp. UBA3061. Next base: position 169,546 of record NZ_DFCF01000007.1, on the reverse strand, counting down.
TTCCAGTACTAGGAAAGGCTTACGGAAAAATGATTCCAGGAATCAGAAAAGGTATAGCCTCAATGAATCAAATGGATCTTGCACAAAGAGTAAATAATGGTAATGTGGTTACAATAAATGTAGATGGAACTGAAATAGAGTTAAATAAAGAAAATCTACTTGTAACAATGCAGGGCTTAGAAGGATTTGCTTTTGCTGGAGAAGGTGAAATAGGTGTAGTATTAGATACAAATATTTCAGAAGAACTTAGAGAAGAAGGTCACATAAGAGAAGTTCTAAGCAAAATACAAAACATGAGAAAAGAAACAGGATTTGAAGTTTCAGACAAGATAAACTTATACTTTGCTGGAAATGAAGTCTTAGAGAATGTAATAAGAAAGTTTGAAAATCAAATAAAGAAAGATACATTAGCATTAACCGTAGCCTATAATAGTGATAAGGCTATAAATGAAGTTAAAATTAATGGTGAAAAGTTATTGTTACATGTAGAAAGAGTTTAGTAATAATATGTTAAATTAAAATATTAAGTAGTTTAGATGGAGTTAATATGATAATAGATTGCTCCATCTAAACTTTATAATTATACTTTACTTTATAGTATAAATAAGGTATATATGTATTAAAAAATATGCAGAATAATAAGAGAGGTGATATATAGTGGCAGCGTCAATTAAAGATGTAGCAAAAGAAGCAAATGTTTCTATTGCAACAGTTTCAAGAGTACTAAATGATATAGATGTAGTTAATCAAGAGACAAAGCAAAGAGTTCTAGATGCAATAGACAAGTTAGATTATAGACCAAATATTTTAGCAAGAAGCTTAAAGACTCAAAGGTCAAGCACAATTGGTATAATAATACCAGATATATCAAATTCCCTTTACCCTGAGATTGTAAGAGGGGCAGAGGACTTAGCAAGTATTTATAATTATAATATAATGTTATGTAATACTGATCTAGACAAGAGTAGAGAAAAAGAAAGTTTTAATATATTAAGAGAGAAGATGGTAGACGGTATAATATATATGGGAGACCGTCTAGATAAAGAGATAAAGGCAGCTATAAAATCTGTTGGCACTCCTGTAGTATCAATAGGTGCTATGGATGATGAAGGGGATGTTCCTAGTGTAGGTATAGATAGTTATACTGCTGCCTATGATGCTGTAAATTATTTATTCTCAAAAAATAATAAAAACATAGCATATATAGGATACATTAAAGAAAATGCTACTGAATATAAAAAGATGTATCATGGCTATAAAGACGCCATGGATGAAGAGAATTGTTTCAATGAAAAACTAGTTTATCTTGGAAGTTTAAAATATGAGGACGGCTTTGAAGGAATCACTCATATTATAAAAGATAATAAGGTTGATGCAGTTTTATGTGGAAGTGATCAATCAGCTCTTGGAGTTATAAATGCTTTAAGAGAAAAAGGAATTAGGGTACCAGAAGATATAAATGTTATAGGCTTTGATAATATAGCATTATCAGGAGTATTTTATCCTAAGCTTACTACAGTTTCTCGTCCCCTATACGATATGGGCTCTGTGGGAATGAGACTTCTTATAAAGCTTGTAAATAAAATTCCAGTTGAAGAGACTTATTATAGATTACCATATAACATAGTTGAAAGAGATTCTTGTAAGAAATAAATAGAATTAAATATAAAATAATTTAAACAATAAAAAAGTGGATTTTAAAATCCACTTTTTTATTGTTTATCTATCTAAGGATACTTTCCCCATAAGTTTATTAGCCTTATTATCAGATACATTTTTTATAGATGAACTTTTACCTTCTTTAATAAAGGTTCCCTTAGTGGTCATAGGATCTGAAAAGACTCCAGCACCATTTATACATCCACCATTACACATCATTCCTTCAATAAAATTACCTTGTAGTTTATTTATTTTTGCCATGTTTAAAGCTTTTTTTATTTCTGTAGAACCTGAAACTTTTACTGGTTTAAATTCTATATTAATATTTTCTGTGCTAACATAATTTTCTATAGCAGCAGTAAGTCCACCAGCCATACCAAAGCCCCTACCTAAAGTTGAGCCATCTTCAAGGGTCTCTTCACTGCAGTTTTCAGGATTGGTATTGAAAGCATCTAATATAGCACAAAGCTCTTCAAAGGTTAGCACGTAGTCAATAACTCCAGCTACATCCGGTCTTTTAGCTTCAGCTTTCTTAGCTGTACATGGACCGATAAATACTATTTTAGCATCAGGAGTTTCATTTTTTATAGCACGTCCCATTGCAATCATTGGAGATACCGTATTGGAGATGTGAGAAACCTCAGTAGGAAACTTTTTCTCAATGTAGCTAAAGAAGCCTGGACAACAAGAATTAGTCATATAATTTTGTCCATTTTCCATTCTCTCTACAAATTCATTAGCTTCGTGCATTGTTACCATATCTGCACCACAAGATGCTTCAAACACATCAGAAAATCCAATAGCTTTCAATGAAGATTTAATTTGACCTATTGAAACATTATTGCCCATTTGACCTGAAATTGATGGGGCAACGATTGCAATCATGTTGTGCTTTTTCTGATATAATTTTTTAGATACAGGAGCTACAAGACTTTTATCAGATATAGCACCAAAAGGACAAGCTGTCATACAAGCTCCACATTGAATACAGTCATCTTCATTAATAATAGCACGTCTAGTGATTTCATCTACCTTGAGAGCTCCAGTTGGACATGAAGTTTTACAAGGACGACGAACTTCGGATATAGCATTGTAAGGGCAAATTTTCTTACAAAGTCCACATTCTTTACATAACTCTTGATTTATATATGATTTACCACCTACAGTCATCATGGCATTAGCAGGACATACTTCCTTACATTTATGAGTAATACAACCTCTACAAGCCTCTGTAACTGTATATTTGTCTATGGGGCATCTATCACAAGCAGCCTCTATGACGTACATAATTTGTTCGTTATTTTTAATATCAATAAGATCACTATATTCATCCCCTATAGGCATATATCCAGCAGCCAGTTTAGCTCTTTGATTTACTATGGCACGCTCTTTGAAAATACAGCATCTATATGCAGGAGTATCTTTATCAACTATAAATTTATGAATATTGAATATTTCTTTGGTATTTAGATTATCATTAATAGATAAAAGGACAATTTGTTTTAGAACCTCATGCTTAATCTTTTTTAACGATGTATCAAAAGTAAACAATAAAATCCCTCCTAATTTCATAACATTGTTAATTTTTTAACCAAAACTAATTATAGCATCATTTAATTTTTATGCAATAGGTTAAGCATTGAAAAATAAAATTTGGTAAAAATATAATAGTGATGATAAATATATTTGAAATTAGGGTCACATAGTTATATACTAATAAAGGTTTAATTATTGGTTAAAGAATTAAGTATTTATACCCATGAAATTTATTTTATTTAAAATAGAAATAAATATAATAATAAAAACATAGAATTAATAAAGAAGATATTTTAACGTGGTATTAAAAGGATTATAATAAAATTTTATGATGAAGAAAATATTTTAACTATAAGAAGACTGAGAGAAGGAGGAGATTATAATGAGTAATAAAATTAATCTTATATGGAAAAGTGAAGAGAACAATAGTTTTGTAATAGGGGAGATTTTAAATAGTGACCATAGATACTACTTTAGATATAATCTAGAAGAAGTGAAAAGGGCTATGGAAGAAGGATTTAATCTATTAGAAGGATTCCCAAGAGTAAATTCAAAATATTTTAGTGAAGAACCATTTAAATTATTTACTAATTGGATTGAAGAAGATCAGAAAGTTAATGATTTAACTTTTGATATGTTTAAAGGATTTGCTTATGGGCAATTCAGATTTGAAGAGAATAATAAAGATAGTAATGAAGAAATAGCATAAAGGAAAGAGCAAAATATATTTATTATGTTTTGCTCTTTGTTTAAATGAAACAAGTCAATATAGGAAAATTATGATGTAACTTGTAAATATATGATATAATAATAGTATTATACTGATAATTTATCGATATTTGGAGGAAGTTGATATGATAAGATGTTGGACAAAGATATTAGGTTGTTTATTTATATTGTTAACATTCAATATAATGAGTGCATATGGAATAGATATGGACTATATTTGTGGTATAGATAGGTATGAAACAGCATCTATTATTGCATCTAAAATGCAATATTCTTCTGTTATTTTAGTTAATGGAAATTCATTAGCAGATGGACTTTCTGCTAGTGGGTTAAGTGGTGCAGTAAACTCTCCAATCTTACTGACTCAATCCAATAGCCTACCAGAAGTAACGCTTAACAGGCTGAAAAAAGCAAGTACTGTATACATTGTAGGTGGAAAGGGCGTAATTTCCTCCAATATAGAGTCAAAGATAACCGAGATGGGTAAAAAGGCTATAAGGATTGGTGGAAAAGATAGATATGATACATCTATTTTAATAGCAAATAAAATTGAAGAAATAAATGATATAGAAGCAATATATTATGTAAATGGAATTAATGGAGAAGCTGATGCTATGAGTATAGCACCAGTAGCAGCAAGGAAAGGAAATCCTGTAATCTTAACAGATGGTAATTCAACTAAGTATAGAAAAAATGTACAAGCTTACTCTATAGGTGGTACTGGAGTTATGAGCGCTAATTTTAATAGTTTTTCTACTAGAGTTGATGGAATAGATAGATTTGATACTAATAGGAATGTTATTAATCAATTTTTCCACGATAAAAGTCATGTTAATTTAAGCAAGTCCCATGTATTAGTTGATGCATTAACAGCTTCAGTATTAAAGGAACCTGTAGTTTTAGTTTCGGATGATTCGGATAAGAGTATAATTGCAGGTGCTAACAGTGCTACTGTTTTAGGAAATATAAGTGATATTGCTATAAGTCGTGCTAAGAGTTATTTATACGGAGATAAAGTGGTATTCTATGTGCAACATCAAGATGATGAAACTATTTTTGGGGGAAGCACTGTAATAGATGCTATAAAGTCTGTAGGAAGTAACAATGTTTATATGGTTCTAGTTACAGATGGAAGTGGATCTAACGTATTTAATTACGAAAGATACAAGGGTCTTACACATGAGCAGAAGGTAAATTTAAGATACAATGAATTTAAAGCAGCAATAGGTAGATTAGGGGTAAAATTAGAAAATGTAGTATTTCTAAATCAACCAGAAGATAAAATAAATAACGAACTTTTAAAAGATACTGTATTGTATTTTGAAAATACCTTTAAAAATGTAACACACATTACCCATAGTTATAAATATGAAACCCATCTGCAACACATAGCTACAGGAAATACAGTTAACAGTTTGTATGTAAATGGACTTATAAAAGATTGTAGATTTTTAGCTAGAGAGGATAAAATCTCAGGAATTTCAAGACATCAATTAATAGAAAGTGTTGCAGATAATAATGAAGAAAAGAAAAAAGTTCTTAATGCATGTAGTGAGTATAAATTAGATAATAAAGATATGATAAGAGAAGGGATAGGTTATAAATCGGTAAGTAAATTATTTATAAGATTAACATCTAATCCAAAAGTACCGTCATATATTCATGAATCTGGGATATAGTTAAGAATTGGCTTAAGATAGTTAGTCTTAGGTCAATTTTTATATTGTTAATAAAGTTAATAAATCTTATTTATTAAAAGTTATAAAATAATACATTATATTGATTATATTATATATATTGTAGTAAAATACTAAGTATGTAAAATTGTTTTAAGGAATTAGATAAACACATTACTTATAATTCTTGATTAAAATATAATTTTATATATTCATATAAAATAGGAAATTAGGTGGTAGATAATATGAAGAAATTTTTTAAGAAGTATAAATTAAATAAAGGTGAGATCTTAGCAATGATTATGTTAACTTTATTCTTAATTAGCGCGTATTTACTTTATGTACTTCAAGAAGCTAAGGAAATACCATTTATTTATAATCAGTTCTAGTAGGAGGAAGTTATGAAAAAATCATTTATTATAGTTATACCAATAATAGTAGCAATAATATTTATTTCTATATTTAATTTAATAGTAAACAGAGAAATTGAACAATTAAAAAGTAGTAAAGATTTAGCAACCATTAAGCATGCTTATGGTGGAGATATTAAGAAAAATGGAGTTGAATTTAGAGATATATCTTTAGAAAACAATGATTTAATGCTATTGGGATCATCAGAATTAAACAATCCTGTTCCACAAAATCCTGTTAACTTATTTCCGTTTAATGATAGTAAATATGACATAAGTATATTTGGAAGTGCACATGTTCAAGATCTTCAACATGCAATTATGCTAGGTGGAGGTGACAATTATAATAATTCTAAGGTAGCATTGGTAGCTTCGCTACAATGGTTTTGGAATAAGGATGGCATAGGTAGTGAAAAATTTATTCCATTATTTTCTGATTTGCAATTCTATCAGTTTCTAAATAATCCTAAAATATCAAAGGAAAATAAAACATATTTAGCAAAGAGAGTTGCTACTTTGTTAAAAGACTCTGATATATATCAAGAGGAGAGAGTCTATGCAGAATTATTTATAGGAGAAACTTTCATTGATAAAGTAAAATATAATTGTCTTCTACCTTATTTTAAAACAAAACAGAAGTTACTTGAAACTAGAGATAAGATTGCTCTTTTAAAAGAGATGAAATCACTACCAGACAAATCTAATGTTAATACTGTAAAATCAATAGACTTTAAGGAGCAGTATAAAATTGCTGAGAGCCAGGGTATGGAGAAGGTTTCTAATAATATGTTTAATGCATCTGATGAATATTACAATAAATATTTAAAAGATAAAGAGTCTAGTCTTAAAAATGCATATAAAGATATAGATATTTTAGATTCAGCAGAATTTGAAGATTTTAAGTTTCTACTAAGTGTATGTAAGGATTTAGGCATTAAACCATATATAATTTTAATGAATGTAAATGGTTGGTATTATGATTATACAGGAATTTTAGAGGAGGAAAGAACACAGTTTTATAATAAATTAGAAAGTATAGCTAAAGATAATAATTTTGATGTATTAAACTTACAAAAGCATGAATATGAAAAGTATTATTTAACTGATGTAATGCATTTAGGATGGAAAGGCTGGCTAAATGTATCAGAAGAAATGAGTAATCATTTTAAAGATTAATATAAAGGTGGTAACAAAAGTGAATTTATTACTTAAAATAAGAGAGTATTCAATAGATAAAAAAATGGCAGTTATTTGCGATGAAGAAAAACTTACATATGAAGAGCTAGACAAGCTTTCTGATGAATTTGCAGCATACATGATAGAAAAGTATAGAGATGATAAGTCACCTATTGTTATTTACGGTAATAAGGATAATCTTATACTAGTATTAATTGTAGGAGCATTGAAATCTGGTAGAGCATATGTTCCTTTGGATGTAACGTTTCCTATAGAAAGAGTTAATCAGGTAATAAACGAGGTGAATCCTAAAGTTATAGTAAATTTTACAAATAGTCTTATAGATAATGATAATGTTTTTAGTAAAGAAGAAATGTTAACAGAAATAAAAAGATATAAGGGATCTATAGTATCTCCGGATAATTGGCTAAAAGAAAATGAGAATGCCTATATATTATTTACATCAGGTAGTACAGGCTTACCAAAAGGAGTGCAGATAACTAAAAATAATATAGACTCTTTTACAAATTGGTTTGAAAAATTTCTTAAAATAAATAAAGAGAATGATGTGATTATGAATCAAGTATCTTATTCATTTGATGTATCAGTAATACCAATTTATTTAGGGTTGATTTGTGGTAAAACATTATTTAGCTTATCAAAAGATACACTAGAGGACTTTAAACGATTATTTAATGCTTTAAAGACTTCAAACATAAAGATATGGGTTTCTACACCTGCATTGGCTGAAATATGTATTAAAGACAGTAATTTTAATAAGGAATTAATGCCTAAACTAAACACATTCGTATTTGCTGGAGAGGTATTATCTAAGAAGCTAGTAAGAGAACTTATGTTAAGATTTCCTGGAGCTAGGATAATAAATGGATATGGTCCAACTGAGGGAACAGTATTATTATCAGCAGTTGATGTAAATGAAGAAATGATTGAAGATAGTAGAGAAATACCAATAGGATATCCAATGGAGGGTGCTATTCTTAAAATTGTAGATGAAAATGGTAATACTGTGACAGAAGGAGAAAAAGGAGAATTACTAGCTATTGGAAATAGCATAAGTAAGGGATATTTTAAGAATGAGGAAATTACTAAAAAGGTATTTTTCAACGAAGATATAGAAGGTAAACTACTTAGAGGTTATAGAACTGGAGATTTAGCTTACTATGATGGTAATATGATTTATTATTGCGGAAGAAAGGATTTCCAAATAAAACTAAATGGATTTAGAATAGAGCTTGAAGACATAGAAAATAATTTAAGAAGAGTAAATATTGTTAATAACTGTGCAGTATTTCCTATATATAAGGATGACAAGATATCTCATATAATGGGTGCAGTTACATTAAATGAAGATAACGGATTAAGTAATCTTAGAAACTCTATATTAATAAAAGATGAATTAAAGCAGTATATACCATCTTATATGATTCCGAGAAATATTAAGATAATAAAACAATTCCCTATAAATACTAATGGGAAAATAGATAGAAAAAGACTTATGGAGGAAATAAAATGATAAAGTTAACACAGTATGGAGATTATTTCTATCTGTATATACTATTATTATCACTTATTCCAGCTATAGTCTTGGGTATAAAGGGCAAGAATATAAAACCCTATGGTATATTATTATCCATATTTATGGTAGGAGTGATTATAGGAGTAAAGTCAGTAGGAATTGTATTATTTATAATGTTTTTACTAGGAGAAATCATATTAATCAATTCATACTTAGAGATACGGGATAGAACAGATAATAAATTTATATATTACTTAGTACTATTTTTATCAATGTTACCAATAATAATAACAAAGGTATCAGTTAAATCAATCTATGGGCCTATAGGATTTATTGGATTATCTTATTTGAACTTTAAGGCTATACAGATAATTATAGAGATATATGATGGGACTATAAAAGGAATTAAGTTTTCTACTTTAGTATATTTTATTATATTTTTCCCAACATTAAGTTCAGGTCCCATTGATAGGTATAGAAGGTTTGAAGAAAATATAAATACTAAAATAGAGAAAGAGGATTATATAAATAATTACTTATTTGAAGGATTGAAAAGAATAATTAGGGGAGTAGGATATAAGTTTGTAATAGCGTATATTATAAATACTCTATGGATGAGTAAAATTCCAACGGATATAACATTCTTAAATAGTTTGAACTATATGTATGCTTATAGTTTATATTTATTCTTTGATTTTGCGGGATATAGCTCTTTCGCAGTGGGTACAAGCTATATTATTGGTATTAAAACACCAGAGAATTTTGACAAACCATTTCTTAGTAAGGATATGAAGGAGTTTTGGACAAGATGGCATATATCTCTTTCAAGGTGGTTTGGAGATTATCTATACTCTAGAATTCTTTTAAACTCTATGAGAAAGAAAAGATTTAAAGATAGATTTAGGGCATCTCATTTTGCTCAAATGATAACTATGCTTATAATGGGAGTTTGGCATGGATTAGAAGTATTCTATATAATATATGGAATATATCAAGGTAGTGTTTTGGTACTTACAGATATATTACAAAGAAAATCTAAGTTTTATAAAAAACATAAAAAAGAGAAATGGTTTCAAAGAGTTCAGGTTTTAATTAATTTCCATGTAGCTTCTTTTGGATTATTGTTATTCTCAGGGTACTTATTTACTCATAAATAAAGATAAAAATTTAATAATATTGATAAATATATAATATATAGAATGTATAATAAAATTAGATAAATTAAGTTTTAGGAGGAAAATTAAATGAAAGAAAAGGTATTAGATATATTTGAAGAAGTAACTGGAACTGATGAAATAAGAGAGGATTTAGACTTAGATTTATTTGAGGCTGGATTATTAGATTCATTAGGAATTATAGAAGTGTTACTAAAAATAGAAGAGGTATTTGGTATTAAGCTTCAACCAACAGATTTAGAAAGAAAAGATATGGCTACTACTAATAATTTGAGTGCATTTCTAAGTAGTAGAGTTTAATATAAAATATCAACATAAATATAAAGGTTTTATAAGTAGAGAATGTTAATGTATATTAAAATATCTTAGCATTCTCTATTTATATAAATAGAGATGAGTTTTATTTTTATAGAACATAATTGTGAAATAGGATATAATATATCTGTTAGATAGGAATAAGAAATAGAGTGCATAATAGGTTATATATGGATTTGTATCAAAGCTTATGATTCATAAGACAATATAAATCAATTAAAAGAAAAAAAGGAAGTGTAATTTATGAATTATATATCGGAAAAAGCCACCATTGGTACCAATGTTAAGGTAGGAAAATTTACAGTTATTGAAGATAACGTTACTATAGGAGATAACTGCATTATTGGTCATAATGTAGTTATTCATGAGGATACTATAATAAAAGATAATGTTAGGATAGATGATAATACTGTTATAGGTAAAACTCCGATGAGGGGAATAAACAGTATATTTAAAGATGAAGAGAAGTTACCAAACTGCACCATAGGAGAAGGGTGTTTAATCGGTGCTACTACTATAATTTATAGAGGAGCAATCATAGGAGATAAAACATTAATTGCAGACATGGCAACTATAAGAGAAAATGTAACTATAGGAGAAAAAACAGTTATAGGAAGAGGCTCAACTGTAGAAAACTTCTGCGTTGTGGGATCAAATTGTAAGATTCAAACTAATGTATATTTAACTGCATATTCTACTGTGGAGGATTATGTATTTATAGCACCTTGTGTTGTAACTTCAAATGATAATTATGCAGCCCGTTCAAAGGAGAGATTTGGAAAGTTCAAAGGTATTACAATTAAAAATGGTGGTAGACTTGGAGCTGGAGCAGTAGTACTTCCAGGTAAGATTGTAGAAGAGGAAGGATTTGCAGCAGCGGGGTCTTTAGTTACAAAGGATGTACCAGCTAGAAAAGTAGTAGTTGGAAGTCCAGCAAAAGTTTTAAGAGATGTACCAGGGGATCAACTTCTAGAGAATCAGTAGGTTTAAAAATTATGAGTAATTTAAATTTAAAATTAAGTGGTATAAAAAAGAATTCTTTACTTGGAAAGTTTATATCTTTCTCTGTAGGGAATTGGCTAGTATTAATCATAGGACTTATATCATCTCCAATTATAACTAGGATAATAGACCCTGTGGAATATGGTAAGTTTGGAATGTTCAATTTATATGCTAGTATACTTATGTTAATTATAACCTGTGGATTAGACCAATCTTATGTAAGATTTTTTTATGAAGAGGATGAAGTAAATAGAAATAAATTATTATTTGAAAGTATAAAGATTCCTTTTTTATTAAATATATTAATATCAATTATAATAATTATATTTAAAATTCCTATATCAAAGTATATAATATCTGAATATAATCCAAATTTTATAATATTACTTATATTAAATATAACTTTAGCTTCTATAAGCAGATTTTCACTTTTGACAGTAAGAATGAAGCAAAAGGGAAGACTATATTCTATGCTACAGGTAATGCAAAAACTTAGTTATCTTATGTCTATAGCATTGTTCTTTATGATATATAATAATAGTTTCTTAACTCTTGCTTATGCAACCTTGATTTCTAATGTTGTAGTAGCAGGTATATCTATATTTACTGAGAGAGATAGTTGGAACTTTAAGAACATTAAAGATAAAAAACTTAAAAATTCCCAATTAGATATCTTAAAATACGGAATACCATTAATTTTTACAGTATTGGTTACATGGTTATTCCAATCTGCTGATAAGATGGCAATAAAAGCTTTTTACGGTGATTATGAAGTTGGAATATATAGCTCAGCTAATAGTATAATAGCCATATTAAACATATTACAGACATCATTTGCAACCTTTTGGATACCAGTGGCTTTTGAAAAGTACGAAAAAGCTCCAGAGGATACAAAGTTTTTTTCAAATATCAATGATATAGTTAGTTTTTTTATGTTTGGAGTGGGAATCGGTCTAATATTGTTTAAAGATGTAATTGTATTGCTTTTAGGATATAAGTATAGATCTGCATCTTACATAATGCCATTTTTAGTATTTATGCCTGTATTATACACAATGTCAGAGGTATCAGTAGGAGGTATAAATTTTAAAAAGAAACCTAAATATCACATAATAATAGCTTCAATAGCTTGTCTATTTAACGTTATAGGAAATAGTATTTTGGTACCAATGTTAGGAGTTAAGGGGGCTGGTATTTCTACAGGAATTGCATATATAGTATTTTATTATGCAAGAACTTTAATATCTAGAAGACTTTATAAGGTAGATTATAGTATAGGGAGAACCTCAAAATCTATATTAGCTATATCAATTCTTGCTTTACATTCAAGTTTTATGGAATTTTCTATTATTACAGTAATTATTGGAGTTATAGTTATATTAATAGTTTTATTCTTATATAGAAATACTATTAAAAGTATGAAAGATATGATATTTAAAGACAAAAAAATAAAAGTATAGGAACGTAAAATATATAATAGGGAGGGGTATAATTGAATTATAGAGATAAATATAATTTATGGGTTAATTCACCTGAAATTGATGATGAAACTAGAGCAGAATTAAAAAACATTATTGATGAAACTGAACTAGAAGATAGATTTTATAAAGATCTAGAGTTTGGAACAGGAGGATTAAGAGGAATAATTGGAGCAGGGAGTAATAGGTTAAATATATATACTGTAGGAAAGGCAACACAAGGATTTGCTAATTATTTAAACGATAAATATACTTCTCCAAAGGTTGCAATAGCGTATGATTCTCGTCATATGTCTAAGGAGTTTTCAGAGTATGCTGCCAGGGTTTTAGCTGGTAATGGAATAAAAGTATATTTATATGATAGGCTTACTCCTACCCCTATGCTTTCTTATGCTGTAAGAGAGTTAAACTGTCAAGGTGGTATAGTATTAACAGCTTCACATAATCCTAAAGAGTATAATGGATATAAAGTCTATGGTGATGATGGATGTCAAGTTACAGATGAATCAGCTAATGAAATTATAACCTTTGTAAATAATATTGATTCCTTTGCTCAGGTTACAGTAATGGATACTAAGGAAGCAGTTGAAAAAAAAATAGTTAACTATATAGGGGAAGAAATATATACTTCATATATAGAAAGAGTTAAGGAGCTTACCATAAGAAAAGAGCTAGTAAAAAATCATGGTAAGGATCTCAAAATAATATATACTCCTATTCATGGTACTGGCAATATTCCTGTAAGAAGAGTACTAGATGAACTGTATTATAAGAATGTAGCAGTAGTTAAGGAACAAGAACTACCAGATGGAGCTTTCCCAACAGCACCATATCCAAATCCAGAGGATAGTAAAGTATTTAAGCTAGCTTTAGAAATGGCAAGGGATTTTGATCCTGATATAATTCTTGGTACAGACCCTGATTGCGATAGAATAGGGGCTGTGGTGAAGGATAATAAAGGAGAGTATAGAGTTCTTACGGGTAATCAAGTAGGAGTATTATTAACTAATTATATAGTATCATCCTTAAGAGAAACAAGAAATTTAGATTCTAAAGGCACTATAATTAAAACTATAGTTTCCACAGATATGATAAAACCTATATGCAAGAAATTTCACGTTCAGATTAAGGAAGTTCTAACAGGGTTTAAGTATATAGGAGAGCTTATTGGAAACTTTGAAAAAGCTCCATGTAATAATAAATTCTTATTAGGATTTGAAGAAAGTTATGGATATTTAGCAGGGGATTTCGTTAGAGATAAGGATGCAGTTATAGCAGCAGCTTTAATATGTGAAATGACTCTTTATTATAAATCCATAGGTAAGACTTTATATGAAGGATTAATAGAACTATATGAAAGTTATGGATATTATAAAGAAAAGTTAATATCCATAGAGCTAAAAGGTAAGGATGGTCAAGAAAAAATTAAAGAGATAATTGAGTATTTCAGAAGTGAGAATATAAGAAGTTTTGGAGATTATGAAATATCTGTTAAGGAAGACTATAAACTAAGTTATAGGATTAATGTTGAAGATTCTAGTAAAGAAGTTATAAATTTACCAAAGTCAAATGTTATTAAATTCATCTTCTACAATGGATGCTATTTTGTAGTAAGACCATCAGGAACAGAACCTAAGATGAAAATATACTTAGGTGTAACTGGGGAGAACAATGAAGTTTCAGATAGGAATTTATTAAAATTAGAAGATGCTGTTTTAAATAGTATAAAAGAGTTTTTACCACAATAAAAGCAAGAGCTACATGGAATTTAATCCATGTAGCTCTTATTAATTAGAAGATGTTTCTGGCTTTATATCTTCATATATATATTTTTGTATTTGTTCTTTTGTAATTTCTTCATCAAAGGTAGTATAATATATATTGTTTATTTTATCACCTTTACTATGTTCTGCAAGTGGGAATCTTAGTTGTTCTATATCAGTGATTCCAGAGGTTAATACCTTAGTTCCCAGACTTAAAACTTCAGAAGTTGAAAGACTAGTTTGAACATGAGGTAATATATCATTAACCATCGAAGGTAATTTAAGAATGCCTACAGTAGATACTTTGTTAAATATTTCTGTAAGTAACATTCTTTGTCTTTCAGTTCTACTATCATCGCCACCACTATTTTTTCTTATTCTAGAGTATGCTAAGGCTTGAGTTCCATTTACATGTTGTCTACCAGAAGTTGAAATTACTCCGTTTAAATCCCCTAGTTCAGAATCTTCTACAGTAATATCTATGCCACCTAAAGTATCTATAATATCTTTAAGGTTGTTAAAATTAACTTTTGCATAGTCTGTAATATCTAAACCAAAGGTTTGATTAATAGTTTTTATAGCAAGTTCCTCTTGACCATAAGCATAAGCGTGGTTTAATTTATCATATCCATGACCTTCTATATTAACATAACTATCTCTTGATATAGAGGTTAACTTTAATTTTTTATGAAGAGAATCAACAGTAGCAATTATTATTGCATCTGAACGTCCAATATCTCCCTCAGTTTGGTCAATACCAAATAAAACTATATTTTTAATTTTAGAGGATGTATTCTTAGATTTTTCTATTCCTAAGTCTGAATCATCTAAACCAACATTGTTTAATTTACCAACCATAGATAGTAAATAGCTACCTAAAGCTGATAAGGAAAATATTAAGATCGTTGCTATTATAATAAGTACCTTTTTGCCAGTGGTTAATCCTTTAGATTTTTTTTTAGACTTTATTTTTTTATCTTTATTCATAAATTTTCCTCCCATTAAGGATTAGTTGTTTGGTCAGTACCTTCTGTAGGTGGTTCCACTGGGGTATCTGTAGATGTTCTTTCACCTTCAGTGTTATCAACATTATTGGAACCATCACCATTTGAGGAGTTACCTGTATCATTAGTGTTATTTTCAATAGTATTGCCATTGTTACTCGGAGTAGGAGCCTCTGTTTCCACATTGGTATTAGGAGCTATAGTTTCGGTATTTGTATTCTGATAATCTGATATTTCATTACCATGTGAGTGTTCAGCATCGTGATTATATACCTTTGGGTTAGGTTCTAGCCACATTTTTCTATCATTAAAAATATATTCATGAATTTGCTCCTCGGTATAATCTTCATCATAGCATAAGTAGAATATATCATTAATTTTTGAGTTATGAGTATATTCATCTCTTGGGAATCTTTCTTGTTCTATATTTTTAGTTCCTAGGTTAAGTACATTTGTAGCTAGATTAATTATTTCTTTGTTAGATAGACTGGTTTCTACATAAGGCAATAGTTTGGTTGCCATGGAAGCAAGCTCTGCAGTGCCGGCTTTAGAGATTTTATTAAACATTTCAGTCATAATCTTACGATGTCTTTCTGTTCTATCAAAGTCACCATTACCAATACTTCTAATTCTGCAATAACCCAGAGTTTGGAATCCAGTTAGATGATATTTTCCGGTTTTCTCATCCATAACTAGTTTTTCCTCTGTAATATTTCTGGCTTCAGAGTAACGTTCTATATAGTTATTAACTTCGTACTTCTCCATATATTCCATTTTCATATCAATACCGCCGATAGCATCTATAAGTCCTTCGAGCTCTTCAAAATTAATTTTCACATAATCTTTAATATTAAGTCCAAAATCTTGATTTAGAGTTTTTATTGAAAGTTGAGGACCACCGTAAGCATAGGCATGATTGAGTTTATCTTTTCCATAACCAGGTATATCTGCATAGGTGTCTCTCATTATGGATGTAATCTTTAATTTCTTATGAATAGGGTCAAAGGTTGCTATCATAGTTGCATCAGAACGACCTGCATCATTCTCAGATTCATCTACTCCTAGAATTGCTATATTAACTATATCTTTAATATTATTAGTTTGAATTTTTTCATTAACTTCATCTTTTATTCCAAGATCATTTTCATTAATTTCAGTTCTTTTTATTTTAGACAGTAGATTATTTCCATATAACCACCCAGTAACTAATAATAAAACAAGTGCTATTACCAAAGCGATAAATATCTTTATTGGTAAATGCTTTTTTCTTCTTTTTTTTCTCATTTTTTCTTTATTTTTTAAATCTTCCAAAATTATCACATCCTAAGTTGAATTTATATTTAATTATATAAACATTAAAATTAAATATATAATAAAATAAGTTGGCATCCACTCAATTGTTGTAAAAAATAACAATTAAGTAGATAGTTCGAAATAATTCAAATAAAATTACATGAAACGTATATATTGGTAGGTGGGATTTAATGTCAAACAGTTTACAGAATAATATTAGTTATTATCATTAGCGTCTTTATTATTATTAAGTGAATCCCACATTTTATTGTCATGGAAAATATATTCGTAAACTTGTTCTTTTGTTATATTTTCATTATAACATAGATAAAAAATACCATTAATATAAGAATCTTCACAATATCCATTTCTGGGGAATCTTTCTTGTTCAATATTATAGTTTCCGAGGGTTAGTACTTGCGTGCTGAGATTTACAATTTCAGAGTTAGATAAGCTAGTTTCAACAAGTGGTAGAAGTTTATTTATCATAGAAGTTAATTTTGCTACACCGGAACTAGAGATTTTATTAAACATTTCCTCCATAACGTGCCTCTGTCTAGCAGTTCTATCAAAGTCACCACCATTTGTACTTCTGTTGCGAGTGTAAGCAAGTGCTTCAAATCCAGTTAAATGAACTTTCCCATTTTTACTAACATAAACATTTTTGATAGGTTTTTTGTAGAAGTCATTTAAGTAATCTAGATATTCATTTAGAACTTTAATTTCGCTTGCATCAAGACTCATATCAATACCACCGATAGCATCAATAATTTGTTGCAATTCTTCAAAGTTTACAGTAACATAATCTGTTATATTAAGATCGAAGTTTTTATTTAGAGTAGATATAGCAAGTTCAGGTCCACCATAGGCATAAGCATGATTAAGTTTATCATAACCATACTCTGGAATATTAACATAGGTATCTCTCATAAATGAAGTAACTTTAATTTTATTAGTTGTGGTATCTAGTGTACCTACCATTATGGCATCAGAACGCTGAATATTATCTTCTTCTTTATCTATTCCAAATAGTGCTATATTTATAATTCCTTCAAATGGAATATAATTATTATTGCCCTCTTTAAATTTATCACTAATTTCTAAATTGTCATCATTGATTGTAGTACGCTTCATTCTACCTAGAGTAGAATTTATACTTACTAAGAATATAATAAGTAATATAATTAATGAGATTATTGTAATGGATATAATTCTTCGTCGTTTACGTTGCTTTGCTCTTTTTTTCTTTAAGCTATTTTTTTTAGCATCTATAGATGCTGTTTTATTGACAGTGGTTCTTCTATTAATAGAAGTCTTATCATCACCCAATGTAAAACCACCCTTTCTAAGTATTTTTTATACTAGATGTCAATTATATATTAACAACTATGGTATATATAGAGATTACAAAAGTATTACAAAATTAAATTTATTCCATAAACTATTCTATAATTATACGATAAAATTTCTTATAATGGTATATCAAAAGAAGTTTTTATTCTTCACAAATTTCTTTTAAAGTTCATATTATGAAAATAAGCAATATAAAAGGTGATACTTGTGTTATACGCGTTAATTTTGGCAGGAGGCAAAGGTACAAGGTTGTATCCACTGTCTCGCTCTAATAATCCCAAGCAGTTTTTAAAAGTTTTCAATGAAGATAGTTTTTTGACTAATACAGTAAAAAGGATAGAACCTTTAATAAATAAAGAAAATATATTTGTAGTTACTAATAAAGAATATATTGAAAAAATTCATGGAGAATTATCTCAACTAAATAAAGAAAATATATTTATAGAGCCTAGCAATAAAGAAACTGCTACTTGCATAGGTCTTGCAGCAGCCAAGCTGTTAAAGAGAGATAAGGATGCTGTTATGGTAGTGTTACCATCTGACCATTATATAGAGGGAGAAAAGGAATTTATAGATACCTTGAGGAATGCAGTAGAGCTTGCAGAAAAAAGAAGAGGGCTTATAACTATAGGCATTGAGCCTAGTAGGCCAGAAACAGGTTATGGATATATTGAAATGGGAGACCCAGTGGTAAGCTCTATGAAAACTTATAAGGTAGCTAGATTTACAGAAAAGCCCAATATAGATGTGGCTAAGGATTTTATTTTAAAAGGTACCTATCTATGGAACTCTGGAATGTTTGTATGGAGAGCGGATGTATTTCTAAGAGAAATGCAAAAGTACTTACCAAAGATGTATAGCTCTGTAAGTGAAATTTATAAACATGTTGGAGAAGAGGATGAAGAAGAAGTTATAGAGAGAGAATATAAGATAATCGATGGTATCTCAGTTGATTTTGGAATAATGCAGAAAACTAGAAAAGGATATGTAATAAAAAGTGAATTTCAGTGGGATGATATTGGAAGTTTTGCATCCTTAACTAGATTTTTAGATGAACACAATGGTAATAGGATAGTTGGTTCTGCATACTTAAATTCCAGTGAGAACTGTGCAGTATTTGGACAGAAAAATCTAATTATAGGTTTTGGAATTAAAGACTTAGTTATTGTAGATGCAGGGGATGTTATTTTAGTAATGGATAAAAATAAGGATCAAGAGTTAAAGCATCTGATTAATGAAATGAAGGAAGAAAAGGAATTAGAAGAGTTCTTGTAATATGAATTTAAGCTTAGTTTTAGAGGAGAATAATATCTTACTAAAACTAAGCTTAATAATTAAATCTTTTCAAACATATAAAACCCTACAGTGTATATTGACTGTAGGGTTTTATATGTTTCAATGAGAACGGAAAATATATATTTAAAATAAAGTCATCTAGAAGAGCATCACCTTTCTTCCAGGGCTCTCTTATAGATTTCATTATAGATATCTAAAGTTTTCATAGCTGTATTTCCCCAAGAAAATTCCTTTGCTCTTAAAAGTGATATTTTGCTAAATTCATTTCGAAGGGTTTCACTACCAAGCATAAGTTCCATGGCATCTAAAAGAGCTTTATCACTATGTGGATCAATTAGAATACCACTATGTCCAACTACTTCTGGGATAGAGGTTGTATTTGAAGAAATTACTGGGGTACCGCAACTCATTGCTTCAAGTGGTGGTAATCCAAAACCTTCATATAATGAAGGATATGCAAAGCATTCACAGGCATTGTAATAAATAGGCAAATCTTCATCAGGTGCAAAACCTGTAAATTTTATATATCGTTTCATATTAAGTTTATCAACTAATTTTACTAGCTCCTGAGATTCATCTCTATAGGAGCCTACAATTACTAAATTATATTCTTTATCCATATGGTTTACTAATTTACTAAAGGTACTTATAAGGGAATATACATTTTTTCTTTTACTAAAACCCCCAACATAAAGAATGAAAGGTTTATCTATATCATATTTTTCTTTTATTATATTTTTGCACAGCTCTTTGTCTAAGGGCATATATTTTTTATCGGCAGCTAAGGGAGTAACAAATACTTTACTCTCATCTATTGGGAAAAATCTTAATATATCTTGTTTTGAGTATTCTGATACTGTAATAATTCCGTTACTAGCTTCTGCGATATAAGGCATCTCTTTCAAAAATTTTAATAAGTAGCCTCTGCCTACAGTTTCAGGCATTATATAGGGAATTAAATCGTGAATTGTAACTACTGTTTTGCAATGAACTTCAGGAGTCAACCCTATACCATTTTGTGGAATATGATATAAATCTATATTTTCTCTTTTTAAGTCTTCAGGGAAAAAATTATCCTGAAAGAATCTTTGATATTTTTTTGAGCACATAACTAAATTAGTATTTTCCTTTTGATAACTTTCATAGTTTTCACCAGACCAATAAATTTGATAAAAATTATTTCTATCTATGTTAAGTAAGTTTTTCAAAAGGTTTTCTGTATATGTTCCTATACCACTTCCGTTATACCAGTTTATGCCTCTACCATCTATGGCTAACTTCATAAATTTCACTCCTTTTAAAACCATATATTACATATTAATCAGGGAATAAATAAGTGTTACAAATACTTGAAAACTAAACACACATTTATTGGAGTTATCATATATTACCTATAGAAGGTTTATGGAGGAGGTTTTTTTGAAAGATTTAGAGATATCAGAAATATTGAAAAAAGAATATAACATTGGACTAACTTCTATAGAAAAAATAAAAAGCGTTTATAGAGTAGAGGCAGGTAAACAGATATATTGTCTAAAGGTAGTAAAATATGAACTTCCACATTTTTTATTCATATTAGGAGCTATGAAACATCTAGATAGCAATGGATTTCAGTATGTACCAAACATAATAAGAACAACAAGAGGGATGGATTATATAAAATTCCATGAGAACTTTGCCTATGTAACGCCATGGCTTAATGGGCGGGAGAGTTCTTATGAAAATCCCATTGAACTTTCTATAGCTGCTAAAAAATTAGGACAGCTTCATAAATGTAGTGAAGGATTTATAGTAAGTAGAGATATGAAACCTAGAGTTGGTTGGTTTAAGTGGATAGAAGTGTATAGGACAAGAAAGGGAGAAATATTGAGCTTCAAAGATATTATAGATAGAAGAGACAAAAAGACAGATGTTGACTTGTACTATTTAAGTATGATGAAAGAGGAGCTTCAGAGATGTGACAGAGCAATTAATAATCTTTGTGATACAAATTATGAAATTAAGATCCTTGATGAGATAAGGCTATGGGGGTTTTGTCATCACGATTATGCCAACCACAATGTATTAATAGGCAAGGATAATAAGGTTAATATCATTGATTTTGACTATTGTATTTTAGATACACATTTACATGACTTATCTAGCCTTTTAATTAGGGCTATGAAGTATGGAAGATGGAATGAAGAAAGAGTAAAAATTATATTAAAAGCTTATAAATCAACCCATAGGTTAGAACAAGATGATATTAAAATCATGGCTGCATTTATGGAATTTCCTCAAGATTATTGGCAACGAGGTATTCAATATTATTGGGAGAAAAAAATGTGGGGAGAGGATTTCTTTTTAAGAAAATTAAAAGCCTATGACGATGACAGAGAAGAAAGACAGGAATTTATAAATAGCTTTAGAGAATTTAAGTTAGATAATCTTTAAGGAGGGGGTTATGTGAGTAAGAATGAAAACAAAAATTATGATGAATTTATTGAAGAGCTGGAAGAACTAAAAACCATAGAGGATTATGATAAAAGATTAGAGGATATGGAAGCTTACGTTAAAGAATTAAAGAAAATAAAAAAAAGAAAAAAGAAGATGATGGAGCTTGAAATGGAGAAAGAAGAAATACTGAAGAAGATAAATAAAGTAGAAAAAAATAAACGTAAGTAGAGGTGTTAAAATGAATAGATTTTTTTATGATAGCTTTCAGCAATATTTATGTACTAAGGGTGTTAAAAAAGTAAATTTTATGCTGAAAAGCAATGAGACCTTAAGTAGACGCATATTAGAGGAAAAAGTAATAAACCAAATTAACATTATAAATGAAGTCCATAAGTTATCTTGTGGCTTTAATGGATATTTAAGAAAAAGAATAAATAATCACACTTGTAAACTCATTGAAGATGATAAAATTCAGCTTAAAAAATTTAGGCGTAGCCTAGAAAAAATTAAAGAAAATGGACCAATAGATAGAGTAGAAGAGATAGTTTTAGAAAGAGGAGACAGAGTTTTAGCTAGGGGTGAAAAGGTTATTGATACCATAATGAATAATGACTATATGGAGTTAGTTGCAAGAAGTATGGATAATGTGGAGATATGTTTAACTAATGTAGATTTTGATAATCTAGGAAAAAGTGAAACCATAGAAATTGTAAATTTCGATGACATAGCATATAACATGGTAGAGATGGATTGCTATTATTTTTTAGTAAAGCTTAAGAGAAAGGGATTTAAGGTGGATTTTAATAAGTGTATAGATGAATTTTGTAAGTTAGAAGGATTGGGTGAAAGTAGTAAAGTATTCATTAGAGCACTGTTATCTTATCCCTATGAATTTATTAAGATATATGAGAAATATAAGAAGAATAAAAAAAGTTGGAATGAAGAGGAGTATATAAGAAGGTTATTAAATGGTATTAAAGAGGATGAAATGTCTTTAATATAAGGAGGTGACTGAAAGATTATGGAAAATAGATTTTCTTATAAGGAATGGCTTAGTAAATACAACTTAGATATAAAACTTTTTAATAGTTATGATTTTTTAGTAACGGATGTAATTCCATTAAGAAAGGTATTTATTCTGTTAACAGATAAGGGAAATAAAATATTAAAGAAAATAGATTATACCAAGGAAGATTTATATTTTATAGTATACGGTATAGATTATCTAACAAACAATGGATTTGATAGAATCATAAATTTTTATCGAAATAATATGGGACATATCACCACAGTGTGGAAGGACAGTACCTATGTAGTTATGGATTTGATAGAAGGCAGAGAGTGTGAATACAATAATCCTTTAGATATTAATATAGCAGTTAGGAGTCTAGCAGAGATGCATGAAGCATCAAGAGACATAGGATTTTCTAAGGATTGTAGCAGATTTAAAGGTTTTAAACTTATAAATAGTTATAAGGAAAAGCTTCAGGATTTAGAAAATATGAAGACTATGGCTTTAAGTTATAAGAATAAAAATGAGTTTCATGAAATATTTCTTACTCACGTAGATTATTTCCTTGAAAGAATGAAAAAGAGTATAGAAGTATTAGAAAAGTCACCTTACATGGAGCTATGTAAGGTGAAAAATAATTTTATTCTTTGTCATCATGATTTAGCTTATCACAATATTTTAATAAAGGATAATAAAGGATATTTTATAGATTTTGATTATTCCATAATAGATTTAAGAGTTCATGATATATGTAATTTTATAAATAAGACCACAAAGAATAGTTGCTATGACTTCAATATGTTGAAACAAATTATAAAAGAATATAATTCCATATCACCTATATCAAAGGAAGAGTACGAAGTGCTTTATGGAATGTTATTATTCCCAGAAGGATTTTACTCTATATCTAGAGATTATTTTTATAGAAAAAAACTTTGGAAATTTAATAGTTACCTGTATAAAATACAAAAAAAAGTGCAAGATATAGAGGAAAGACAAGATATGGTAGAAACATTCAAAAATATTTACAAATTGGCTACACCCTAGCCCCCCCTAGGATGTAGCATAAAAGGAAGATACTCTATGTATCTTCCTTTTTATCTGATGAAGTTATTTTTTTATAGCTATCTAGAGTTTGTATTGCGGTTCTCTCCCAGGATAGAGAGTTTACTTTCATAAAACCCTTATTAATTAAATCATTTCTCAATACATTATCTAGTAGTGCCTTTAAAATACTTTCTCCCAGTTCCTCTATAGAATAGGGAGAGCATAGTAGTGCACTGTCACCTAAAATTTCAGGCATAGAAGTTACATTGGATGCAACTACAGGAATACCGCATGCCATAGCCTCTAGAGGAGGAAGTCCAAAGCCTTCATAAAAGGAAGGATAAACTAGAAGGGCTGCATTATTGTATAGATAAGGCATATGTTCCATTGCTATAAAACCAGGAAATATGACTTTGTCAGTAATTTTTAACTTTTCACAAAGATTCTTATAAATACTATAGGATTTACCCTTAGTTCCTGCTATGACTAATTTCATTTCATTAGGTAGTTTACCATGAATTTTACTAAAAGCTTCTATAAGGCCAGAAATATTCTTTCGAGGACTGAAACCACCTGTATACAAAATATAATTTTTAGGTAAAGAATAGTATTTTTTTATTATAGTACTGCATAGAATTTTATCAAGGGGTTTATAGATATCTTCACTAGCTAAATAGGTAACATATATTTTTTCTTTTGGGAAATTAAAATCCTTTGATATATCTTCCTTAGAAAAATTAGAAACAGTAATTATACCATCACATCTATTTACTATATTCTCCATGGAACTGTTAAAAAGACTAAGATATTTATCACCAACTGTTTCTGGCATATGTGCTGGAATTGTATCATGGAGAGTGATAACAAAAGGAAGATTATGATCCAAAGGTAAGCCAATACCATTTTGAGGTACATGATATATGTTTAAATCTTCATTGTTTAAATTTATAGGAAGACTTACACTTTCCCAAAAATTATTAGTATTTATAATAGGAGTAGAGCAAATTTTAAAATTAGAGTTAAAGTTTATGGGTGTAGAATTACAATCACTAAAGAGGGTGTATTCATTTAAGGTATCAATTTTATTAATAGCGTTTATGAGCTGATAGGAATAAGTTCCTATACCTGTACCCCTGTACCACTTGGCAGCTCTAATGTCTATACCAATATTCATATAAATGCTCCTTTACAATAGGTATTATAATCCATACTATTCACTTAAACTCAAATATGTTATGGCTATTCTAAATTATGCTGTTGATACATATAAATTATAGAGGGGGTGCGAAATTATGATGAGAGAGTTTGAAATTGAACGTCAATTTGATATTAAAATTGAAAATATTAAACCTAATAAGGGTGTATATCAATTAAAAACTAATAAAGGTGTCAGGTGCTTAAAGAAAATAAGCTATGGTACTCAAAAATTATTCTTTGTATATGGAGCTAAAGAACATCTATACAATAATGGGTTTAAGAACATAGATAGATATTATCTTAATACAGAGGAAAAACCATATGCTCTAGTAAACGAAGATATTTATACTTTATCTCAATGGATAGAAGGGAGAGAATGTGATTTCCATAGTGATGATGATTTAATATTGGCATCTAGAGCTCTAGCTAATTTTCATTTAGCGTCAAAGGGATATGAACCATCTGAGAATAGTAAATTAAAATCTGACTTAGGAAGATGGCCTCATTTAATGGAAAAAAGAATAAAATCCTTTGATAAGATGAAAGAAATGGTTAGAAAGAAAAGGAATCATAAGACGGAGTTTGATTTAAATTATATAAAATCAATGGATTATTATAAAGTTTTAGGGCAAAAGGCCCTAGAGGTTCTAAATCAATCTAATTATTATAATATTTGTAGGATATCTGAGGAAGAAAAAAGTTTTTGTCATCATGACTTTACTTATCACAATATAATAGTAGACGAAAAAAATGAAGTAAGTATAATAGATTTCGATTACTGTAAAAGAGAGGTCAGAGCTTTTGATTTATCTAATTTTATGATTAAAGTTTTAAAGAGACGAGAATGGGATTTTGAGTTAGCAAAGCTTATAATTGATAATTATAATGAAATATCTCCAATAGAAGATGATGAATATATGGTGCTATATGCATTCTTGATGTTCCCTCAAAGATATTGGAGAATATGTAATAGGTATTATTATAATGAAGTAAATTGGGTACAAAACACTTTTAATAAGAAAATGGAGGAGCTTATACAAGAAAGAGAAAAATTTGAAAGTTTTATGAGACAATTTAAAGAATTCTATAATATTTAAGGAGATTATCCTTGAGAAGATAAAAAAGTTGTGGAATATGTGATATACCACAACTTTTCATTTTTAATTTAAATCCTTATTAAAAGGCATCCTTAATTAGTTCTGCAATTTCAGAAACTAGAGGTAGTCTAGGGTTTGAGATAGTACATTGATCTTCAAAAGCTTCATCGGCTAATGAATATAGTACAGAATCTAGATGCTCCTTAGTAATACCACATTGACTAAGGGTAGTTGGAACATTTAACTCTAGCATTAGGTTTCTGATAGCTTCCACCAAATTATTTACAGCTTCTTCACAGGTAGAGTGAGCTAAACCTAAAAACTTTGCTATTTCCATGAACTTTTCAGGAGCTTTATAATATTCATATTTAGGGAAGGCTACTAACTTACTTGGATTACTTCCATTATAGTTTATAACGTGTGGAAGCATGATAGCATTTGCTCTTCCGTGAGGTATATGGAATTCTGAACCTAATTTATGAGCTATACTATGATTAACTCCTAAAAATGCATTGGTAAATGCCATACCTGCAATACAAGAAGCATTGTGCATCTTTTCTCTAGCAAGAGCATTACTTCCATCTTTATATGCAATAGGTAGATATTTAAAAACAATCTCTATAGCTTTAAGAGCTAAGGCATCCGTATAATCGGAAGCCATGACAGATACATAAGCTTCTATAGCGTGAGTTAAAACATCTAACCCAGTATCTGCTGTAACTGATGGTGGTACAGTCATAACTAACTCCGGATCTATTATAGCAATATCAGGGGTTAGCTCATAATCTGCTAATGGATATTTTATATTATTCTCTTTATCAGTTATAACAGCAAAGGCTGTAACCTCAGACCCAGTTCCAGAGGTTGTAGGAATAGCAACTAATCTAGACTTTTTACCTAGAGAAGGAAACTTAAAAGCTCTTTTTCTTATATCCATAAATCTAAGTTTAAGACCATTAAAGTCTATATCAGGATTTTCGTAGAAGAGCCACATACCTTTAGCAGCATCCATTGCTGACCCTCCACCAAGGGCTATTATAACATCCGGTTCAAAGCTATTCATTTGAGCGGTTCCCCTCATGACAGTTTCTGTAGATGGGTCTGGCTCTACGTCTAAAAACACATTTACATCAAAGTTAGCTTTCTTAAGATGTCCCATTACTTTAGATACATATCCAAGTCTATCCATGAATTTATCTGCTACGATGAAGGCTCTTTTACCCTTAAGTTTTTCAAGGTATGAAAGAGACCCAGGTTCAAAGAAAATTCTTTCCGGAACTCTAAACCATTGCATATTAACTCTCCTTTTAGCTACGCGTTTAATATTTATTAAGTTGTTTGCACTAACATTTTGAGTTGTTGAATTTCTACCCATGGTTCCGCAACCCAAAGTTAATGAAGGAATATTTACATTATAAATATCTCCTATAGCACCTTGAGAGGAAGGAGAGTTTATTATTATTCTACCAACCTTAACTCTTCTAGAGAATTCCTCAATAACCTGGTCATTGGTAGAATGAAGAACAGCAGAGTGACCTAGACCACCAAAAGCAATCATATCTTCAGAGGCTTTTATTCCATCTTCAGTACTATCAACTATAAACATTGAAAGGATAGGACTAAGCTTTTCTCTTGAAAGAGGATAATCTGCACCGATTCCGCCAGGTTCACATACTAGAACCTTTGTGTCCTTTGGAACTTTAATATTAGCCATTTCTGCGATTTTTGTAGCTCCTTGACCTACTATGTTTGGATTCATAGATTGCCTTTTTCCATCTATAGCAACCTTTTGAAGTTTTAACATTTCTTCTTTATTAAGAAAGTAACAGTTACGTTCTTTTAAGAGAGAAATTACTTCATCACTAATTTCTCTATCTATAATAACTGCCTGTTCTGAGGCACAAATGGTACCATTATCAAAGGATTTTGATAGTACTAAGTCATTAACAGATCTTTTAATATTGGCTGTTTTTTCTATATAGCAAGGAACATTTCCTGCACCAACACCAAGAGCTGGCTTTCCAGTAGAGTAAGCTGATTTAACCATACCAGGACCACCGGTTGCAAGAATAATATCTACTCCAGGATGAAGCATAAGTTTTTGTGAACCTTCAATGGAAGGACTACTAATCCATTGAATACAATTCTTAGGAGCACCTGCTTTAATAGCTGCATCCAAAAGCAACTTAGCAGTAGCTATACTGCATTTTTGAGCCCTAGGATGAAAGCTAAATATTATAGGATTTTTAGTTTTTATAGCTATTAAGGATTTAAAGATTGTAGTGGAAGTAGGATTAGTAGTTGGAGTAACTCCTGCTACTACGCCTATAGGTTCTGCAACTTCCATATAATCTTCTTCTTCATTCACAATACCCACAGTTTTTAAATCTTTTATACTGTTGTATACATACTCAGAGGCAAATATATTTTTAGTTATTTTATCTTCATATACACCCATTTCTGTCTCATCTATAGCCATTTTAGCTAGTTCACGGTGTTTACTTAGGGCAGAGATTGTCATTTTTTTAACTATATTATCTATGGAATTTTGATCAAAGGTTAAAAATTCCTCGTAGGCATCACGAGCATTTTTAACAAGGTTATTAATTTCAGAATCCACAGATGATATAGCTTTATCAGCTGAATTGCTAGAGTTTGAAATGAAATCATTCTTAGACTCCTTAACAGATTTTGTATCAATTTTTTCAGTAGACATTTAGTATATACCCCCTAAACTTTGTTATTTATTTAACTAATTATATTATAACCCATGAAAATAATATTTCAACATATTTAGTTAAATTTTTATCAATCTTTTACTATATTTTTATATTTGTTTACCGAGTTCCATAGGTTTAATATCTCACAATTATTAAGTAAAGTTCATATGATATAAAGAGGAAATCATGAGGAGAGATATAGGTGAATATAGGTGATAGAGTAGTAAGAAAATCTTATAATAAAGATATAGTATTTAAAATAATAGATATAGAAATTGATGATGAGGGTGTTAAAAAATATTTATTAAAGGGGTTAAATATAAGAATTGAGGCAGATAGCATAGAAGATGATTTAGAGGTTATTGACAGTGAGGGAGTTGGGGAGAAGGATAAAGTATTTAATAAAAAAGTAAATACTGCTCTAAAGAAAGTTTTACTATCAAGGTCATATACAAGAGGGAGTTCCGCTGCATTAAGAGTTATAGACACTGAGATAAACAGAAAAGAAAAGAAAGGTACATCTTTTAAAAATAGTGAATTATTCTTTGGAAGACCAGGTAAAATTCTTCATATTGATGGTGATCCTCAATACCTAGATATTTGTTTAAAAACATATAAGCAATTATCCATTGAGGCTGTAGGTAAAGTCATAGCAGAAAAGGATCAGCCCTCCCAGATACTAGATTTAGTAAAGGAAATAAACCCAGATATAGTTGTAATTACGGGTCATGATGGAATGAGTAAGAATATATCAGATTATATGGATCTTGGAAACTATAGAAACTCAAAATACTTTGTAGAATGTGTTTCTTTATTAAGAAGCTATAATTCAAATTATGATGATTTGGTTATTTTTGCAGGTGCCTGTCAATCAAACTACGAAGCATTGCTTGATGCAGGCGCTAACTTTGCATCTTCCCCCAGTAGGGTCCTCATCCATTGTTTAGATCCAGTATTAATTTGTGAGAAGGTAGCTTACACAAATATCGAAGATATAGTAAATATTGAAGATGTAATTAAAAATACAATTACAGGTATTAAAGGGGTAGGAGGATTACAGACTAGAGGTAAATACAGAGAAGGATATCCTAAATCTCAGTATGTAAAGTAAATGAGAAAATTAGTTGTCATTTATATAATTTTAACTATAATGTTTATAGGGTGAAAACTCTGAAACCCGCATGAACAGAACAAATAGTTAACTAGTTATATAGTTATATATGCAAATAGTTATGAAGTTAAATAGGTATATAGGTTTATATATACCTATTTTCATATATAAATATTTATATATGAAGATACATTTAAGAAAATGCTGATAAAAACAGGAGAAATTTATAAAATATAAAACACTTAATTATAAGGGTCACATCAAGTTTCTAGGTGCTCTTTGTGGTACATCCAGTATGGTTTAATAGTGCAAAGTGCATAGTTTTAATTTATACCACAGATTTTTTTAAAACTCCCATACATTTTTATCTAAAAATATAGATTTATATAGTTATATGTGAATATTCTAAAAAATTCTACACATAATAATGTCAAGTTGGTTTCTGGCCATTATAGCTAAATAAATGACATAGGATTAAAAAAACAAAATAATACATAAAAATTTAACGAATATTTAACATTGACAAGTATTATTAAAATGTTGTAAAATATTTAGTTTGCTTGACATAAGGAGAGGTAACTGCTATAATAAAGTTGGAAGCCTTTATGGAAATATTAGAAAGAGGGTGTCTACTGTGAAGATGGGAAATGTATTGACTACGATAAAAAAAGATATCGAAAGTCATGTTGGCGAAAAAGTGACATTGAAGGCAAATGGAGGAAGACGTAAAGTAGTAGTAAATGATGGTGTTTTGGAAAAAACATATGACAGTATATTTACAATTAGACTTGATAATAATGTGCAACGTACTGTTAGTTATAGCTATAGTGATGTACTAACAAAAACTGTTCAGCTAGTGTTTGCAGGGTAAAATGAAGAGGTGTTCTTTTAAGAATGCCTCTTTTATTTTGCGTATAAACAGAGTTCTTAGCTTCTTCGAAGCTTTACTAACAGAATTCTTAGTATCAGTATTTTTGATACTTAGAATTCGTTGTCCTTTAGGGGAAATCGTTATCCAGGGACATAGCAGCTCTTTACTCCAGCTTTGAAAAAGATGGGAGTATTAGAGCTGGTAGTCATCGGATAAATAATTATTCTTTTAAGAAAATTTAATATAAGTAGTTATATTTCATAACATTCTCATATATACATTATTAGTAGGTATTTTAGGAGGGAAAGTTATGGATTTGGATTTGATAAAAGACTATATAGAATATGAGCAATCAATAGCTGAAAATGACACAAAGATGTTCATAAAGGAAGAATATGTTATACCTGATACGCTACCAGATGTGGATAATATACTAATGTTAGATGTAAAGCCTATGATAACAAATAAAGAGGTTGGAACTGATAAGGTAAATTTAGAGGGGCAACTTCAGTATACTATCCTTTATATGGCTAAAGATGGAGGAGCTACTGAAGCTCATTCAGTAGTATATAATGGTAACATTTTTGAGTCTATTGACATGATTGGTGCCCAATCAAATATGTATTGCGATATAGAGCTAAACATTGAACATATGGATTGTGTTATTATTAATGAAAGAAAGATAGCTATTCAAGGATTTATTATATGCAAGTGCAATGGATATAATATAAATTCCTTTGAGATAGTTAAAGATGTACATGAAGGAAAGGATATTCAGTTTTTAAAGAATCCTATGACTGTAGATAAGGTTATGGAACCTATAGAAACTGAATTAGTTGGAAAAGCAGAAGTTAAAATCGACATGGATAAAAATGAGTGTCTAAAGGTTATAAAATATGACGTTACTATTGGTAAGAAGGATGTAAGAATATATGATGGTGGACTCAAGATAGAGGCTATGGCTAATGTAGCTATATTATATAAAGGCAAGAATGGAAGAGATTTGTTCTGTGTTTCAGAAAGTGTACCTTTATATAAAGAAGTTACCGTTGATGAGTTAAAACCAAATATGGAATACTTCACTGAATTTGAAGTTCAATCCTTTGAATATGATGTTATACAAGATGATATGGGTGAAAACAGAGTAATTGATGTAGAATTTGTAGTTAAAGCTATTACTCATGTAATGTATAAAGAAGAAGTAGAAGTTATACAAGATGTATATTGCCCTACAAAACTATTAAACATGGATATTAAAGAAAATAATATTAATGTGATACAAGGTCATGGATATACTGAAAGTTTGGTTAAAGGAGATATTGACGTAAAGAATGATGATTTAAAACCAATTAAAGTTATAATGACTACAGGAAATGTATCTATTACTGACAAAAATATTAAAAATGATAAGATAGAAATTGAAGGATTATTAAAGGTTGATGTTTTATATTCAACTGAGGATGAAGAGCAGTATTTAGTTACTGTAGAGGATGAGATTCCTTTTAGTTGCAAGGTTGATATAGCTGGAACAAATCCAAATATGCAAGCAAATGCTAATATATCTCTAGAGATGATAGAGGGAAGTTTAGAAGCTGGGAATGTATCTATTAGAGCCATTGTTAAAGTTCATTGTAAGGCATATTACAATATTAAAAATAAATTTGTTGTTAACATGGCAATTAATGATGGTGAAGTTCCAGAGAAAAAAGCAAGTATAATAATATATGTAGTTCAGCCAGAGGATACGCTTTGGAGCATAGCTAAGAAATACTTGACTACAGTTGATGAAATTATGAATATTAATGAATTAGCTGAGGGGGAAGAAGTTAAGCCATCTCAGAAATTAATTATACCAGGAAGAGCTACAGTTTAAAGATTTTAAATTAGATATATTTAATATTTATTAAGTAGAAATGCCATGAAGGGTAGTATTAGCTCTATACTTCATGGCATTTTATTTTGATAAGCTGAGTATCGCACTTATAAACAGAGTTCTTGACGTAAAGAGTAAAAAGGATTATTCTCATTTGTAGTGAGGTGTATGAATAGATGAAGGTAAAAGCTTATGGTAAAGTAAATATAGTCCTTGATATTATTGGGAAAAGAGAAGATGGATATCATCTTTTAAGGATGATTATGCAAACTGTTAATATATATGATGAATTAACTTTTAATAAAGGAGCAGAAGGAATACATATTACAAGTAATAAGGAGTTTGTCCCTACAGATAATAAAAACCTTGTGTATAAAGCAATAGAGTTATTTTGTGATACCTATGGCATAAAAAGAGAGATGGAAGTTCATATTGAAAAGAATATTCCTGTAGAAGCTGGCATGGCAGGAGGAAGTACTGATGCAGCAGCAGCTTTAAGAGCTATGAGGGATATATATAAACCTAATGTTAGTAATGAAGAGCTTAGATTACTTGGAGTTAAACTAGGAGCAGATGTACCATATTGTATAGAAGGGGGAACGGCTCTTTGTGAAGGGATTGGAGAAGTTATAACTCCCCTTAAGGATTTTAAAGATAAACTAATGGTAGTTGTTAAGCCCAACTTTGGGGTATCTACAGTGGATACTTATAAGGGTTTTAAGCTTAATGAGGTAAAGGTTCATCCTAATGTGGAAGGTGTTATAAAAGCTATGGCTAGGGATGATGTTAAATATGTAGCTGATAATATGATGAATTTACTAGAGCTTGTAACAATAAAGGATCATAAGGAAATTGAGGATATAAAGGACTTTATGTGCAAAGAAGGCGCACTAGGAGCAATGATGAGTGGAAGTGGACCTACTGTTTTTGGCTTTTTTAATGACATTAATAAAGCAAATCAGTGTGCGGATAGGTTACTGGAACAGTATAAAGAGGTTTTTGTTACAAGAACCATCTAGAATTTCTTTAGAAAATAATAGCCATAATATAATTAGAGATAAGAGCGTGATTCAAGGAGAATTGCACTCTTATTTTTTTCGTTAAATTAGATTTTAAGAAGGTTAAAGGTTTATGCAAAGAATTCTGTTTATGAATATAAACTTTATATTAAGGTAAAACTAGGTTTGCAGGAAATTGTTAAGGTTCCAGATAGCTGATAAATTAAAATATAAATTTGAAGGATGATAATTTATGATGAGACTTTTAATTGAAAGATTTGATATATACCTAGTAATACTAATATTAGTATCTGGGTATATGATGGTAGGTAGCGATGTAAGGTATTTTTCAAGAGAGGATAAGCAAAAAGCTAAAAAACAAAGTTTAGTAATTGGGATAGCTATGATGTTAGTTGTGGTTGGAATGTTTATTCTGAGAGGAATCGTTATCTAAAATAATAGATACAGAAGAAATTAGATTTTTAATTTTGTGGCACTGAAGGGAAGGAGATATCTATATGAAGGATCAAATTCGTGAACATATTTCTAATAGCACAAGAGAGAATATGGATTATCTTAAGAAATTATTTAAAGATACATCCGACATGGTATTTAGGGAATTTAAGTTTGGAGACATTCTTTGTGGAGTCATATATATAGATGGTATGGCAGATAAGGAATTATTAAATGATTTTTTACTTGAACCTATGATGAAGATGAGTGGAAATGTAACTGATTCTAAGGAGATAAAAGATCGAATTATAGCTATATCTGATATGAGAGAAGTTAATAAGTTAAGTGATGGAATTACTGCAATATTATCAGGTGAAAGTTTAGTTTTAATAGATAACCTACAAGGAGCATTAGTGGTAGCTAATAGAGCTTGGCCTAATCGTGGAGTTGGTGAACCCTCAGGAGAAACTGTAATACGTGGATCTAGAGAAGGTTTTACAGAAACTATTAGGTTTAATACAGCACTTCTTAGAAGAAGAATTAGGGATGTAGGCCTTAAAATTGAGGGAAGACAATGTGGTGTTAGATCTAAAACCGATATGGCTATAGTATACATAGATGACATAGTAAATACTGATGTATTAGAAGAATTGAAGAGAAGATTAGATAGAATTGATATTGATGCAATTTTAGATAGTGGTTATGTTGAGCAATTTATTGAAGATAATGATAGAACTCCATTTCCTCAAGTGCAAAGTACTGAAAGACCAGATGTGGTAGCTGCTGCTTTATATGAAGGAAGAATAGGAATAATTGTAGATGGCTCACCTTTTGCATTAATTGTTCCAGCGGTGTTAGTGGATTTCTTTCAATCACCAGATGATTACTATACAAGTTGGATAAGTGGAAGTATGGTAAGGTTCATCAGAATTGTAGGAATACTGGTATCTTTAGTTTTACCCGCTTTGTATGTAGCTGTAACCACATTTCACACAGACTTAATTCCTACAAAACTAGCATATACTATAGCTTCATCTAGAGAGGGAGTACCCTTTGCTGCCTATGTAGAGGTATTACTCATGGAAGCTAGTTTAGCCTTTTTAGTTGAAGCTATTATAAAATTACCGAAACCAGTTGGTTCTACTATTGGTATAGTTGGAGGACTTATAATAGGTCAATCAGCTGTAGAGGCAGGACTCGTTAGTCCTATAATGGTTATAGTTTTAGGACTTACAGCAATAACAACATTTTTAATACCTAACTATACAGTAACTTCGGCCTTTACTTATTTTAGAATAATGATTATTATTCTAGCAGCAGTTTTTGGTTTGTATGGAATAATGCTAGGTATTATATTCTTAATAATTCATTTAACGAGAATAAAAAGTTTTGGAATACCTTACCTTGCTCCAGCAGTAGATTTAATTTGGAGTGATTTAAAGGATCTATATGTAAGAATGCCGCTTAAAGTCTTTAAGGATAGGCCACATTTCTTAAAGCCACGAGATGAAGTGAGACAGAAAACTAAAAGACAAGGTGGTACTAAATAAGGTGTTACCATAGCTGGGAGGTTGAAATATGAAAAATAAAGGATTTATTGAAGAATTTGCACTCTTTGCTAGCCTATCAGTATCCATGATAGGGGTAGGTGTTTTTTATGCTCCCGCTATTGTAGCTAAATATGTAGGAGCGGATAGTTGGATATCTGCAATAATAGCAGGAATTGCAATTTGTTTAATTCTTTTTTGTATATATGAAATAGTTAAAATAAATAAATATAAGGATATTACACCTATATTAAAAGATACCTATGGAGGGGTTTTAGGAACAATAATATCTTTAATATATTCATTGGTGATAATAATTGTTTTAGCATTTTCTCTTAGGGTATTTTCTGAGGTTATAACCATGTATCTTTTAGTTAACACACCTACTGAAGTAATAATAATAACATTTATATTTATAGGAATGTATTTAAGTCGTGGAGGCCTTGTTAATGTGGTACATTTTAATGAAATAGCCTTCTGGGTTATGTTTTTACCTTTAGCAATAATTTTATTGTTAACTTTACCTGAAGCAAATTTTAAAAATCTTTTACCAATAGGTGCTTCGCCTATTCAAAACTACTTTATATCTAGTTTTGAAATGCTATTTCTATTTAATGGCTTTTCTATTGCTTTTATTTTGATACCCTATGTAAGAGAAAAAGGAAAGATTGGTCCTATTTTGAGAAGAAGTAGTCTTTTTGTAGGTCTGTTCTATGTGATAATATTTATCTTAGTGTCTGCTACTTTATCATCAGTACAAACTGCTGAAAGTATATTCCCAACCATAACAATGCTACAATCTATAAGTTCAAGAAGTGGATTTTTGGAAAAATGGGATGGTTTAGTTATGTCCTTGTGGGTAATATTCTATTTTACATCCTTTGCTAATATATATTACTTTGCTTCTTCCATATTAAAAGAGAGTCTTAATTTAGATGATATTAGAACGTCATCTATGATATATGTTCCTATAGTATATTTAGCAGCTATGATACCTAAAAGTATTATAGAAGTAAGAAATTTTAAGTTTGGCTATTTAAGAATTGGTTTTATTACAACAATTATAGTTGTGATAGGAATAACTCTATTATTAAGCTATATAAAGAAAAGGAGGATGCAAAGTGAAGAATAAGATAATAAAACTTATTCCTATAATGATGATATCTTTACTTCTTACTGGATGTTGGGATAGTGTAGAGATTGATAGAAAAGCCTTTGTATCTACCATAGCAATAGATGTAGGTGAAGATATTAAAGCTAGGAGTGAAATAATAAATTCTAAGGAGAATACATCAGAAGAGAGTATTGAAAAAAATAATACATTAAGAGTTACTTATGGATTTCCAGACATTAGAAATATGGATTCTAAAAAGGGTACTGCTTCAGAACTTTCTATAACGGTAGAAGGGTATTCAATGACGGATACATACTTTAAAGCTCTTGCAAAGAGTAGTAGAACTCTTCACTTTGGACATAGTAAACTATTACTTTTAAGTGAAGACTTATTTAAGTATCCTGAAGTTTTACAAGAAGTAATGGATTATATTGAAAGAGAACCAAGTTTAAATAGAACAATTATGATGACTATAGTTAAAGGAAAGGCCAAGGATTATGTAGAAGTTAAGCCTGTAACTGAAGAAAATATTGATAATTATATTACTAGTCTTATGGGTAACAGTAGTAAAAATGGGACAGTAGCACCTGTAAATTTAACAAAATATATAGACATGGTTAAATCTTACAATTCCAGTGCGTTACCAGTCTTTTCCCTTGAAAATGAAAAAGATATACAGCTTACAGGTATGGCTGTTATAAAAGATTTTACCATAAAGGATTATTTAGATAATAATCAGATGACAGATATTCAAATACTTAGAGGAGATATTGGTTCTTGTAGAAAGGCTATAAATAAAGAAGGGCATAATATAGACTACTATATAAAAAATGTAGATAGAGATTTACATATAGATTATAAAGATAATAAATTAAAGCTTAAGTACACCATTGATACAGAAGGTACTTTAAAGGGGTATTATTCTAAAGCTGAATCTTTAGATAGTGAGGTTATAAAGGAGATTGAACAACAATTTAATGAGTCTATGAAAAAGGATTTCCAAGAGCTTATAGATTTTACTAGAAATAATTTAAAGGTAGATGTATTAGATATTGGAAGTGATATAAGAAGGTTTCATAAAGGAATTTGGAATGAAGTAAAAGATAACTGGCCACAGGCTCTTGAAAATGCAGAAATATCTATTGAAGTAAACAATGATATAAGAAATATAGGGTTATCAAATTAAATATTAAAAGTATGATGTTCTAAAATATTAATAAAAATATTATTAAAAGTGAATATAACTTGTCCATGTGGTAACAATTAAGATATGATTTTAAGTTTTAGGAGGAAGAAACAATGAAAAAAATTATATCTATAGTTGTTACCATATTTTTTATAGTTATACTTTTAGTTAAGGTACAGGGAGTTGAAGCAGCTAATTTTATTTCTGAAAATAAGATGTCTAATAATGTTTCAATAGATGATATATCAGGAAAGTTAATTAGGTTTCACGTTATTGCTAATAGTGATAGTGAGAAAGATCAAAATCTAAAGCTTAAAGTTAGAGATAAAGTTTTAGAATATGTACAACCACTTTTAAAAGACAGTAAGAATATAGAAGAATCAAGAGAGATTTTAAATAGGGAAAACGAAAAAGTTCTTGAGATAGCTAGAGAAGTTATAAAAGAAAATGGTTATGACTATTCTGTAGAATCTACCCTAGATAAAGAGAACTTTCCTGTTAAAACCTATGGTAATATTACTTTGCCTCAAGGAGAATATGAAGCATATAGAATAATAATTGGAACTGGTGAAGGCCAAAATTGGTGGTGTGTTATGTTTCCTCCTATATGTTTTGTAGATATAACAAAAGGTGAAGTTGCCTATGAAGAGACTGAAGAGGAAATGAAAAAAGTTTTAGATGATGAAGAATTCAATATGGTGGATAACACTAATTCAGAAAATGTTAGTAGTGAAAAAATAGAAGAGATTAAAGAAGTAAGTGATGCTTTAGCGGATAATACGGAAGATGATAATATAGTAATAAAATTTAAAATAGAAGATATATTGAAAAATCTGTTTAAATAATATTGAATATGGTAGTGAACATATATAAAATATAAGGAGTATAATTTATTTATGTTCACTATTTAATTTTACAGTGAATAGATTGTACCAAGGATAAAATTATTGTTAGGAGTGATAAATATGAAGAAGGTAGCGATACTATTTGGAGGACAATCAACAGAACATGAGGTGTCTAGGGTATCGGCAACATCTGTTCTAAATCATATAGATAAAGAAAAATATAGTATATTTCCAGTAGGTATAACCAAAGAGGGAAAATGGTTTCTTTATAAAGGTGATATAGAGAATATAGGAAATGGAAAATGGGAAGAAGACTATAAAAATCAAGTTGAAGATGGAATTAAATTATTACTAAATAAAGAGGTAGACGTAGTTTTTCCTGTACTTCATGGTATGTATGGTGAGGATGGTACTATTCAAGGGCTATGTAAACTTATGAAATTACCATGTGTAGGTCCTTCAGTTATGAGTTCAGCTGTATGTATGGATAAGGTTTATACGAAATATCTTTTAGAACATGAAGGTATAAAACAAGCAGACTATGTAGTGGTAAATGCCTTTGATTATGGAAATGATAGTGAGAAATTTATAAATAAAATTGAACATAAGCTAGGATATCCTTGTTTTGTAAAACCAGCTAACAGTGGTTCTTCGGTAGGAATAACCAAAGCTCATGATAGAGAAAGTCTTGAAAATGGATTAATAGAAGCTTTAAAACATGATAGAAAGATTCTTGTGGAGGAAGGATTAAATGCTAGGGAAATAGAAGTTTCTGTACTTGGAAATGATGACCCTAAAGCTTCAGTTCCAGGAGAGATAATTCCAGCTAAGGAATTTTATGATTATGAAGCTAAGTATTCTAATGCAGAATCTAAACTTTTAATTCCAGCTAATTTAAATGATGAAGAGATGGCTACTATAAGAAGTTTATCCCTTAAAATTTATAAGAAATTAGATTGTGCAGGCATGGCTAGAGTGGACTTTTTAGTAGATAAGGAAAGTGGAGAAATATATTTAAATGAAGTAAACACTATACCAGGCTTCACAAGTATAAGCATGTACCCTAAAATGTGGGAAGCTACAGGGTTATCCTATAGTAATCTTATAGATAGATTAATTGAATTGGCAGTTGAAAGAGGTTAGTAAGTAAAATTTACTAACCATTACTTTCAAGTTGCTAGTAATAAAAGAAAATAGTAATATTATTATATGTGTTATTTTTAATATTTCTATAAGTTAATGTGATATAAAGAGATTAATATACTATAGATTAGAGTAAAAGATACAAGATAAAGAAACTAAGAGAGTTAGGTGAAGAAAAAAATGACAAGAGCATTAGCTATGGTTTCAGGCGGTTTAGATAGTATTCTTGCAGCAAAGTTAATTAAAGATCAAGGAATTGAGGTTATTGGAATATGCTTTAAATCTTATTTTTTTAACGAAGAAAATGCAAGAAGAATGGTAAAACAGATAGATATTCCTTTAGAAGTAGTAGATTTTAAGGAAGAACATTTTAAGATGGTTAAAAATCCTAAAAACGGATATGGGAAAAATATGAATCCTTGTATTGATTGTCATGCTATGATGATGAAGTACTGTGGACAACTCTTAGAAAAATTAGATGCAGATTTTATTATAACTGGAGAGGTTTTAAATCAA
The DNA here is from genome assembly GCF_002367465.1 of Clostridium sp. UBA3061. Lineage (NCBI taxonomy): Bacteria > Bacillati > Bacillota > Clostridia > Eubacteriales > Clostridiaceae > Clostridium > Clostridium sp. UBA3061. The sequence goes on along the minus strand of NZ_DFCF01000007.1, from coordinate 128,978 downwards.
AGACCTATGTCTCAAAATAGAAGTGCATTAGATAAAGTTAAGAATGAAAGTGGAATAGGAAGCAAAATTCTTCGTCCTCTTTGTGCTAAAAATCTTAAACCTACAGAGATGGAAGAGAATGGCCTTGTAGATAGGGAAAGACTTTTAAATATTCAAGGTAGAGGAAGAAAGATTCAAATGGAGCTTGCTGATAAGTGGGGTATAAAGGAATATCCATCACCAGCAGGAGGATGCAAATTAACAGAGCCAAATTATTCTGTTAGGTTAAAAGAACTTTTATCTCATAACCAAAATCCAGAGGAAAGAGAGCTTGAATTACTTAGAATAGGTCGTCATTTTAGAGTTACACCTAAGGCTAAGGTTATATCTACAAGAACTCAAGAAGAAGGAGAAATGATAAAAAGTCTTCTTAAGGAAGGTGATACAATACTATTAGTTCAGGACTTTAATGGTTCTATGATAGTAATTATAGGTGAAGCTACAGAAGAAGTAATATCTATTGCAGCTAAGATTGCTATAAGATATAGTAAAGGTAAAGATGAACCAAAGGTCACTGTTAGATATTCAGAGTTTGGAAGTAAGGATCACAGGATTGTAGAAGAGACTTGTGCAACTGATGAGGAAATAAATTCTTATCTTATATAGAAAAGTTTTTAGAAGAGTAAATAAAATAGCCTTAGAGTTTAAATATATTTTAAATAAGATTCTTAGGAAGAATAGAGGTAAATATTATGGATAAGGATGCTATAATTAGAGTAAGTAGTATACAGAATAATGATGAGGATGAATGCATTGAAATTGTTAGTCCAGGATCATTTTTCAAAGAAGATGATGAGTATGTTGCTACGTATGAAGAAACAGAACTTTCGGGGTTAGGGGATACGTTAACTACTTTTAGAATAGGTGAAAATTATTTTAATCTTATAAGAGAAGGGGATGTAAATACTAATATGGAGTTTAAAAATGGGAGTAGTTCGTCTATTCTTTATAATACTCCTCATGGTGGATTATCTATTAAAATTAAAACTAATGATGTAAACATAGATATTAATGAAGCTGGTGGAAAAGTAAAAGTTGACTATGATGTAATAATAGCCAAAGACCAAATTATTAATACTAAGCTTGTAGCTACCATAAATGTTAAATAGTACAAAAATGTTTTACTTAGAAGCTATGCATAATTATATAATGCATAGCTTCTATTATTAAAGGAGTTGTGAATTTTGTATAGCTTTGAAGATATAATTGGGAATAGTAAAGAAATAAGAAATGTTAAAGAATTAGCTATGAAGGTATGTAATTCAAAATCTCCAATTTTCGTTTATGGTGATACTGGCACAGGCAAAGAATTGATAGTACAAGCTATACATAATAGTTCAATAAGAAGAAAAAAGCCCTTTATAGCACAGAACTGTGCTGCAATTCCAGACAATTTATTAGAGAGTATTTTTTTTGGAGTAGGAAAAGGTGGTTTTACTGGAGCTATAGAGTCAGAAGGGTTATTTGATATAGCCAATGGTGGTACTTTGTATTTAGATGAGTTAAATTCTATGGATATAATGTTTCAAGGAAAGTTCTTAAGGGTTCTTCAAGAAGGAGAATTTAGAAGAATCGGTGAGACTAACACTAGAAAAACAGATATAAGAATAATAGCATCAGTAAATGAGAATCCTGATTTTTTAGTTAAGAGCAATAAATTAAGAAAAGATTTATACTATAGACTTAATGTTATAAGAATTAACATGCCTGAATTAAATTCTAGAAAAGAAGACATACCTATACTTGTATCAATGTTTATAGAAAAGCATAATAAAAGATTAGGTACTAATGTTAATGGAATAGATAGTTATGCATTAGAAATTTTAATGAAAAAAGACTATGATGGAAATGTGAGAGAATTAGAACATATAATCGAAGGTGCTTTAAATTATAAAAGGCATGGAATTATTGAAATATCTGATTTGCAATTAGGAAATATTATTGAAAGTTTGTCCCTTAAAGATAAACTTGTGAATATGGAAATTAAATATATAAAGGAAGCTTTAATTATTCATAGTAATAATGTAAGTAAAGCAAGTAAATTTCTTAATATACCAAGGCAAACACTTCAATATAAAATAACTAAGTATAATATAATGGATTTGATAGATAAGGATAAGTAGTTTTAAATTATTATAGATTATTTAAATAGCTTAGTTCTGTATATGTATAGAAATATTTGGTTAAAATAATAAACAGAGTTCTTAGATTTTTCAATTTAAAGTAAAATATTTATTGATATAACAATAAATATTTTAGTTGGTAATAGATTTTTTGAAAATATAGTGTATACTTATATAGTAAAATCTATACTACAGCAAGTTTAGTTATATATAATTATATGAATAGATTAAACAAATAAAATAAACAATACAAAATTTTAATACATTTTAAAAGAAAGCTTCAAACTTCTATCATTTATAAATAATATCGAATTATATTAATCATATAAATATTATTTTCCAAAGTTACATTTAAATGAAATATACAATTAGGAGGTGATCCTTTGAATAGTGAAAATTTACATAGCATGAGTGTTATAGAATTAAAGAGTATTGCAAAGGAATTAGGAATAAAAAATATTACTAAGTTTAAAAAGAATGAATTAATTGAAGAAATTGAAAGAGTATCTTTAAAATCTGTTGAGATTAAAAATGAAGAAGATTCCCATAAGGATGATGAAAAAATACAACCTGCTCAAATAAAAAAAGAAGGTATAATTCTTAAGGAGAAACTTACTAAGAAAGATGTAGAAGAAGATAATAGTAAAGATGAAGTTATTAGTAAAGGTTTGGACATTGAAGAATCAAAGGAAACTGTAGTGGAAGAAAAGGTTGATAGTATAGAAGAAAAGCGTGAAAGATTAAAGAGTTTAATAAGTGAATCAGAAACATCAAAAGGAATATTCGAATTAAGTGACAATGCTAATTTTGGATTACTTAGAATGAATAACTATTTAAGTGGAAATAACGATATATATGTTTCAATATCCCAAGTTAGAAGATTTAATCTTAAGAATGGTGATGAAGTAGAAGGTAAAGTAAGAAGCTCTAAAGAAGGAGAAAAGTATCAAGCTCTTCTACAAGTAACAAAAATAAATGGTGAAAATCCAGAGAGAGCTGTTGGGAGAACATCTTTTGAGAGACTAACTCCTATATATCCTACAGAGAGATTGAAATTAGAAACTGAAGATTCTAAAGATTTATCAACTAGATTAATGGACATATTATCACCTATAGGGAAAGGTCAAAGAGGTGTAATAGTTGCTCCACCTAAAGCGGGAAAGACTTCTATCTTAAAGAAAATTGCTCATAGTATAGCAGTTAATCATCCAGAAGTTAAAGTTATAGTACTTCTTATCGACGAAAGACCAGAAGAGGTTACAGACATGCAAAGATCTATTAAGGGAGATGTAATTTACTCAACCTTTGATGAAGAGCCAGAACATCATGCGAAGGTAGCTTATATGGTACTTGAAAGAGCAAAAAGGATGGTAGAACAAGGACAAGATGTAATAATTCTTTTAGATAGTTTAACAAGATTAGCTAGAGCTTACAACTTAACAATAACTAGAACGGGTAGAACTCTATCAGGTGGATTAGATACAGGAGCTTTACTTATGCCTAAAAAGTTTTTTGGTGCAGCTAGAAATGTTGAGGAAGGCGGAAGTTTAACTATTCTTGCTACAGCTTTGGTTGAGACTGGAAGTAGGATGGATGATATGATTTTTGAAGAGTTTAAGGGTACTGGTAACATGGAAGTACACCTTGATAGACAGCTACAAGAACGTAGAATCTTCCCAGCTATAGATATTTATAAGTCAGGAACTCGTAGAGAGGATTTGCTTCTTACAAAATCACAGCTTGAAGTTAGTTATAACATAAGAAAGATTATGTATAAGACAGGGAACCCTCAAGCTGTTACTGAAAAACTTATAGGAATTTTATCAAAAACTAACAATAATGAAGAATTTTTTGAAATTGTATCTAAAAACCAAGACATATTAAAATAGATTATATGAAAAGCCATAGGTAGAGTTTATACCTATGGCTTTTGGACATAAAAAAATAGGAGAAGTATTCTTCTCCTACATAAAAATATATATGATTATTCGCTTTTAAGGTTGAATTTTTTCATAAACTTGTCAACTCTTCCACCAACGTCTACATTCTTTTGCTTACCAGTAAAGAATGGATGACATTTTGAACAAATATCAACTTTTAATTCTGATTTAACAGAACCTGTTACAAAAGTATTACCACAAGCACACTTAACAACAGCTTCGTCGTTATAGTTTGGATGTATTCCTTCTTGCATTTCATTTCACCTCTTTCGATATAACATACATACCCGTATTATCAACTATTAGATTATAACATAGAGATAAAATAAGGTCAATATGATTATTAATTGTATTATATAGTATTAGTGTATATAAAAATATTTATTTTTGAAAATGTACTTATAATATTAATTTGATTAATGGAGTTTTTTCTACTAAAATAATATTATGTGATTAATTGATGGACTTTGGAGGAATATTACTATGAGTAAACTATATTTTAGATATGGAGCAATGAATTGTGGAAAGTCTACAAATCTTCTTCAAGTAGCTTATAATTATGAAGAAAGAGGAATGAAAGTAATAATAATTAAACCCAAGACTGATACAAAGGGAGGAAATAAAATTGTATCTAGGCTTGGAGTTACAAAAGAAGTAGATTTAAGTTTTTCTAAAGGAGAGAATATTTTTACTACTGTAGAAGATTATATAAAGAAAAATGGACAAATTCACTGCATACTAGCAGATGAAGTTCAGTTTTTTACAAAAGCTCAAGTTGATGAAATGTTTATGATAGCTGTTAAATTAAATATTCCAGTAATATGCTATGGTTTAAGAACAGATTTTCAGATGGAGGGCTTTGAAGGTAGTGAAAGACTTTTACTAGTAGCTCATAGTTTAGAGGAGCTAAAAACAATTTGTAAATGTGGTAAGAAAGCTATATTAAATGGAAGAAAGATTAATGGTAAATTTGTTTTTGAAGGTAATCAAGTTGCCATTGATAATGAAGATAATGTAGAGTACGAGTCTCTTTGTGCAGAATGTTATATTAAGTATGAAGAGGAAGCAGCAAATAGCAGATAACAACTAAAATAATAGGATGCTTATATTAAGATAATATTATGAAGTTAGAAATAAGAAATAAGAAATAGAAGGCAGGTGTTAAAATGGAAAAGAAGACAACGGTCGGGGGACAGGCAGTTATAGAGGGTGTAATGATGAGGGGATCTAAGGGGCTTGCAACTGCTGTAAGGCTTCCTAATGGTAGTATTGAAGTTAAAAAAGAATCAAGTGAAAGCTTGACTAAGAAAAATAAATTTTTTGGATTTCCTATAATTAGAGGATTTATATCTCTTATAGAATCATTAATTATAGGTATAAAAAGCTTAGAGTATTCAGCTTCCTTCTTTGAGGATGATGAGGAAGAGTCAGAATCCAAATTTGATAAATGGTTTGATAAAGTTTTTAAGGAGAAAGGAAATAGTGTACTAATGGGTATATCATTAGTTCTTTCCCTAGCTTTTTCTATACTACTCTTTTTTATTTTACCAACGGCATTAACTAGTTTGGTAAAAAAAACAATAACATCTAATGTGGTAGTTTTAAATATTATAGAAGGAATAATAAGAGTTATAATATTTATAAGCTATATATTTATTGTTGGAAAACTAGAAGACATAAAAAGAGTATATCAATATCATGGAGCTGAGCATAAAACTATATTTTGCTATGAAAGTGGTATAAATTTAACACCAGAAAATGCTAAGAAGTTTGGAAGACTCCATCCAAGGTGTGGAACTAATTTTTTATTCTTAGTTATGGTTATTAGTATAATTATATTTTCCTTCACGGGATGGCAATCTATAGGTCAGAGAGTGATTTCTAGAGTATTATTACTACCAGTGGTATCTGGAGTAACTTATGAGGTTATAAAATGGCTAGGAAAGAGTGATAGTAAAATATCAAAAATTATTGCATGGCCAGGGTTACTTTTGCAAAAGATAACAACACAAGAACCTGATGAATCTATGCTTGAAGTTGCAATAACTTCATTAAAAGCTGCAGAGGGGTTAGAATGAATTATAGTGAATGAGGAACAATATGAATATAAATGAAGCGTTAATAAAGGCATATGATATATTAAAGAGTAGTGATATTGAATCATACATAATAGATGCACAGCTTCTATTATGTAGGGTTTTAAATGTAGAAAAGTTGTATATAATTATGAACAGGTCAGAAGTATTAACTTTAGATAAAGAGCAAGAGTTTTTTAAACTTATAAATTTAAGAAGTTGCAAAAAGCCTATGGCATATATTCTAGGGCAAGTTGAGTTTATGGGTATTAACTTTTTCGTAGAAGAGGGAGTGTTGATACCAAGACCAGATACAGAGATTTTAGTAGAAGAGTGTATTTCTATAATAAAGAAAAATAATATAAGTTTAATATGTGATATGTGCTGTGGAAGTGGAGCTATTGGAATTTCCATAGGCCATTATGTAAAAAATAGCAAAGTATGGTTATATGACGTAAGTGATATAGCATTAAATGTAACTAAAAAAAATATTTCAAATTTATATTTAGGAGAAAAGACCAATGTAAATAAAAGTGATTTATTTCAATTACCTATAAAAGAAGGTTTAAAATTTAATATGATAGTGTCAAATCCACCATATATTAAGGAGAAAGTAATTCCTACCCTTATGGAAGATGTTAAAGACTTTGAACCTCACCTAGCTCTTTCGGGAGGACAAGATGGACTTGATTTCTATAGAAGGATATGCAAAGAAGGAAAAGAGGTACTTTCCTCTGATGGATATTTATGTTTTGAAATAGGACATGATCAGGAAATGGAAGTAAAATCTATCATGAAAACTGAAGGATTTAGTGATATATATAGTTTAAGGGATTTGGGTGGAAATCATCGAGTTGTCATAGGAAAGTTACCATAAATAATATTTTTATGATATAATGTAATGATGTAAAAAATTAAGATTTATGATTAAATTACGGAGAGTGTTAATATATGTTAGAGAGATTAGGTTTTTTAGAAAACAAATATGATGAATTATCAAATATGATTAGTGATCCTAGTATTATGGCTAATCAAAAGGAGTGGCAAAAACTTTGTAAAGAGCATGCAGAATTAGAGATAATAGTAGGAAGGTATAGAGAATACAGAGATGCTGAAAATGCATTAGCTGAAAATAAAGAAATGCTAAATGAAGAATCAGATAGAGAAATGAGAGAGATGATTCAAGAAGATATAAAGGCATTAACGGAACAATGCGAGAAGTCTAAGGAAGAAATAAGAATATTATTATTACCTAAAGACCCTAATGATGATAAAAACGTATTTATAGAAATTAGAGGTGGAGCTGGCGGAGATGAAGCAGCTTTATTTGCAGCCAATTTATTTAGAATGTATACAAGATATGCAGAGCGTAACAGATGGAAAGTAGAAATAATGAGTGCTAATGAAACTGATATCGGTGGATTTAAAGAAGTAGTATTCATGGTTAAAGGTGATAAGGCTTATAGTAAACTGAAATATGAAAGTGGAGTGCATAGAGTTCAAAGGGTACCTGACACGGAATCAAGTGGTAGAATCCATACATCTACAGCCACTGTTGCAGTACTTCCAGAAGTTGAAGACGTAGATATCGACATAAATATGAATGATATAAAAATAGACGTATTTAGAGCTTCAGGAAATGGTGGACAGTGCGTTAATACAACAGATTCAGCAGTAAGAATGACTCATTTACCAACAGGACTTGTAGTTTCATGCCAAGATGAAAAATCCCAGCTTAAAAACAAGGAAAAGGCTATGAAAATATTAAGAGCTAGACTATATGAAGCAGCAGAAGCAGAAAGAGCTAAAGGAATTGCAGATGATAGAAAGAGTCAAGTTGGAACTGGAGATAGAAGTGAAAGAATTAGAACCTATAACTATCCTCAAGGAAGGGTTTCAGATCACAGAATAGGATTAACTCTTTATAAACTTGAAGCTTTCCTAGATGGAGATATAGATGAGATGTTAGATGGGTTAATAACTGCTGACCAAGCCGAAAAAATGAAGGCAATGGGAAATGGTATTTAGGTATTAAAGTTTGTAAGGTGGAGGATTACTTAATGGATATAGATAAAGTCCTAAAGAAGCAAAGAAAATCTTACAAAAGGTTTATGCTATCTATGGGCTTTATTTTTATAATATTGCCTATAGTGTTGCTTATAGCTAAACAAATAAATATATTTTTTATTATATATCTTTGTGTTATTGAAAGTTTAATATTATTTTCTGTACTAATGAGATACAATGAAGAATATTTAAAGTTTCAATTATATGAAGATAAAATACTGATATCTATTTTAGGTGGTAGAATAAAATATAAAATTCACTATAGTAAAGTAGCAATTATTCATACAATACCTCAAGAAAAGTACTTTGATATATTGATAATAACAAAGTCTAAGTTTAGAAATAAAAGATTGAGATTGGTTACGAATAAAGTGCTAGAGAGATTCAGTGGTATAGGGAAATATTATGTTAAAGTAAAGATGCCTAAGGATGATGACTATTATTACTTTGTAGTAAAACGAGGTGGAGTAAAGAAATATATGCTATTAGATTTACTTTTTAAGTATTGTGTAACTGCTGTATTTACTGAGGATGCTATAGCTAATATAAAAGAATATAGAAAACAGAATAAAATATAGAGTTTATAAATATATTTTACTAATAATAATTTTCAAGGAGAAATTATGAATAGTACTATATTTATAATAGGAGTTTTTTCTGCTATAGTATCTCTAATAGGAACTATGGTTGGTGCATTAATTGGAGTATCCTTAAAAAATCCTACTGACAAGTTATTAGGAGTTTTATTGGCAGTTGCTACAGGAATAATTATATCAATAATTTTCTTAGAACTTATACCAGAATCAATTGATAAGATTGGCTTTATTAGAACTCTCATAGTTATAATTATTGGAGTAATAGTTATATATTTTATAGATTGTTTAATTAAAGTAAGTAGCCACAGTAATGATAGAAATCCAAATATGATAAATCATACAAAAGTTGCAATATTAATGGCTTTAGGGTTAATGATGCACAACTTTCCAGAAGGCATTATAATGGGTTTTGGATTTGTTAAGGGTTCGGGATTAGGTATAAAGATGAGTATATTAATATCAATTCATGATATCCCAGAAGGAATTGCCATGGCAACACCGTTAATAGCTGCTGGAAAGAAACCATTTAAAATTTTATGGTATAGTTTTTTAGTAGCATTTCCAACTGTTATAGGAGCCTGGATAGGTATGTTAATTAATTCTATATCATCTGCATTTTTAGGCTATAGTATTGCCTTTGCCAGTGGAATTATGCTTTATGTAGCTTTTGGGCAAATGCTTCCGGAAAGCAATGAATTGCATAGTAGTTATACAAATGCAATGTGGATTATATTTGGAATTATATTTGGGTTTGTAATGATAAATTTATTTTAATGGATTATTGAAGTGGGTGTTAATAGGTATGAAAACAAAAGTTGTGATGTTAAGTGAGAAGACTCCAGATGAAAGTGTGATAAAAGAAGCAGGAAAAGTTATAAAAGATGGTGGCCTTGTAGCCTTCCCTACGGAAACCGTATATGGATTAGGTGCTAATGCGTTAGATAGTGAAGCAGTAGCTAAAATTTTTATGGCAAAGGGTAGGCCACAAGATAATCCTCTGATTATTCATGTAGGGGATTATAATATAGAGCCCTATGTTAAAAATGTACCAATTGTAGCAAGAGAAATAATAAAAAAGTTTTGGCCAGGACCAATAACCATAATACTTGAGAAGACTGAACTAGTTCCACAGGTTACTAGTGCAAAGTTGCCTACTGTGGGAATTAGAATGCCACAAAATAATATCGCTATAGGTTTAATAAAAGCCGCTGGAGTACCTATAGCAGCACCTTCAGCTAATATATCTGGTAGACCTAGTCCTACAGACATGGAAAGTTGTGTTGAAGATTTAGAGGGAAAGGTAGACTATATATTAGGAGGAGAAAATAGTATTGTAGGTGTAGAATCAACTATAGTAGATTGTACAGTTTCACCTATATGTATTTTAAGACCAGGCGCTATAACCTTAGAGATGTTAAGGGAAATAGATAATAAGGTTTATATAGATCCATCTGTATTATCAAAGCCTACAGAAGATTTTAAGCCTAAGGCACCAGGAATGAAATATAGACATTATGCACCGAAGGCTCCTGTGAAGATAGTAGACGGTGATATAGATAAAGTTGTTGCAAAAATTAATGAAATAGTATTAAATTATATTAAACAAGGTAAAAAAGTTGGAATTATTGCAACTGATGAAACAAAATCTTTATATAATAAAGGAACTGTTATTTCTATTGGAGCAAGATGTGATATAGAAGATATAGGTAAAAATTTATTTAGAGTTTTAAGAAGTTTTGATAGTATAGACATTGATATAATTCTTTGTGAAGCATTTGAAGAGAGTGGAGTAGGTACTGCAGTAATGAATAGACTAAAAAAAAGTGCTGGCTTTAACATATTAAAAGTATAATTGGAGGGATAAATATGAAAATAGCAATAGGTAGTGATCATGGTGGTTTAAGATTAAAAAAAGAAGTAATTAAACATTTAGAAAAAAAGAATATAGAAGTTAGGGATTATGGTACATATACAGAAGATTCTTGTGACTATCCAGATTTTGCTGAAAAAGTGTCTGAAGCAGTAGTTACTAAAGAATATGATTATGGAATTTTAATATGCGGTACAGGAATTGGAATAAGTATATCAGCTAATAAAATACCAGGAATAAGAGCGGCGCTATGCAGTGATACTTTTAGTGCACATGCTACTAGAGAACATAATAATGCCAATATATTAGCAATGGGAGAAAGAGTTGTAGGAACCGGACTTGCTTTAGATATAGTTGATGCATTTCTTGGATCAACCTTTGAAGGTGGAAGACACGAGAATAGGGTTAACAAGATAATGGAGATAGAAAAAAAATATAATAAATAATTTTAGGAGGATAAGAACATATGAGTAAAGTTACACAAATAGACCATCCATTAATACTACATAAATTAGCATTCATGAGAGATATAAATACGGGGTCTAAGGACTTTAGAGAATTAGTAGAAGAGGTTGCTATGCTTATGGCTTATGAGGTTACTAGAGATATGCAACTAGAAGAAGTAGAAATTGAAACTCCTATAGGAATTACAAAGTGTAAAGTTCTTGCAGGAAAGAAAATGGCAATAGTACCTATATTAAGAGCTGGACTTGGAATGGTTGATGGAATGCTTAAGCTTATACCTGCAGCTAAAGTTGGACATATAGGTATGTATAGAGATGAAGAAACTTTAATGCCAGTAGAATACTTCTGTAAGTTACCTCAAGATATAGAAGATAGAGATATTATAGTAACTGACCCAATGCTTGCAACTGGAGGTTCAGCTATAGATGCAATAAATGCTCTTAAGAAAAGAGGGGCTAAAAATATAAGACTTATGTGTCTTGTTGGAGCTCCTGAAGGAATAAAAGCTGTTATGGAAGCACATCCAGATGTAGATATATATTTAGCTTCAATAGATGAGAAATTAAATGAACATGGATATATTGTTCCAGGATTAGGTGATGCTGGAGATCGTTTATTCGGAACTAAGTAGTATATTATTACAATTGTAATATTGCCCTGATTAGATTTAGATTTCTAATCAGGGTATTTTTCTAATAAAAATAATATTAACATATTAGATTGCATACAAAAAGGAGCCCTAGTTAATACTAGAGCTCCATATATTATTTAGGTAAATTTTATCAAATTGGGGGAATGGGAGTTATTTACCAAAATATCTTTGTAATAAACCGTTGAAAGCAGCACCGTGTCTAGCTTCATCTTTGCACATTTCATGAACTGTATCGTGAATTGCATCTAGGTTTAATTTTTTAGCTAATGTAGCAAGGTCTTTTTTACCTTGGCAAGCACCATGCTCAGCATCAACTCTCATTTGTAAATTAGTTTTTGTATCTGCTACAACTACTTCTCCTAATAATTCAGCAAATTTAGCTGCGTGTTCAGCTTCTTCAAATGCTATTCTCTTATAAGCTTCAGCTACTTCAGGATATCCTTCTCTATCTGCTTGACGACTCATTGCTAAGTACATTCCAACTTCTGTACATTCTCCAGTAAAGTTAGCTCTTAATCCTTCGATTACTTCTTGATCAACTTCTGCTGCAATTCCTATTCTGTGCTCATCAGCCCAAGCTAGGTTGCCTTCTGATTTTTCTACAAATTTATCAGCACCTGCCTTACATACTGGACAAAACTCTGGAGCTGAATCTCCCTCGTGAATATAACCACATACTGTACATACAAATTTTTTCATAAATATTTCCTCCTTAAATCTTCATATTATAATAATTTTTGTTTTTAGATTTTCTCGATGTATTTATCTTATGAACTTATTATATACTATTAAATAATAATTATCAAGAGAAAATTATTATTTTTTATTATTTTTTTTAGGTAATAAAAAAATAATATAACTTTATTATATTACTTAATAAGGTTAAGATTATATAATATTCTGTATTTTAATATAAAGTTCAAATATTTATAATTTAGTTTAGTATAGAAATAGCACCGATATGATACAATAAAAATAACCTTAAAGGGATAAAAATAAAGCAATAAGCCAAAAAACAATGTTTCTATAGAGGAGAGTAGCCCTCATTAGTTAGAATTTTGAATAAGTTAGTAAATATTTAATCAATATTAAGTAAAATTAAACGGAGCATCCGTTTTTCTAATAAATGCAATGCATAAAAAATTGCATACAATGAATATACAATTATATACTTTTTTATATATAAAGTGTAATGTAGAGGTTTAAATTGATTTATTAGAGTTTATTAGGGAACATTTTGGTAAGAAATCTTTTAATTCAGAAAATAATTGATATTTTAAATTCTTTTGACTACTTATTGTAAATTTTCAGTTTTAACAGACAAATGAATAAAAGTTTTTTGGAATAATCCTTTTATTGTAAAACCTCAAAAAATGTAGCAAAGCAGAGAGAACTTGTACTATTATTGATTATTTACTTCTTTAGAACTAATTTGACCTAATTTGGTGAAAATTTAGGTTTTAGAAGATTTGAACCTAGATGTATAATATCATATATGCAAAAGCGAGGTGGTCCAATCCAATGAATAAAGAGTGCTCAGAGGTTATTAAGCTTGTTGGCTTATTTGATTCTATTATAGGAATTATAGTTTCATTAATTTTAATGTTATTCTTTAACTGGATATCCTGGTTTTTTTTATTGGGGATAATTTGTAGTTTTGTGAATTTTATTATTAACTCACTGACAACTGAAATGATTATTATGAAGGATAAGAGATTTAAAGGTTTATTAATACTTTTATCCTATATAGTTAGAATAGGGCTTGTTTGTGGAATATCTCTCGCTATAATTAAGAAAAGTGAGGTGAGCTTTTTTATTTTTATTGCAGGATATACGGCTCAGCTATTAGCTATATTATGTTATGGTTTTAGCTTGAAGAGCCAGAAAGGAGTATGATGTTATGGAAGAAATGGCACCTTTGTTTGCAATTAATATCTTTGGATATAAATATGAAGTTATGTCAAGTGTTTTTATACAATGGGTATTTATTGCATTAGCATTGGTTTTATCCATTCTATATAGTAGAAAGGTTAAAAAAGTTCCAGGTAAGGTACAAAGTATTGTAGAAGTTGGAATAGAATTTTTATCTAATGTAGTTAAAGATAACATGGGACCAGGTTCAAGTCCTTTTATTCCTTACATAGGATCCTTAGGAATTTATTTATTTTTATTAAATATGGTAGGGTTATTTGGAATAAAGCCTCCTACATCAGATTTTAGTGTAAGCTTAGGAATTGCACTTACTACTTTTTTTGTAATTCAAGGGCATACTATTAAAAAGTTAGGTCTTTGGGGTTACTTTAAAGGATATGCATCTCCTGTTCCATTATTGTTACCAATAAATATAATGGAGAGGATTATGCTTCCAATATCATTAAGTCTAAGACTTTTTGGAAATATCTTTGCAGCAACAATGATTATGGAACTTCTATACGGAGCTCTTACAGGATTAAATTTTATTGCAGCAATAGGATTACCTATACCGTTCCATTTCTATTTTGATATATTTGATGGAACCATACAAATGATTATTTTTGTAATGTTAACAATGATTAATATTAAGATTACAGCAGAACATTAAAAACTAAATTTAACTAAATAAAAATTATTAATAGTAAATTACTATAAATATAAAAAATATTTATTTTTGAGGAGGAATTATAAATGGATTCAGCAGCTTTTATAGCAGGAATGTCAGCATTAGGAGCAGGTATAGCAGCACTTGCAGTTATTGGTGGAGGATTAGGAACAGGAAATGCTACTGGTAAAGCAGTAGAGAGTATAGCAAAACAACCAGAGGCTAGTAGTAAAATTATGAGTGCTTTAATAGTAGGGGGAGCTTTATCAGAGGCAACAGCTATATATGGATTTTTACTTGGATTATTATTAATATTATTCGGAGTAAAAGGTTAATATCTTAGTAAAAATATTGAGAAGGAGGGTGTAGTTCCATATCTTAATTAGTTACATTTTGAAGAAGATATAGTAGGGAGTGTAGTATATATTTGTGATTAAATTAAGAGGATGATGTGGAACGTAGCTTATGAATATTGATTGGAGTATTATAGTACCATCAACCATCAATTTCTTTATATTTTATTTAATACTAAGAAAATTTGTGTTTAATAAGACTTTAGCAGTTATCAATACTAGAAAAGAAGAAGTGGAAAGTGCTTTCAAAAAGGCTAGGGATGAAGAAGAAAGAGCGAAGTTATTAAAACAAAAGTATGATGAAGATGTTAAAAGATATAGAAATGATGGCTTGAAATTAGTAGAGAGTTATAAGCAAAAAGCTGATAAAGTATATGCTGAGATAGTTGAAGACTCACAAAGAGAAGTAGCTAACATAAAAGAACGAGCTACTAAAGAAATAAAAAGAGAAAGAGAAAAAGCTAGTAAAGAAATTAAGCAAGAAATTATTGATTTATCCATGAAACTTGCTGAGAAAACTTTAGAGAAAGAAATCAATGAAGAAAGTCACAGAGAGTTAATTGATAAATTTATAGCTAAGGTAGGTATTTAAAAATGTATGAATTTTTAGATAGGCGGTATGCTCTAGCTCTTTATGAAATGTGTAAAGAAGCAGGTAATATAGAAACTGTTTTGGAAGAACTAGGTGAAGTAGTTGAGGAAATGGATAATAATGAAGGACTTATAAAGATTATCAGAAATCCTCAAATTAATAAGCACAATAAAAAGAGAATATTTGAGGAATTATTTAAGGGTAAGATAGAGGATGAACTTTTAAGTTTTTTACTATTACTTATTGACAAAGGAAGGATACTTTATCTGAGGGAAAAGTATAATCAGTTTAGATTAGTATACCTTAAAAATAATAATACCGTTGTAGCTAAAATTAAGTCTGTAATTCCATTAAATCATAATGAACGAGAAACTATTAAAAGTAAGTTAGAAAAACGTTATGAAAAGACAGTAATAATAGAGGAAGAAATAGATAAATCTCTATTAGGTGGAATGTTAATCTCTGTAGGAGATGAAACCATAGATGGAACTATTAAGACTAAACTTATGGATCTTAAGAATATATCAGAAGGTAACGTAGGTAGATATAACTTTAGTGAGCTTAATAAAGAATTATTAGCAGATATTATAACAAATAAACCTCTAAATGAAGAAGAAACAAAAAAATTAAGAGGTTGGTTAATGGATTTCTATAGTAGAGAAATTGTCATAAATAATATAGTAGATGAGTCTTACAAAGATGATATCAAAGTTATTATAGGTGAAGATATAACTACTAAAGCTACAATTGATGAGATAGTTAATAGTGAAAAATGTAAGATTGGTAAGGCTAAATCTCAAGAGTGTATTATAGATTTAGATGAAAAAGGTAAAATTCTTAATGCCACAGTTAGGACTGTAATTCCACTAACTGATGAAGAGAGAATTAAGTTAACTAAAGGACTTGAGAAGTTCTATAGTAGAAAAATAGTAATCCATGAAGAAATAGATGAGAGTATAGTTGGTGGAGTATTAGTTAAAATAGGAAATGATATTACTGATGGAACAGTAAAAAGTAAGCTTAGATATGTTAGAGATGACATGTAATACAGGCTTTAAATCGTGGTGAGAATAGAGGTGGAATCATGCATATTAAACCAGGTGAGATAACATCTATTATAAAAAGAGAATTAGATAGATATGAAAGTCACATTAACACTATAGATTCTGGAACCATAATCCAAATTGGAGATGGTATAGCTAGAATATATGGATTAGATAATTGTTTAGAAGGAGAGCTATTAGAATTTCCTAATAACGTATACGGAATTGCCCTTAACTTAGAGCAAGACAATGTTGGATGCGTATTATTAGGTTCTGAAGAAGGTATCAGAGAAGGCGATATAGTAAAAAGAACGGGTAGAGTAGTAGAAGTACCTGTTGGTGAAGCTCTTGTAGGAAGAGTTGTAGATTCTCTAGGAAATCCTATCGATGGTAACGGAATGATAGTAACTTCAGAATATAGAGCTGTAGAAGTAGAAGCTCCGGGAGTTATAGAGAGACAATCAGTAAAAAGTCCTATGCAAACAGGTATAAAGGCTATAGACTCTATGATTCCAATTGGAAAAGGTCAAAGAGAGTTAATTGTAGGAGACAGACAGACTGGAAAAAGTGCATTAGCAATAGATGCTATCATAAATCAAAGGGGTAAAAATGTAACTTGTGTTTATGTAGCTATAGGTCAAAAGCAGTCAACTGTTGCTAATATAGTTAATACACTAAAGGCTGAGGGGGCTATGGACTATACAATAGTTGTAGCTGCAACGGCATCACAATCTGCATCTCTTCAATATTTAGCACCTTTCTCAGGATGTTCAATGGCTGAATATTTTATGTATAAAGGTGGAGATGCACTTATAGTATATGATGATTTGTCTAAGCACGCTGTTGCTTATAGAACTATGTCATTATTACTTCGTAGACCACCAGGAAGAGAAGCTTATCCAGGAGATGTATTCTATCTTCACTCAAGACTTTTAGAAAGAGCTTCAAAACTTTCTGATGACTTAGGAGGAGGATCATTAACTGCTCTTCCAATAATAGAAACTTTAGCAGGAG
This sequence comes from Clostridium sp. UBA3061, assembly GCF_002367465.1. Lineage (NCBI taxonomy): Bacteria > Bacillati > Bacillota > Clostridia > Eubacteriales > Clostridiaceae > Clostridium > Clostridium sp. UBA3061. The sequence goes on along the minus strand of NZ_DFCF01000007.1, from coordinate 111,571 downwards.
ATGTTACAGCATATATTCCTACAAATGTAATATCTATAACAGATGGTCAAATTTTCTTAGAATCTGACTTGTTCCATGCAGGTCAAAGACCAGCGGTAAATGCAGGTATATCAGTATCTAGGGTTGGAGGAAATGCGCAAATTAAAGCTATGAAACAAGTATCATCAACCCTTAGAATAGAACTTGCTCAATATAGAGAACTTGTGAACTTTACTCAATTTGGATCAGATTTAGATAAGGAAACTGTTAAGAGACTTGAAAAGGGTAAAAGACTTATAGAAATATTAAAGCAAGGACAATATGCTCCTATGGATGTAGAAAAGCAAGTAATAATAATATATTGCGGAGTGAATGATTTCTTAAGCGATATTCCAGTTCATAAGGTTAAAGCCTTTGAAAAGGAATTTTTAGAATATATAGGTACTCATTATAGAGACATCCCAAGTTCTATAAAAGAAAAACAAGAATTAGATTCAGAAATAAAAGAAAGACTTAATATGGCCATAACTGAATTTAAAAAAGTATTTTTAACTGAAATTTAGAGATATCACCTAAATTTTTAGGAGGTGAAAATATGGGCGTTGCAGGATTAGTTATTTTAAAAAAGAGAATAAAATCTATAGAGAATACAAAAAAGCTTACTAAGGCTATGGCCTTAGTAGCAACATCTAAACTAAAAAAGGTAAGGGTATCCTTATATACAAATGACACGTATTTTAAAAGCTATAGAGAAGTTATGAATGAAGTAATTCCATCACTGCCAAAAGAAAATAGATATATGCAATCCAATGGAAGTAAAAAGAAATTAATCATTGTTATAACTTCAGATATGGGAATGTGCGGTGCCTATAATAATAATGTTATAGATAAGCTTAAAGGGATAACTAAAGGCCATGAAGAGGATTATTTAATAGCAGTTATTGGTGAAAAAGGTAAAAGCTTAGCTAAGAGACATAGGATTAAGACATTAGATAAATATAATCAAACTATCTCTGATGTGCCTACAGCTACTGAAGCTAAGAGTATCTTTGAGTATAGCTTCAATATGTTTAGTGAAGAAAAAGTAGGAGAAGTAAGTATACTTTATACTTGGTTTAAAAATCCAATAGTAAAAGAACCAAAAGAGTGTAGATTATTGCCTCTTACTTTTGAAGAAAGCGAAGAAGACCATATTGGTGAAGATGAATTTGATATAGAAGGAAACAAAGAAGAGCTTATAGAGTCAATAGTACCATCCTATTGTAATGCAATGATACTTAATGCAATGATAAATTCTAAGGCTTCAGAACAGGGAAATAGAATGGAGACAATGAATAGTGCGACTCAAAATGCAGATGAATTAATAGCTTCTTTAAGGTTAAAATATAATAGGGTTAGACAAGGGGCTATCACTCAAGAGATTTCAGAAATTATTGGTGGAGCTCAAGCACAAAGTTAATAAGCCATTATATAGTAACCTATATAAAAAGTATAGATAGGAGGAGTTATATTTAACTTATATATTAATATAGTTAGATGTAGCGAATTAATATGGCACAACGTATTGGTAAAGTAGTTCAAATTATTGGACCAGTAATAGATATAAAATTTGACACAGACTCATTGCCTAACATTTATAATGCAATCCAAATTAAGATGGATGGTAGAGTTATTGTTGCTGAGGTTGAACAACATATAGGTGATGATATAGTTAGAACTATATCTATGGAATCAACAGAAGGACTTAAACGTGGAGTTAAGGCTATAGATACAGGAAGACCTATTGAAGTGCCTGTAGGAGAACAGGTACTTGGAAGATTGTTCAATGTATTAGGTCAAACTAAAGATGGAAAAGGTCCTCTTGATACTAATAATTATTATACAATTCATAGACCAGCTCCAAGCTTTGCTGAGCAATCTGTGGAACCAGAAATGTTTGAAACTGGCATAAAGGTTATAGATTTAATAGCACCATATCAAAAGGGTGGAAAGATAGGACTTTTTGGTGGTGCAGGAGTTGGTAAAACTGTACTTATACAAGAATTAATCAACAATATAGCTAGAGAACATGGTGGATTATCAGTATTCACTGGTGTAGGAGAGCGTACAAGAGAAGGCAATGACTTATACAATGAGATGCTAGATTCAGGGGTTATAAATAAGACAGCTTTAGTATTTGGACAAATGAATGAGTCACCAGGAGCTAGAATGAGAGTTGCACTTACAGGACTTACTATGTCTGAATACTTCAGAGATAAAGGTCAAGATGTATTATTATTTATAGATAATATATTTAGATTTACTCAGGCAGGTTCAGAGGTTTCTGCATTATTAGGTAGAATACCAAGTGCTGTAGGATACCAACCAACCCTAGCAACAGAGATGGGGGCATTACAAGAACGTATAACATCTACTAACAGTGGATCAATTACTTCTGTTCAAGCAGTATATGTTCCTGCTGATGACCTTACTGACCCAGCACCAGCAACAACATTTAGCCATCTTGATGCAACTACAGTTCTATCTAGAGCTATAGTAGAGCTTGGAATATATCCTGCGGTTGATCCATTAGAATCAAGCTCAAGAGTACTAGATCCTAGAATTGTTGGTGAGGAACATTATGAAATATCTACTCAAGTAAAGTACATTCTTGAAAGGTATAAAGAACTTCAAGATATTATAGCTATATTAGGTGTAGATGAATTATCAGATGAAGATAAAATTCTTGTTAATAGAGCAAGAAGAGTTCAAAGATTTTTATCTCAACCTTTTACAGTAGGAGAGCAATTCACTGGTTTAAAAGGTAGATATGTTCCTATAAAAGAAACAATAAGAGGATTCAAGGAAATATTAGAAGGTAAACATGATCATTTACCAGAGTCAGCATTCTTATTTGCAGGAACAATAGATGATGTTATAGAGAAAGCTAAGACTTTGGGTTAATATTATTTTGGATGTGATAAAATATGAAAAAGGTCTTTAAGCTTATAATAATTACTCCAGAGAGTGAGTTTTTTAAAGGAGATGCAGTCTCTTTAAACTGTGAAACTACAGAAGGCAGACTAGGAATTCTTCCAGATCATTCTGCTATAATTGCAGGACTTGTACCAACAATAACAACCTTTGAAGATGTAGATGGAAAGAAGTACAAAGTTAATACTTCTGACGGAGTCCTAAAGGTAAGGAAAAATAATGTTAGTATTCTCTGTACTATAGCACAATGGGTAGAATAAATTTCGGTACCATATATTTCAAATATTTATATAAACAGAGTTCTTAGCTTCTTCGAAGCTTAGAACTCGTTATCCAGGGACGTAGCAGCTCTTTACTGCCACTTTGAAGAAGATGGGAGTATTAGAGCTGGTAGTCATCGGACAAACTAAAAGGAGCACATTAAATGATATGAAAATCATTTAATGTGCTCCTTTAAATTACCTTGGAATAAAATTCAACAATAATTCAAAATAATAAAAATATTTTGAGAATAGTATTGCTATATATAGTATTACTACATATAATAATATTATACATATTAAGTAAAAGGAGGGGTGTTATTGGAAATAGATAAAGAGTTATTAAAAGGGTTTATAGACATTTTAATTTTATCTATTATTAAAGGTAATGATTATATTTATGGATATAACATAATGAAACTAGTTAATATAGCTGCTGAAGATAATTTTGAACTTCAAACAGGAACTTTATATATAGCTTTAAAAAGATTAGAAAAACAAAATTTTATCACATCTAAAGTAATAGAAGGAGATAATGGAATTAAAAGAAGGCATTATTTAATTACAAAAGAAGGTGAAGTTCAACTTAATAAATTGAATGGAGATTTTAATAAGATAACAGAGCTTATTTTAAAGTTTAGAGAGGGGGCAGTTAATGGTGAATAATCTAAGTATTAAGTTAAAGAGGAAAATAAATAGATACTTAAGAAAGCTCTTTAGTTCAGCTTTTGAAGATACATTAGAAGTTAAAGAATTAAAGGAAGAATTAAAAAGTTACATTATAACTGAAGTTAGTGATTTAGTAGAATCAGGTAAATCTGAGGAGAAGGCTTTTGAAATAGCTAAAAATAATATAGGGAATAATTCTGACTTTGAGGAAGGAATATCAGGTATATTTAATAATACTAAATATTTATTTATCCTTAAATCTAGTTATGTATGTATGATTATATATATAATTATTCAATTGCTTGTGCGACTAAAGATTATAGGCATTATAGATATATCACATTATAACCTTAGAATCATGTCTAAATTTAGTTTTATAGTATTCATAATAGGAACTATCATATTTTTTATATGGACATTTATGAATTTTATTTTTACAAGTCGAACCTTTAAGTTTAAGATTCAAGCTATTGTTATAAATATCTTAAATATTTTTATTAGTATGTTATGGGTTATGGCTTCTAAAGGGATAGTCAATGTTTTTAGAGTAGAAAAAAGTTTTTATATAGCGTTATTTTCAGATATGATTTTATATTTTACTGTATATAGTAAAAAGGTTTTTAAATTTAAATAAAATTAGGATGTGTGAATTATGATAAAAAAGATTATATCAGCAATAATGTCATTCATGATGGTAGGCATGTTTTTAGTAGCCTGCACACCGAAGAAAGATGATGCAGAAGAAAACATAAGAGGATTTATAGAAAGGCACTATGTAGCAGATAAAGATGATTTAGAAGCCTGTGGTGATTATGTTAAAAATGGAATTGGTATAGGGGACAATTTAAACAAAAAAGATAAAGAGATGGCAGAGTATATGACTGAAGAAGGATTTGATGGATATAGAATTAATAGAACTCTTTTTTATAGATTTAAACTACTTTATGAAAAAAATTGCACATCAGAAATAAAAGATGTAGAGATAGTGGAAAAAGAAAAGTCAGATGATATGAGAAGATTTAATGTTAAGTTCAATTGGATTATAAAAAATGATAAAGATGAGATAGTTAAGGAGCATAAGGTAGATAAAGATATATATCTTTCAGAAGAACATGGTAGTTGGCTTATAAACCAGTATAACAAGTTAGAGATATTATATGGTGACTTTAACTTTAATATGGTATAGTTAATATTTTTATATAGATTAATCCAACCTTATCTTAAATATGTACCATAGAGGGAGAAAATAGAAAGATAATTTATGTGATTTCATAAATTATCTTTTTATTTTCTACATTACGTTGAAAAGTAATTTATTTATGAACACATTTTAAAAGTTGCTATATATTATTAGTATAAATAAAAATATAACTTATTACATTATATGTAAATATGAATAAAAAAAGTAAAAAGGTTAATGATTTAATATAAGTGGATTTATTCTTATATTAAGGTGGGATATGTATGAAGTTATATATTAAGTTATTAATTGTGGTGATGTTCACATTAAGCATATTAATTATACGGGATAAAACCTTTTATGGGAAGAGTGAAGAGGATATGTTTAGTGGAATATTAAATAGTGTAAATGCTTCTACTGAGGAATATGTAGTGGAGGGCAGGTTTTATAGTCAAGAAAGTAAAGAAAATATATATGAAACTATAATAACTAATATAGAAAAGGCTATGGGACAAGTTTACCAAGAAGTTAATAAGGACTTAAGTTTTAAAATAGATTATAACCATGAAGAATATGATGGAAGGATTTCAATAGCTGATTATGGTAAAGGATATGATGTTGTACTAAGAATTTCTATTTGTAAACCTAATTTAGATATTGATGAAGAAAAAACTGTAGAAAAGAAAATTAAAGAAATTTTATCCCCAATTAGTAGTAAGGTGGAATACTCGCTATATGTAAAAAGTAAAATCTTAAACGGCACAATAGATGAAACAAGAGATGTGATTTTAAAGCAATTATATTTAAATAAAGCACAAAATATTGATGAAGTAGAAATAAGTAATGGATATAGTATTATAAGCAATACAAATTTATACGATAAAGAAATAATACTAGGTGAGGAGATAGATTTTAACTGTGCTATAGTTAGATATTCCTCAGGATGCTATTTAATAATGGGGACACCTGTAATCAGGATAACATACTAAGAAATAGCATTTTAAATGGAGGATTAACATGAGTAAATTTTATATAAATGGAAACCGTAGATTAAAAGGGAGTGTAAACATAAGTTCAGCCAAGAATGCTGTATTACCAATACTAGTGTCCACTATACTAACAGATAGTGTATCAACCATCAATGGATCACCTATGCTAGAAGATGTATTTGTACTATGTGAGGTATTAAGATCTCTTTCAGCAGAGGTTAATATAGATAGAGATAATAATAAAATTGATATTAATACAAAAAACTTAAAATATGAAGGTATAGATAATGACTTAGTAAGAAAAATGAGAGCATCTTTCCTAGTTATAGGAGCTATGGTAGCTAGATTTGGAAAGGCAAAAATTTCTCTGCCTGGAGGATGTAAAATAGGATCTAGACCTATAGATTTGCATTTGAAGGGACTAAAAGCTTTAGGAGCAACAATTAAAGAGGAACACGGATATGTTGAAGTAGTTGCAGAACAATTAGAGGGTAATACAGTTTATTTAGACTTCCCATCTGTGGGAGCCACAGAGAACTTGATGATGGCTGCAACTCTTGCTAAAGGAGATACTTTTATAGAGAATGCAGCTAAGGAACCTGAGATAGTAGACTTAGCAAATTTTTTAAATAAAATGGGGGCTAAGATTCAAGGTGCAGGAAGTGGTAAGATATGCATAACAGGAGTAAAAAGATTAGAAGGAGTTTCGTATACGCCTATATTTGATAGGATTGAAGCAGGAACATTTATAATAGCAGCACCCATTACAAAAAGTAAAATTACAATAGAAGGTGTGGATGAAGAACATCTCAAGTCAGTGATAGTTAAATTACGTGAAATGGGTGTTAAGATTGATGTATTCGGAAATAAAATTGTTGTAGATGGAGATGTAGAATTAAAACCCACAGATATTATGACTATGCCTCATCCAGGATTTCCAACAGATATGCAATCACAAATGATGACATTATTAAGTATTACCCATGGAAGAAGTAGTGTGACAGAAACTATATTTGAAAATAGGTTTATGCAGGTGGCAGAGTTAAGAAGGATGGGAGCTAATATTAATGTTAACGGAAGAATTGCGACAATAGAAGGTGTTAAAGAGCTTACAGGAGCTGAAGTAGTAGCACCAGATCTTCGAGCAGGAGCAGGACTGGTTTTGGCAGGTTTATGTGCTAAGGGTGAGACTATAGTAGATCACATATACCATATAGATAGAGGATATGTAACAATAGAGGATAAACTCAATGCCCTAGGCGCAGAAATAACTAGAATATAATTATACTTTATATAGCTCAGCTTTTAATTTAAGGCTGGGCATTTTTATATTTACAAAATTATAAGCATATTACCATAAATATAATAATAAATATAACTAAGTCTATCTAGTATAGGAGAGAAGTTTATTTATTAGGAGGAAGAAAAGTGAAGTACTATGGGAGGATTAAAATAAATATTAATTATGATAAAGCTATAGTTGTTATTAAACCAATATTGATGGTGGCTATTTATTCAGCAGTATTACTAGGATTTCTAATATTATCCTATAAATTGATATTAGGTGAAGGAGGTAATATAGGTAAAAAAGGAAATGACTCATCACAGGCTATAGAAGTGATGCAATCTAAAAATAAAGGTGAGAAATCAAATAAGGGCATTTCCTTTAAGCTAGATGTAGATACAATAAAGGTTTATTTGACAAAGGAAAATAGGATTATAGAGGTGCCTTTAGAAGAATATATTAAGGGAGTAGTATGTAGTGAGATGCCATTAAACTTTAATAAAGAGGCTTTGAAGGCACAAGCTATAGCAGCAAGGACATATACCTTAGCTCATACAAAAGCTGTATCAAGTGGATGTGCCAATGGAAGAGGAGCAGATTTGTGTGATACTGTTCATTGTCAGGTATATACACCCAAAGAAGTAAAAATAGCTCAGTTAGGTATAGGTGGAGAAAATAAATGGAAACTAGTTGAAGATGTGGTGAATGAGACTAGAGGACAAGTGTTAACATATAATAATGAATTAGTATTGGGGGCGTATTATTTCTCTACAAGTAGTGGGAAAACTGAAAATGTTGAAGATGTATTTTCTACAGCACTACCTTATCTTAGAAGTGTTGAAAGTTTAGGTGAAGATATTGCACCAAGATATAAAAGTACGGAAACTATAGACATAAACAGATTTGCGCAAGTGGTTAATAGCAGTTATAGTAATGCAAATTTATCACCACCTAATCTAGAAGATCATATTAAAGTAAATAATTATACAGATGGTGGGTCAGTGAAAGAAATAACCCTTGGTAATGTTACTATAACAGGGGTTAAATTTAGACAGTTGTTTGGATTGAATTCCGCTAACTTCTCTTTAGAGTTTTTAAATAATCAAGTTGTTATAAATTGTAATGGCTTTGGTCATGGAGTAGGTATGAGTCAATGGGGAGCTAATGTAATGGCTAGTCAAGGCAAGAGTTGTGAAGAGATTTTAAAACATTATTATACAGGTATTGAAATAAAAAAAATCAATGAAAATTAGAAAGAAATAGGGCTTTTGCCCTATTTTTTTAGTTTTTAGCAAAAAAATATGAAAAAAATGAGATAAATAAGAAAAAAATTTTCTTATAGTGTATTAATTTCCCAATAAACGTCCACAATACTGATGGAGGTGTTTTTATGAACAATAAACTTAACAAAGTGAAGCAATTTTTCAAAAAAGAAGGCTTCTATGTAATTTTATTTGTTTGTCTATGTGCTGTTGCTACAGTTGCAGCTATAACAGCTGGAAGAAATAACAATAAAAATTCTGAAGAAGATAAAGTAGCATTAGAACAAACAGAAAAAGAAGTTGTAACTCAACCAGAAAAACCTGAGAATGCACTACAAGTTAAAGAGGAGCTTGAGCCAGTACCAACAGTTAAGAATAATGATACTGCAGCAGTTTCATCTCAAACTAAAGTTAGTTTTAAAAATCCAGTAGAGGGTACTTTAGGTAGAGCATATTCTGAAGATCCAGTATATTGGGCAACAACTAAGAGTTATAAAAATCACTTAGCTATGGATGTTAAAGCTGCAGAAGGTTCAGCAGTTGTAGCAGTAAGTGCTGGAGTGGTTAAAAAAGTAGATGCAAATACAGAAGGTACCTATGTAGAAATAGACCATCAAAATGGACTAACTACAATATATGGAAACCTTAAAGAACAGGTTCTAGTTAAAGCTGGAGATAAAGTTACAGCTGGTAAAGAAATAGGAGCTGTAGGTAAAACTACAAACCTTGCATATGAGGAATATGGAGATTATCTTCACTTCCAAGTATTACAAGATGGAAAAGAAGTAGACCCAGCTAAATATGTTAGTTATAAGAAATAACTAAAATAGAATTAATATTCTTGCTAGCTTTAAAACTTTAAAGTAAAAGGCTAGCAAGAATGTAATTTAAATAAGGAAGTTAGCATATTTATAATTATAGAAGGGTTAAGGAGGTAACGCTTTGAAAGACTATATTGAAGATAGAGTACTAGAAGTAGCAAAATATATAATAGAATCCGAGGCTACAATAAGAAAAACAGCATCGGTATTTGGTGTAAGTAAAAGTACAATCCATAAGGATATGACTGAGAGATTACCTAAAATAAATGCTCAAATAGCAGAGGAAGCAAAAAACATCTTAGATCTAAATAAAGCTGAAAGACACATTAGAGGTGGAAAAGCTACTAAAATGAAATATAAAACAATTGAAGGTTAGGTAGAATAGTAATATAATAGGTGTATATTGTTTTAGTAAATATTGTATAGTATTTCAATAAGAAGAAAATACTAGAGAGCAGGAGTGAATTTTAAGATGTTTTTTTTCGGTGTAGGAACAGATATGGGAATAGACCTAGGTACGGCTACAGTACTGGTTTACACAAAGGGTAAGGGTATAATACTAAAAGAACCTTCAGTTGTAGCAATAGATAAAAGTGCCAATAAGGTCTTAGCAGTAGGTGAAGAAGCTAGAAAAATGATAGGTAGGACGCCAGGAAATATTGTTGCAATTCGTCCACTTAGAGATGGGGTAATATCAGATTATGATGTTACAGAAAAAATGTTAGAGCACTTTATTAAAAAAGCTTGCGGTAAGAGAAAGATGTCAACACCAAGAGTTGTAATGTGCGTACCATGTGAGGCTACTGAAGTAGAAAGAAGAGCTGTTGAGGATGCGGCAAGAAATGCAGGAGCTAAAAAGGTTTTATTAATTGAAGAACCTTTGGCAGCAGCTATAGGAGCGGGGTTAGACATAACTAAAGCTAGTGGGAATATGGTTATTGACATAGGTGGAGGTACCACCGATATAGCAGTAATTTCTCTAGGAGGAATGGTTGTAAGAGAGTCTATTAAAGTTGCTGGAGACGATTTTGATGATGCTATAATTCGTTACATAAGGAAAAAGCATAAATTAATGATTGGAGAAAGAACAGCAGAAGAACTTAAAATAAACATTGGATGCGCATATCCTAAAGATGAGGACATTAAGGCAGAGATAAGAGGAAGAGATCTTATAACTGGACTACCTAAAAATATCACAGTTTGTTCTAGTGAGATGGAAGAGGCATTAAAAGAAGCTGTTACTTCCATAGCTGAATGTGCACATTCTGTACTAGAAAAAACACCACCTGAACTGGCTGCAGATATAGCTGATAAAGGTATAATAATGACTGGTGGAGGAGCTTTATTAGATGGATTAGACAAACTCATTGAAAAAGTTACTAATGTACCAGTATATGTAGCAGAAGATTCAGTATCTTGTGTAGCTGTTGGAACAGGAAAAATGCTTGACTATGTAGATAAGTTAGACGATTCGTTTACAGGATATAATGTTTCAATAAATAGTTAAGATGTACAAGTTAGAATATTAAACCTATATTTTAAATTATGTAAATAAATTTATATGATGTCCAACAATAGAAGTTAAAAATAAAGGTTATATAAATATAAAAATGTGATTTAATATACCTACTATGCAAAAAAATATTTGTATAGTAGGTATATTTTATTTTGTATCATTTCTAGTTGGTGTAAGTAACTCATTTTCTATGAAAGGGAGAGTTAATAAAAACTATAATTATATCTTCGAAATTAATGGTTGTTAAAAAGATTTTAATAGTATAAATAAGTCCATGTACTGTATATAATATCTAGGTAATAATCGTTCATCATTAATCACATAATGAGCTGAGATAATACCCATGAACAAGTCCTTGAGTTATTACTTTAGAGATTTCCAAAATTAGATTTAATCGTATATTTCTACTTGTAAAGGGTTCATCAATATCGCTAGAATCGACAATACCTATTATTGATATATCACCTACGGGAGAAAGAGATTTACCAACACCTTTTCCAGGATTAATGGGGTAATCTCGAACTTGTATCTCGCCAATTTTATTAGGAGGACCAAGACAAGCATCGATACCAATAATTTTAGAATCTGGATGTTTTAATTTTATATCCGATAGTTTACTATCTAAATTTAATGCGTGTATAGGATTAGCTATAGTTCCATAGACTGGCAATGGGAAAAATTTTTCTTCTAACATGCTACCAATAAGAGGACCTAAGCAGTCTCCAATGCATCTATCAGTTCCTATACAAACAATAATTGTGTTTGCATTTAATTCATCTTTTAAAAAGTTGGATAAGGTATAATAACCTAATGAATCTTTGTAATGAATCTTAACTTTGCTCACAGAAACACCTCCATATGAATTTATATGAAGCAACTTCGGTATAAATTCTAAAAAATATGGAATAATTTAGATAGTTTTTATTTAAGGAGGATATGTTATGAATAGAAAGGGATATTCTGTAATCATAATTCTATATACAATAGTAAATATAATAGCGTTAGTGAGCTTTAATATAAGTAATGAAAACTTATATTACAAAGAGGAAAATAAGGTTATAGCTAAAAGCAGTGAGAAAGCTGAAAATTATAATAAAGAAATTACTACTGGTATAGAAAAGGAGAATATGGATGCAAATACTTCACAGGATTTAATTAAGAATAATGGGGTTAATGAAACTAGTGTATCAGATGAAGAATTAAAAAAAAGAAGAATTGAAGCTAATAGAGAAAGGCAAAATCAGCTAAATCAAATTTATAAGAGTGATAATGAAATAGTTAAAACTGATGAAATCGAGTTTGACAAATATAATAAGCAGGTTAAGGAAAAAAACAAAGTAATGAAGGTACCACCAGAAGAATTAATAGATGAGTTAACAATTTCAGAGAAGGCAAAGATAATAGGTATATGCAAAGCGTTGAATGAAGAAGACTATTCAGAGATAAACGAATTCCTTACTTATAATAATGAACGATTAGCTGTATTAAGAACTCTCAATGTAATAGAGCGTAAGGTAGATGAAGAGCAAATAGAAGAATTAAAGAAAATATTTTCTAAATATATAGATATGGACAAAGTAGAAGGAAATTAATTATATAAATAACTATTTAAATATAAACTTATACTTATAGTTCTCTAGGAAAATAGATATCTAGTTTCCTAGAGAACTATAAAAATAGTTGTTCTGTTCATGCGGGTTTCAGGTATTATCCTGTAAGAAATAAATTAAATATATTGAAATAATAGTTTATTATTAATGCTTTTAATTAGTATAATGATTTAAATTTAAGTGACGAAATGCCTAAAATGAAAAAATTATGATTAATTGAGAAAAAAACAATAAAATTTTTATAAAAATATTGAAAAAAGGGGTTGAAAAAAAATCAATATAATTGTATACTAAGTCTTGTCAGTTTAGTGACATTTTTATTTATGCAAAAGATTGGGAATTAGCTCAGGTAAGCTAATGTGAAAATCTAGTTATATTAAAATTATGGAGGAGTTCCCGAGTGGCNNCGTCCTCCTCCACCATATAAGGTCGCATAGCTCAGCTGGGAGAGCACCTGCCTTACAAGCAGGGGGTCACAGGTTCGATCCCTGTTGCGACCACCATAGTGAATTTAAATTCATTAAACTGCACAAATTATATAATATGCTGGCATGGCTCAACGGTAGAGCAGCTGATTTGTAATCAGCAGGTTGTAGGTTCGATTCCTATTGCCAGCTCCATAAATGGAGGAGTTCCCGAGTGGC
>NZ_DFCF01000007.1:0-98364 GCF_002367465.1 Clostridium sp. UBA3061 | reverse complement strand
CGTCCTCCTCCACCATATAAGACACTAAGTTTACTTAGTGTCTTATTTTATTTCTAATAAAAGATAAAATAAGAATTGAATAAGTGTTTTATATTAATTGAATAAATCTGTTTATTAAGTTTAGAATATATTTAATGGCATATATAAAGTTGTTATAATGGTAAATATTAATTATTTATATTAATAGATAAGTGTGTTGACAGTTAAATTTCCCTATGCTATTATCTATGTATAAATTAATAATATAACTCTTATCAAGAGTGGTGGAGGGACAAAGGCCCAATGAAACCCAGCAACCGGCTATTAAAAGCAATGGTGCCAATTCCTGCAGTATTTTCTGCAAGATAAGAAAGTTTAGTTTGAAATATACTAACCTCTTCTTGTCTGATAAGAAGAGGTTTTAATTTTAAGTGTCGGTAATATCTAAATATTTAAGGAGGAAAATTCAATGAGAAGATTATTTACGTCAGAATCAGTAACTGAAGGACATCCAGATAAAATGTGTGATCAGATATCTGATTCAATACTAGATGCCATATTGGAAAAAGATCCCAATGCTAGGGTAGCTTGTGAAACTGCAACTACTACAGGAATGGTACTTGTAATGGGAGAAATAAGTACAAACTGCTATGTAGACTTCCAAAAGGTTGTTAGAAATACAGTTGAAGAGATTGGATACAATAGAGCAAAATATGGATTTGATTGCAATACATGCTCAGTATTAACATCTATAGATGAGCAATCAGGTGATATTGCTATGGGAGTTGATGAAGCTTTAGAAAGTAAAGCAGGTCAAATGAACAATGATGAAGCTACAGGTGCTGGAGATCAAGGTATGATGTTCGGATTTGCTACAAATGAAACTGAAGAATATATGCCTCTTCCAATTGCTATGGCTCATAAATTATCAAGAAGACTAGCAGAAGTAAGAAAAAATGGAACTTTATCTTACTTAAGACCAGATGGAAAAACTCAAGTAACTGTAGAGTATGAAGACAATAAGCCAGTTAGAATAGATACTATAGTAATTTCAACTCAGCATTGTCCAGATGTTACAAGAGAACAAATTGAGAAGGATTTAAAAGAGCATGTTATAGCTCCGATAGTACCTGCTGATTTATTGGATGCAAGCACAAAATACTATATAAATCCTACAGGTAGATTTGTTATTGGAGGACCTCAAGGAGACTCAGGTCTTACAGGTAGAAAAATAATAGTAGATACCTATGGTGGATCTGGTAGACATGGCGGTGGGGCTTTCTCAGGAAAAGACCCAACAAAGGTAGATAGATCGGCTGCTTATGCATCAAGATGGGTAGCTAAAAACCTAGTAGCTGCTGGTGTTGCTGATAAGCTAGAAATACAACTTGCATATGCTATTGGTGTTGCTAGACCAGTATCTATACAAATTGATACTTTTGGAACTGGAAAACTTTCAGAAGATAAAATAGTAGATATAGTTAATAAAGTTTTTGACTTAAGACCATCATCTATTATAAAAGAATTAGATTTAAGAAGACCTATATATAAACAAACTGCTGCTTATGGTCACTTTGGAAGAAATGACTTAAACCTACCATGGGAGCAATTAAATAAGGTTGAAGAAATAAAGAAATATATATAAGTAATTAAAGATATATATTTACCAATAAGAATCCACATTAACAATATGATTTGTTAGTGTGGATTTTTTAAGTAGAGAACTCAAATCTACGATTTGGTGTGAATCACTTACTCAGCGAAGGTACTGAGTCGAGTTTCATTAAAAAGACTATAATTAAATTTGCATAGATTATGAAATTTAACAAGGATAATTATTTTTACTTTAAACTGAGTCATATTACTAAATCTTATTATATTATTAATATATATGAGATATAATTTGGTATAATAATAGTTATAGATAGATAATAATAGGTATTAGGAGAGATTTTATGATAACCATTGAAGGGATAGTTGAAACAATTGTATTTAGAAATGATGATAATGGGTATACAATATGTAAACTAAGGTGTGATAAGGAAGTTGTCACCATTGTTGGAACAATACCATTTATAAATGAATCCCAAGAATATAGTGTTCAAGGAGAGTGGACTGTTCATCCTAAGTTTGGTAAGCAGTTTAAAATAGAAAGCATACATGAAATAATACCTACAACTACTAGTGGCATCGAAAAATATTTAGCCAGTGGAGTCATTGAAGGTATAGGAAAGGTTACAGCAAAAAAAATAGTAGAATTTTTTGGAGAAGATACAATAAAAATATTAGATAGTAATATAGAAAAGCTTGAAGAGATTCCTGGCATAGGTAAAAAGAGGATAAATACCATTATGAAATCTTATTTAGAGCAGAGGGTTACTAAGGATATTATTATTTTCTTTCAAAGTTATGGCATAACTGTTAATATGGCCATGAAGATTTATAAGAAGTTTGGAGTTAACTGCATAAATATAGTTAAGGATAATCCATATATATTAACAGAATACATAAGTGGAATTGGGTTTAGAACAGCGGATTCCATAGCTAAGAGCTTGGGCATAGAGAAGGATTCTCTATTTAGAATAAAAAGTGGAGTCATATATATAATTAATGAATTTTGTGCTATAGGAAATACCTTTATACCTATGGATAGATTAAGGGATAAGGGAATGAAACTTCTGGAGATAGACAGTGAGAAATTTGATGAAGGAGTTTATGAACTGATAATTGATGGAAAGATTAAGGTAGAGGTAGTAGATAATATAGATGCGGTATATAATATGTCCTATCTTTATCTAGAGATGTCTGTAACACGTAAAATAGTAGAACTAGCCACTACTAATTATGATAAATTAAGTTTAAATGTAAATGAGAAAATTAATGACTTTGAAAGTAAAGTAAATATTAAATTAGCCAATTCTCAAAAAGAAGCTATAGAGGGTGCTTTTTTTAATGGGATAGAGGTTATAACAGGGGGACCTGGAACAGGAAAGACAACAATTATAAATTGCATTGTAAGTATTTTTGAGAGTTTAGGACTTAAGGTATTTATGGCTGCACCTACAGGAAGGGCAGCGAAAAGGATGGCTGAAGCTACAGGTAGAGAAGCAAAAACTATCCATAGACTTTTGGAAATAGGAAGTTATAGTGAAGAAGAGGTAGATGAAATAGAAAATGAAACATCTGCCATAGAGTGTGATGTTTTAATAGTGGATGAAGCCTCTATGGTAGATATAAGTCTTATGAATGCTCTTTTAAAAGCAATGCAAGTGGGAACTAGACTAATAATAGTAGGAGATGTGGATCAGCTACCATCAGTGGGACCAGGAAATGTTCTTAGGGATATCATAGAAAGCGATGCAGTAAAAGTTGTAAGACTTAATGAGATATTTAGACAAGGACAAGAAAGTATGATAGTACAAAATGCCCACTTAATAAATGAAGGAAAGATGCCTATTTTAAATACCAAAAATAGTGATTTCTATCTTGAAAGAGCTGCAGATAGTGAAGTGATGTTAGAAAAAATCATTGGATTAGTGAAAACGAGACTTCCTAAGTTTAATGTGGAATGGGATAGTGTTAGAGATATACAAGTATTATCACCTATGCGTAAGGGGATTATGGGAATAGATAATTTAAATATACAACTTCAGCAAGTGTTAAATCCTAAAAGTAAAGATAAGGATGAAGTTGAGATTAAAGATATGATTTTTAGAGTAGGAGATAAGGTTATGCAAATTAAAAATAACTATACTCTAAAGTGGAGCAAAAATAATTCCAGTGAAGAAGGTAAGGGTGTATTTAATGGAGATGTGGGGTATATAACAGAAATTAGTGAGGATGAGGATAAGATTACTGTATGCTTTGAAGATGATAAAATCGTAGAATATGAGGAAAGCGACTTAGATGAAATAACTTTAGCTTATGCAGTTACTATCCATAAGAGCCAAGGAAGTGAATTTCCTGTAGTTATTATGCCTATGTTTATGGGACCACCGCTACTGATGAATAGAAATTTACTTTACACTGGAATAACTAGGGCTAAGAAGTTAGTTGTATTGGTAGGTAATTCTAAAGTGGTTGAATTTATGAAAGATAACAATAGAAGTTTTGAGAGATATTCAGGACTTAAATGGAGAATAAGAGAGATAATTCATATGTAGGTAGGAGCGATTTTATGTCATTTATAAAAACCAATAGAGAGATAGTGGAGGCATCAAAGAAATCTATAGAAGATACCATATTAGATGGCGCTAAAAAGAAGATGCATAAAATAAATATAATTTCTGCATTAAATAATAAAAAACAAATCTTTAATAAGGTATTTAACTGGTGCTTTAAAGAAAGTAAAAAGATATTATATATAATAAATACAGATATAGAAGAGGTAAAGATATTAGGATTCATTAATAAAAATTTTATAAATTCTATTGAAGGTGAGAATGATATAGCATATACAGGTAAAGTTAATATATGTACCCACAGTAGAGCCTTATACTTAAAGGAGAAATTTGACTTTATTATATATGATGAAATAAATTCTAGGCCTATATATAGCAATGAATCTATAAATAAGCTAATGGAGTATCTATGTAATAATTATGGAACTATGATTAGTTATTCCATGGAACCAATTTTTCATAATGAGGTAATATTATATAATTTAAGAAAAGATAAACAAGTTCCTATTGCTGAACCTAGGGTTATGGTAACTAGAGTAAATATAGAAGAAGAAATACCTATGAGTGTATATGAATACCTAGAGTGGTCAATAAATACTAATAAGAAGGTTTTAATATATACTCCAGATGATGAGAAAACTCATAAGGTTTATAATTATCTTTCTAATATAGACCATAAGCTTACAAAAAATATATTTAAAGATATAACAGGAGATAGTGACAAGAAGGAACTGTCTAAATTTTTACTAGCAGAGTATGGTATATTGGTTACTAATAATTATAATGAGAACTATTATGAAGTGCATCCTTTGAATATTATGATTTTTTTTGCAGATAATGATAACTTTAATTATAAGGATTTGGTTTATATATCTAGTAAGATAAATAGAAGATCTATGACAGAGCGAGAAGAGGTTATTTTTCTTTGCAATAGTGAAACTGAGGATATGGATAGATGTAAAAATATTTTAAGGGAGTTAAATAAAAGAGCTTGGGAAGAGGGAGTTTTGAAATTATAAAACAGATAGTAGATAATATATTGTCCACTATATATGGGATAGATGATAAATGTATAATATGTGATGAATATGAAGATAAGGATTATATTTGTGAAAAATGTAAAAAGAGCATTAATATAATTAATCTAGAGTCCTCAATAACTCACCAAGATGAGGAATTTATAAGCTATTCTTTAGGATTCTACGGCTATGAATTAAAGAAATTGATTTTAAAACTTAAATACAATAAGAGTTTTTTAGCAGGAAAAATATTAGCAGGTTATATGAGTGATTTTATATTAGAAAATTTAAAGGATAAGATAGATATATTAACCTTTATTCCAAGTAGTAAATCTGCTTTAAAAAGTAGAGGGTTTAATCAATGTGAAGTACTTTGTAAATATATAAGTAAAAATTGTGAAATTCCTTACAAGGAATTGATTTATAAAGCAAGTGATAGTGCAGATCAAATTGGATTAGACAATATAAAAAGATGGGAAAATATAAAGGGTTCTTTTATAGTTAAAAATAAAAAAGAAATAGAAGGAAAGAGAGTACTCATTATCGATGATGTAATCACATCTGGAGCTACAGCCTTTTATGCGGCAAAAGCTATTAAGGAAATAAAGGCCAATGAAGTTTTTATATTGACAGTGGCAAAAAGTAGAGTATAATATAAGAGTCGGGTTTGTGGTTGAAAGTCGATGCCAGTCGCAGGCGAAACGATCCACGTAAGTTAAATAAAATGTTTAATGAGCATGGTGCGGCTTAGAAGTAAGTCCTACCGTATTATAATGCGAGAGGGTTAGTAGTGAGAGGGTAATTCTGGGTAGCAAAAGCTCCAGTAGGCGAGTGTGGGGTCAAAGACCAGGTCAAACGACATAAAGTGCCCTATTCTTAAGGGTTTGCAGGTTTACGGACCTGCACTTTTTTTATATTTTTTAAAAATTCCCGACCTAGAAATCATAAATCACCTCTATTTAGGTACACTTATCCTATAATTTTGAAGATCTTTCTTAGTGTTTTCTTTATTTATATGGGTGTAAATCTTATGAGTAATCTCAGAACCTTTTTTATGACCAACTATATCTTATATAATATATAATAATAGGTTCTAGAACACCATCAATAAATTAAATTTATTTTTATAAGGTTATTTGGAAGAATTTCGAAATTGCTATTTTTAAATGTATTTTTAAAATAACTGTTTTCTTTAGAAGTTTTATATGATTCAATAAAATTTTTAGCAGCATTACCTGCTATTATTATATATTCATCTTCTTGATATATAGAGTAATTACCATGGAATGTAGGTGCATTTAAATCCTTTTTAAAGAAAAAATATACTCTTTTATAAAATTTAGAACTTATTTCATCAGGATCGCCACTAAGAAAGCTATCATAAAAACGATTAACTATTATTGTATTCTTATTTTGTAATCTATTTATTTCATATGTGCCGATATAATTATGAAGAACAGATATTGAATAAATAGTTACTAGTATAAGCGTAAATCTTAATACATTTTTATCTCTTTTTATTTTTACATATATAGTTGCAATACATATATAGACTGTTAGATATGCATATATATATAAGTTATTCATAAGTGTAATTCCATTACTTTTTATAACTATAATTATAATTGGCATAACAAACAAAAGAGTAAGAGATATATTTTTTATTATTTCATTAATCTTTTTCATATTAGCCTCCATTACATATAATAAATATTTTATTATAATATATAATTTTAAACATTTAAGTATATAAGTAGAAATAGAAAAGGTTAGAATAAAATTATCATTATAAAATACGGGAAATTAAATTCTAGTTTTTGTGGTAAAAAGTTATTTTTGAATATTACTTTATATTTTGTGATACTAATGAGCAATCTTTTAGACTGCCTTTTATTTATTTAAAATTGAAAATTTATTTATGGTTAATTATAAGATGTGATTCTAGATGTTATTAATAAATTATGTAACAATTAGTTATTTGATATGTTATATCCAGCACATGTAATTTTATTATAACATAAAATATGAAAAAAATCATATACTATGTAAAGGCGATATAAGTCGTAGAGTGAAGGAAAAGTAAGCTAGAAAAGGCTAGAAAGAAAACTTTTCAGAATATTAAGTAAAGTCTTCTTGCAAGTATTTATAGTAAAGCTTAAAATATAATTACAAAATAGAAATATTAAAAGGAACCACAATAATCCTTTTTAATATGAGGGGAGCTGGAATTATGAAAGTTAGAGTTATAGGAAGAAATATCGAGGTTACTGAAGGGCTTAGAGCTGCAGTAGAAAAGAAGTTATCAAAATTGGATAAATTCTTTGTAAATAATGAGAATGCTACAGCTACACTAAGTGTGGAGAAGAATATACACAAAATTGAAGTAATAATTCCGTTTAACAGTGCATTATTAAGAGCAGAAGTAAGAAATGGAGATATGTATAATGCAATAGATACTGTAATTGACAAGCTTGAAGGTCAAATAAGAAAACAAAAAACTAAGCTTGAAAGAAGAAATTATGACAATTCTTTAAGATTTAATAATATAGAACGCTATGCTGACTATGATGAAGAAAAAGAGCCAAGGATAGTAAAGACTAAAAGATTTGCCATAAAACCTATGAGCCAAGAAGAAGCAGTGTTACAAATGGAACTTTTAGGACATGATTTCTACGTATTTATGAATGGCGATACAGAGGAAGTAAATGTTGTTTATAAAAGAAAAGATGGAAATTATGGTTTAATTGAACAAGATTTCTAAATTTAATTTTAAAGAAAAGTTAAAAATATACTTATTATATTAATAAAAACTCTATGGCATTAGCTATAGAGTTTTTTATAGTAACAGAAATTATTAATTCTATGTTAAAATAGAGCTTTAATTTACTTATTTTGGATGAAAATTATAGGTATAAAGTTGAAGTGAGAAAGAATAACTGATATAATCTTAATTAGTATTTATGTGATGATTATAGCTAACAAACCTTAGATAGAAAGAGTGAGGATGATTTTAGATGAAAATATTTAATAAGATATTTGGTACCTACAGTGAAAGAGAAATTAAAAGAATTATGCCAATAGTTAAAAAGGTTAATTCTCTTGAGGAGATTATAGAAAAATTAAGTGATGAAGAATTGAAACAAAAAACAGAAGAATTTAAGGGTAGATTAAAAAAGGGTGAGACTTTAGATGATATTCTTCCAGAAGCTTTTGCGGTAGTTAGAGAAGCATCTAAAAGAGTTCTTGGTCTTAGACATTATGATGTTCAGATTATAGGTGGAGTTGTCTTACACCAAGGTAGAGTTTCAGAGATGAGAACAGGAGAAGGTAAAACTTTAGTTGCCACTCTACCATCTTATTTAAATGCCTTAGCTGGTAAGGGTGTGCACATAATCACAGTTAATGACTATCTTGCTAAGAGAGATAGAGATGAAATGGGAAGAGTTCATGAATTTCTAGGTCTTACAGTAGGAGTTATAGTTCATGGTCAAACTCAGATAGAAAAACAACAAATGTATAATTGTGATATCACTTATGGTACTAATAATGAATTTGGATTCGACTACCTAAGGGATAACATGGTAGTTTATAAAGAAGAA
The DNA here is from genome assembly GCF_002367465.1 of Clostridium sp. UBA3061. Taxonomy (NCBI): domain Bacteria; kingdom Bacillati; phylum Bacillota; class Clostridia; order Eubacteriales; family Clostridiaceae; genus Clostridium; species Clostridium sp. UBA3061. The sequence goes on along the minus strand of NZ_DFCF01000007.1, from coordinate 89,586 downwards.
AAAGTTCAAAGAGAATTAAACTATGTTATTGTGGATGAGGTTGACTCAATACTTATAGATGAGGCTAGAACTCCACTTATAATATCAGGTCAAGGAGATAAGTCTACTGATTTTTATAGAATTGCAGACTTCTTCGTTAAGGGATTATTAGAAGAAGATTATTTAATAGATGAAAAGAGAAATTCCGTTATTCTTACTGATGAAGGTATAGCAAAGGCAGAAAAGTACTTCCACTTAGAAAATTATGCAGATCCTGAAAATATGGATATTCAACACCATTTAGTTCAAGCGTTAAAGGCAAATCACATAATGAAGAATGAAAAGGACTATATAGTAAAAGATGGAGAAGTAGTTATTGTTGATGACTTTACAGGAAGACTTATGGAAGGTAGAAGATATAGTGATGGATTACATCAAGCTATTGAAGCAAAAGAGGGGGTTAAGGTTGAAAAAGAGTCTAAAACTCTTGCAACTATAACGTTCCAAAACTACTTTAGAATGTATACTAAGCTTGCAGGTATGACTGGTACTGCTGAGACTGAAGAAGCTGAATTTAGAGATATTTATGGTCTTGATGTAATAGTAATACCAACTCATATGCCGATAGCAAGAGTAGACCATCCAGATGTTGTTTATAAGACTATTAAAGGAAAATATAAGTGTTTAGTAGATGAGATAACTGAAACTCATAAAAAAGGTCAGCCAGTTTTAGTTGGTACAGTAAGTATAGATAAGTCTGAAGTAATTTCTGCTATGCTTAAGAAAAAAGGAATACCACACCAAGTATTAAATGCTAAGTACCATGAAAGAGAAGCAGAAATTGTAGCATTAGCTGGACAAAAGGGTGCTGTAACTATTGCTACTAACATGGCTGGTAGAGGTACTGATATTAAGCTTGGAGAAGGAGTAGTAGAACTTGGAGGCTTAAAGATATTAGGTACAGAAAGACATGAATCAAGACGTATAGATAACCAATTAAGAGGACGTTCTGGTCGTCAAGGTGACCCAGGTGAATCTAGATTCTATATTTGTCTTGAAGATGATTTAATGAGAATATTTGGTTCTGAGAGACTTGGAGGTATGATTGATAAATTAGGGCTTCAAGAAGAAGATGCCATTGAGAGTAAAATGGTTAGTGGTGCTATAGAAAGTGCACAAAGAAAAGTTGAAGGAAATAACTTTGATGTTAGAAAGAATGTTGTTAAATATGACGACGTAATGAATAAACAAAGAGAAATTATTTATAAACAAAGACAAGAAGTTCTTATGGGAGCTAATATAAAAGATCAAATACAAACAATGATACAGGATGTTATAGAAAGTTCAGTTAATACTCATATTAGTGGTGTAGATGATACTTTTGAAGATGAATTAAATAAATTAGTAAAATACATGGAAGATATATATCTACCTAAAGATACTGTTACAGTAGATGAAATTGCTAAGTTATCTAATAATGAGATTGTAGAATTATTACTAGATAAAGCAATAGAATTATATGCTGAAAAAGAAGTAGAATTTGGCGAAGAGCAAATGAGAGAAATTGAAAGAGTTATCCTACTTAAGATAGTTGATTCTAAGTGGATGGATCATATTGATAGTATGGATCACTTAAAACAAGGTATAGGACTTAGAGCATATAAGCAACAAGATCCAGCTCAAGCATATCAAATGGAAGGTAGCGAAATGTTTGCGGAAATGATAGAAAATATTAAGCATGAAACAGTTAAGTATCTATTCCATGTTAAAGTTGAGAAGGCTCCAGAAAGAGAAAGAGTAGCTGAAATAACTTCAACTAATGAGGATAATTCTTTAAAGAAAGAGCCAGTAAAAAAACAAGCTAAACCAAATAGGAATGACCCATGTCCATGTGGATCAGGATATAAATATAAGAACTGTTGTGGAAGAGGAGAATAAAAGTGATATTACAATTAGAAGAATGCTTAAATGAAGTAAATGTCATCAGTGGAAAATTACAAGAATTGAAGGTGTCTCTTTGACATAGCAGCAGAAGAAAAGAAATTATCTGAACTTGAGTTTAAAATGCAGGAAGTGGATTTTTGGAGTGATATAAATAAGGCACAAGAAATTACTCAGAATGCTAAATCGATAAAGGATAAGTTAGATAATTTTAATAATTTGGATATTAGAACAGAGGATGTTCAAATTTTGATAGAGATGAGTTTGGAGGAGGAGGATTCCTCCTCTTACAAGGATATAAAAAGTGAATTAAAGTCCATAGGAGAAGAGATAGAAAATCTTAATATAGAAACTCTTTTAAGTGGAGAATATGATAGAAACAATGCTATACTGGAGCTTCATACAGGTGCTGGAGGTAACGATGCCCAGGACTGGACTAATATGCTATACAGAATGTATACTAGATGGTGCGAGGCCCATAGTTTTAAGGTTACAGTTTTAAACTATGTGGCAGATGATGAAGCTGGAATTAAAGCAGTTACTATTAAGGTTACTGGAGATTTTGCCTATGGATATTTAAAATCAGAAAAGGGTGTTCATAGGTTGGTTAGGATATCACCCTATAACTCTAGTGGAAAAAGACAGACATCCTTTGCTGGATGTGAAGTTTTACCAGAGCTTACTGAAAATCAAGATATAGAAATTAGGTCAGAGGATTTAAAAATAGATACCTATAGATCTAGTGGGTCAGGTGGACAGCATGTAAATACTACAGATTCTGCAGTAAGAATAACCCATATACCTACTAATATCATAGTGCAATGTCAAAATGAAAGAAGTCAGCACACTAATAAGGAGTATGCTTTAAAGATGCTGAAAGCTAAGCTTATAGACATTAAAATTCGTGAGCATAAGGATAAAATTGAGGATATAACAGGGGAAATAAAGGATAATGCATGGGGAAGTCAGATAAGATCCTATGTATTCCACCCTTATAATTTAGTTAAGGATCATAGAACTGGAGCTGAAACTTCTAATGTAGGTTCAGTAATGGATGGAAATATAGATATGTTTATAAATGAATATCTAAAACAAATAAAAGAGTAGTTTCAATTAACTACTCTTTTTTGTATTGTAATAGATAGCACTTAGAATTAGAGAAGCACCTAAGGATAGAAATAGAATTAATTCTAAATGATTATATAATATATTACTAGAATAACTATCTTTAAATATTTGAGTTTTCATAACACTAAAGCATCTATCAATTGCTTCTTCACTAATATATTCTATTTTATCATTTGGGGTATGAATTCTAGATAAATCATAGTCACAAAGGGTTACAGCCTCAATCCCTGCATCTACAAAGGAACCATGGTCACTAGAATTCTCAAAGATGTAATTAAAATATATTTTTTTATCTTGGAATGCCTTAGTTAATTCTTCTACTATAGGAGTTTTAGCCGTATTAGTTTTACCAGCCATAATGCAAAGAGGGGTACCGTCATAGCTTCCAATCATATCAAAGTTATAAACCCTACTTCCAGATATTAAGTCCCTATATTCTTCTACAAAGGCTTTAGAGCCTTTAAGTCCAAATTCTTCAGCATTAAAGGAAACAAAGATTATATCTCTATCAGGAATGCCTAAGGTTTTAATGTACTTAGCAAGCTCTAAGAGAAATGATACTCCAGAAGCATTATCCAAAGCTCCATTATAAACAGTTCCACCTAGATCAGTACCTATATGATCGAAGTGGGCACCTAGGATTAAAGGTGGAAGAGATGAATCTTTACCTTTAATTACACCTACTATATTATTGATACTTGCTTCTTCTATAGAATAAGGGATATAGGTGTAGATTGAAAAACCTTCATTTAAATAACTTTCTATTTCGGCAAGAGTTTCCTTTGTCACTGTAATAAACAGCCCTTTGTTACTCTCTTCGTAAAAAGAACTTCTAAACCCAAGAGTATTATTAGAAGAAGTATAAAATATTGCAGTTCCCATGTCATTAGAAACTGCTATTGCATCATTGTTTCTAGAAGAGACATCTAAGTTATCAAACTCTATCTCTGTATTCCTAAAGTTAAGCAAATCTTCTTTGTAATTAACACCGTATTCTAAAATCTTATGTATTTTCTTATCTTTATCAATAACTGCAATCATAGGTTCATCTGACAAACTCTTAGGGTAATTTACTTGAAAGCTTTGGTAATAGCCATTACTTAGGGGTTCTAATCCTATGTGTTCAAACTCATCCTTTATATAGGCGCCAACTAAAGCATTTTCTAAGGTTCCACTTAATCGACCTTTAAACTCATCAGAAGATAGATAATGGATAGTTTCTTTTACTTCCTTAGCATCGAAGTTTTTAGTTAGCATTAGGCTATTATAACTGATGGAAGAAAGGATTAGGGAAAAGGTTAAAAGAGAAGAAACTATAAATTTTTTCATGGCATCACCTTAAACATTACTATATTAGTATATGTATGAAAAAGTTATTTTGATTATGATAAATTTGCTAATAATGTGATAAAATTAAAGAATACTATGCTTAGAACAATCAGGAGGAGTAAAGATGTCAATTATAAACGAGAAGTTAATTAAAGAGTTTCCTATGAGCAAGTCTCAAGTGGAGGATGTAATAGAATTATTAGATGAGGGTAATACAGTGCCTTTTATAGCCAGATATAGAAAAGAAAAAACCGGTGGTCTTGATGATGTAATCTTAAGAAAATTTTCAGAAAGACTTACATATCTAAGAAATCTTCAAAATAGAAAGGAAGATGTTATTAGATTAATTGATGAGCAAGAAAAACTAACAGATGAAATTAAAATTTCTTTAGATAAAGCTGAAACTTTAACAGAAGTAGAAGATATTTATAGACCATTTAAGCCTAAAAAGAGAACAAGAGCTATAATAGCTACAGAGAAGGGATTAGTGCCATTAAGTGAGTATATCTTATCTGGAGGGGGAGGAAAATCTCCTGAGGAGTATGCTGCAGAGTTTATAGATGAAGATAAAGGCGTAACTTCTATAGATGAAGCATTACAAGGAGCTATGGATATTATCAGTGAAAAGATTAGTGATAATGCTAAGTTTAGAAAGTGGATAAGAGATTATGTGGTAAACAATGGAGTTATAGAAACTAAAGGAAGCAGTGAAGAGAGAACTCAATATGAAATGTATTATGAGTATAGTGAAAAGGTAAAATTCATACCTTCTCATAGAATTCTTGCTATAAATAGAGGAGAAAATGAAAAAGTTCTTTCAGTCAAGATTACCTGTGATGTAGAAAAAATAAAAAGCTATATAAGCAAATTTATGGTCACTGATAATATGAAGTGCAATGAGTGTATTAATACCAGTATTGATGACTCTATAAAGAGATTAATATATCCATCTATTGAAAGAGAAGTACGTAATATGCTTACAGAAAAAGGAGAAGATGGGGCTATAAAAATATTTAAAGAAAACCTTAAGGCGCTTCTTATGTCTCCACCTATAAAGGGAAAAACTGTAATGGGCTTTGATCCAGGTTTTAGAACTGGATGTAAAGTAGCAATTCTTGATGATACAGGTAAGTTTTTAGAGTATGTTACAGTTCATGCTACAGCTGCAAGTGAAGCTAAGGTTAAAGAGGCTAAAGAAATATTAAAGAAGATGATGATAAAACACAATGTAGATGTAGTTTCTCTTGGAAATGGTACTGCCTGTAGAGAGTCAGAAGAGATATTAGGGGAAGTTATAGCACAGATAAAGAAAGAAACAGATAAAGATATATATTATGTAATAGTATCTGAAGCAGGGGCCTCAGTTTATTCTGCATCAGAGCTTGCAACAAAAGAATATCCAAATTTAGATGTTACGGTAAGAGGAGCTATATCCATAGGAAGAAGGCTTCAAGATCCTCTTGCTGAGTTAGTAAAGATAGATCCTAAATCTATAGGAGTAGGTCAATATCAGCATGATGTTACTGTAAAAAGATTAGATGAATCTCTAAAAAATATAGTTGAAGATTGTGTTAACAATGTAGGAGTAGATTTAAATACAGCAACACCAGCACTTTTATCTTATATTTCTGGAATAAATTCTGGTATAGCTCAGAATATAGTTGCCTATAGGGATGAAACAGGCAAGTTTAAATCAAGAAAAGAGCTTTTAAAGGTAAAGAGGTTAGGAGCTAAGGCCTATGAGCAATGTGCAGGATTCTTGAGAGTTGATAGTAGCAAGGAACCTTTAGACGGTACATCTGTCCATCCGGAAAGCTATGAGGCTTGCAAAAAACTTATGACTATCCTAGGATATGATGGTAAAGATTTAAGTAGTAAAAATATAGAGGGTATAGATGAAAAGGTTAAAGAGGTAGGAGTATTTAATTTAGCTAAAGAAGTAGGTATAGGAGAACCAACTCTTTTAGATATCATAAAAGAACTTAAAAAACCAGGAAGAGATCCTAGAGAAGAAATGCCAAAACCAATATTTAAAACTGGGGTTATGGAATTATCTCAGCTTAAAAAAGGAATGAAATTATTAGGAACCGTTAGAAATGTATCGGATTTTGGTGCCTTTGTAGATATTGGAGTACACCAAGATGGTCTTGTTCATAAAAGTCAATTAAGTGATAGATTTGTTAAGCATCCACTAGATGTGGTTAAGCTAGGAGATGTAGTAGAGGTTACAGTAATAGATATTGATGAGAAGAGAAATAGGATATCTTTATCAATGAAAAAAGATGTAGAGTTAAAATAAACTCTGTTTATGTGGAATAACACTTAAAAAGTAAGATATAAGTTTAAAAATATCGTTAAAAAAATATCTATTTTATCTATGAATTTTAAAAAATATATTGAAGTGTAATGATTTTAATGGTAAGATTAAAGTGTAATAAAAGTTAATAATGCACTTCAGGGCGGGGCGTAATTCCCCACCGGCGGTAAAGCCCGCGAGCCGAAAGGCTGATTCGGTGAAACTCCGAAGCCGACAGTATAGTCTGGATGAAAGAAGTAGGTATATAGTATTTTAGTGATGCTTGTTTTAGCCCTGATTTTTAATCAGGGCTTTTTTAGATTTGTTATAAGTATTATATTTAACAATCAAGTTCTAATGAACAGTATTAATGAGACAGTCATTAGAGAAATAACAAATCTGAAGGCATTAGGGTACTATAAACAGAATTCTTAGCTTCTTTGAAGGTTAGGAATCGTTATCCAGAGACGTAGACACTCTTAATACCCACTTCGAAGAAGATGAGAATATTAGAGTGGATAGTCATCGGATAAATTCACCCTATGAAGTATGCAGTAAACTTAGGGGGGTATTAATAATGAACACATCTAAAAATGTAAACAGGTTAGTAAAAATCTCTTTATTAGTAGCAATAGCATTTATATTAATGTTATTTGAATTTCCAATACCAGGATTTCCACCATTTTTAAAACTTGATCTTAGTGATTTACCAGCACTTATAGGTGGATTTGCATTGGGACCAGTGGCAGGAGTAATTATAGAAGGTGGAAAAGTAATATTAAATCTAGTTTTTCATGGCACTTACACCGGTGGAGTTGGAGAATTTGCTAACTTTTTAATTGGTGGGTCTTTTGTGTTTGTAGCATCATATGTTTATCATAAAAATAAAACTAAAAAGAGTGCAATTATAGGATTAATTTTAGGAACTATAATAATGACTATAGTAGGAGCAGTATTTAATTACTTTATACTAATTCCATTATATGCTACAATAATGGGTGGCATGGCTAATGTTATAGGAGCATCAGCAGCAGGAAACTCTAATATTTCTAGCTTAACAGGAATAATTGTTCTAGGAATAACTCCTTTTAATATTATAAAAGGGGCCATAGTATCTCTTATAACCTTCGTATCTTATAAGAGAATATCACCACTACTAAATAGAGAGAATGTTTTAGCTGAACAAGCTATGAAAAAGGGTGCCTAATAAAAATGTACTAAATCATATCTTTAACAATTTAAAAAATAAGTTGAAGTTAAAATTAAAATATATAAAGATAATTTACAAAAAGACGATAAAAGAAAAATTCTTTTATCGTCTTTAAAATTTTAATATATACCACCTATATGTTGTGGTTCCACATAATGTATCCATCTTCTTTTGGATGTTGATAATAGTTTTTCCTTATACCTTCTACAGAAAAATGGTGTTTTTTATAAAGATTTATTGCAGCTATATTAGAGGCTCTAACCTCTAGAGTCATAGAAACAATATTTATATCCTTAGCAATTGTAATGAGGTTTTCTACTACCACATCTCCAAAATTATTTCTTCTATAGTCGGAATGAACTGCTATATTGGTTATATGACCTTCATCAAAGACAACCCACATTCCACCGAAGGCTACAACTTTATTACCTAACTTTACAACTATATAGACAGCGTTTTTATTAATTAGTTCTTTTTCCATAGATAGGAGAGACCAAGGGCTTGAGAAGCTTAGGTCTGAAATTTCTTTAACTCCTAATATATTAAGGGAACTCATTCTTTCAACGGTTACATCAGTCATGATTTTTTACCTTTTCTTCATATTCACGCTCGGCTTGGCAAAGTCTAAGATATACAGGTGAACTACTAAGTACATTATCACCTTCATTGTTTATTAATCTAAGATAGCCTAAGTAGCCTATAGAAGATGCCTTTGTCACATTGATATGACTAGGTGCTATGGAAGCATTAGGTAGAGAAGTTAATATGGCATCCTTAAATTTTGATGTACCATCACCTATAAAAGTAATAGGCTCATTAAATCCTGAGCATTTATTTATTACATCTTCCATTGATAATAATTCAGGCTCACCTAAGACTACTAAATTATTATTTTCAAATTTATAGAAATTAGTATATACATTACCCCTCAACGCATCAATTATAGGACAAATAATACCTTGGATATTAAAGAGATTATTTGCAAGTCCATCTAAAGAATTTATAGACACAAAGGGTTTATTAGTTGCTTGCACAAGACCTTTTATAGTGGACATACCGATTCTAAGACCAGTAAAAGAACCAGGGCCGCTAGAAACTACAAAGCCTTCTATATCTGATATGGATAAACCACAATTTTTTAAAAGGTTATCTATCATAGGCATCATAATTACAGAGTGTTGCTTTTTATAATTTATAATAGTTTCCCCTAATATCTTATCGCTATCAATAATAGCCACAGTTGCACATTCAGTTGCAGAATCTAAGGATAAAATCTTCATAGCTTCAACTCCTTTATATAATTATATCTATCATTAGTATAGGAAAGAGTAATCTTTCTATAGGTTTCACCTAAGTCTGGAAGTTTAGCTATGTTTATAGTTAAACTTTCTTCTGGTATTAAATCTTCGATATAGTTAGCCCATTCAATGACGCTAACTCCATTTCCAAATATATATTCATCAAAGCCGATGGCAGCAATCTCATCGGGATCATTTACTCTATACACATCAAAATGATACAATTTTAATCTACCTTCATATTCATTAACAATTGTAAAGGTAGGACTAGTTATACATTCATCTATGCCAAGACCTTTTGCAATTCCTTTGGTAAGATGAGTCTTACCAGTACCAAGATCACCTATAAGGCATAAAACATCATTTTCTTTACACATTTTTCCTAGCTGTATACCTAGGGAATCTAATTCATCAACATTACTAACTATAAATTCCATATGATTCACCTCATTAATATTTTAGCCTAAAAGAAAAAAAATGAAAAGCAAATAGTAAAATTACTTTTCATTAAATAACTGTATAATAATTAAATTAAGGTTTCTTTTCTACCCGAGATACTAAAGTATTTTTAAAATGTCTTACTGCATTACCACAAATTAAGTTCCTATTTACCATATCATCTAATATATTAAATGCTTCGTACATATACATACCTTTTCTATAGGGCCTATCAGCAGTTAAAGATTGATATATATCACATACTCCAATAATGCGGCATTCTTCACTAAGGTCCTCAGCCTTAAGTCTTCGTGGATAGCCTTTACCATTTAATTTTTCATGATGACTAGAAGCCCATAAACTAATATCAGATATGTGGTCTATTTTATCTAGAATTAATTTAGTATAGTAGGTATGAGATTTGATAATAGAATATTCTTCTTCTGTTAAAGGACCATCTTTGTCCAATATACTGATGGGAATAGCTAATTTTCCAATATCGTGAAGTAATCCTGCAATTTTCATTTTAAGACACTTTTCTTCAGTGTAGCCTAAATGCTTAGAAACATTATAAGCTAAAGTAGCAATTTCTTTAGAATGTTCTGCAGTAAAAGAACTCTTATTATCAATAATGCTTGCAAATACATCAGCAATTGCTTCAAATTCCGATAGAGAGATAAAAATATCTTTCTCCGGTATTATATTATCAAGTATGAAATTCATATTAGGTAAATTTATAAGGTTTAACCAAAACTCTTCTTTGTCAGCTACCATGAGAAAAGCTTTTACAACCTGTGGTGAAAATAAAGTTTCATTGTGTAGTTTTACCCAATCAATAAGAATATCCTTTTGGATGTGGTAAGGTTTAGAATAATCTACCTGGATTTCAATTAAATCAGCTATTCTGAGAATTTGAGCTTCTATAGGAATTAGTGAACTTTTTAATTTTAAGCATCCACTACCATCATAATTTTCATGATGATAACGTATTATATCATATACTTGTATTAAGGATGGAATACGTTGAATCATTTCAGAGCCAGCAATGCAATGCTTTTTTATATACCATTTTGAGGTGTGAGACTCATCAAATATATTTTGAGTTCCAATATCATGAATCATACAAGCAATATATAAATTGTAGTAAGAATTTTCATCTAGTTTCATAGTTTGAGCAATTTCTAAGGCTATATATGAGGTGCATCTAGAATGATTAGAAAATTGCTTATTTGAAATATCTTTAGCATGTGTTGGGTTTATAACATCCTCAAATTTACCCCAATCATTGTCTGTAAGATCCAAGGATAATGATAGAGCAGAAACTATATTCTTTATACTAATATTCATTTTGTCCTCCAAAGCATACCATTTATCTATATAAAAATTTTAGCATATTTGGCAGTGGAATGGTACTAAATATTGTAAAAGTAAATTTATATTTAAGTAAACAAATCTATATATTTTACGTATTATATTTTGGATACGTAAAATAGTAATAATTGATGCAATAATCAAAATATATTTAATATATTAATAATGAAATATATTAAAATACTAACATAGTATACTAAAATAAGGTATAATATAGAATAACAAATAAGTAGAGGAGGATAAATTATGTTTGTAAATAATTTGATGTTATCTAGAGAAAAGTTAATAACTGTAACACCAAAGGTAACCATAGGAGAAGCTCTTAAGGTAATGGAAGAAAATAAGTTTTTATCCATACCAGTAGTAGAAGGAGATAAATTCTGTGGAGTAATTTCAAAAGAGCAAATATACACATACTACTATGAAAAATCTATAGAGAGACAGTGTTTACTATCAGATTTTCTAGTTGAAAATGTAATGAGAACTGATGTACCATCAATAACTCCTTTTAATGAAATTGAAGAGGCTGCACATTTCCTAGAAACTAAAAGTGTTTCCTTTGTACCAGTAATAAATAAAAATGGAGAAATGCAAGGAATAGTAACACATCACGGTATTTTTCATCAATTTACAGAATTGTTTGGATTAAATAAAGGTAAACGATTATCTGTAATTGCTTATGACATACCTGGACAAATATCTAAACTATCAAAAATAATTACTGAAAACAAAGGGCAAATTATAAGCTTTGTAGTTGTTGATCCTAAGAGCATAACAGAAGTTAAAGAGATAGTAATAAGATTAAGCACAGACAATATGGATGAAATTCTTGAGAAGGTGAAAGAAGCTGGATTCAAGATACAGTAGCATATCGTTGAGTATGTAGGTGAACTACATACTCAACAGTACATAACTATATATTAAGAAAAGATTAATATATTTTAAATACATAATTAATACAGTAGTAATTTGAATACTTTTATAATATACTAATTTACAAACATATTTCTTAAATTTATTTCCCATATTCTATGATTATGGGGAATAAAAGTGATTATAAATTATATTTAATAAATAATAAGATACTAAAATACAAATTAATGGGATAAAATAAATAATGTGATAGAAGAAATATTGTATTCAAGGAGCTGGTTAAAATTAGTGATGTAATAGATTTTAATGAACTGAAAAATAAGGCTACAGATAAAGATGTAGACAAATTTGAGGATTACATATATTCTATGTATTATTCAATGGCTCAAGGGAAGCTATCTATGGCGGAAATGAGCAGAGAAATATTTAAGTATATGAAGGAAAATAATATATCTCAAGAGAAATTTATGAATATCCAGAATAAGGTCATGGAGAGGTATGGAATTTCTACTGAAGATGTAGAAAGCCAAATGAAGTCTATGGGTGTAGAAAATCCTCTAAGTGGATTAGGTATTGAGTATGAAGATGCAAGAAAAATGGTTGGGTTTCAAGAAAAGTATAAAGGGAAGCTTAAAGTAAAAAGTGTAACTTCATATAGCATTAAGAATGACAAGAATGATTTAGAGATAATGCTTCAAGATGAGAATGTTATATTAAAAAGTTTTGGGAAAATAGATTTAACTGATAATGAGTTAAATGAATTTTTATGTTCCTATAAAAAGGTAATGAATAATAAGATGCTAAATATTTCAATATGTGAGAATACTTCCACTTATTTATACTAGTATTGACTTAAGAATATGTTGAATAATTTATATAAAACCTCTTGCATTTATGTTTATTATATAATATAATAAACGAGTAACGAAGGGGTATAGCTCAATTGGTAGAGTAGCGGTCTCCAAAACCGTTGGTTCCGGGTTCAAGTCCTCGTGCCCCTGCCATAGAAACCTAGTGATTTTAGTAATCGCTAGGTTTTTTTATTGTTTTCTTTATCTTATTTTTACATAGATAAAGAGAGTAAAAATGTACCGTATAATTCCATAAAAATAATTAAATAAATTTATTGAGGAAGTAATAAACCTGTGATATAATCTGTAAGTTAAGAAAATAAAATAAGTTATTAATCACATTTTAAGTTTATATATGTAAGTTAAAGTTATCTATGTGAGGCGTGATTTAAGCTATGTTTTTAGAAAGGACATAGCTTTATATGGTGAAGGGAGAAATTTTATGGAAAAACGTGTGCCAGAATTTAAAGGTTTACTAAGAAGTCATATGATTGAGTTACCTAAGGTTATTAGGGACGCTACTGGAATTGTTATATTTGGGAAAAGAATTAAATCTTTAGTGTTTTCAACTGATGTAGCAGTTATAAGAAATACTAATGCAGATGCTGTTATTGCAGTATATCCATTTACGCCTCAACCCAGAATAACTGAAGCACTATTACTAGCATCAGATATCCCAGTATTTTGTGGGGTAGGTGGATCTATTACTACAGGTAAAAGGGTAATAAATCTAGCATTGGATGCTGAATTTAAGGGAGCTATGGGGGTTGTAGTTAATTCATCTATAGGCAATGATGTTATTGCAGGGATGAGAGAAACTATAGATTTACCAATATTAGTTACCGTTGTTTCAGAAAAAGATGATATAGATGGAAGAATAGCAGCAGGAACAACTATACTTAATGTATCAGGAGCTAAAGAAACTGCGAATATTGTTAGACATATAAGAAGTAAGTACCCAGATGTACCTATTATAGCAACAGGAGGTCCTACAGATGAGAGCATACGTGAAACTATAATTGCTGGGGCTAATGCTATAACATATACACCACAAAGTACTAGTGATATATTAAATGAAATAATGATTAAACATAGAAAAAGATATGAAGACTAATTTCATTCAGAAATGTAATATTTGCAACGAATATTATATTTGAGGTGATTTATTTATGGACAAGGCAACTTGGATGTTAGGAATAATAGTTCCATTAATATCTGCAGCATTTGGTGGAGGTATATCTCTATTAATTATGAGAAAACTAATTATGGAAGAGAGAAAAAAATCTAAGAAAGAACGTGCTATAGATATTAATAACGATAAAATAAAAAGTTATAAGGAGCTATTTGAACTAAATAAAAAAATTAAAGTCTTTGGAGATAAAATTAAAAATAACACAATACCTAATTGGATAAACGTAGAAAGCTATTATAGAGACGAATTTATAATAGAATTTGAAGAGATTATAAATAATTATAAATTTGTAAATGGTTATATTAATGACAAAAAGATAAATGAATATGCACAAAATGTACTTAAGTTATCACAAATTATAGTAGTAGAATTAAAAGATAGAGAAAACTACGGTACTACTTCTGAAAAAGTAGAAACCTGTGTAGATACGTTGATAGAAGTTTTAAATACAATAGAAAAGAACATTTTATCTGTAGTGTTAGAACTATCTATAGAGAAGTATAAGTAATATAAATATTTATAGTGAATATATTTTATTCTAAGACAGTCTTACCATGAATGTATTATCAAATTTGTATTTGATAATAAAAGTATATGAAATGTTTATGATTTTAAATGGATTATGTTAGATTTAATTAATTGGACTAAAGCATAATAGGTGTGGTAAAATAGAATAGTTAAATTTACTACATAAGACCATGTGAAGTAAATAGAGAGAGGATTGTAAATATGAATATTCTTATTTTATCTGCATCTACTGGTGGAGGACATTTAAAAGCATCAAAGGCTTTAGAATCATATATTTTAGAAAATGAGTTAGGTGCTAAAGTAAAAGTAGTGGATACCTTAGAGTATGTTAATCCATTTATAAATAAAATCGTAACTAAGGGATATATAGTACTGGCAAAGTATTTAAATTCCTTATATAAAAATATATATAGTTTAACGGACAAGTCTGGGGTTTTAACATGTTTAGTAACAAAGTTAATTTATTTATTTTCGAAAAAATTAATACCCTTAATAGAAGGATTTGCTCCAGATGTAATCATAACTACTCATCCCTTTCCTACAGAAATGATTTCTATATTAAAGGGAAATAGAAGTATAAAGGTGCCATCAATATGTATAATGACTGATTATGCGCCACATAAAACATGGATAAAACCTAATGTAGATGAATATTGTGTAGCATGTGAAGACATGGTAGAAGGTATGATAGATAGAGGAGTTCCTCCAGAAAAAGTTCATCCTTATGGAATCCCTGTATATGATGGTTTTTTTCATCAAGATGAAGATGATAAAAAAATACTGTTAGATGAGCTGGGATTAAGCGAAAGTAAAATGACCGTGTTAGTCATGGCTGGAAGCTTCGGAGTATATAATATAGAAAAAATCTATAAGAATATAAATAATATTCCTATGGATTTTCAAATTGTAATTCTAACGGGTAATAATAAAAGACTATATAATAAAATTAAGGAACAGATTAAGTTTAGTAAAAAACAGACAAAGCTTATTAAGTTTACCAATGAAGTTCATAGATATATGAACTTAGCAGACGTCTTAATTACTAAACCAGGAGGGCTTACAGTATCAGAAGCATTAGCAGCAAATCTTCCTTTAATTACCTTTGATGCAATACCTGGACAAGAAGAAGCAAATGCAAAGTTTCTATTAGATCATGGCATGTCCATATCTATAGGCAGAGGTGATAATTGTACTGAAGCTATAGAGGCTTTGATTAAGGACAAAAACAAATTAAGAGAGATTAAAGAAAACTGTATGACTTTTGATAAATCAAATTCAACAAATGAGTTACTAGAACTTATAAGAAGATTAATGAAAGAAAATGAAGCTGAATGTAATTCAGAAATTGCATAAAACTTAAATAATTAAGACCAAGGTTTTTAAGACCTTGGTCTTTTAATCTTATGATGGGAATATTTAGAATTTGACTTTATAATACGAGTCTTTAGGTTTATTTATGAGATTTTTTAATGGCATTAATAAATTTATCTAAAAACTTAAATGAACCATTTTTAATGTGTAAAAATCCCATTATAGATAATATAACACCACTTAAAGAACCACTTATCATATCTGTCATAGTATCCGTAAGACTATTAAGTTGAGAATCAAACCCCAATAGTTGATCTCCTGCAAATTCCCAGAACTCCCACAGTGCAGCTCCAGAAACAGTAAAGAGTAATATATACATCCCTATGAATAATGGTGGAAGGGTTTTGATATTATTTTCACCTATAAGAGGTTTTAAAATTATTAAAGATAAAAACCCTAAAAGAGCCCCTGAAGCAAAATGAAGAAATATATCCCACCAAGGTAGTATTGAGTACATATTATACATCCTACCTAAGAGTAGAGCTAAAAATATAAAAAACTGCAATAAAAAGTCAGATAAACTAGATAATTTAACTTTAAATATATATAAAATTATATCTGGTATAAAGGACGTGATAAGAATTAATAGAATGTTGCTGATGTAATTTGAATTATTATCAGTTTTTACAAATGAGTAATAAACAAATAGTATTAATAAAATTGATCTAAATATCCATTTGAAAAATAAAGCAAAAGAAGACTTTGTATTTTTCATTGATTTCCCTCCGTGCTATTTATGATGTTTTCTATAAGAATAAGTTTTTCTGCTCTAGAAAGTTTTTTTATTTCACATTCTCTTTTTAAAGCTGAAGATTTGTCAGGTAAATTTTCATAGTGAACAATTTCTACAGGTAATCTGCATCTGGTGTACTTAGCTCCTTTACCACTATTATGGCATTTAAGCCTTTTGTTTAAATCAGTTGTCCATCCTGTATATAAAGTATTGTCATTACATCTTAATATATAAACAAAAAACATATCTTTACCTCATATAAAATATATTAAAAATTAGAATAATTATTACTGTTGTATAATACTATTTAAATAGTATATCATTATTTTAGCATGAATATATTATACTATTTTATAAATACTAGTATATTCATATTGAATTAAATTAAATCATAGGGTATAATTAAATTGGATTAAAGAGAAATAGTAAATAATATGTTGATTTAAATTGAATAAAGTATAGTTTTAGGTACATTATGTTTAATAGGGAAAGTGGTTAAAGTCCACTACAGCCCCCGCTACTGTGTACGAAGACGAAATCTCATAGAAAAACCACTGGAGTGTATTTCTGGGAAGGTGAGATGGAGGATGATACGTGAGTCAGGAGACCTGCCTAAAGCATAGATATGACACTTCGGAGGGAAGGGAGTTAATAGTTTAGTTTGTATATTTATTACAAATTATAATTCTGTTATGAGTTAAATTGAATTTTAACCTCTACCTTTTGGGTAGAGGTTTTATTTTGCACTAATTTATTAAATTTGGAGGAACTAAAATGAAAAAGGCTATATTAGTAGTAAGTTTTGGTACTACTTATAAGGATACATTAAAATTAACTATAGAAAAAATTGAGGATGAAATAAGAGAAAGATTTAAAGAGTATCATGTTATGAGAGCTTTTACAGCCCATATGATAATTAAGAAAATAAAAAATAGAGATGGAATAATTGTACATACTCCGGAGGAAGCTTTAGAGCAACTATATAAAGAAGGCTATGAAGAAGTTATAGTTCAGCCGCTTCATATAATACCAGGTGAAGAGTTCCAATATGTTAGGTTAGTAGTTGATAAGTTTAGAGAGAGTAATAAATTTAAATCAATAAAAGTAGGTAGACCAGCCCTTCACTTTCAAGGAGGGGAAGAAACACCTAATGATTATGAGGTGTTTATAGATGCTATAAAAGAAATTATACCAAAAGATAAGACCATGGTATTTATGGGACATGGAAGTAATCATCCAGCTAACTCAGCCTTTGTAGCACTTCAAAGCGTATTTACTTACTTAAATTATAATAATGTATACGTTGGAACAGTAGAAGGATATCCTACCGTAGATATGATAGTAGAAATTCTTAAAAGAGAAGGTATTGATCACGTTAAGTTAGCACCACTTATGCTAGTAGCTGGAGACCATGCAACTAATGATATGGCTTCTGATGAAGAAGATTCATGGAAGACTATTTTAGAAGAAGCTGGAATTAAAGTAGACATATATCTTCATGGTTTGGGTGAGATTGAGAAGTTTAGACATATATATGTGAATCATGTACAAGATGTAATAGATAATAAATATCTTCATTTGGGAGATACGAAGAAAACACCATAAAGGAGTAAATTATGAAAAGTATAATAGTTTCTTCAAATAGTAGTGGCGGTGGAAAGACCACTGTTACATTAGCACTTATGAAAACTCTTATAGATAGAGGATATAAGGTTCAAGGATATAAAGTTGGACCTGACTATATAGATCCAGCCTTTCATAGAGAAATAACAGGAGTAGCTACAAGAAACTTAGATTTATTTCTAATGGGAGAACCAGGGGTTAAGGAGAGTTATCTAAGAGGTCAGGGTGATCTAGGAATCATTGAAGGAGTTATGGGACTTTATGATGGAAAAGGTATAGATACTAATTTTTCTACAGCTCATGTATCTAGAACTTTAGATTTGCCTGTGGTATTAGTATTATCTCCTAAAGCTCAATCAGCAACTTTATGTGCTGAAATAGAAGGACTTCGAAATTATGAAAATGTGAACATAGTAGGGATAATACTTAATAATATTAGTGAAAGTTACTATAAACTTTTGAAAAAAGCTATTGAAGTAAATTGCAGCGGGATTAGAGTTTTCGGATACATACCTAAGGATGAGAGGTTAGCTTTAAAAAGTAGGCATTTAGGCCTTGTGCAGAGTAGCGAGGTTGAAGATTTATCAAAGAAGATAGAGTTATGCAGTAGCCTTATGGAAGAGTATGTAGATGTAGATAGCCTTATAGAAGAATTTAAAGCTTCAGATATTCAATCTACTAACAGTGAAGATTTCCACGCTGAAAACAAAGATATAAAGATTGCAGTAGCCTATGATAAAGCCTTTAGTTTTTATTATAAAGAGAATATAGAGCTTTTGGAAGAGGTTGGAACAGTTCAGTATTTTAGCCCCCTAAAAGATAGAGAAGTGCCAAAGGATGTAGATTTTATATATATAGGTGGAGGATACCCAGAAGTATTCAAGGAAGAGTTATCTTCTAATAAATCTATGTTAAATAGTGTTAGAAAAGCCTTAAACAGTGGAGTAAAATGCTATGCAGAATGTGGTGGACTCATGTATCTTACAGAGAGCATAGATGGAGTTGAAACAGTAGGTTTCTTTAATGGAACATCTTATATGACTGGAAAACTTAATAATTTTGGATACGCAACTATAAAGATATCAGAGAAAAATTCTATAGTGCCAAAGGATATGATGATTAATTGTCATGAATTCCATAAATCACTGGTAGATTTAAAAGAAGAAGAAATATATGAATTAGAAAAGAAAGCCTACGATGGAACCACAAAGAAGTGGAAGTGTGGGTATGTAAAAAATAATGTTTTAGCAGCTTATGGACATATACATTTCTTTTCTAATATTGATTTTTTTAATAGCTTAATTAAGTAGATGTAATTTTAAAATAGAGATTTATTAAGGAAGGTTATTTCCTTAAGTAGGAGGAGAAATGGATTATATAAAAATACCAATGGACATAGAAAAGAGAAGTTTTGAAATTATAGGAGAAGAAATGGGACCTCATAATTTCGATGATAGAGAGCTTTCTATAATTAAGAGAGTTATTCATACTACAGCAGATTTTGAATATAAGGATTTAGTTTATATGACAGATGATGCTATAGATACAGCCCTAGAGATTCTAAAAAAGGGAACAACTATATATACAGATACTAATATGGCACTTTCAGGAATAAATAAAAGAGCCTTAGAAAAGTTAAATTGCAGGGTTGTATGTTATGTATCAGAACCAGAAGTTGCAGAGATTGCAAAGGAAAGAGGCATAACTCGTTCTATGGCTGCAGTAGAAAAGGCAGTAGGAGATGGAGTAGAGTTCTTTGTATTTGGAAATGCTCCAACGGCTTTATTCAAACTTAAAGAGTTTATTGAATCAGGAAAGTCTAATTGTAAATTTATTATAGGAGCTCCAATAGGATTCGTAGGAGCAGCTGAATCAAAAGAAGAAATAGAAAAATTAAAAGATATAGATATGATGACAGTTAGAGGAAGAAAGGGCGGAAGTGCAGTAGCAGCAGCTATAGTCAATGCTCTTATGTATATGTTAGTAGAGAGATAATAAAGAAGGTATTAGAATGTTAGACTTATATGTTAACAGTAATGGTAAAAAGTTAAGATGTGGTTATACTACAGGGTCCTGTGCAGCAGCTGCTGCTAAGGCAGCTACTTACATGCTTTTTACTGGTAAAAAAATTAAAGAGATAGAGATTAATACACCAAAGGGAATAATTTTAAACTTAGTAATAGATGAAGTTGTTTTTGGTGATGACTATGTGGAATGTTCCATTATAAAAGATGGTGGAGATGACATAGATGCTACCCACGGATTACCTATATGGGCGAGAGCTGAAAAGGGTGAAGAAAGATATATTTTAAAAGGTGGAAAAGGTGTAGGAGTAGTTAATGGTGAAGGCCTCTATATTGAAAAGGGTGAAGCTGCTATTAATCCAGTACCTAGACTTATGATAGAGCAAGAGGTAAGTAGTGTGCTTCCAGAGGATGAAGGAGTTACTATTACTATATTTGTACCAAGGGGAGAAGAAGTAGCAAAGAAAACCTTTAATCCTAGACTTAATATAGTAGGAGGAATATCCATATTAGGAACTACAGGAATTGTTTATCCTATGTCTGAAGAATCAATTAAAGAATCAATAAAAATTGAGATAACTCAAAAGGCTTTAAAAAATAAGGTTCTTATATTAGCCTTTGGAAACATGGGAGAAAAGGTTGCAGAATCTATGGGATATTCTATAGATCAAGTGGCTATAATATCAAACTTTGTTGGATTTGCTATAGAATGTTGTGTTAGCTGTGGAGTTAAAGAGATAATTATAATAGGTCATATAGGTAAGATATGTAAGATATCTGCTGGTAGCTTTAACACTCACAGTAGAGTATGTGATGTAAGACTAGAAGTAATAGCATTAGAATTAGCATTAGCAGGAGCTCCACATGACTTAGTTAGAAGTATATATAATGAAAAGACTACAGAGGGTGCTATAAAAGCTTTAAAGGGTGAATATAGTGAGATATATAAAACTATTGTAGATAAAGTGAAGAAAAGAATGGAGCTTTATAGCTATGGTGAACTTAAATGTGATGTAGTTATGTATTGGGGTGCAACTAATCCTAAGATATTAGCTACAACATTATAGAGGTGGAAAGATGATTTATGTAGTAGGACTTGGTCCAGGAAGTAAGGAGTATATACTTCCTAAGGCTGTTGAAACTTTAGAAAATAGTGATATGTTAGTAGGATTTTCTAGAGCTTTGGAAAGTGTAAATTTTATAAATACTGAAAGAGTGGCAGTTAAGTCTTTATCAGATATTTTGAAGATAGTAGAAGATAATAAGAGCAAGAAAATATCTATAATTGCATCGGGAGACCCATGTTTTTATGGAGTTACTGATTATATAAAGAGAAATATAAAAGAGGAGCCTATAGAGATAATACCAGGACTTAGCTCTTTTCAATATCTAATGAGCAAGATAGGGAAGAGTTGGAATGGAAAATTTTTAGGCAGTGTCCATGGAAGAGAAGAAGATTTTTTAACTGTTGTTAAAGAAAATAGCATGTGTATATTCTTAACAGATAGTAAAAATTCACCTAAGGTTTTAGCAAATAAACTGTTTATAGAAAATATAAGTTGTAATATATGGGTAGGAGAAAATTTATCCTATGAAGATGAGAAAATAACAGTAGGTACACCAGAAGAGATAATGGAGAAGGAATTTTCTTCATTAAGTGTCTTTGTAGTGGAGGAAGTTTAAATGAAATATATAAAAGATGAAGAGTTTATAAGAGGAAACTGTCCTATGACAAAGGAAGAAGTTAGAATTCTAAGTGTAGCAAAACTTAATTTAGAGGAAAATTCTAAACTTCTAGATGTAGGAGCTGGAACTGGTTCCATATCAATTCAAGGAAGTAAGATTTGCACTTCTGGTAGTGTTGTTGCAATAGAGAGAGATGAAGAAGCCTTAGAGGTAATCTATAAAAATAAAGATAAGTTTAATTGTGATAATTTAGAGATTATAGAAGGTGAAGCTTTAGAAGCTTTAGACTCTATTAAGGAAAAGTTTAATAGTATCTTTATTGGAGGTAGTGGTGGAAATCTTGAAAAAATAATTGAGAAATGCCATAACCTTCTTGAAGATGATGGAGTAATGGTTTTAAATTTTATAACCATTGATAATGTATATAAAGCAATGAGTACTTTAAAAGAATTAAACATGAAAATTAGCTGTACTCAAGTTGGCGTAAGTAAAACAAGAGGCCAAAGTTATATGTTATTTGGATATAATCCAATTTTTATTGTAGAGGCTTATAAGAATTAGAAATATTGTAATGTAGTAGGTTTGTAGTACAAGGAAATACAGCAATAGAAAATAGTTAAGAATTGAAAATATTGTTTTATAGTAGAAATAGAGGAGTGAAATAGATGGCAAAGTTATATGGAGTTGGAGTAGGACCAGGAGATAAAGAGCTATTAACCTTAAAGGCGGTTAAAACTATAGAAATGTGTGAAGTAATTGTTTCACCAAGTGCTATGAAAGGTGGGAAAAGTATAGCTTTAGGCATTGCAGAGGACTTTATATCAGAGGATAAAGAAATTATGATAAAGCAATTTCCAATGGGTGGAGAAGACCAAGAAGAAAAAATCTATGAAGCCTTTAAAGCTATAGAAGAGAAGCTTAAGGAAGGAAAGAATGTAGCCTTCTTAACTTTAGGAGATCCTTTTGTTTATAGTACATATATATATTTACTAAAGTATATAGAAGAGCATGGCTTTGAAGTTGAAACAATTCCAGGGATAACTTCCTTCTGTGCTAGTGCTAGTCTTGCGCAAAAACCATTAGTTATAGGTGATGAACCATTACTTATTACCCCAGCTAGCAGAGTTTCGGATATAAAGGATGAAAAGTATGTAGTTATAATGAAGGTCTATAAAAGAGAAGAAGAAGTATTAGACGTTCTTGATGAAAAAGGCTTTAACTATGTATATATAAAAAAAGCTGGAAGAGAAGGGCAAGAGATTTTACATAAGAGAGAAGATATTTTAGATAATAAAGAATACATGTCACTTATAATAGCAAATAGAGATTAGGAGGAAGAAGAATGGTTTATTTTATAGGAGCAGGTCCAGGAGATGCAGAGTTAATCACAGTAAAGGGAAGAGATACACTGACAAAAGCAGATGTAGTTATATATGCAGGCTCTCTTGTAAGCAAGGAGCATATGAATTATTGTAAGGCTGGATGTGAAATACATAATTCAGCATCTATGACTTTAGAACAAGTTATAGAAGTTATGAATAGGGCTGAAAAAGAAAACAAAATGGTAGTAAGACTTCATACAGGTGATCCAGCTATCTATGGAGCTATCAAAGAACAAATGGATGAACTTGATAAATTAAATATTCAGTACAAGGTAATTCCAGGAGTTAGTTCATTTACAGCAGCAGCATCTGTAATAAAAAAGGAATTTACACTTCCATCAGTAACTCAAACTGTAATATTAACTAGAGTTGAGGGAAGAACTCCAGTACCAGAAACTGAAAGCTTAGAAAAACTTGCATCAATTGGTGCATCTATGGCTATATTCCTTTCTATTAGCATGATAGATAAGGTAGTTGCAAAGCTAAGAAAAGGTTATGGAAGGAATGTTAATATAGCTGTAGTTGAAAGAGCTACTTGGGAAGATGAAAGAGCTATAATTGGAACTTTAGATGATATAGCAGAAAAGGTTAAAGAAGCAGGAATCACTAAATGTGCTCAAATATTAGTAGGGGACTTTATAAATTGCGATTATGATAAGAGTCTTCTATATGATAAATCCTTTACTCATATGTTTAGAGAAGGACAAAAATAATTCTTAGAATGTACAATTCTAGAAAGTAGGAGAGTTATGAAGTTAGCAGCGGTGTCTGTAACAAGACAAGGAGATAATATTGCAAAAAAACTAAGTGAAACTTTAGAGCTTAAGCTTTACTCTAGTTATAATAACAAAAACTTCAAACTAAAATCTGTATGTGAAGAGCTTATGAATACTGTAGATGGAATAATTTTTATCTCATCTACAGGCATTGCAGTAAGAGGAATAGCACCTTTTCTAAAGGGAAAGGATAAGGACCCGGCAGTGGTAGTAGTAGACTGTGAAAGTAGATTCGCCATAAGTCTTGCAGGAGGACATCTTGGAGGAGCTAATGAACTTGCTTTAAAAGTGTCAGAAATTCTTAAGGCTACACCAGTTATAACTACAGCCACAGATACCATGGGAATAGATGCTCCAGATATGATTGCTAAGAATAATAACCTGATTATAGATGATATGAAAATAGCTAAAGATATAGCTGCCAAATTAGTTGATAAAGCTAAGGTTGGTTTTTTAGATGATGAAGGCCAAATAAAAATGCCAAAGGGATATGTAATTCCTGAAGGAGATATTAAGGGTATGGTTACAGTATCTAATAAAATAGATGTGGATAACTTGCCACCTGTTGAAGGCTTGATTCACCTTAAGCTCATAAGGCGAAACATCATATTAGGTATGGGATGTAGAAAAGATGTGGATAAGGACAAAGTTAAAAACTTTGTTGTGGATACTTTAAAGAAATATAATATAGATTTAAGAGCCATAAAAACTATTTCTACAGTGGAAGTTAAAAAGAATGAAGGAGCATTAATTGCTTTAAGTGAATTTTTAAACTGTCACATGGAGATTCATTCTTTAAAAGAAATAGAAAGCATAGAACATAAATATAATGGTAGTGATTTTGTTAAGAAATCTATAGGTGTGAGAGCGGTATGTGAGCCTTGTGTTGAATTAGCAGGGGGAGAGTTACTTACAGATAAAATTAGTTTTGAAGGTATAACCCTTTGTATTGGAAAGTTAGTCTACTGATAATGGAGGAAAAATAATGGGAAAATTATATGTAGTAGGAATCGGTCCAGGAGGACTTGATTACATGACAATTAAAGCTGTAAAGGCTATAGAAGAAAGTGATATAGTAGTAGGATACACAAAGTATATAGAAATGATAAAGCCACTTTTAGATGGTAAGAAAGTTTATTCTACAGGAATGATGGGTGAAGAGGCAAGATGCCAGGAAGCTTTAAGATTAACTAGTGAAGGAACGGTAGCTGTAGTAAGTACAGGAGATGCTGGAATCTATGGTATGGCTGGGTTAATTCTTGAAATGAAAAAGGATGAAGAAGTAGAGGTAATCCCAGGGGTTACAGCATCATCTTCAGCAGGATCAATAGTTGGAGCTCCACTTATGCATGATAACTGCAACATAAGCTTAAGTGATTTAATGACTCCATATGAAGATATAAAGAAGAGAGTTAAGCTTGCAGCAGAAGGAGATTTTATAATATCTCTTTATAATCCAAAGAGTAAGGGAAGACCTCATTACTTAAGAGAAGCTATAGATATAATAAAGGAATATAGAAATGAAGATACACCAGTTGCTATTGTTAAGCATGCATTAAGAGAAGGTCAAGAAGCTACAGTTTGCACTATAGGAACCTTTGATGATTCTATAGTAGATATGATGACTATGGTTATTATAGGAAATACTAAGAGTTATATAAAAGATGGATTATTTATAACTCCAAGAGGATATAAATTAGAAAACAAGTAGACATTAAGGGGGAGAATTACAATGATAGCTTTAATAGTAGGTACATCAGAGGGAAAGGTAATTCTTTCCCATCTAAATAAATATACAGATAACATTTTAGTATCCACAGCTACAACCTATGGTGGAGAGCTTTTAGTGGATTATAAATATAAAATATTAAATGATAAACCTTTAGTTTATGAAGAGTTAAAAGCATTATTTATGAAAAGTGGTGTAAGGGTAATTGTAGATGCATCTCATCCCTATGCAGTTCTAATAAGTGGAACAGCTATGAAGATAGCAAAGGATATGGGAATTGAGTATGTAAGGTATGAAAGACAAAGTACTTTAGATACGTTACCTAAAAATGATTTGATAATAGAGGTGCCGACCTATGAAGAATTAGGAGAAGCCCTAAAAGATATAGATGGATGTATTTTAAATACTACAGGAAGTAGAAATATAGATAAGATATTAGATTTAAAACTTGAAAATAGAATAGTTCATAGAGTTCTACCTTCTTTAAAAGTTATGGAGGAAGTATTTGCGTTAGGTGTTAGAGTAGAGGATTTGATATTCATAAAAGGACCTATAGGCTATGAACTAAATAAAGCCTTTATAAAAGAATATGATGGCAAGGCTTTAATAACAAAGGATAGTGGTCCACAAGGTGGAACTTATGAAAAAATGAAGGCTGCCATAGACATGGGAATTAAAGTTTTTGTAGTAGAAAGAAAGACCATGGATTACGGCATTGTCTTTAATGATGAAGAAAAATTAAGTCACTATATCTGTAGCAACCAAGAAAACTATTAGTAACATTTCAAAGTGTAATAAAAGACTCGGGTGACGGTGGGAGTAACTTTTATTATACAAAACAAAAAGTTATGTTATAGATTATATACTAATATATTTAAAGTGCACGTTAAGTATATTCTTTATAATCACATTATTTAGCTACAGTTAAGTATATAGGAATTTAAATATAAGCATTGCTAGCGGTATTATATTTAAATTAAATCATTTTTACTAAATATAAGGGGGAAAAATTATGAATAAATCAAGTATTACTAAAAAATCATTTGTATTTATATGGGCATTAGCACTATTCTTTACAGTGCCTAAATTAGCTTATGGTATGCATATTGCAGAAGGGTTTTTACCAATGGCTTGGTGTGCGTTTTATTTTGTAGCATGCATTCCATTTGTAGCATTAGGAATTAGAGATATAAGAAAAAAAACTATGAGTAGCAAGGATTTAAAAATGCTTTTAGCATTGATTGGAGCTTTTGCTTTTGTATTATCAGCAATGAAACTACCGTCTGTTACAGGAAGTTCATCACATCCAACAGGTACAGGTCTTGGAGCAATGATATTTGGACCATTTGCTATGTCTGTGGTTTCTATAGTAGTTCTTTTATTCCAAGCACTTTTCTTAGCTCATGGAGGATTAACAACTTTAGGAGCTAACGTTTTATCAATGGGTATTGCAGGACCAATAGTAGCCTTTGCAATTTATAAGGTATTTAAAAATAAAAATAAAAAATTAGCAATATTCCTTGGTGCAACTTTAGGGGACTTAGCAACATACCTAGTTACATCCATTCAACTTGGACTTGCATTCCCAGCTACTACAGGTGGATTTGCAGCGGCATTTATAAAGTTTGTATCAATATTTGCTATAACTCAAGTTCCACTTGCTGTAGTAGAAGGAATAATAACTGTTATGATATTTGACTTTATAGAAAAACATGCCTCTGAGGAGTTATTAGAAGTTGGAGGTGTAAGATAATATGAAAAAAAATATAGGATTAATTTTATTATGTATAGCAATTGTGGTAGGATCTTTATTCTTAGGTAGAAATGGTGAATTTAATGGTGCCGATGGAGAAATTGAAGTTAAAATCCAAGAATTAAATGGAGATTATGAACCTTGGGCAGCTCCTATGTGGGAGCCACCATCAGGAGAAATTGAAAGCTTCCTTTTCTGTTTACAAGCAGCAATTGGGGCTGGATTCATAGGATACTACATTGGTGTTAAAAAAGGAGCTTCAAAGAACAAAGGAGCTAAGACTAATGTAGGTGGAAAAGTGAAAGAATGTTAAGGACAGTACTTTCATATTCAAAGCTAAGTAAATTAGCAAATATTCATCCTATAGAGAAAATAATTTTATGTATATTACCAATAATAGCACTTAGTTTTAGTACTAGGTGCTATCCTTTGGTTATAAATATAATTTTTTTTCTTGTACTTCATATTGTTTATAAGAACCCTATGCATATAGTAAAACACTTTATAGAGGCAACTTTTTTATTTGCTTTAGTTTCTTCTATAACCTTTGTATTTGATTATGGATGGTATAGTACTTTAATACTTATATTAAAGGCGGTGTCTGGGGGGATATCCGTTAGTTTTTTAACTTTAACTACACCTACAGATCATGTATTTTATATATTCTCTAAGATAAGTTGGCTTAGAGATATTTGTGATATAGGAAAATCTATGGAGAGATTTTTAATACTTATAGATGATGAATTTCAAACATTACGAAAGAGTATGTTATGTAGAGGTGCCTTTGGTGGTTTTAAGAATAAAGTTAAGGATTCAGGAAGTCTTGCTGCTTTACTCTTTATTAATACTTTAAAACGTTGGAAAGAAATTAAGGATGGAATTAATAGTAGAGGCTATAGAGGAAATATTTATTATGGCTTTGAAGAGTTCCATTTGTCATATAAAAGAGTAGCTATAATAGTAGGATATATTACATTTCTTATTATTTTGGTGAGTATACCTAAGTGGTTTTAGAAGCTGGGTATACTTTTTATTTTTTTAGATAACTCTCTTAATTTAATATAGAATTTTGTAGTGTATATGGTTAAAGATATATACTATATAATACAGACTGTTAAAAATATAAATTAAAGTATAGAACTTAAAAGGACAAAAAATAGGGAAAATCCTCCTGAAGTAAATAGAAGGAAATTTCCTATATAAGATAAATATAAAAGATTAAGGATTTAATAATAATTGATAACTATTATCAATAAATTCATATTACTATAATATTTTACATATGTCAATAT
This sequence comes from Clostridium sp. UBA3061, assembly GCF_002367465.1. Lineage (NCBI taxonomy): Bacteria > Bacillati > Bacillota > Clostridia > Eubacteriales > Clostridiaceae > Clostridium > Clostridium sp. UBA3061. Next base: position 60,783 of record NZ_DFCF01000007.1, on the reverse strand, counting down.
AATTGAAAATAATTTTCAATTAAAAGTTAATGTATTTAGTAAACATATTTGTTAATATATAATTAAGTGGAGACTTGTAATACATTTACATAAATAAATCTTGAAAAACATGTGGGATATGGATAATAAATTAATTAAAAAATGATTGGGGTAATTTAGAAAATGAGATATGTTAATTTAGAAGAATTGAAAGAGCTCCCAGGTTTTAATAACATAGATGAAAATACTTTAAGAAAGTTATCTAATATTACTAGAGTCACTAGGTATGAAAAGGGGAAGGTACTATTTAGAGATAAGGATATTGTAGATAATATCTACATAGTATTAAAGGGAAAAGTATCACTATATAAGTTCAATGAAAAGGGTCAAAAAAAGGTTATATTTATATTGGGGCTAGGTGATCTTATAAATGAAGTTATATTACAAAGTTCTACTGCATCTATAAATTGTGAAACCATAGAGGACTCTCAAATAATGTATTGTAACACTATGGAGCTTTTACAAGTCATGGAATCAGACTTTGAGTTTACAAAAATGGTACTGTCATCTTTATCTTTAAAAGTAAGAAGAATGTATAGACAATTTAAAAATACTACTGGAGTTTTAAATATGGGAAAGAGAGTTGCATCAAAGCTTTGGAAACTAGGTAGGGATTATGGGGTAGCTGATGACAATGGTATATTAATAGATATGGAGATTAGTATAACCTATCTAGCAGACTTATTTGGAGCACAAAGGGAGACCATATCAAGGGCATGTAAAGAACTTAATGAATTGGGATTAATTGAATACAATAATAAAAAATTTATAATAAAAAATAAAGAAAAACTTTTAGAATATTTTAAAGCACCGTGATTTTTATCACGGTGCTTTAAATTTTATAAGCCTATAATGAAGCTATAATTATAAAAGAGGGAAGGGATTTATTATGGTTTGTGGAGATTTTAACAAAGTATGTGCAGCTGGTAAAACAAAGATGCAATTGTTAAATGAAAACCCTATAGGATATTTTATTTCTTCTATGTTGGCGGGATTATTTATAGGATTAGGTTCTATTCTTATCTTTACCATAGGAGGTCAACTGACATCAGCAGGTTCAGGTGCTGTAAAGATTGTTATGGGATTAGCTTTTGGTGGAGCATTGAGTCTAGTTATAATGGCAGGGGGGGAATTATTTACAGGAAATAACTTTGTACTAGCATCAGCATCCCTAAATAAGGATGTACCATGGGAAGGTACTATGAAGTTATGGGTAGTATGTTTTTTAGGAAATCTACTAGGTTCAATTATAGCAGGAGTAATGTTTAAATTATCAGGTTTAGCTACAGGTAGTGTCGGTGAATACATTGCAAAGGCATCAGAAATAAAAATGACAATACCACTTATACCACTATTTTTCCGTGGAGTATTTTGCAATATATTAGTGTGTTTAGCAGTTTGGTGTGGATTTAAATGCAAAGAAGAAGTAGCAAAATTAATTATGATATTTTGGTGCTTATTTATTTTTATTACAGTAGGATTTGAGCACAGTATCGCTAATATGACAGTATTAACAATAGGTTTATTATCACCTTTTGATGCTTATGTCACCATAGGTGGATATATATATAATATTTTAGTTGTAACACTTGGTAATATGGTTGGAGGTATTTTCTTCGTAGCTCTTCCATACTACATTATATCAAGAAAAAAAGTAAATTAGAGGTGAATTATGGGTTACAAATTATATTTAGAAAAATTCAATGAAATTTTAAAAGAGCTTTCATCAGAGTATATAATATATGCTCCTATATTAATTAAAGGTGGTGCAAACTTTTCCGATACAGACAGGGTTAGATATGGGCAAATATCAAAGGTTGAAGATATAGTATTTGATGAAAAATCTCATTTTTCCTTTAAGGAAGTGTTATTACCACAATCTAAAACTCTACTTTATTTTACTGAAGATGAAGTAAAGGAAGCAGCCCCTAAATCTAAAGGGTCAATAGTATTTTTAAGAAGTTGCGACTTACATGCTGTAAAAAGAATGGATGATATATACTTAAGAAATGGCTTTGAAGATTACTATTACAAAAGACTTAGAGAGAATACAAAATTCATATTGATGGGGTGTGAAAGAACCTTTGAAAATTGTTTCTGTGTAGATATGGGAACTAATAAATCAAATAATTATGATGGATACATTAGGGTAGAAAATCATGAAGTTTACTTTGATAGTAAATGTGAAACTTTTGACATTTTATTAGAGAAAAAAGAGGTTGATACTATAGAGGTAGAACCTAAATTTATTTCTGAAAACAATGTTACCGTTAACATTCCAGAAGAACTTAGTCTAGATGTTATGAAATCTACCATGTGGGAGGAATATAATCAAAGATGCATTGCTTGTGGTCGTTGTAATTTTGTCTGTCCTACATGTACTTGCTTCACTATGCAAGATATTTTCTATCAAGATAATAAAAATGTAGGAGAGCGTAGAAGAGTATGGTCTTCCTGTCAAGTGGATGGATTTACTGATATGGCTGGAGGACATAGTTTTAGACAAAATAAGGGTCAAAGAATGCGTTTTAAGGTGCTACACAAAGTATATGATTACAAGAAAAAATGGGGTTACCATATGTGTGTAGGCTGTGGTAGATGTGATGATATATGCCCGGAATACATTTCATTTAGTAACTGTATTAATAAATTGCAATCAGCATGTGATGAGGTGAGATAGGTGAATAAGAATGAATATATACCTTTTATTTCAGAAATAAAGGAAGTAATAAAGCATACAGAAATTGAGTATACCTTTAGAATGAGCTATATTGGTGATGTGAAACCAGGGCAGTTCTTTGAAGTATCAATACCTAAATATGGAGAAGCACCTATATCAGTAAGTGGTATTGGAGAAGGAACTGTTGATTTAACAATACGTAAGGTAGGAAAGGTTACTGATGAAATATTTAGTAACTATGTAGGTGACAAATTATTTTTAAGAGGACCCTATGGAAATGGTTTCGATATAGATAATTATAAAGATCATGAAGCTATAGTAGTAGCTGGAGGTACAGGACTTTCTCCAGTAAGGGGAATTGTGGACTATTTTGGTAATAATCCACAGGATGCTAAAAAGTTTTCTCTAATTTGTGGATTTAAATCTCCTGAAGATGTTTTATTTAAAGAAGATATTAAGAGATGGAATAACACCATGGAATTAATTCTTACTGTAGATAAGGCAGAGGAGAGCTATGGAGGAAATGTTGGAATGGTGACTAAGTACATTCCAGATATGAAGATAGATGATATTAATGATGTACAAGTAGTTGTAGTAGGACCACCAATTATGATGAAGTTTACTGTGGATGAATTCTTAAAAAGAGGAATTCCAGAAAAAAATATTTGGATTTCTCAAGAGAGAAAAATGTGCTGTGGTATTGGAAAATGTGGACATTGCAAGATAGATGATACGTATATATGCCTAGATGGACCTGTGTTTAACTATACAAAGGGCAAAGAGTTAATAGATTAATTGGAGGTGAATTACATGGATATAAACACTAAAAACCTAAAAAAGAATGCATTTAGGGTTACAAAAAGAAGAGGATATACAGCATCAAGAATTCGTGTTCCAGGGGGAAAGATGGATGCTAAATATTTAGCCATGATTCAAGAGATTGCAGAAAAATACGGTGATGGAACTGTAAACATTACTATGAGGCAAGGCTTTGAAGTACCAGGTATTAGCTTTGAACATATGGATAAAGTAAATGAATTATTGCAACCAATCATTGAAGGATTAGAAATTAATCAAACAGATGAAGGAAAGGGTTACTCTGCAGCTGGAACTAGAAATATATCTGCCTGTGTAGGAAACAATATCTGTCCATATGCTAATTACAATACAACGGAATTTGCAAAGAAGATAGAAAAGGCCATCTTCCCCAATGATTTACACTTCAAAGTAGCTTTAACAGGATGTTCTAATGACTGTGGAAAAGTTAGACTAAATGATTTTGGAATAATAGGGATGACAGAACCTCAATATGATATGAATAAATGTGTATCCTGTGGAGCTTGTGTAAGAGCATGTACAAAGAAGTCCACTGGAGCATTAACTATGAATAACTATAAAATTCAACGTGATCATAAGAAGTGTATAGGGTGTGGAGAGTGTGTAATAGCATGTCCAACAGATGCATGGACTAGAAGCAGAGAAAAATATTACAAGCTTGTTCTTTTAGGTAGAACAGGAAAGAAAAATCCACGTTTAGCTAAGGATTTTATAGCTTGGGTAGACGAAGAGAGTATAATAAAAATAATCTGTAACACCTACAGCTATGTTAAGGAATATATAGATAAGGATGCACCAGGTGGTAAGGAGCATATAGGATATATTGTAGATAGAACAGGCTTCCCAGAATTTAAAAAGTGGGCCATGGAGGGAGTTAAGCTTTCTGATAAAACTGTTGTTCAAGAAACCATGTATTGGGATGGGATTAAGTATTAAAAATAATATATTTTAGTCACAATTGACTTTTTACCCTTGAATGTAAATATTTGTTGTAGTATAATCATATTTGTAAAATTTGAAAAAATAAATAAAACTAAATAATGAAATATAGGTTTGATTTTATCAATTAAAAGGGAAGTAGGTGTAAATCCTACACGGTCCCGCCGCTGTAAAGGTGGAGTTTTGTACTTATACCACTGGGAAACTGGGAAGGTGTACAAAAACCATGAAACCTGAGTCAGAAGACCTGCCTGTGTTTTAACACGTAAACTCTGCGGAGAATGGAGTGGTGTAACACAAGATATTTATATACATATGTATACATAAATATATTTTTAATATATTTTTTGTATTTATATATTTTTATGATGTATATGGTTGGTAAATATGATGTTATTTAAGTCCATTTAACTTAGAGTTAAATGGACTTTTTTTACGTTTAAATTTATTTGAAATAAGTAATAAATTAATATTTTTAAAAGGGGGCGAAAAATTGAGTTTTAACAAAAGAAAGTTTGATTTTCATGTTTTAACATATATTATTCTATTTTTATCATTAATAATAATAATTTTTTCTAATGATAATCCGGCAGTGGTTTTCTCTCTATATTTTTATATATTTTCATTATTCATATATAGCGGAAACACATATAAATTAAAAAAAGTTTTAGTTTATTTTATACCCTTTGCCATATTTATAATTCTTCTAAATATGATATTTGTTACACAAGGTAGTATGATTTTATTTCAAATTGGAAGTAAAAAATTTACCTTGGAGGCTTTAATATATGCATTAACAATGGCACTTAAGTTATTTGCAGTGGCCAGTCTCTTTATATCCTTTGAATTTATTATTGATTCAGATAGGGCAATTTCATATTTTTCAAGCAAGATGCCAAAATCAACTTTAACTCTAGTTATTGCTTTTAAGTTAGTTCCTGGTCTTAGAGATAGATTAAATAAACTTAAAGAAATTTATACAATTAGAGGAGTTGATTTTAATAAAAAGAGTTCAAGAGAAAAGACTAAAAGCTATGTTCCAGTATTGTCAATATTACTTGAAAATTCTATGGAAAGTTCTTTTGATATAGGGGAAGCAGCTTTTGTTAGAGGATTTTTAAGTAATGAAAGAAGTACCTATGACAGACAGAAGTTTAGAAAAAAAGATATTTCTATTATGGTTTTAAGCGGAGTTTTATTAATAGTATATATATTTGCTCAATATAAAGGAGCTGTTGATTTCAAAATATATGATGGGGTAAGTATAGTAAATATATTTAACTATGGAACAACATCAATATTTGTGATTATTCTAGCTATTACATTATTAATTTTAAAATATAGTAGGGAGAAAGACTATGGAATATATAGAGATTGAAAATTTAAGTTATTCATATCCTCTAGAAGGAAAGAAATCTTTAAATAACATAAATTTAGGATTAGGTAGAGGAGAGGTTTTATTAGTAGTTGGGAAATCGGGTTCAGGGAAATCAACTTTAGCTAAATCAATTACTGGGGCTGTTCCTCATTTTTATGGGGGCACAATATCAGGAGGAATTATCATTGATGGAGTACCATTAGAAGAGATGAGCCATAGCGAAAGGGCAAAGACAGTTACAATGGTTTTTCAGGATCCGGAGAAACAATTAATGATGAATAAGGTTCATAGAGAGATTGCTTTTGGACTTGAAAATATAGGGGTAAGTGAATCAACTATTAAGAGACGTGTATGGGAGGTCATGGAGTTTATAGGAATAACTGACCTGGCAGAAAGAGATATAACAACTTTATCAGGTGGTCAAAAGCAAAAAGTTGCAATAGCCTCTGCAGTGGCATATTTGCCAAAATGTATTATTTTTGATGAACCTTCCTCTCAGCTTGATGTTTCTGCGGCAGAAAGCATTGTGAATCTAATTAGAAAAATAAATGAAGAATTAGGAATAACAATAATCATTATAGAGCAGCGAGTAAATAAATGGTTTGATATAGCTGATAAAATTGCCTTTATGAATGAGGGTAAAGTTAATTTTTATAATAGTAGGTATGATTTTTATAAAGAATCTAAAGAAGAAGTTATTAATTTTTTACCTGATTATTTGAAGCTTAGCAAAAACCTTTCATGGGGTAATATGCCTAATAATTTCAAAGAAACTAGATGTAGAATTGATGATAAATATTCTGATATTAGCATAGATTGTTTAGATTTTAAAATAGATAAAAATCATGTTAAGAAACAAGTTTGCGAATATGGTAGTAATGCAATAAAAACAGAGAAATTAAATTGTTACTTCAATTCAATTCATGCCATAAAAGATCTTTCATTAAATATTGAAAATGGAGATTTCATAGGTATTATGGGAGCAAATGGGGCTGGTAAGAGTACACTTTTAAATTCTCTTATTGGGCTTAAAGAGTATAAGGGTAGTATTAAGGTATTTGGTAATGAAGTGAAAAAACTAACTGTTAATAAGATGGCAAGTATCATTGGATATGTATCACAGAATCCGAATGATTACATATCGAAATCAACGGTGTATGAAGAACTAAAGTTTACAATGGATAATTATAATTCCTTTGATAAGGAAGAATTAGAAAAGGTTTTAAAAGATTTAGATATTTATGAACTTAAGGATAAAAATCCAAGGGATTTAAGTGGAGGTCAAAAACAGAGGGTAGCCATAGGTTCTATATTAGTGATGAAGCCTAAAATACTTCTCATTGATGAGCCAACAAGAGGCCTTGACCTTGAAGTTAAAAATAAATTAGGTAGGGTTCTTAAAAATTTAAATAATAATGGAACTACAATAGTTATGGTCACCCATGATGTGGATTTTGCCTGTGATTTTTGCAAAAGTTTTGCTCTTATGTTTAATGGAGAAATAGTATCAAAGGGAAGTAGAGATGAGGTACTAAGCCATGGAATTTACTATACAACTTCCATAAATAAACTTTTTAAGAATGTAAATGAGAAGATTTTTACACTTGATGAAGGAAAAAAATATTTACTAAAAGAGGGACAAGCAAATGAAAAAAATTAGTTTAATAATAACCTCCCTTATTATTTTAGTTCTTATGATACTTACACTGCAAAAGGATATCCAAAATAGTTTTGCCCTACTTTCTACATTGGGGGTTTTGGGAATACTGTTTTTAAGTTATTTTTACTTTGAGAAAAGTATGCTGGGTACAAAGGAGATTGCAGTAATTGCAACTTTAAGTGCATTTACTGCACTATCGAGAATTGCCTTTGCTCCTATACCAAATGTGAAGCCTGTAACATTCCTTGTGGCATTATCAGGTTTTGTATTTGGGCCCTATGAAGGATTTCTTATTGGGAGTACATCAGCATTTTTATCTAATATATTTTTTGGTCAGGGACCATGGACACCGTGGCAGATGTTTTCCTGGGGACTTGTGGGAATTATATCTGGTATTTGGGGTAGAAAGGGAAAAAGAGTAAGGGCTCTAAAATTTTCAATTATATGTTTTATCTATGGATTTATGTTTGATTGGATCATGAATTTTTGGTATGTTTTGGGTTTTGTAAAACCAATTACAATACAAAGTGTTATCATGGCTTATCTGTCAGGATTAACATTTGATATTTTACATGGAGGAGGTAGCTTTATTTTTTCAATTATATTCTATGATAGCTTTATTGATGTACTTTTAAGATACAAAAGAAGGCTTGATATAACTTATATAAAAAATTAATGGAGGGGATTTTATGAAGAAGACATTTAAAAAGAATCTATTATGTTTATTAGTTGCATTACTAATTGGATTTACTCAGTTTTCTACAATTTTTACACAAAAAGTTGAAGCTGCTGATAAATCTGTAAAGGTGAAGGTTAGGATTGAAGCTAGTGACCATACTATCGTTCCAGAAACAGAAGTGGATGTAACAAATTTTGAGTTAGAACCTTATAACTGTAATGAAGTTAGCGGTGAGCCTAAGGCAATACATGCTATAATCAAAGCTTTAGAAGCCAATGGTCTTAATCCAAAAGATCAAAGCAAATTTAACTTTGGACGTGGAAGCTATATATCCAATATTGATGGAGTATCTCAGGGATCATTTGGGTCATTTGATGGTTGGGGATATTATGTTAATGATAATTATACAGATAAGTTAGTTGGTGGTCATGATTTAGTAGATGGGGACAGTATAGTACTATTCCACATGGAAAATTATGTGTACGCACGTTATGGTTACTTTAATAAGAAAGCAGTTAGCGCAAAAACTGGGGAAGATATTTCACTAGATTTAACTGGTAAATATTTTTTCCCGGGTGGAATACCAAATGATGTGGCTTTAGTAGATAAGGCAAAAATAATTATTAATGATAAAGAAACCCAATATATTACTGATGAAAATGGACAAGTAAAACTAAACTTCGATAAACCAGGAACCTACATTGTTACTGCAGATAAAAGGGTAAAGGATTGTGATCCCTTTGACTACAGTAAAACTGGCAGGCCCTTTAAAGATAAAGTTCTTGACAATAGAATGCTAGCAAGACCATACTGTAAAATTGTTGTTGAACAAAAGGATAAAGTTGCTCCACAAATAACAACAAATATAAGTAAAACAACAGTGACAAAAAGTGAGTTTACATTTATAGTATCTGCCATTGATGATGTTGATGGTAAGGTTAATAGTGAAGTTAAATTAGGGGAAAATGTTATTGAACCTAATGAAGATGGACAATATGTTGTTAATCTTTCTAAGGGCGAAAATAGAATATCTGTTAAAGCAGTAGATAAGGCTGGAAATGAAGGAAAGAAGACTATAGTAGTTAACTATAAAGAATTATCATCTATTGATTCATATGATGTTAAGAGTGAATTAGAAAAAACTAAAAACTATATGATTGCTAATAATGGTGATGAGTGGGCAGCTTTAAGTTTAAGTAAATTTGGAATCAAAGGTAATAAAGAAAGCTTTAACAATATAGTTAAGCAATTTAAGAGTGGAGTAGAGGAAGATGGATTATCTGAGTATTTTTATAAAGATACAGATCTTGAAAAAATGATAATGTATGTTACTAGCCAAGGTTATAATCCTTATAATTTCTTAGGTCATGACTTGGTTAAGGAGTTATTTAACAGAGATGTAAAAGAATTCAATAGATATGCACAGATATTTGGACTGATGGTTTACGATTACTGTAATGTAAGTGGAGAATATAAAATTACAAAAGATATACTAGCTAAGGAGTTAGTTAATAGTAAAGTAGTTTATGATGTAGATGGAGATGAATATTGTGGATGGAATATATGGGGTTCTGATGTAGATGTTGATACAACTGCTGCTGCAATAAATGCGTTATCAAGCTATTATGATAATAATAAAGAAATTAAAGATACTATTGATAAAGCAGTTAAAACATTAGCATTAATGCAAAAAGAAAATGGATGTTATGAAGCTTGGGGAAGTGAAGCTAGTGAAAGTATTAGTTTTACAATTTTAGGACTTACATCAATAGGTGTTGACCCAGCTGGTGAGTTATTCACTAAATCAAATGGAGAAGACCTAAATAATTTAGTTTCTGCCCTGCTTACATTTAAGGGCACTGATGGTCAATTTAAGCATACAACAGATACTAATAATAATTACATGTCAAGTGAGCAGGCATTAAGAGCTTTAATTGCCTTAGAGCAATTTAGAGGAAATGGTAAATACAATTATTATAAGAGTAATATTGATGCAAAATTATTACCTGTATATGTTGAAGGTAATAATACTCCTGTAGTTAATGTTCCAGAAGATACAGATGATATCAAAATACCTATAGGTATAATTAAGAGTCCAGAGTCAAATGAAGTAGTAGTAAATTGGAATGATACATCTTTGAATATACCATCTAAGATTTTTGATTCATATACAGGAATTTTAGAAGATTATCAGGTTATCTTAAAAAGAGAAGTTTTAGATAAAAATTCTAATATATTAAATATAGAAAATGGAACTAAGATCATAGGTAAGGTTTTTGATTATACTATGTCAGTAAAAGATAATAAAGGAAAGATAACTGAAATAAAAGATTTTGGTAGCAATAAAGTAAAGGTCGTAATAAAATTATCAAAAGATGATATAAAGGGAATAGATGTTTCAAAATTAGCAGCATATTATTACAATGGTACTAAGTGGGAAAAAATAGATGGTGGTAAATTTGATAATAATAATTTAACATTTACCTTTGAAACTACACATTTTAGTATTTATAGCTTGATGGTTAAAGATGATGAATCTAAGGATAATAGTGATAAAACAGATGAGGAATCAAATAATAAAACAGATAATGAAATAAATAATGATACAAATAATGATACAAATAATAAAACAAATAATGATACAAATAACAAAACAAACAATGGTGGTAAGAGTGAGTCCAATACCGTTAATGGTAATAAAGCAGACGATCTTCCTAAAACAGGAAAACCTATGAATTTGAATTTATTAGTAGTTGGATCATTGATTTGTATAGTATCAGGGATTGTTTTAATAAAAAGAAAAAGAATTAGTAATAACTAAAATAGTAAATACATAAGGAAGCTGTAGGCTTCCTTGTGTATTTATTAGAATTTAGAGAGAAGGTGCTATGTTGAAGGGGAAAAATAAGATATTACTTATAATTTCCGCTCTTATTATTTTTGCGGGAATGTTTGTTTTTGCACAAAAACTTCAAAAGTCATTCAATAATACAATTGCTGAAAAAGCTACAATCACAGCTGAGCAAGAAAATAAAGAAGACAGCAAAAATGATAAAATTAATAAGGAAGTAAGTGATAAGGAAACTAGTACGGATAAGACTGATAATAAAGAAGATAGTAAGGTTAATGAAAGCAATAAAGAGACTGATGATAAAGAAAATGTTGTAGTTAATGATTTATCTAAAGTTAAAGATAATTCTGATTCTAACACTGAAAAGAAATCTAATGCTAATAGCTATAATTCGAAAAATTCATCTACTGAAAAGAAAAAAACTGCAAGTAAAAAGGAAGAATCATCAAATTCATCCAATAGTTCTAAAGCAACTGTAGAACCTAAAAAGGAGGAGCCAACTCCAGTGGTAAAAGATGAAACTCCAAACTTTATAGTAATTGATACAATAAGTAATAAAACACTAGCTTCTAAATATGTAGATTATGATAATATTACTGTTGCTCAATTAACATTCAAGGTTTTAGATGAGTTAGGGATAAAATATAGAACTACAGGCTTTAACGATACAACATACTTTGCATCTATTGCAGGGCTTAGAGAGAAAGCTGCTGGTCCTTTAAGTGGATGGTGCTACTATGTAAAGAAAAGTGGGAGTAATGGATTTGTTAAACCTAATGTGGGAACCGGAAGTTGGATTTATAATAAAGGTGATACTGTGATATGGAAATATTGGGAGGATGGAGTTAATAATTAATTTTTATCAATGCCAACATTAGTTAAATATATAAAATAAGAAAGTACCTATTATCACTGAAGGTACTTTCTTATTTTTTAATTACTCCAAGGAATTCTTTCTTTTTTTCATGAATTTATAAGCTATGAATCCAAAACAAATTACTAGAATAGCTATAGCTACAATAGAATAATCTTTCAAAATCCTTTGAATTAGGTCAGTATTTTCACCTAAAAAATATCCTAAAGATATAAGAATTATGTTCCAAATAGTTATACCCCCAAGGGAGTATAATATAAATTGAGAATAACTCATTTTTACAGCCCCTACAGCTAGTGATATGTAAGTTCTAGTTAAAGGGAATAATCTACTTAGAAACACAGCAGGTTTTCCATACTTATCAAGAAATAAATCTAACTTATTGAAACTTTTTTTTGCACCAGATGATTTACTACAAAGCCAATTTATTATAGGAGAGCCTCCAAAGTATCCAATGGTATAGCAAAGAGTTGAACCAATTAATCCTGCTCCAGTACTAAGAAGAATAACTCCAATAAAGCTAAAGTTACCATAAGAAGCTAAAAGACCTATAAAAGGTAACAGTACTTCACTAGGCAATGGAAAACAGGAATATTCTAAAAATACCGCTAAGAATACACCAGGATATCCAAATCCTTGTATAGTAGTTATTATTGTATTTAAAAAATCATTTACAAAATTCATATAAGCACCTCAAATTTATATTTTAAGATATATTTAAACAAGTGTATTATAAACTTAAAGTGTATAAACTTAAAGTTTAATTAAGTTAAGTTTATGTTAAATACAATATATTGTAATATATTATTAAAGGCTTAAGGATATAACTTTTATGTATAGATTACTTATACTTTTATATTGAAGGAAATTAATAAGAATAATAAGTGTATTGTATAAGATACTAAATGAAAATCAAGGAAAATCCTTGAATTACATGGGTAAAAGTAGTATAATGATATTGTAGTTGATACACTATATTATATTAAAAAACAATATATAGCATTAGCTTACATAAGCTGATTAATAAAGAGAAAATTTAATATAAAAATAATAGAGGTACAAAGTTTAATACTTTGTTTAAAAGGGAAGTAAGTGAAAATCTTATACGGTCCCGCCGCTGTAATGGTGAGAAGCTTCTTAAAGCGCCACTGACGAATGTTGGGAAGGCTGAAGCAACTGTGAACCAAAGTCAGAAGACCTGCCTATATTAATACACTAGATACTCTACGGTAGATGGAGGGGTGTTATAAAAGAATGGATATATTAAAGCATAGCATATACTTTAATGTAATTTTCTGTGATTTTTATACCCCTTAACTGAAGAGTTAAGGGGTTTTGTTGTTGAGTAAATATATAACTTTAAATCCCTAGTAATTATTGCCCTATAAAAAATTTATATATAATAATTAAAGGTTTGAAGATATTGCATCTTTGAGCCTTTAATTATTATATTGCTAAAACCATAGAGTGTTATTATCTGATGAAGCAATTACTTCTTTAATAGCATTAACAGCATATAATACATCATCTTCAGTGTTAAAGGAGCCAAAGGCGAATCTTACTGTTCCGTTAGGGAAAGAGCCTAGGGTCTTATGAGCTGATGGTGCACAATGAAGCCCACATCTCACAGATATGCCGTGGTTTTTGGATAGCATATGGGATATTTGACCATTATCACCCTTAGGAAAATCAATGGATACTACAGAAATCCTATTTTCAGCAGAAGGTAGTCCCAGAACTTTAATTTCTTTTATATCCTTAATGTTATCTAAAAATAGTTTAGTTAATTTCATTTCATGATCTTTTATACTACTAAGTCCTTTTTCCTTTAGATATTTTAAGGCTGCATTTAAGCCAAATATTCCAGGTATATTTGGAGTACCACCTTCAAATTTATCAGGCATGTAATCAGGTTGAATTTCATATTCAGAGAAGCTACCAGTACCACCTTCTATAAGAGGAGTAGTTATTTTAGCTAATTCATCTTTTATCAAAAACCCACCTATACCTTGAGGTCCAAGAAGTCCCTTATGACCAGTAAAACATAAAACATCTATATTCATTTTCTCCATATCTATTGGAATTGATCCAGCTGTTTGTGCTGTGTCTGCAATGAAGTAAATATTATTTGCCTTGCAGAACTGTCCTATTTCCTCAAAGGGCATAATAGTTCCACATACATTAGAGCTATGGGTCATTACTACAGCTTTAGTATTAGGCTTAAGGTATTTATGTAAATCAGATGGATTTAACTGTCCTAGGGAATTACAAGGTACTACAGAGTGCTCTATACCTTTGCTTTGTAAGGCGTTTAAAGGGCGAAGTACTGCATTATGTTCCATAGAAGAAGTAATCACATGGTCACCAGCCTTTAAAAATCCTTTTAAAATAACATTAAGACTATGAGTTATATTGCTAGTAAAAATTACATTTTCAGGTTTTGAAAAATTAAATAGTTCACAGAGTAGTTCTCTAGTTTCATAGACTATGTTTTCTGCATTAAAGGAACTATCATAACTACCCCTATTTACATTTCCACCTACATTAACAATATAATTTGTCATAGCTTCAGCTACAGAATTAGGCTTAGGAAAGGATGTAGCACCATTATCTAAATATACTTTTCTCATAATTACCTCCTGAAATCTATATATCCTATATCTAATTAAAGCTTTAAAAATAAACATTTTTTCCTACATTATTATATCATAGAGAATTAAATATAAAGGTTTTATATATTAGGGTTACATAAGTATTAAAAAAACAAATAGATTGTTCTTCGTCTATTCGTAATAAAAATTTAATAAAAATATAAATATATGTTAAAATTTACTTTGGATGAGTTATTATCAAAATTTATTATATTTATCAAATATATGGGGGGAGTAAACCATGAAAGAAAAAAGAGGCATAATTTTTGCTGGTGGAATCATTGGTCTATTATCTGTAGCTTTGGTGTATTTAGGAAATCCTAAAAACATGGGTGCTTGTATAGCATGTTTCTTAAGAGACATAGCAGGTGCGGTAGGACTACATAGAGCTGAAGTTGTACAGTATATAAGACCAGAAGTAATTGGTATAGTTTTAGGGGCATTTATAATTGCACTATTTACAAAGGAATTCAAAGTAAAGGGTGGTTCTTCACCATTCTTAAGATTTATTCTTGGTGCTATAGTGATGATTGGTGCTCTAGTATTCTTAGGATGTCCACTTAGAATGGTTCTTAGAATTGCTGGTGGAGACTTAAATGCTGTAGTAGGCTTACTTGGATTTGCAGCAGGGATATTTGTTGGAATTCAATTTTTAAACAGAGGCTTTACTTTAAAGAGAAATTATAATTTAACTACAGCTGAAGGATATGCAATGCCAGTAATAGCAATAATGTTATTAGTATTATTAATATCTGCTCCAGCATTTATATTCTTTAGTGCAAAGGGTCCAGGTTCTATGCATGCACCTATATGGTTTGCTTTAGCAGCAGGACTTATTATAGGAATTGTAGCACAAAGAACAAGACTTTGCATGGTAGGTGGAATTAGGGATTTAATCATGTTTAAAGATAGTTATTTAATGTGGGGATTTATATCAATATTTGTAGTAACATTAATAGGAAACTTAGTTCTAGGAGATTTCAAACTAGGCTTTGTTGAACAACCTATAGCTCATAATGATGCACTATGGAACTTTATGGGTATGTTAGTTGCAGGTTGGGGTTCAGTACTTTTAGGAGGATGCCCATTAAGACAATTAATACTTGCTGGGGAAGGAAATGCAGATTCTGCAATCACAGTAATGGGGATGATTGTTGGAGCAGCTTTTGCACATAACTTCAAATTAGCATCTTCAGGAGAAGGTCCTACTGGCAATGGAAAGATTGCAATATTTATAGGAATAGCAATATTATTAGGGATTTCTTATTTCTGTATGAATAAATCATTTAACATAAGTAAGAGTAAGGCTGATAGCAAAGGTGGTGTTTCTATTGGTTAAGGTAGATGCAAGGGGAATGAGCTGTCCTCAACCAGTTTTAATGGCTAAAAAAGCATTAAGTGCAAACAAAGATGGATTTGAAATATTAGTTGATAATAATGTGGCTAAGGAAAATGTTTCAAGGTTTATTAAAAATGCAGGTTTAAATGCTGTAGTTACAGAAGTAGAAGAAGATTTTCTAATAAAGGCAGTTAAATAAAATGCAGTATATTGGAGTTTTTTTCACCCATTCAGGGGCTATAAAATATCACAGATATTTAGATAGTATTGAAATTGCTAATGAAACTATGCCAGTTCCAAGAAGACTTAGCTCTAACTGTGGAATTGGGGTTAAATTTATTACAGACAGAGATATAAACAATATGATAACTGAAGATATTGAAAAGATATTTAAAATTGAGGGTAATGAAAGCATTCTTGTATATGAATGTGAATAAATAGAAAGAATCTATCTGTAACAGGATAGGTTCTTTTTTACTCTGTTTATCTATAGTTAATTATGTGATATAAAGTATATAGAGAATATATATGTAAGTTCCATTACGATACTAATAAAGAGGGGTGTTATATATGGAAGAAAGAATATCTATTTTAGTAGTAGAAGATGATGTAGATATAAATGGATTACTATGCAAAATTCTTAAAAAGCAAAATTATGAGGTGAGTAGTGCATATTCAGGTAGTGAAGCTAGAATGTGCATTAACATGTATAATTATGATTTGATTCTTTTAGATTTAATGTTACCAGGATTAACTGGAGAAGAGTTGATAGGAGAAATCAGAAAATCAAAAACTATGCCAATTATTATTATCTCTGCGAAAACTGAGATTTCAGATAAGGTAAAGCTGCTGAAATTAGGTGCAGATGACTATATTACTAAACCCTTTGAGATAAGTGAAGTTGCTGCAAGAGTAGAAGCCCAACTGAGAAGATATAAAAGATTTAGTACTTCAGAGGATAAGGGGCAGGTCTTAGCTTATAAGAATTTAGAGCTGGATAAGGAAGCTATGAAGGTCACAGTGAATGGAAATGACCTTACACTAACGGTAAGAGAGTTTTCTATACTAGAGCTTTTACTAACTCATCCTAAAAAAGTATTTACTAGAGAAAACTTGTATAAGAATATATGGAATGAAGAGTTCTATGGAGAAGATAATACTGTAAATGTGCATATTAGTAATATTAGATCTAAGATATCAAAATTAGATAAGGATACAGAGTATATAAAAACTATTTGGGGTATAGGGTTTACTATGGCTGAATAAACTTTATGATTTCTTTAACTTTTCTTAAGTGTTTATTGAGTTTTGAATTTTATAATAAAGACAATAAGAAAAGGGAAGGGTGAGATTTATGGAAGAAAGTATATTAATTACGCGAAATTTAAGTAAATCCTACGGAAAATTTGAGGCAGTAAAGGATACTAATATAAATATAAAAAAAGGCTCAATATATGGATTGGTAGGAAAAAATGGTGCTGGTAAAACTACTTTATTAAGGATGATTGCAGGCCAAACTATGATAACTAGTGGTGAGATACAATTATTCTCAGAAACTACAGAAAAAGGTTTAGAGATTTCAAGAAAAAGAATAGGCGCAATGATTGAAACTCCAAGTTTTTTTCCATATTTAACGGCGGAGGAAAATCTTGAGTATTATAGAGTTCAAAGAGGAATAGCTGGTTCAGAATGCATAAAACAATTACTTAAAGATGTAGGACTTGAAGATACTAAAAAGAAAAAATTTAAGAGTTTTTCTTTAGGTATGAAACAGAGATTAGGGTTAGCTCTTGCAATGATGAATAATCCGGACTTTTTAGTTTTAGATGAACCAATAAATGGACTTGATCCAATGGGGATTGTTGAAATTCGTAATCTTCTTTTAAAACTAAATGAAGAGAAGAATATTACCATAATAATTTCTAGTCATATACTAAGTGAATTAGCTAGTATAGCAACGGAATATGGCTTTATTGAGAGAGGACAGATGGTAGAACAGATTTCTGCAGAAGAACTTAAGGAGAAGTGTAAGGAATGTTTAGAGATATCAGTAGATAATGCTGAGAAGGCAGCAGTACTGTTAGAGGATAAACTAAATTGTCATGAATATGAGGTATTACCTAATAACATAATTCGAATTTATAAATTTAAAGATACACCTTCCATGGTAAGCAGTACAATTGTTAAAAATGGGGTAGAGTTAAATTCTATGAATATAAAGGGAACCAATTTAGAAGAATACTTTGTTTCATTAGTTGGAGGTGTTATCAATGCTTAATTATATAAAAAGTGAATTATATAGAACTACTCATCGTAAATATCCTTATGTTTTAGTTGGAACTTCTTCATTGATATGTATTCTAGTTAATGTATTAGCATTATGGTTTATGAAAGACCAAGAAGCAATTAACAGAATAACAATGCCAGATATGCTAATGATTTCAACAGGTCTTTTTACATTGATTTATTATTCTGTAATTATGATTGTAGATATTGTATTTTCAGATGAACATAAGCATCAAACTTTAAAAAATACAGTATCCTTTGGGATTAATAGAACAAAAATATATTTAGGGAAATTTATTGTAGAAGTGATTGTAGCCACAGTATCTTTAATTATAGTTGCCACTGTGTTAATATTAAGTTCTTATATATGTCTTGGTTTAGGTGGAGCAACTATGGCAGAAACACTTGGTAATTTTGGGAATAAACTCATTGCTGTATTCCCACTTTGGTTAACAGGAATTGCTATTGCAAACTTACTTGCTTTTAATATTAAGAATAATAATATATTTGCCTTTGCTTATCTAGGGGTAGTAGCTATATTTCCAGGAATAATTAAGCTCCTAGGTTACTATAAACCTATATTTGCAAAAATACAATTATATTTAGTTTCTTACAACATTAAATTTATAGTAGGTCAAGACAGGGTTCTTTCTGAGGATATTACAAAATTTTATGTACTAGGTATAGTATACATTACTTTAATAACGGTTATAGGAATTATTTCCTTTAGAAGAAGAGAGATAAAATAGAATTAATTATTTAAATTCACACATATATAAATTCATACTTATTTAAATATGAAACTATATAAATATAAACCTAGTTAAATAGTAAAATAGGAATATAGTTAAATATTAAAATAGTTAACTATTTGTTCTGTTTATGGGGGTTAAGAGGGTTTCGTTATTTGAAGAAATATATTTAGGGCGTAAGTCTTGGGAGGAGCATTAAATGATATATATAACTATTTTATTTGGTGGTATAGCAGCATTATTTATAGTGCTCTTTCTACTAAATCGCTATAATATAAACAATATAAATAAGGAATTGAAGAAGCTTAAAAATATAAAAACCAATGAACAATTAAAATTAGCAGCCCCTAATAAAAATATTGAAGAGATGATAGGTGAAATTAATTTTATATTAGAAAAAAGTCAAAATGATAGAATAGCTCATGAAAAGAGTGAAAGTGAATTAAGAAAGCAAATTGCTAATATATCTCATGATTTAAGAACTCCTCTTACATCTATTCTAGGCTATGTACAGCTAATTAGGGATGAGTCTACTAGTGAAGAAGAAAAACAGGAGTACTTAGATATTATAGAAAAACGCTCTAAGGTGTTGCAAAATCTTATTACTAGCTTTTATGATTTATCTAGATTAGAAGCCAATGAATATGACCTAGAATTTAAAAAGGTTAATGTTGAAAGTTTATTGCGTGAAATTGTAGCAGCTTTTTATAATGATTTTGTTGATAAAGACTTTGAAGTAGAAGTTGATCTACAAGAAAAATTACCAGCTATAATTGCTGATGAAAATGCTGTAATTAGAATTTTTACAAATATATTTCAAAATGCCTTAAAGCATGGTAGTAAAACTATGTCTATATGTCAAAGGCAAGTAGATGGAGTAATTATTTCTACTTTTAGTAATAGGGTAGAAAACTTTACACAGGAAGACTTAGAACATGTTTTTGATAGATTTTTTACTACAGACAGAATGAGGACAGGACAAAATACAGGTCTTGGATTAACTATTGTAAAGAAACTTACAGAAAGTATGGGACATGAGGTTTCTGCTAGTTTAGAGGATGAAGTCTTTACAATTCAGATTAGATTCAAATTAAAATAGTAGTATAAAATATATAAGTTTTAAATAAGAAAAGAACATTCAAGGCTGAGAAGACAGTTTATGATTGTTCTTTTTTATGTATAATATATGACTTTAAACTCAATCTTAAAAAATCAGCATATTCTATATGAGGATAAAAAGAACATTTTTAACAATAGCAATAAAATGGTTAAAATGTATTTTAAATCTACACAATAAGATGTATAATTAATACATAATTGTGGAAAAAGGTGGAAGTGCTTTGAAAAAGTTAAGAAGTATAATAGTAATTACAGTTTTAGCTATAGCCTTTGTTGGATGTTCAAATGGACAAGCTAATAAAGAAGAAACTAATAATAGTGGAGAAAAAAAAGAAATAATAATCTCAGCAGCGGCAAGTCTTAAAGAATCTATGGAGGAAATTAAAAAGATCTATGAAGAAAAAAATAATATAACTTTAACTTTTAACTTTGGGGCATCAGGAGAGCTTCAAAAACAAATTGAGGAAGGGGCACCGGTAGATATATTTATGTCTGCAGGAGAAAAGCAATTTAAAGCTCTAGAGGATAAGGAACTTATAGAAAGTGGAAGTAAGAAAGACATAGTAGAAAATGAACTTGTTTTAATTGTTAATAATGAATATAAAGATAAAATAAAGGAGCTAGATGATTTGGATAACCTAGATGGACATATAGCTTTAGGCGAAATAGGCTCTGTACCCGCAGGACAATATGCTGAGGAAGCTTTAAATCACTATAATAAGTGGGATATCATAGAGAATAACATTGTTTTTGCAAAGGATGTTAAACAAGTTGTTAGTTATGTAGAAAATGGTGAAGCAGCTTGTGGTATTGTTTATAAATCTGATACAGTTAGTATAAAAAATTCTGTTGTGGTCACTACTTTTGATACATCAAGTCATAAAAAGATCATATACCCAGGAGGGGTAATAAAGACTTCTGAAGTTAAAGCTGAGGCTAAAAGTTTTTTAGAGTTCTTAGCTACTAGTGAAAGTAAAAGAATACTGGAAAGGTATGGTTTTAAGATTAATTAGTTATTAAACAAGGATAATTTATAAGTTTCATAGGAAACAATTGCCTTATGAAGCTTATAAATTATACATGTTATACAAAACAGCATTCCTATAGTATATATAAACAATATAAGATGAGGATGATAAATATATGATGGAATCCATATTAACACCAGTGATGATTTCGCTTAAAGTAGCTTTTGTTGCCACAGGGATAGTTATTATTTTTGGTATAGCATTAGCATGGATATTTTGTAGATATAGTTTTAAGGGGAAGTCAGTATTAGAAACAATAATACTCTTGCCTATGTGTCTTCCGCCTACAGTAGTAGGGTATGGAATGCTAATAGTCATGGGTAGAAATGGTCCTTTAGGAAAGCTTACTGAAGCTGTATTTGGAGGTACTTTAGTATTTACGTGGCAAGGTGCTGCCATTGGAGCTGCAATTGTGGCATTGCCATTAATGTATGAAAGTGCTAAGGCTGGTTTTTTAAACGTAGATATTACATGTATAGAGGCAGCTAGAATATTTGGTGCCAGTGATAGTTATATATTTTTTCATATAGTATTACCTATGGCTTTTGATAGTATTATCAGTGGAGTTATTTTAGCATTCACTAGAGCTTTAGGTGAATTTGGAGCTAGTCTTATGGTTGCCGGTAATATACCAGGAAAAACTCAAACTATACCAATAGCAATATATTTTGCTATGGAAAGTGGAAATAGAACTCAGGGAAATGTGCTGGTAGCAATTGTAGTTGTATTTAGTTTTATTATGGTATTTTGGTTGAATAGATGGAAGAAACTTAGAAAATAATGATAAATACTAAGAATAATAGTATAATAATCTAGGTAGATTTTATAGCGTTTTGGGAATAGGAGGGGATTTCATGGAAGCTTTTGACCTAATAGTTATAGGTGCAGGAGTAAGTGGAGTTATGGCTGCGGTAGAGGCCAAATCTAGAGGAGTAAATAGGGTTATTGTAATAGATAGGGATATAGAACCTGGTGGAGCTATGCTTTCATGTGTTCAGGCAGGTTTTTACTATAAGAGTATAAAAGAAAATTTAGCTGCCCCTGAATTAATATCAGGATTAGTAAATGATGCCTTAAATTTAGGCTTAATTATTAAGTGCGATACTACAGTTTTGGAAATAAAAAAGAATAAAGAAGTTGTTATGGTAAATAGTAAGGAAGGAATAAAGACTATAAAAGCTAAGTCTATCATTTTTGCCATGGGCTCAAGGGAGAGACCCTTTGGTTATAAAAACATATTGGGTTATGGGTTGGCCGGAATTACCACAGCTTGCTCAACGCTAAAGTATATTAATAGAAAAGGTGTATTACCAGGAAAAAGATGCATTGTATTAGGCTCAGATGATATAGGAATACTTGCAGCGAGAACTTTAGTTTTAGAGGGAGCCAATGTAATAAGTATGATAGAAACCAGTGGAGCTATTAGAGCTGTAAGTAATAAAGCTAAGGAATATGTTGAAGACTTTAATATTCCTGTACTCTTTAACCATAGAGTAGTAAAGATATATGGTACCCATAGAGTTACTGGTGTAGATATCGTACATCTAGATGAAGAATATAATGTTATTGAAGGAACTAGTAAATATGTGGATTGTGATACTTTAGTGCTATGTATGAACTTAAAATCAGATACTGCAATAGCAGAAAAAATGGGAATAGATATAGAGAAAGAAAAGGGTGGTATATTTATTTCGGATAAAATGGAGACCTCAATGAAAGGAATATTTGCTTGTGGTGCAGTGGTTGATGGGTATACTAATGTGGAGAAGGTTATGAATCAAGGAAAATTAGCAGCTAAGTATGCAGCAGAGTATTTGTGTGGAGTACAATAGAGCAAGGGTAAACTAATAATGAGCTCAGGATATGGATAGGATATATGTAAAAGAGAAAGTAGGAAATATATAAATCAATGGGAGAATATATAGATAAAAAACAGAAAATAATAAACTATGCAAAGAAACTTTCTTTAGATACTATTGGGTTTACAGAGTGTAGAAGATTTAATGAACTAGAAGAATTTTTCATAGATAGAAAAGAAAATAATCTTTTTAATGAGTTTGAAGAGGAAGATATAGAAAAAAAGATTAATCCAAAGCTTTTAATGGAAAATGGAGAAACTATTATATCAATAGCTTTTCCTTATTATCATGGTGATAAAGGAGAAGGAGATAAATTTTCTCTATATACAAGGGGGCTAGATTATCACAGAGTAGTAGAAAAATATTTAAAGGAAATATGTGATTATATAGAATCCTTAGGAGGAGAGGCTAAATGGTTTGTAGATAGTAACCCATTACCAGAGAGATATATCGCAGCTATAAGTGGAGTTGGATTTATAGGGAAGAATAATACTCTTATTACGGAAAAGTATGGCTCCTATGTATTTTTAGGAGAAATAATAACAAATCTTAAGCTACAAGGGGATAAATCAAAAAAATATGGCTGTAAAGGGTGCAATTTATGTGTGGAAAAATGCCCAACAAATGTTATAATAGAAGATGTTAAAAAGTTTAATTCTTCACAATGTGTTTCTTATTTAACTCAAAAAAAGCACTTAAATAATGAAGAATTAAATATGGTTAAAGGCAAGATTTTTGGGTGTGACAATTGTCAAAAAGTATGTCCACATAATTTAAATGTGGAAGTTTCACCTATTAAAGAATTTCTACCTAAGGAGTATATGGAAAAGGTTGATTTATTAGAGCTTATAAATCTTGATAATAAAAACTTTAAAGAAAAGTATATCATGCATTCTTGTGGATGGCGTGGAAAGAATTTATTAATAAGAAATGGGCTTATCAATTATTATTTGAGGTATAATGAAGATATAGATAATATAGAAGAGAGTATTAACTCACCATACATAAAGGAGTATTATAACAGATTATTCAAGAAGTAGTATGGAGGTAAGTCTTAGGTATAAAGGAGATTTCTATGAAAAGAGATATATTAACAAAAATTTTAAATAAATTACCAGAGAGTCTTTCTGGAAAATTAGCAAGAAGTTATGTAAAGACATCAATAAAAAAGTATGCTAATATGAAGGTTGAAGGTTACGAAAAAATTAAAGGTATAAAGGGCCCAATAATATTTATATGTAACCACTTAAGTAATGCTGATGGACTAATACTTAACGAACTATTAAAAGACTTTGACCCCACATTCATTGCGGGAGTAAAGCTTTCCAATAACGATTTTACTAAGAATGGATTTAAGTTTATAAAGACCATAGCAATTAAACCTAATTCTGCAGATAAGGATGCCATTAGTAAAATTGTAAAGAAACTTAGAGCTGGAGAAAATATTATGATATTTCCAGAGGGAACAAGAAGTAGAAGTGGTTCAATGATAGAAGGCAAGAAGGGATTTCTTCTAATGGCTAAGCTATCTAAGGCTAAGATAATTCCAATTGGGTTAGCAGGCACAGAAGAATTTTTACCTATAAATGATGGTGATATGGGGGAAGAAAACTTCCAAACAGCTCAAGTTACTGTAAGGTTTGGAGAACCTATATATTTACCTGAAAAACTTAAAGAAGAAGATAAGAATGAATATAATGAAAGAGCTATGTTGGAAGTTATGAAATCTATAGCTGCTCTTTTACCAGAAAAATATAGAGGTGTATATAAATAAGGATTCATTGAAAAACTTATAGTAGATGATATTCTAATTATGTAAAGGGAAAGTATAAGTAGCTGATTTATAAAGGTAAGTGTTAAAAAATATTATTATGGAGTATAAATATACTTATATGTGTTATTAATATATTAGCATGTATAGTAAATTTTATTTAATATAATTTAAATGGAGGTAATCAAATGGGAAGCAAATCTTTAAACAATTTCCTTAAAACTAATTTAGAGGACCTTAAAAGTAAAGGGCTTTATAATGAAATTAATGTTATTACAGGACAAAATGGACCTGTGATAGAAATAGAAGGAAAGAAGCTAATAAACCTATCTTCAAACAACTATCTAGGACTTGCCACTAACAAGAGAATGATTGATGCTTCAATCAAAGCTACAGAAAAGTACGGTGTAGGTGCTGGTGCTGTTAGAACAATAAATGGAACATTAGACATACATATAGAATTAGAGAAGAAGTTAGCAGCATTTAAGCATACTGAAGCTGCAATAGCTTTCCAATCAGGATTTAACTGTAATATGGCAGCAATATCTGCTGTAATGAACAAAAAAGATGCAATACTTTCAGATGCACTAAATCATGCGTCAATTATAGATGGATGTAGATTATCAGGAGCTAAAATCATAAGAGTTGAACACTCTGATATGGATGATTTAAGAGCAAAGGCTAAAGAAGCAAAAGAATCAGGATTATATGAAAAAATAATGGTAATCACTGATGGTGTATTCTCAATGGATGGAGATGTTGCAAAACTTCCTGAAATTGTTGAGATTGCAGAAGAGTTTGATTTAATTACTTATGTTGATGATGCTCACGGTTCTGGGGTACTAGGAAAAGGTGCTGGAACAGTTCACCACTTTGGATTATCAGACAAAATAGATTTCCAAATAGGAACACTTTCTAAAGCTATCGGTGTAGTTGGAGGATATGTAGCAGGATCTAAAGACCTTATCGACTGGTTAAAGGTTAGAGGTAGACCATTCCTATTCTCTACATCATTAACTCCAGCAGCAGCAGGAGCTTGTATAGAGGCTGTAAATATATTAACTGAAAGTACGGAACTTCATGATAGATTATGGGAAAATGGGAATTACCTTAAAAAGGGCTTAAAAGAATTAGGATTTGATATTGGACATAGTGAAACACCTATAACTCCATGCATAATTGGAGAGGCTGCTGAGGCTCAAGAATTCAGTAGAAGATTATATGAAGAGGGCGTATATGCTAAATCAATAGTATTTCCAACAGTACCACTGGGAACAGCTAGAGTAAGAAACATGCCATCAGCTGCTCACACAAAAGAATTGTTAGATGAAGCTATTGCTAAATATGCAAAAGTAGGAAGAGAAATGGGCTTAATAAAATAATATTTGTATTAAAAGTAGAGGAGGAATATCCTCCTCTAGAGGTTATAGATTTTAACTAAAAAAACATTTAAATAAAATTTAAATAACATTAGATAGGGAGAATCAATATGAAAAGAATATTAGTTAGCGGATGCTTAGGTCAAATTGGTACGGAATTAGTAACGAAATTAAGAGAAGTTTACGGAGTAGATAATGTAGTAGCTACAGATGTAAGAAAACCAGAAGGAAATCCAATCGTTGAAGGTGGAATTTTTGAAACTTTAGACGTAACAAATTATGACGAATTCTTATCAATAGCTAAAAAACATGAAGTAGATACTATTATTCATCTTGCAGCACTTTTATCAGCAGTTGCAGAAGCAAAACCACAACTTGCATGGACTATTAACATGGGTGGTCTTGTAAACGCTTTAGAAGTTGCTAGAGAATTAAATTGTAAATTCTTTACTCCAAGTTCAATAGGTGCATTTGGACCATCTACACCTAAGGTAAATACTCCACAAGATACTATTCAAAGACCAAACACTATGTATGGTGTAACTAAGGTTTCTGGAGAGTTATTATGTGATTACTACCACTCTAAGTATGGTGTAGATACAAGAGGAGTAAGATTCCCAGGGCTTATTTCTTATGTAGCATTACCAGGCGGTGGAACTACAGATTATGCAGTTGATATTTATTATGAAGCATTAAAAACTGGTAAGTATACTTCTTTCATAGGTAAAGGAACTTACATGGATATGATGTATATGCCAGATGCTATAAATGCAATAATCACTTTAATGGAAGCTGATCCAAGTGAATTAAAGCACAGAAATGCATTTAATATAACTGCAATGAGCTTTGAACCAGAGCAAATAGCTGCAGAAATTAGAAAGCATATTCCAGAATTTGAAATGTCTTATGATGTAGACCCAGTAAGACAAGGAATTGCAAACACTTGGCCAGATTCAATAGACCCATCTGCTGCTAAAGAAGAGTGGGGCTTTAAAGCTGAATATGACTTAGCTAAGATGACAGCAGATATGCTTGAAAAATTAAAAGCTAAAGGCATAAAATAGAGATAAAAATAAAGGACTGAATGAAGATAAAATATCTTTATTCAGTCCTTTATTTTTATATGCTTGTACTATATAACTATAAAATTAATGATTAGTTTTCTTCGCAATATAAGGAAGAATTAATCCTAAACCTATTAAGAAGAATGGTGTGGCAATATTAAGTACTAATTGGAATGGATCTGTAGAGTATATACCACCAATACATGCGAAAGCGGTAAATGCAAAACACCATGCTCCGATAATAATACCTAGTGTTTTATTTTTCACAAATTTGTATTCAGGATTGAATTTTTCTCCTGCCTTCTTTAAAGCTATATATGCAACAAATACCCATAAATAACGTAGAGGCATACATATAGCATTTAGTTTTACTAACCATTTTACTAATTCATCTACACTTCCTATACCAAAAGCAGGTAGAATTATTAAAATTGAAACAATAACTAATATAAGTTTATGTCCGTTTGTATAAGCACCATATTTGTTTTGTACAAACAATTTTTCAGGTATGAACTCTCTATCAGCACTATTAAGTAACATACGTAAAGGTGCATCAATTGATATTATAAGTACTGCAAATTGTCCAATAAGATTTGTAATAGCATAAATAATTACGAAAGTATTTCCTATGTGATAGTATTCACCTAACTTCTGGAAAGCATAATATGCTCCATTAGTCATTAAGTCTTTAGGAACATTATTTGAATCAAACATCATACCTAATGATATAGTTCCTAAAATTGCACATACTGCAACCATAATTGCTAATGCAATCATACCTTTTGAAAAACCAGTTTCAGGGTCTTTAACTTGGTTAACATAAGGTGATATTTTCTCACATCCACCAACAGCAAAGACTAAGATTGATAAGCTGGTAAAGAATTTAACATCAAATGTAGGCATAAAAGTTTTAAATGACCAATCTATAGCATTTAGATTAGCATCTGTAATTGCTGGAGCTGCTAACATTAAGATGATAAATAGAATAGACATTACGAACATAGATGTTCCTGCAAAGGTAGCTATCTTTTTTAATGGATTTAATCCCTTTGATGCAATATATAATGCAATTAAAAATACTACTAAGCAAGATAATTGTAATAGAGTTGTATTCATACTACTGATTCGCTTATCTTGGAAAATTGCCCAGCTAGCTGAAATCATAAAACCAGATGGTTTTTGTGAAATATAAGGCATATGAACTACCCAGTATGTCCATCCAGCATAGTATGCAATTCTTGGTCCTATGGTTTCATGAATCCAAGAACTAACTCCACCACCAGAGTTTTTAAATGCAGATCCTAATTCACCTACCATTAGTGCATAAGGTACAAAATAAATAGTAAAAATTAATACCCAAGATACAATTGCTTTAAGTCCATTGTACTCAGAGAAGCCGTTAATAACATTACCAAAACCCCATACTGTTGAAAATGCCATAAAAGCTAAGGTGTACCAAAGAATTTGTTTATCCTTTTTTTCAGACATAAATTTCCCTCCTATATTAAATTACGATATTATTATATCATGGGAAACATTCTTTTTACATTTAAAATAAAATATTTTCATATTAATCGAATTATTTTTAAAATATTATAGAAATTATTAAATATTATTGAACATTTATCTATAAATATAATCTGAATAATTTTATTAGTAATAACATATTAAAATAATTGGGTGTATAATTACATAAATTTGTATTAATGTTCTAAAATTTATGAGATAATATTAATAATGAGTATATATGACGGAGGAAGCTATGAAATTATATATTAAGCAAAAAGTATTTTCATTTACTGATAGATTTATAGTTAAAGATGAAAAAGAGGAAGATAAATATTTCGTTGAAGGTGAAATGTTTTCCATGGGGCATAAACTTCATATTTATGATATAAGTCATAAGGAAGTGGGCTATATAAGGCAGAAACTCTTTACCTTTATGCCTAAGTTTGAAATTATCATAAATGGCATGGTAATTGGAGATTTGATAAAAAAATTTACTTTTATTAATCAAAATTATTATCTAGATGGAACTGACTTAAGGTTAACAGGTGATTTTTGGGCCCATGATTATACATTATATCAAGGTGAATATGCTGTTATGACGGTGAGCAAGGAATGGTTTACTTGGGGAGATAGCTATGTACTAAATATATCTGATCAGGTTGATGAAATATTATGCTTAGCTATAGTTTTAGCTATAGACTGTGAAATGTGTACTGCTAATAATAGGGGTAACTAAGTTTAAAATTAGATAGTAAATTAGTAACCTAAAAAATTACTAGGGGGGAACTATTATTGCAATAAAAGAAAGACAAGCTACTAAGTAAAGAAAATAACTGGGGTAAATAAAATAAAAAGGGGGGAATTTAGTGGTACTATTAACAGGTACTTACTAGGTAAAAATGAGTAAAATTATTAAAGAAAGATTATTTATGCGACATATAAGCTGTAGCATAAAAGAAGGTATTTTAATAAGGGTACAGGGGTTTAATTTATTGGAGATTATAGGAAACATATGAAAACAAGTATAAGCTTCGAATTAACTAATTGTGATGATATAAGTAAGTTTTTAAAAGATTATATAAAAACCCTGTCTTCACCCTTCGATTCATATTTAGAGGACCATATAATTAAATCTAAGTTTTATAGAATAGTTATGAATTCAAAGTATATAGGATATTTTGCTATATATGATGATGAATTATTAACACTGTTTTATATCAAATGTAAATATATAAAATACGCTCAAAAGTATTTTAATGCTATATTAAAAAAGTTTAATCCAAAATCAGCCTATGTATTTACAGGAGACGAGTTATATTTAAGTTGTATATGTGATATAGAAAATAAAGAAGTAAAAAATCAAGCTTATTTTTTCCAGGATCATAAAGGTAACCCAGAGAAAATAAGGTATTATAACAATGGTAATCTAAGAAAAGCAGAGGATAAAGATATTGATGTGATAAAGGAATTCAGTGGTGACTTCTTTGAAGACGTATACAAACAGGTTAAAGATGGAGAATTATATATTTTTGAAGAGGGTACTAACGTGTTAGGTTTTGGTATACAAGAAAAAGGAGAAGTACTAAAAGGATATACTAGTATAGGTATGTTTACTAGAGAAGAATATAGACAAAAGGGTATTGGAAGAACTATTATAGCAGAGCTAAAGAAACTTTGCTATAAGCAAGGAGAAATTCCAATTTGCGGATGTTGGTACTATAATACAAATTCTAAAAAAACTTTAGAAAGTAGCGGATTCGTAAGTAAGACCAGACTTTTAAGAGTGGAATTTAAAGATAACAAGGGAGGGAATTAATCTATTTCAAAGATTTTGAGGGGAATAAATTAGAAGCAGCATGGTTTATTTGGGATTGAGAATAAATATATTTACAAGTGATACAAATAAAACTTATAATGTAAATATAAGTAATGAGAAAGGTGGGAATACGTTGTTTATGAACAGAGATTTTTATAAAAATAATATAAAATTAAATAGAATATATAATAACGCCCTACCTGAAATTATAGGTTTTTAAAGTTGAATTTAAAGTATTAATTTGTAATTAAGCCCTAGGGGTATTCCTAGGGCTTTTTATATCTAAATATTTTAAATAGCATAGTGAACTTAAAAGTAATATTTAAGTTTAAGACTATGTTTAAAGCAAATATGTGCTAGTTAGCCATATCCTATCATCTGCGGTGAAGGATATGGCCATTTTTATGTAGGGGGTTAGAATTAATGCAAATTTTAGAGTTAAGAGAACTAGATAAGAAGCAGATTGAAGATATTGAAAACTTAGAAGAGGCTTGCAAAAACTACGATAAAACTAAAGGAGGTGCATTTCTATCAAACGAAATTAACTTTAATAAGGAAATAAATTGTTTTTTCCTATTATATGAAGAAGAAATACTTGTAAGCTTTCTAGCTATGTTTATACCAACATCACAGCAGGCAGAGATTTCTACATATACATTGCCAGAGAAGAGAAAGAAAGGTTTCTTTAAAATACTTTTAGAAAGTGCTATTAATGAGCTAAGAAAGTATGATGTTAGAGAAATACTTTTTGTGCATGAGCCTTCAAGCAATGATGGTAGGTTAACTTTAAGGAAATTTAATGTTAAATATGATTTTTCTGAGTATCTCTTAGTCTATAAAAAGGATAAATTTACTAAAGCACAGAACAAGCTAAAATTATATCAAATAATTAATCAAGATGTAGATGAAATAGCAAAGCTACACATAGACATTTTTAATAAAACTTTGGAAGAAGGAAATGCAATTGTTAATAGAGCAATAGAATCTAAAGATAGGATATCCTATATGGCTAAAGTAGATGATGAAATTGTTGGTATATGTAGTATTAGCTTAGAAGGTGGCAATGCGTTTATTTGTGGATTAGGAATTTCAACTAAGTATCGAGGACTTGGCTATGGAAAAGAGATATTAAGTAAGGGAATAGAGAAGGCGTTGACCTTGGATATTAAAGATATATATCTTGAGGTGGATAGCAAAAATCATACAGCATATAACCTTTATATTAATAATGGATTTAAGATTAAAACACAATTAGATTATTATAGATATTTGATTCAGTAATAAGTAGCCTTAAAAATAGTTAGCTGTGTAATAATGAAGGTGTATTTATGAATGGGGATGATAGTATGGAAGATACATTAAGTAGCAGAATAAAAAATTAATTGAGAATATAGAAACTGAAAGATTTAATGTTATAGAGGAGTTTTGGAAATACGTAGAAGAACAAGGTACTCCCTTGATAGAGAATATTAAAGGGGATGATAATAATGCATTAGTAACTTTTTTATATAGAGGAAAAGATATTAATAATGTGATGATTTATGGGGGAGTTCCAGGGTTTCGATATAATGAAAATATTATGGAGAATATAGAAAACACTGATGTTTGGTTTAGAACATACAAGGTAAGAAATGGTGTAAAGTTTAAATACAATTTTTCACTCAATTATGAATTTAATGATGATTATAAAAAGATAAAGAAGAATTCTGTTATAGATATATTAAATCCAAATCAATTTGTGTTTCCAAAGGATGAAGAAAGTTCAGAATCAGAAGAGTTAATATCGTCTTTAGTAATGATGCCTAAGGTTAAGACAGAGCTATGGACAGAATTTAGGGAATATACAAGGAAGGGTGAAGTAAAATTATATAGACTTAATAGTGATATCCTAGGAGGTGGCCGGAGAATATGGACATATGTACCTTATGGGTATAAAGAAATTAAAGAGCCATGTAAACTGTTAATTCTTAGTGATGGTTTTGAATATTTAAGTATTTCGGCTGCTACAGTTTTAGATAATTTAATAAATGATAAAAAGATTTCTAATGTAATTTGTGTACTAATTGAAAGTACAAAGAACAGGTATGAAGAATTAACTTGTAGTGATAAATATTCTGATTTTATAGCTAAGGAATTAATACCATGGATATATGAAAATTACAATGTAAGCAAGAGTCCAAAGGATACTATTATTGGAGGGGTGAGTCTTGGAGGTTTAGCCGCTACTTATATGGCTTATAAAAATCCAAGTATTTTTGGAAATGTATTATCTCAGTCAGGCTCTTATTGGTATGATGAGCAGTGGCTTACAAATAAATTTAAAGAGAGCGAAAGGTTACCAATAAAATTTTATTTAAATGCTGGAGTGTTAGAAGATGCTCCTTATGATACTGAACCTATAATGATGGATGTAATAAATAATATTAGAGATGTGCTAATAAAAAAGGATATGAAGTAAGTTATGAAAACTTTCCATCAGGGCATGATTATCTAAGTTGGGGAGAAACTCTGGGAACAGAACTTATAGAATTAATAGGAGACAAAATTGAAGACATATAAGAGAAGGGATAAGTAGAGAATAAGTTTATAACAAAGCAACTGATAAATATGAGTATAGAGTTGTGTTTTCAAAATTAAATAGTTCTAGGTAGGTGAATAAATGAATATTAGCATTAAAGATATAAATCTAGAAAATTGGGAAGAATGTGCTAAGTTAAAAATATCAAAGGAGCAAGAGACATACTTGCCTCATTCTAATTTAGAGTCTATTGCAGAATCCAGATTTTATCCTAATTATACACTGTTAGGAATCTATAAGGATGATAAAATTATTGGATTTGCTATGCATGGAGAAGAAGATGAGGATGAAATGGCCGAATTAAGAAGATTTATGGTAGATGAAAAATATCAAGGAAAGGGTTATGGGAGAAAAGCATTAGCATTAGTATTAGAAGATATCAAGAAAAAGTCTAAATATAAAACCATATATTTAAGCTTTCATCCAGAGAATATAGTAACAAAAAATCTATACTCTAGTTTTGGCTTTAAACAGTTTATAACTGGATTTGAAGCTGAGGATGAGGTTTTTTATAAGAAAGAAATATAATATTAGGGGGAAAATATTTATGGAGATTATTTTTAAAGCAATAGACAATGACAATTGGAGAGAATGTATTGAGCTCTCTGTAGAAGAAAACCAGAAGTGTTTCGTAGCATCAAATTCATATTCTATATTGGAGTCTAAATTTGAAGAAGGAAACTATCCGATGGCAATCTACGATGGGGAAACCATGGTAGGATTTTTAATGTACAGCTTTGATAGTGATGATAATAGCTGGTGGATGTGTAGACTTATGATGGATAAGAAATATCAAGGTAAGGGTTATGGTAGGGCTGCTATATTAAAACTATTAGAACTATTAAAAGAAGAACATGGAAATATAAAAGTTTATACAAGCTTTGAACCAGAAAATAGTGTCGCTGAAAAATTATATGAGTCTGTAGATTTCAGAAAAACTGGAAAGATAATGTGGGGAGAAGTAGTAATGGAGATACAACTATAATATAGTTAAAACTTCTGATTTAAGAAAGGGGATATCTCAAAATAAGCTAAATCTTAAATTAATGTCGAGCTTGTCATCTAATATAAGTACAAGCTCAACATAGTGAAAGATTAGAAGTTTATTTATTGATATCCCCTATAATATTTTTAAAATCTAAATAATAAAGTTGATTATTATACATATTACACCACCCATAACTAGTGAAATAGTATTTATGCTAGCCTTAAAATTCTTTTTAATAGTACTAGTTTTTTCTTTTTCCATTTTGGTTACTTCAAGATTGGCATTTGCTATATACTGAGCATTGGCTTGACAAAGTCCTTGAAGAGATAATCCCGTTGGATTTCCTCCTAGGAAAGAAGAAATTCCTAGAATAACTAATATTATACCTTCAATAAATAAAACATCCTTTAAGTTATGGGCAGTAAAATGAACAATACCTAATCCAATTAACACTAAGATAATAGACCAGACTATTCCCCAAACAACACATTTAATTAAGGATTTAATTTGACTCTTATCCATGATTAATCTCCTTTTTTATTGATTATTATATTATATGGAATTTTATAGTAATCATAACAATGTTATCTAGTAAAACTAAAATAAGGGATCTTAGCAAAATATATAAAATTAGTTTGTTTTGCAAGCCCCTTATTTATATAAGTATATTCACTTAGAATATAAATTTTTAATTTATCTATTCAATGGATCTAGTAATGGTTTTCTTTTAAAACAGTCTTGTACGTCATCTAGAGCTTCACCAAATCTTTGGAAGTGAACAACTTCTCTTTCCCTTAAGAATTTCAAAATTTCTTTAATTTGATAATCATCACTTTGATTTATTAACCACTCATAGGTTGCTCTTGCTTTTTCTTCTGCAGCTAAATCTTCATGAAGATCTGCAACTACATCATCTTTAGCTTGTATATAAGCTGCTGTCCAAGGTACTCCATTAGGGTCTGTGTAGAATAAAGCTCTTCCATGATTAGTATAGTGACCACCAAGTCCTACTTCTTCAAGCTCTTCTAGAGTAGCATTGCTCATAAGTTGATAAATCATAGTAGCTATCATTTCAACGTGAGCCATCTCCTCTGTACCTATATCAGTAAGTAGTGCTTTAGATTTTCCAGTAGGCATAGTGTAACGTTGATTCAAATATCTAAGTGCTGCACTTAATTCTCCATCTGGGCCACCATATTGAGCTACTAGAAATTTTGCCATTCTAAGATCTTTAGATTTAAGATTTATTGGATATTCTAACATTTTTGTATAATACCACATATTATAATCCTCCTGTGTTAATAATTTTCCCAAGGCCATGGTAATGAAGTCCAACACATTGGACTTTCAACAGAGGCTGAGCCGAAATTAGTAAGTAGGCCATATTTTTCTTCATATTGACGTACTAATATTCCGAGCTTATGAGATACGGCTTGTAGATCCTTAGTAGCTTCCTCGTTATCAGGGAAGTTATCTAGATATAGATTTAAATCTATGCAATAAAATTGAAGTTTTCTTATATTATTTAATAATTCTTGATCATACATAATATCTCACCCCTCTATTCCCATCTTGAGTTTTTCTTCTCGTTGTAAGGTTTATATAAATCCTTAAATATTGTGCCCTTTGATAGAGCATCTTTAACTAAAAATAAATTTTCATATGCTTGAGGTAATACAAAAGCACAAGCGTATTCCATTTTTCTATGTGAGTAATTACTATAATTGCTCATTTGTTTTCTCCTTGAATTAATTTCTACCTAATAGTATGTTATGTTATATATGTAATATTTGTGAAAATAAATTTCAATTTCAACGAGGTTTTTATATAAATATTCCATGGTATGTTGTAAAATATTTATATATATGGATATATATAATGTTCGTTGATTTAGCTAAAAATATTTTTATGTAAATTTTATAACGATTTATTAACATATACAAAGGAGATGTATTATGGAATTACAAATATTACATACTAACGATATACATAGCAATTTTGAAAATTTAGCAAGAATAACTACAAAAATTAATGAGTTAAAAAATGATGATACAATTGTATTAGATGCAGGAGATCTAGCAGATTTTAAAAGAGTAGAAGTTAATGGAACTAAGGGGAAGGTTGCAATAGATTTACTTCAGGAAGCTGAATATGATGCTATTTCCATTGGAAATAATGAGACCTTTGATGGAATTCATACTTTAGAAGGATTAACCTCTGATGGAAGGATACCTTTTTTGAGTTGTCATATAAGAAAACTCAATGGTGGGGAAATAGAAGGGCTAAGCAAAAGTATAATAATTAATAAAGCAGGATTAAGGATATTAATTATAGGTGCTTCTCCAAATTTAAATGAGTTTAGTACAAGTTGTGGATTAGATATTTTAGATTATCTTCAGGGAATAAATAAGGAGATAAATAATAATAAGGGTAAATATGATATATGTATAGTTCTATCCCATTTAGGTATGGATAAGGATGAAGAGATTGCAACAAAAATTTCAGAGGTAGATGTAATAATAGGAGGACATTTTCATATTCTTATGGATGAACCTAAGATCATAAATAATACCATAATCCATACCTCAGGACAGTTTGGAGAACACTTGGGAGTATTGAAACTATCTATAAAAGATAATAAAGTAAGTTTAGTAAAAGGCGAAAATATAAATATAGAAGGCTTAGATATGGATAAAGGTATAATTAAAGTATTAAAGAAGAATAAAGAGATAGCTTTAAATAATCTTTCTATACCACTATATGAAGTTAAAGAAAATTTATGGCATGATGTAATAGAAGAAAATCCTATTACTAACTTATTAGCAGATGGACTATCTAAAGTTTATAATTGTGATTTTGCTTTCATAAATAGTGGAGTATTAAATGGAGGAATAAAAAAAGGTGCAGTAACTAATCTTAAGCTATTACAAATAGAGCCATCTCCATTAAATCCTACATACTTTGAAATTGAAGGAAAATCTATATTAGAAGCTATTAAGGAAAGTTTAGATGGAGATATAGTTTTAGCTGATGGTAGGGGGCCGGGCTTTAGAGGAAAATATGTAGGAAGACTTCATTTTTCTAGAAATGTACAGATTAAATATAGGGAAAGAGAAGTACTAGAAGTTATTATAAATGGACAACCTCTTAAGGAAGATAAAGTTTATAGGGTAAGTAGCTCTGATTATCTTCATAGAGGTTCTGGATATAAAGATTTAAAGAATAATTCTAATCATCAATATGATGATAGATACATAAGAGATATATTAAGAGAATATTTATGTGATGAAGATATGGTTAATAAAGCATTAGAAGATAGATGGATAAGAATATAGTTATGAAAGGGGATTGAAGTGGAAGATAATAAGTTATTAGAGAAAAATAAAAAAGTAAAAAGAAGAGTTATTATAGGGTTTATAGTTTTGATATTGCTTAATCTGTGGGGTTTGTTAAAAGTTAATTCTCTTAGACAAGACCTAGACAGCTTACGAGGTGATATTTATAATCAGTATAATGATATGAGGACATCCTTAAGTAGCATTAATACCACCGTAGAAGAAACCCTAAAAAAGCAAGGGAGTATTTTAAGTGACTTTAGTTACTCAGTAGAAGGGCTAGATGCAGAAAACAAAACCATTAGTATTAAGCTTAAAGGAACTCCTAAGGTATATAAAGAAGGATTAAAGTTTTATTTTAACTATGACTGTAGCGATGGAGATAGTAAGAGTGTTGAAGGTAAATTAGATAAAGCTTTAAACTATAGTGCAAAGATAGCAGTTCCCATAAGGAGTACTGTTAAATTTGGATTTACTTTAGACTATGGAGAAGAAGTGAAAAAAGAAACATGGGAAGATGAATATATAGATCAAATGGAGTATCAACTTCAAATTATGCCTCAACCTTTTAAAGGGAAATATGAAACAAAGGGTGATGAAGTTATAATTGATGGACGGATTGAAAGTGTCATTTATCCAAGTTCTATAAAAGGAAATTCTGTAGAAGAAGCTTCATGTAAGATAAGAATAAATGAGGAAGTTATAGATGAAATTAAATTAGAAAAAAGTAATGAACCTTCAAGTGAAGTTAGTAATTATACTGGAACTATCAAAGAGAAATATAAATTAAAAAATGGAGATATGTTAGATGTGTTAGTTGAGGTTCAAGACACCTATGGATTTAAATATAAATATTACCCTATGACGTCAATTAATAATAATGGTACACTTAATAAGTTGGAGTCCTCTGGGGGAAATACTTTTATACAGGTAGAGCCATAGAATCTTGAAAAGGCAAGTATATAACTATGTAAATATAAAAATATAAAACTTTACAACTAGGAATATATATAACTAGTTAAATAGTTGTTTTGT
The DNA here is from genome assembly GCF_002367465.1 of Clostridium sp. UBA3061. Classification (NCBI taxonomy): domain Bacteria; kingdom Bacillati; phylum Bacillota; class Clostridia; order Eubacteriales; family Clostridiaceae; genus Clostridium; species Clostridium sp. UBA3061. The sequence goes on along the minus strand of NZ_DFCF01000007.1, from coordinate 22,337 downwards.
TCATGGGACTTTAAGGAGATTTACAATTTAAATAGGATGACTAAAGCTACATCAAAGGGTAAGAGATTAATAATCCTGAGTTGGTAATTTAACTAACATAAGGAGTTTATTAATATAATTTTATATTGAGGAGGAATTGATATGAAAATTTATAAATGTAGTGTATGTGGCTACTTGTATGATGAAAGCCAAGAAGAGGTACCTTTTGCAGAATTAAAAGAAGACTGGAGATGTCCTGTTTGTAAAAGGGAAAAAAGTTTCTTTAAACCATTAGAGGAAACAGATTCTGTAGATTAGATAAGTAAGTAATTAGAGAAGTAAATAATTAAATAATGTTTAATTTAAGAGTGTCTTAAAATATTGGATTATATTTTAGTAAAAACTAAAGTATAGTATATTTTAAGACACTTTTTATATTTAATTTTATAATTTTGTAAGAAAAGCTATATTGCTTTCGATATATAGGGTGAAGAAGGAAATTTGGAGGAGATTTAATGAGGGTGGATAAAGACAATTTTATTGCAGAATTAAAAAGAAAAAATCCTAAAGCTCTTGATTATATCATTGATATATATGGGCCCTTAGTAAAAGGAATTATATCTAAAACCTTATGTTCTATAGAGGATAAAGGTTTAATTGAGGAATGTATGTCAGATGTATTTATGGCAATTTGGGTTAATGGGTATAAGTTTACTGGGGATAGTTCTAAGTTTAAAAGTTGGATAGGGGCTATCACAAAATTTAAAGCAATTGATTACTACAGAAAGTATGGTAAAAAAGAAAATAACCAGCTTATGGATGAAGCCATCACTGATGGTAAAAGTGCAGAAGATCATTATCTTGATGATATAGAAAATAGCAGGTTAGTAAGTATTATAGAAAGTATGGAGGAACCAGATAAAACTATTTTTATAATGAAATTTTTACTTGGAGAGAAGAGTAAAAGCATTAGTGAAGCATTAAAGCTTTCTGTAAGTAATATAAATACTAGAATTAGTAGAGGCAGAGAAAGGATAAGAAGAGAGTACTATAAGGAAGCTAGGGAGGGGGTATAGTTATGGATAATAAGGATATATATGATAAATTTAATGAGATTGATTTTGATATAAGTGAGTTTGAAGAAATTCCTATGGATGAAGTTGAAAAACACAGATTGAAGAAATCCTTGAAGGAGAAAAACGGGAAAATGCAAAAGTCTATGAAGAAGTATAAAGTGGCTGCAGTGGTTGCTATATTAGCCCTATTAATAGGCATGTCACCTTTAGGCAAGGAAGTCATTGCGCAGATAGCTGAAAAACTAATATTTACTCCTTCCCAAGGCATTATAAAACAGCAAGCAGATAAAGAGCTATATATGTTAGAAGAACCAGTAAGAATTAATATTGATGATAGTTCTGCATTAGTAAAAAGTATTGCAAATGATGGTGAGAATATATATGTTGAGATGTGGTTTAACCAAGATGCAGAAGCTGAAGGCATAGGATATCAAAGAGAAATAATAAACAACTTAAAATTAAAGACTAGTGATGGAAATATGTATAATGTAGGATTAACTAGCTTTGCAAGTGGAGGATATGCAGGATTTACTTTTCAGCAGGGTGAGGGTTTAATAACAGATTTTAAGTTGCACTATAAGGATAAAGATATAGGGGAGTTTAATTTAAAAAAGGTAGATTTTAAAAATAGTTATGATGAAATTGGTGGAAATGCCATAGATAAAGAAGTTCTTTTAGGGGCAACCAGTTATTATGAAGAAGGAGAAAGATACTTTAAAATATGGAGCAATATAGATTATCAGCAGCGTGAAGATTACACCATTAGTTTAGATGCCATTGGAAAAGTTGAAGTTAGAGATGAAGAAGGTACTTTATTATCTATAGAAAATGCTAATGATGGAACTGGGAGAGCTTTTAAAATATTAGATCCGTACAAAGGCAAATTAGATATAAAAATAAAGGATATAGATATAAATTATGTTTTAAAAGAAGGAGGTAAATTAGCTATAAAAATTCCTAAGAAGGGTGAAACTTCTGAAATAAATGAAGACCTTAAACTTAAAGGGCTTCAAGATAGTATTAAAGCTGCTTCTATCACAAATAAAGGTGGAGAGTATACTATACACTTTGATTTTAGTAATAATTATGATGAAAGTAGAACAATATTTATGGTAAGAGAAAATTTTAGAACTGGTGGTGCCATGGGTGATATGGAAAATCAGCAAGGTGAGGTATACCTAGATAATGAAGATTTAAGTATTACAGAAAGATTTTTAAGAAAAATATATATAGATGTAAATAATATTTTAGTTCATCAAGAGGGTAATTGGCAGTTCATAGTGGAATAAATTATAAAAGCACTAGCTTTAATTAGTTGGTGCTTTTATAATTAAATTAGGAATATTAATAGTATAAGGATTTACAAGAATTTTACCTTAATATAACTCACTTAAAACATAAGAAATATATAATTATAACAGAAGTCAGAATATTTAATGAATTTGAAAGGTGGATTTATATGCCCGCAAGTTATACTCACTATAGTTTTGGACATACTGTCTTAGAAAAACTGCCACATGGGATAAAAGATATTATAACCCAAAATAAAGAAGCATATTATATAGGGCTTAATGGTCCAGATATACTTTTTTATTATAAGCCCTTATTTAAGAATGAAATAATTAAGTATGGACATAGATTACATGATGAAAAGGCCTATGGATTTTTAGAAAGGTCGAAAAAGTATATTAAAGAAAGTAAGGATGAGATTTGTCTCTCTTATATTTTAGGATTTGTATGTCACTTTGTCCTTGATAGTAGTTGTCATCCTTTTATTGCAGAAGCTATGAAGGAAAGTAATATATCTCATGCTGAAATAGAAGCAGAGTTAGATGGAGCATTAATGAGGAGAAATAATTTAAGTCCACAAAGGCATAGTGCAGGAGCTCATATTATTCCTAATAAGGTTATAGCAGCACATATTGCTAGCATTTATGATAATGTTAGTGGAAAAGAAATATATAAATGCCTTAAGTCTGTAAGGTTTTATAATAAACTACTATTATGTGAAAACAATTTGAAAAGAAAGATTATAAAAGGCTTATTAGGCTTAATTAAAGGTGGAGAAGGCTTTAGCCGTATGATAATTAATGTAGAACCAAATATAAAGTGTATAGAAATAAATAAAAAGCTTTTAAAGCTTTATGAAGAGGCTATAGATGAGGCAGTACATAGAGTTGAAGAGTACTATAGTGCTATAAAAAGTAATGACAACCTGAGGGAATTCTTCAATAGAAATTTTCTATAGGAGGGGTAAAATGAGTAAATTTACTAAGTTAGAAAAGCAGTGGATTCTATATGATGTAGGAAACTCAGCTTTCACCATGTTGGTGTCTACTATAATTCCTATTTACTTTAAAAATGTTGCGAGTTTATCAGGGATTTCACCAGCAGATTCAACAGCTTACTGGGGTTATGCTGTATCCTTATCTACAATTATTGTAGCGATACTTGGACCTATACTTGGAACCGTAGCGGACACTAAAGGTTATAAAAAACCACTATTTTCATTATTCATGATGTTTGGAGTGCTAGGTTGTGCAGCTTTAGCTCTTCCAGTACCATGGATTGTATTCCTAGCTATATTTGTCATAGGAAAGGTTGGTTTTTCAGGAAGCCTTATTTTTTATGATGCCATGCTCAACGACATAACTACTGATGATAGAATGGATGAGATATCATCTCATGGATATGCTTGGGGGTATATCGGAAGTTGCATTCCTTTTACAGTAAGTTTACTTCTCGTACTTTTTGCAGATAAAATTGGACTTACAACTGCCATGGCAACGGGGACAGCCTTTATATTAACTGCTCTATGGTGGTTACTAATAACAATGCCCCTACTAAAGAACTATAAACAAAAGTATTATGTTGAAAAAGGAAATAAGCCAGTGGCAGAAAGTTTTAAGAGGCTAGGTAAGGTTCTTTTAAACATTAGAAAAAACAAGAAGATTTTTTTATTCCTCCTTGCATTTTTCTTCTATATAGATGGAGTTCATACAATTATAAGCATGTCCACATCCTATGGAAAAGATGTTGGAATTACAGATAGTAATTTACTATTAGCATTACTTTTAACTCAAGTAGTTGCCTTTCCTTGTGCTATTTTATTTGGAAGATTATCTAAAAAGTTTAAAAGTGATAAGTTAATAGCAGCTTCAATTATGGGTTATATAGCAATAACCATATTCGCATTACAGCTAGATAAAGCGTGGGAATTCTGGATTCTTGCAGTATGTGTTGCAGTATTTCAAGGGGCAATTCAAGCATTATCAAGATCTTATTTCTCAAAAATTATTCCTAAGGAGAAATCTAGTGAATACTTTGGACTATATGATATATTTGGCAAAGGGGCTGCTTTCATGGGAACTATGCTTATGAGTATAGCAACCCATATAACAGGAAGCTCTAAGGCTGGGGTAACAGGAATTGTGGTAATGTTTACTTTTGGACTTATAATATTTAAAGCAGCAGATAAAGTAAATATATCTATAGAAAAAGAAACTACTATTAGTTTATAAATTTAAAATATTATATAAAAACCTCTTATAGATACTTAAAGGAGTAATCTGTAAGAGGTTTTTATTATTTATTTATATTTCTTATAAACCTTTTTATAAAGGATATACCAATTATATCTGCAATGAACCAACCTATAGGAATAGACCACCAAATTGCAGTTATACCAAAGGTAGGAGCTAGCCAATAGGAAATTCCGACACGAAGTCCTAAGGATATAATAGTAAGAAAAATAGATATATTAGTGGAACCTATACCTCTATAAAAACCATAGAACATGAAAAGATATCCAATGAGAAAGTAAAATACACTTACTATACATAGATATTGAGAGCCGTAAGCTATAATTTCAACTTCTGATGGAGATATAAATATAGTCATTAATTGTTTTGAAAATATTACTACAATTGCTGATATTATAATGCAAAATAAGGTAATAATCTTGAATGAAGATTTTACTCCTTTTTTTATTCTTAAAGCTTCACCGGCACCTTTATTTTGGGCAATATAGGTGGAAAAAGCATTACCAAAATCTTGAACAGGCATATAAGCAAAGGAATCTATTTTAACAGCTGCTGCAAAGGCTGCCATTATTGATACTCCAAAGGAGTTTACTAGGCCTTGAATTAATAAAATTCCGAAATTCATTATAGATTGTTGGATACTTGTTAGAAGGCTATAATTTGCTACTAACTTTAAAATCTTTATATCTATTTTAAGGTCGCATTTTTTAAATCTAATTTCAGGTAGTTTGATAAAACAATATATGGCTGTTAAAATTCCAGAGATGCCTTGAGCTATTATGGTAGCATAAGCTGCCCCTGCAATACCAAGATTAAACACAGTTATAAAAACAATATCAAGAACTATATTAATTATGGCTGCTATTATTAAGAATACAAGAGGTATAAAGGAATTTCCAACAGAACGAAGTAAACAGCAAAAATAATTATAGATAAAGGTAAAGCTTATACCGTAAAAGATTATAATTATATACTGTTTAGCATCATTAAATAAACTCTGTGGGGTATTCATAAAAATTAAGATATTGTCAGTAAAGAAAATAGCACATAAATTAATTATGATAGTTATTAAGCCGATAAAGATAAAGGCAGTAAAAATACTACTTTTTAATTTAGCATTATCTTTAGCTCCGAAGCATTGAGAAAATACAACGGATGCGCCCATACAAAGTCCCAGAATAATAGATGTTAAAAATACTATAATTGTAAAAGAAGATCCAACTGACGCTAAAGCAGATGCTCCTATATATTTACCAACGATTATGGAGTCGGCGATATTGTATAATTGCTGAAATATATTTCCTATAATAAGGGGAATGGCAAAGCTTATTAAAGCTTTGGTTTCATTTCCTTTAGTTAAATCCTTAGTCATATAAACCTCACTTTATTAATTCAATATTTTTATTCTACATTAACATTTTTTTATATCATAATTTAGTAATACCTATACTTAAATTTAGTAAAATGCTTTCAAGATATAGGTAATTATTAAGGCATTACATGTCCATTATACAATAGAAAATAATTTAATCAATTGATTATTAGATTTATAATAATATAAAAAATAGCACTATAACACTTTAACAGCGTATATAAAGTGAAACTAAATTTAGAGGTGAGGTTATGAAATTAAAAAAGATAATTTCTTTAATGCTTATAGCTATAATAGCTACTTCTTTAATTGGATGTGAGAAATTTTATAGTAAAAATAAGGAAGAGATTTCAGCTAAAGAGGTGGATAAAGAAGTGGTTGAGGGCAATAATAAATTTGCATTCAATATATTCAAAGAAATTTCAAAGGATGAAAATAATAAGAATGTGTTTATATCTCCTTTGAGCATTTCCATGGCACTTACTATGACCTATAATGGAGCTAAAGAGAATACAAAGGCAGAGATGAATAAGGTACTAGGCTATGAAGGAATGAATGATGATAAGATAAATAATAGTTATAAAATTCTTCATAGTTATTTGGAGAATGTAGATGAAAATGTAAAGCTAAATCTAAGTAACTCTATATGGATAAGAGAAGGTCAGCATATAAATAAAGAATTTATAAACATTAATAAGGATATCTTTGGTGCAAAAGTGGATAACTTGGACTTCTCTAAATCCTCATCTGTGGATAAAATTAATAATTGGATTGAAAAATCTACTAATAACATGATTAAAGATATGCTAAAAGGTCCTATTGATGGTGATGTTATTATGTATTTAATTAATGCTATATATTTCAAGGGACAATGGCAAGAACCCTTTGATACAAACAATAATACTATAGGTGAGTTTACAAATTCAAAGGGAGATAAAACAGAGATAGACTTTATGAGGAAGGTTGCGGCTGATGATAAAACCTTTTATGGAGAAAAGGATGATTTTAAAATTATAAAAATGCCTTATGATAGTGGAAAAGTATCTATGTATGCAGTACTACCAAAGGAAGGTTTAAGTATAGATAATTTTATAAATAATTTAGATATGAATAAGTGGAATTCTATAAAAAAATCCATTGGAAAAGAGCCGGAAGCTGTTAATGTAAGCTTTCCGAAGTTTGAAATGGAATATGGAACTAAAGAATTAAAAGGATCTCTAGTGGCCCTAGGAATGAAGGATATTTTTAGTGATAGAGCTAATCTTAGTGGAATAAGGGAAAATATATATGTTAGTAGCGTTTTACATCAAGGGAAAATAGAAGTAAATGAAAAGGGAAGTGAAGCAGCTGCAGTTACTATAGTTGAAGTTAGGGAAACTGCAATGCCAATAATTAATGACCCTAAAGAGTTTATAGCTGATAGACCTTTTGTATTTATTATAGAAGATGAAGAAAGTGGAACCATACTATTCATGGGTAAACTAGAAGAAGTGAAAAAATAATAAAGGGAAAAGATAACAGGAGTTAATAAAAACTCCTGTTATTTGCCTTTAATTAGCTTATTTATAATACATGGTTAATCTTTTCTTCATCATTTACTAAAATCATAAAAAATTCTAACACCTACTTAGAACTTCTTTTTTAAAGTTTTCTATTGAAATTCTTTCAATAAAAAAACTTAATTTTTCTCCATCATGAGCATTTTCTTTATAAAAATCAAATATAGCATCTACTAAATTTAAAGTGTCCTCTTCTGATAAATCATTAGCTATAATATCTGCAATCCTAGGGTTATATCCAGCTGAACCACCTGCTGTTACCATGAGTTTACCATTAATATCTGCTATAACACCCACATCTTTACTATAAACACTTCCACAAGCATTTCTGCATCCAGCTACACCTATTTTAGTTCTACAAGGCATATCCATCCATTGATATTTTTTAGATAATTTCATACCTATACCAATTGTATTAAATTTTGATCTTTTACAATATCCTGCTGGACACATCTCTACATTTTTAACGGAATTTTGAGTTTTAACAGCGGGTTCCATATGTAGTTCATCCCATATTTGAGGTAGATCATTTTCCTCTAAATTAGTTATTAAGATTCTTTGTCCAGATGTTATTTTTATAACTCCATTATACTTCTTAGCTACCTTAGCTATTTTTTCAAGGTTTTCTGGAGTTATAAAACCTCCAGGAATATGAGGTGTTATACCATATTTTCTTTTACCATCCCTTATTTTTTGAAGATTCCCGTAATGTGCCAAAACATATTGCCTCCTATATTTTTTAAATATATTATACCTCATTTAATAAGAACTAATCTACTTGACCTTGCTGAATTCAAAAGAGTTATGATAATGAAGGTACTTAAATTTGTAAAGGAATGAATGTCATCATGTAACTACTATGCCATATTTTTATTTAATACTTAAAAGAGAACTAAATTTATTTCCTATTGTAGGTTTTTGTCTGTACACACAAAGTAGTTCAGTAATAATTGTTAATTATTTGAAACAAATACAGGTTATTATTTCATTTTTAGGAAAGTGGTACGAGTATATAGTTATAAATTTATTTATACCAATGGGGTTTATGGGGGAATTATTATGAATTTAACTTTTTTTGTGTCATTGCTATCAGTAGAACTAAGGACCAAATATTATGAAGAAATTATTAGGAATGGACAAGTAACAGAAGAACTTTGGAAGGAAATATCCTACTATCTAGAAAAAACATACAAAGAACTCTTAAGTGTTGAAGAACAGATAATAGAATTACTAAGGAATCTTGAAGATGTTGAAAAATCTAGATTAATGATGACAATACAAGAAAATGACATATATTTATTTAACAAAATATCTATGAAACTATTTAGTTTTGAGGATATTATTAGTATAGATAGGGAAAGAGTGAAAACAGTTCTGTGTAAATTAGATATGGATACTCTATGTAAAGCTATATTAGGAGCTTCACCAAGAGTTATTTATTATATTCAAAATATATTTCCAGATATTGATTTTGTAGAGGCGAGAAGAAAATTAGGAAGTGTTCAATTGTATGAAATACTTCAGGCTCAAGATAAGATAATAATGGAAATAAATAATAAGTAATAAAAGTTTAAGTTAAGGGATTATACACCATTTTATTACTTGAAGTTATAGAAGAATATTGACTTATATGGTATTATGTAGTCCTAGAGTGAAATAGTTCAAAAAATTCATGTTGAACGTATTTAACTAGCACTATTGAGAGAAGTTGGAGGGTAATTTAAATGTACGAAATGAAGGAAGAATTTAAAACAGGAATAGAGATTATTGATAATGAACATAAAATGCTTTTTGAAATAGCTGATAAAATTTATGAGTTATTAAATAATGAGTTCATTATTGATAAATATGATAGAATAGTAAATTTAATTGAAGAATTAAAAGGGTATGCTGCTCTTCACTTTAGAGATGAAGAAGCCTATATGGAGAGTATAAATTATAAAAAAATGTTTACTCAAAAAATAGATCATGATAACTTTATAAAAAAATTAGAGGAAATAGATTTAAATAAAATTGATGAAAATCAACATAAATATATTCTTGATTTATTAGAATTCGTAAATCAGTGGTTAGTAAGTCACATTCTTGAAAAAGACAAGCTGATTGCGCAAGGGTAAGTTTTTGTGAACTATATAAAAATATAAAAATATAAAAATAAATGGTAGTCCTATGGGCTACCATTTAATATATTAGTTAACTCTTTGTTTAAGACAAGTTTTTAAGTCCTCTTCTGGTGTACTTATAGGAGTTAATTGGAAAGTGTCCACTAAGTATTGAAGTACATTTGGACTTATAAATGCAGGAAGAGAAGGTCCTAGGAATATATTCTTAACTCCTAAGGACAATAAAGCTAGTAAATCAGCTACAGCCTTTTGCTCATACCAAGATAGTACAATAGATAATGGTAATCCATTCACATCAGTTTCAAAGGCATCCGCTAAAGCAGTAGCAATTCTTACTGCAGAATAAGCATCATTACATTGACCTACATCAAGAAGTCTTGGTAATCCAGCTACTTCACCAAATTCAAGTTTGTTAAATCTATATTTTCCACAAGCTAAAGTAAGGATAATACAATCCTCAGGAACCATTTTTGCAAAATCTGTATAGTAGTTTCTTCCTGGTCTTGCACCGTCACAACCACCTATTAAGAAGAAGTGGCGCACTTCACCCTTTTTAACTGCATCAACAATTTTACCAGCATTACTTAAGGTAGCCTTATGACCAAAGCCTACAAGAATTTCTTTTCTGTCTTCAGAAGCAGTAAATCCACCTAATTCTAAAGCTTTATTTATGATTTCAGAGAAGTCCTTTGTTCCATCTTCTTTAAGAGTGACATGTCTAACTCCATCCCATCCAACTACGTTAGTTGTAAATATTCTATCCTTATAGGTTTCTCTAGGTCTCATAAGACAGTTAGTAGTCATGAGTATACAGCCAGGAATGTTATCAAATTCTGTTTGTTGGTTTTGCCATGCACTACCATAGTTTCCTACTAGATGAGGGTATTTTTTAAGTTCAGGATAACCATGAGCAGGAAGCATTTCACCATGGGTATATATATTTATTCCCATACCTTCAGTTTGTTTTAATAGCATCTCTAAATCTTTTAAATCGTGACCAGATACAATTATAAAAGGTCCTTTTTCTACTTTTACATTAACTAGATGAGGAGTTGGATTTTTATAACTTTCAGTATTAGCTTCATCAAGTTTTTTCATGACAGCTACACTCATATCACCAGTTCTCATAGTCATTCTAATTAACTCTTCAACAGATAAGTTATCATTAGTTGTACATTCTAATCCTAGAAAATAGAAGTTATCAACTTGGTCATCATAGTAACCTAAAAATCTAGCTTGGTGTCCATAGGCACTTACTCCCTTTAGACCATAAACAATAGTTTGTCTTAAAGAACGTATATCAGCATCTAAATCTCCATCATACATAATTCCAGCTTTAACGGCATCCTTAAGCATTTCTTCTTTAGTTTTGCTTAAATTATAGGTTGCTTGATCAGGATACGCCTTATCGGTAGATGCCTTACTTCTTAGGTTTTCTTTAATTTTTTGTGATTCTTTAAGCATATTCAAATGGCTTGCTGCATCAAAGTTAACATTAGTTAAAGTTGTAAATAGAGCATTTTCTACAAAACTAACAACTGATTTATCTATAACTTGCTCATTATCAAGTAAATCTTTAGCATAACAACTAATTCCTTTTAACTGATAAATTAATAAGTCTTGTAAATTTGATATTTCAGGGGTTTTACCGCAAACACCTAACTTAGTACATCCCTTTCCCCCTACAGTTTGTTCACATTGATAACAAAACATTGCATTATCCATTTAATAATCCTCCTTATTGTATTAAGTTTTTTATAGTATTTGTTTATAAAATAATATTATTCTTTTATAAATAAATACATACTAATTAAACTCTTATTTAATTAAGTAAAATAATAAAAATCTGATATAATAGAAGTGAACTAACTAGGAATACTACAATCATTGAAATTTATTGAGGTGATTTTATGAATAAAGAAAAACGAAAGAAAATTTTAGAAATATTAGAAGAGACCTATAGAGGAGCTGCCTGCGGGTTAGATTTTAGAACACCCTTTGAACTTTTAGTATCAACTATACTTTCTGCTCAATGTACAGATGAGCGAGTTAACATAGTTACAAAGGAATTATATAAGGAGTATAATACTCCACAGGCTATACTAACTTTAAGTGAAGAAGAATTAGGTAAAAAGATTCATAGTTGTGGATTCTATAAAAATAAAAGTAAAAATATATTAGGGGCATGTAAATCCATTGTAGAAAAACATAATGGTAAAGTTCCAAGAACTATGGAAGAACTTATAGCCCTTCCAGGAGTAGGTAGGAAAACGGCTAATGTGGTTTTATCTAATGCTTTTGGAGTGCCTGCTATAGCTGTAGATACCCATGTGTTTAGAATTTCTAATAGAACAGGTTTTGCACCTGGAGATAATGTAGAAATTGTTGAAGAAAAACTTATGAAGTACATACCAAAGAACATGTGGAGTGATGCACATCATTATATTATTTGGCATGGAAGAAAAATATGTGATGCTAGAAAGCCAAAGTGTCATGAATGTCCTATAGCACCTTATTGTGATTACTTAAATAAGGCATCTTCAAAAAAATAGATTATTTTAATTAGGAGGATTTAATTATGTCATATGGTGAACAATCTTTAAAAATGCACAAGGAGAAGAAGGGAAAACTAGAGGTTATAAGTAAAATTCCTGTTAATACAAGAGAAGACTTATCTATAGCTTATACTCCTGGAGTTGCAGAGCCTTGCATTGAAATATCTAAGGATAGAGATAAGGTTTATGATTATACAATAAAATCTAATACTGTAGCTATAGTATCAAATGGAACAGCAGTATTAGGACTTGGAAATATAGGAGCAGAAGCTTCAATTCCAGTAATGGAAGGAAAGGCATTATTATTTAAGGAATTTGCTGGAGTAGATGCTTTCCCAATATGTATTGACAGTGAAGACCCAGAAGAAGTAATAAAAACTGTAAAATTAATATGTCCTGTATTCGGAGGAATAAACCTTGAAGATATAAAGGCTCCTGAATGTTTTTATATAGAAGAAACTTTAAAAAGAGAGTTAAATATTCCTGTATTCCACGATGACCAACATGGAACTGCAGTAGTTGTATTATCAGGTTTATATAATGCATTAAAGTTAACTAAGAAGAATATTAAAGATGTTAAAATAATAATAAATGGTGCTGGTTCTGCTGGAATTGCTATCTGTAAATTGCTTTTAAAGGCAGGAGCAGAAAATATTATCATGTGTGATAGGAATGGTGCTATTTATGATGGTGGTAACTGTTTATTTGAGTCTCATGAGCGAATAGCAAAGGTTACTAATAAAAATAAAGAATCAGGTTCATTAAAAGAAGTTTTAGTAGGAGCTGATGTGTTTATAGGAGTATCTGGACCTAATATGATAAATTCAGAAGATGTAAAAACTATGAATTCGGATGCAATCATCTTTGCTATGGCTAACCCAACTCCAGAAATAATGCCAGATGAAGCTAAATTAGGGGGAGCTAGAGTAATAGCAACAGGCCGTTCAGATTTTGCTAATCAAATTAATAATGTTCTAGTATTCCCTGGTATATTTAAGGGAGCTCTTACAGTTAGAGCAACAGAAATAAACGATGAAATGAAGTTAGCTGCAGCAAGAGCTTTAGCAAACCTAATTCCAGAAGAAGAATTAAATGAAGAAAACATAATCCCAAATGCCTTAGACAAGAGAGTGTCAGGCAAAGTAGCAGAGGAAGTTATGAGAATAGCAAGAGAAATGGGAGTAGCAAGTCTGTAGAGACTAAAAATATGGAGCATGTACCTATATTAAAGTACATGCTCCATACTTTATAAAAATTAGATTTATATTTTATCACTGTAATTTTCAACAGAGCCATAGATTTGAATAAATAACTTTTAAAAGCCTACTTCTATACTAATGATATTGCAAGGTTGTGAGGAGGCAATTTCTATAGAAGAAAGGCTATCTTTTTCACAACTTTCTATGATTAAGGTGTGATTTTTAGGTAGAGATATATTGTTCCCATCTATTGTAAGGGTTAGGTCTGAATTAGGTGAGAAAAATATATAATTATGATAAGAGTATCTGTTTTTCCTTTTGTTTAAATTCAGCTTTAGTAAAGAACCTTCACTTAAAGTTAGTGCATTCATTACCCCATCACATCCAGGTCCTATCATTAAATTAAAGTCTGTAACAGTTCCAAAGCTTTCTGTGTTTACATCTCCAGAAAATCCATGAACTTCAAAAGGTTCTAAGTGAATTAGAGGACCTTTATTGTGACAAAGATCCATGGAACCCTCCAAAGTTGTTATATATCTATAAACTTTTGGAAGATTAGTGAAGGTGGAGTGTTCTAACTCTACAGTGGCAGAACTAATTCTCCATTTAAAGTTTAAATCTTTGTAATTAGAGTCTTTAGGATAAATATATATTTCATTAGTAGTTCCCCCACTCCAATTAGAAGTTTTTATTTTATCCTTTGTTATTATTTCTGTTTTATAACCCATAATATCACCCCATTAATAATTAACATATATAATATTAATACAAAAAACTCATCCATATATGAATAAATATAGGAATGAGTTTTAAAATGTATCACAAAATTAGAGTATTATATCTAAAAGGTCTTTTTCTATTAAATCATTGTATTTTCCGGATCTATATTCTGCAACAAGAACTTTTCTCTCATCATTAGAGATTACAGGAAGTTTTTTAAATAACTCCTTAGGCATTTCTACATAGGCACCCTTAGGATCCATTTCTTCAGTAAAAGTGATTACTGCAGGAATACTTTTGCAGCCTACTGCTTCTTCAAGAAAACCTTCGTAGCCTGTTCTAGGAAATAAATGAACCTTTAAGTTTTGGTTTTCTTCTGAAAGTTTTTGTACGAAAGGAATAGTTACGATACAATCAGGGCAAAAACCTTCTGTAAATATTGCAGCATGAACAACCTTGTCTAGTTTTTTTATTTCTTCCTTAGTATCACTAGAAAGTTCAGTGTCTGCATAGGTTTTATCTTGGATATTTCCATATTTGGCATGTTGTTTTTCTACATACTCCTCAAAGCTTAAGGCTTTATTAAAATCTAACATATTATCTTACCCTCCAATTACTTATAACTAAATTTTGTCTTTTATAAATTAGAATGTATTGTATTAAATTAAAATTATTCAATATAATACATTATGTTAGCATCGAATAGATATAACTTGTTCATGATTATTATAACAAATAAAATTGATAAATAGTAGATATATACAATTTATTAACTTGTAAAAAAAATTAGAGTTTTATATACTAGGGTTATGAGACAAAATAAATATGATAAACAATATGAAATATTTATAAAATTTAAAAAAGGCGGCGATATTATGTCAAAAGTTATAGAAAGATTTTTAGGATATGCTAAGTATGATACACAATCAAGTGATTCTACGGGAACAACTCCAAGTACTGCTAGCCAAAGAGTTTTAGGTGAAGTTTTATTTGAAGAATTAAAAAGAATCGGAATGAGTGATGTTACTATTGATGAAAACAATTACGTAATGGCTACATTGCCTGCTAATACAGATAAAAAAATACCAACTATTGGGTTTATATCTCATATGGATACTGCTCCAGATTATTCAGGTAAAGATGTTAAGCCTCAAATGGTAAATTATGAAGGTGGAGATATTAAATTAAATGCAAATACAGTTTTATCTCCAATAGATTTTCCTGAATTAAACGACTATATAGGTAAAACTCTTATCACAACAGATGGAACTACATTATTAGGAGCAGATGACAAAGCTGGTATATCAGAAATTGTTACTGCTATGGAATATTTAATTGCAAATCCAGATATAAAACATGGTACAATTAAAGTTGGATTTACTCCAGATGAAGAAATTGGAGAAGGTGCAGATCACTTTGATGTAGAAAAATTTGCTGCAGACTTTGCTTACACTGTAGATGGGGGAGCTGTTGGAGAAATCGAATATGAGAACTTCAATGCTGCTGGTGTTGAAATAGTTATTAACGGAAGAAATGTTCATCCAGGAAGTGCTAAAAATAAAATGGTAAATGCTCAGCAAATAGCTATGGAGTTAAATGGATTATTACCTGTTAATGCAAGACCAGAATACACAGAAGGATATGAAGGCTTCTTCATGCTTTGTGATATGGTAGGAACTGTAGAAAAGACTACTATGTCTTATATCATAAGAGATTTCTTTAGAAATACCTTTGAAGAAAAGAAAACTTTAATTAAAGAAATAGTAGAACTTCTTAATAAAAAATATGGTGCAGGCACTATAGAAATTTCAGTAAAAGATCAATACTACAACATGAAAGAAAAAGTAGAACCTGTAATTCATGTAGTAGACACAGCTGTTGAAGCAATGAAAGCTCTTGCTATCGAGCCAATTATAGTTCCTATAAGAGGAGGTACTGATGGAGCAAGATTATCCTTCATGGGACTTCCAACACCAAACATATTTACAGGTGGACATAACTTCCACGGAAAATTTGAGTTCATTCCTGTAGACTCTATGGAAAAGGCAGTAGAAACTATAGTTAAGATAATAACTCTTTATGCAGAAAAATAAAAAATTCTAACATTTATAATACTCATACATAAAAATTAACTCCTTAATACACACTATAGTAAAGTGATTGAGGAGGGCGATATAATATGAGTAATGATAAATCAAGACCAATATATCCACCAGATACACATAACTATTTTGGTGATTTTAGAAGCATAACCCCTATGTCTGATTCAGTTTGGGAAAATGTAAGAGAAGCTGAGATAGAAGCTGCAAAGACAAAAAGTCGAAGAAGTTACAATATGGAGACTAGTGAAGAAATTGCTTTTGATGATTTAAATGAAGATATAAAAAGCGAAAGTGAAATTGACTTTGACTCCATTATAGATGAAGTAGACATGAGTGATCATGGTAATGATTACGGAGATTATGCTAAGAAAAGATTATATTAATATTTCTTAGAGGAAGAATTTATTCTTCCTCTAAGTTAATTTAGGGTTCACATAGGAAACTACTGAAGCTATAAGGCTTTAGTAGTTTTTTAGAATATTATATTTACATATAGGTATTTTTAAATTTTAATCCTTTAAGGACAATTAAGAATTCATTCATATTTTAGTCACTTAACTGACACATAAGTGTTGATAATAATATATATAGATAAGAATAGTAAACAACTTAACTTTTAATAAGGGGGAAGATTTAATATGGATAAAGATATAAACAATAATGAATTAAATAATAATGAAATTAATAACAATAATAACTTAAATGAAAACACCGGTATTAATAAAGATAATAATGACAATAATACTAGTGACAATATAAACTACACTGTGATTCAAGATGTAGAATATACAACAAATGATGACTTAAAATTGAATGAAGTTAATGCTTCATCATGGCAAGAAGAAGAAGAAAAAAAGAAAAAAGATAAAAAGAATAAAGGTAAAGGTTCAGCTAAATCATATATAGCTATAGCTCTAATATGTTCTATATTAGGAGGAGCAATTGGTACAGGTGTTACTTATGGAGCTATGAGAGGCACTATACAATCAGCAATTAAGGAAGCTAAATCAAAAACAAATAACGGTGGAACAACAACAAATATTAATCCTATAAGCAGTATGAATATACCAGAAGTAGTAGCAAAGGTTTCCCCAGCTGTAGTTGGTGTATCAACCACTTCAGTTTCAACTAATGTATTTGGATTTGATATGGGTGAACAAGAAGGCATTGGCTCAGGATTTATTTTTTCAGATGATGGTTATGTACTTACAAACTATCATGTAGTTAAAAATGCTAGTCAAGTTAAAGTTATCTTTAGCACAGGTAAAGAAGTAAGTGCTAAGGTTGTAAACTATCAGGAAGATGCAGATTTAGCAGTTGTTAAGATTACTGATGATGTTGAAATGCCAGGTAAAGTAGAACTAGGAGATTCTGATAGTCTTCAAGCAGGAGAACAAGTTATAGCCATAGGAAATCCACTTGGAAAAGAATATCTAGGCTCTGTAACAACAGGAATTATAAGTGCTGTTAATAGAGGAGTAGCTTTAACTGAAGGTGGAGAGAAAATGAACCTTATCCAAACAGATACTGCTATAAATCCAGGGAATAGTGGAGGACCATTAATAAATTCTCAAGGTGAAGTTATAGGTATAAATACAGCTAAGATAGGCTCTACTGGAGTAGAGGGAATAGGTTTTGCAATTCCAATAAATGATGCCACTGAAAAATTAGATGCCTTAGTAAAACAAAAAATAAAGTTTGGTATAGCAGTTAGAAATATAACTGAAGATTTATCAAAACAATATAATTTACCTGTAGGTATATATATTCAAAGTATTGAAGATTTTAGTATAGCACAAAAGGGAGGACTACAACCTGGAGATGTAATTACTAAAATAGGTAAGAAAACTGTTAAGACCGTTGAAGAATTAAATAAGGAAAAAGAAGCCTACAGTGATGGAGATAGTATTCCTATAGAATTCGTAAGAAAGGGTCAAACAATGCAAGCTACTTTAGTAGTACAATAATAAAGTTAATACTTATAATTATCCCCTAATTATAATATTATAAATTTCAAATAGGTGTGAAGCTTGAGTTATCAATGTTTCATGCCTATTGTTTTTAGGTAAAAATATAATATTGTTAATGTATAAAATATTGTATGTTAAAACAATAAACATACATATGTTACTTTTAGTCATATTTATAGATAATTATGTATTTCATGTAATTAAATTGTTGACTGTTATATATACTTGTGCTAATATCCTCTTATAAAATAGTAGATTAATTAATTATAAGTTTTACGGAAATTCTGAAGTATATACTAATTTGGGCACTTTGTATATATGGAGTTAGTAGTGCAACCGACCTTTATAAGCAATCTTATATTTATATAAGATTGCATGGGGTCGGTTTTAGTTATATAAGTTTAAAACTTGGATATAGAAAATATTAGTATAAAAACCTAAAAGTGTATAGACAAATACTAAACAAAGAGTTATACTTAGGTGGTAAAATATATTAAATAATAACAAATATTAAGTTGATTGGCTCTATTTGCAAACCATTTAATGCAATTTATTAATAGTTTTAAGGAAACACTGAAGTATATACTAATTTGGGCACTTTGTATATACGGAGTTAGTAGTGCAACCGACCTTTATAACCAATCTTATATTTATATAAGATTGGTATGGGGTCGTTTTTTTTATTACAAAAAATTATTAAGGAGGAAGATTAAAAAAGAAATTTAAATCCATACCCAAACTAAAGAAGAAACTATCTGTTTTTATATTTAAGCATAGATTGATTTAATTTTGTTCCATAAAATATTAAATACAATTTACTAATAGTTTTAAGGAAACATTGAAGTATATACTAATTTGGGCACTTTGTATATATGGAGTAAGTAGTGCAACCGACCTTTATAACAAATCTTATATTTATATAAGATTGGTATAGGGTCGGTCTTTTTTTATTGAAAAAAATTATTAAGGAGGAGAATTATGAAAAAGAAGAAATTTATGTCTGCACCTAAGATAAAGAAGAGATTATCTATTTTTATGGCTTTAGTTATTGTAGTTTGTCAAGTTTTAAATATTGTTCCTACAATGCAAGCTAGTGCTATGGATATTACAGGAGATTTCCCATTTATTACTGAAGTAAGATTAACAGGTAATGATGGGAATCCTATAAATGAGTCATCAAATCCCATAAGTAAAAATGAAGAGGTAAAACTAACCTATAAGTTTACTATACCAAATCAGGGGACGGTAAAAAATGGTGATACTTATACTTTGAAAATACCTAAGGAAATCCAAATAATAAGTATACTAAATTTCCCTATTACTCTTGATAATGGTGATACAATTGCAAATGTTAAAATAGAAACTGATGGTAATGTTACCATTACGTTTAATGAATTTGCAGAGAATAATTCCAATGTTTCAGGATTCTTTTTTATTGATACTCAATTTGATCCTGACCAAATAGGAGGACCTAGTCCAGTACCTATTACATTTGAAATTGGAGGAAATTCTTCTTCTGTTATAATTAACGTAAACTTTGAACAACCAGAAGTTCCTGATGCTTCTGCTATAAAGTACGGAAGTTATGACCCTTCTAAAAATGAGATTACTTGGAAAGTAATTGTGAATACAGAAGGAGTCACGGTTAATGATGCTGATATTGTGGACAACATTTCAGTGGGACAACAATTTATACCTGGTTCTGTTACTATAAATGGAGTTAGTGCAGATACAGCAAATTATAACTATGATTATAACAATAATAGATTAACTTATAAATTCCCAAGTGTAATAGAAACAGAGCAAGTAATTACCTTTAAAACTAAGGTAGTAAATCCAGAAGTTTTTAAATCTGAGGGAGCTACAGTATATGAGAAGAATAAAGCAATCTTTAATCATGATGGAACTTTTATAGAATCTAATGAGGCATCAGTAGCTATTTATACAGACTTTATTAGAAAAGATGGAAAGTACGATGTAGAGGCAAAGAGAATTAATTGGACTATTTATATAAATAAGAATGCTCAAAATATTCCCAATGCTGTAGTTACTGATGATATACCAGAAGGGTTAACTTTTGTAGATGGTACTGTTAAGATGGATGGAAACCAAACTGAGGATAATTACTCTTTAGTTGGACAAAAATTTACCTATACTTTCCCAAGTGCTATTAATGAGCCACATATAATCCAATTTTCAACAGATGTAACTGATGGAGATGCTTTTAATTCCAATACAGGGAAAACCTATAACAATAAAGCAACTTTAACTGGTGATGGAGTACCAAGCGATGCTTCAGATGAAAAGGGTGTTGGAGTACCTACTAGCATTATTTCTAAACAAGGCGCAGGATATAATCCAGCTACAGGAGAAATTACTTGGAAGGTTACTATAAATAGCAATAAGATAGCAATAAAAAATCCAGTGGTTACTGATGAAATAAGATTAGGACAAGAGTATGTAGAGGGTTCTGCTACTATAGATAAAGAGGTTCCAGGAGGAAGTTTTAACTATGTGAAAGCAGCAGAGAGTGATGCTAATAAAACTGGAACATTAACTTATACCTTTAATGGTAATATTAACGAAACTTATACAATAACCTTTAGAACAAAAGTAACAGATCCCAAGGTTTATGCAGGAAATATGGAAGGATATAGTTACAATAATCAAAATTATTACAATGAAGCTAGATTAACAGGGGACAATATTAAAGAATCTAATGCTTCTAATTGGCAGTATTTAAAAAGTGAAGTTATAAATAAGTCTAGTAGTGATTATGACTATGTAACAAGAGAAATTACCTGGAAGATTGTAGTTAATAAAAATAAAATGATTCTTCCTAATGCTTATATAATAGATAATATTAAGGGTGGGCAGGAGTTTGTTCCTAATTCTGTTTTGATTAATGGAATTCTTGCAGAGCCATCAAATTATGTTTATGATGAAACTGCCAAAACCTTAAGATATAATTTCCCTAGTGAAATCAAAGATGAGCAAATAATAACTTTTAAGACTAAAATTACAGATACCTCTATATTTAACACTAATGGAGAAAAGCAGGTTGAGAATACTGCAAAGCTAATAACTGATTTAGTGCCTGGAGGTGTAGAAAGTACAGGGAAAGGTACTATAAAAAGTACTTTAATAGATAAAAAAGCTATCTATGAAAGAGGTAATTCTTATATTGATTGGAATGTAACCATTAACTCTAACAAAATATTAATTAAGGATGCAGCTTTAACAGATATCCTTCAAGAGGGACTTGAACTTGATACCACATCTATAAAACTGTATAAGCAGATTTTAAAATCTGATGGAAACCTTGAAAAAGGGGAAGAGGTTGTTTTAAATCAAAGAAATGTAAAATATAATGCTGAAACAAGAGAGTTTACCTTTATATTACCTTCTCCAACTGAAGAAGCATATATTTTAACCTTTAGAACTGATGTAGTGGACAAAAGTAAGTCACCATTTACTAACGCTATATCCTTTAAAGGTACAGGAATAGAGGGAACTTCTTCTTCAGGAAATGTTGATGTTATATTCCAAGGTGCTGGCGGTGGTGGAGTTGGCGAAACTGGTAGCATTAAGGTTGCAAAAGTAGATAAAAATAACGAAAACATTAAACTGGAAGGAGCTGTATTTGAACTTCTTGATAAGTATGAAAATGTTATAAAAACTTCAGAACCAACAGACTTAACTGGAGAGATTGTATTTAGTAAATTGAAGTTTGATATAGACTATTACGTTAGAGAAAAGGTTGCTCCAACAGGATATACATTAAGTAGTGAATTGTATAAATTTCAACTTAAAAATACTAAAGATGAAAAGAATATAACATATAATTATAAAGATGAAAAGATTAAAGGTGAAATTGAATTCTTTAAAACTGGTGAAAATAATATCCCTCTTGAGGGAGCTGAGTTTACTCTCTATATGATTTCAGACACTTCCTATTCAAATCCTATAGCAATAGCTATAAGTGACGAAAATGGAAAAGTAAATTTCAAAAATGTGGAGTATGGAGAGTATGCAATAAAAGAAACAAAAGCTCCAGAAGGATATATACCTTCAGGGAAAATACTAACTGCTATTATCACTGAAAATGGAAAGATAGTAAAAGCAAACCCTGAAAGTATA
>NZ_DFCF01000019.1:0-38756 GCF_002367465.1 Clostridium sp. UBA3061 | reverse complement strand
GCACGCCGCCAGCGTTCGTCCTGAGCCAGGATCAATCTCTCAATTTAAAAAGTTCGAGCTCTGCCCTTTTTTCGCTGACTTGTTAAGTCATTTATTTGATAGATTTCTCTATCGGAATTAACTGGTTTTACCTTTTTCTCTGTTTAATTTTCAAAGACCATTTAATTTATCGCTTACTATTAACGACTTTCTTAGTTTACTACATAAACTTTATATTGTCAACAACTTTTCAAAAACTTTTAATTTTGATTTGATGTTTAACTGTCATTGTATCGCTCAGCGACAAAACATATCTTATCATGATTATTTAGTAAATTATTTATAATTAAATATCATTAATTAAATTTATAACTATTTTTCTTTAAAATTCATTATTTTCCTTAACTATTCATATATTGATACACTTGGATATGTGTTTGTATCATTTGAATAGATAATAATATCCATATGATATCTTACCTATATTTAAATTAACAATATATATGAATTACATATTGCAAAACAAAATAAAAGTTGCAAAACAAAATAAAAGAAAAGAAAAGGACTTTCTTAAAATAGATAATTCCATTTTAAGAAAATCCTTTTCTATTTGATAATAAATTAATCAATTTACTCTAAAGTCTTATCATTACTTTCTTCAAGTTCATCACTCTCTTCTAAGTCATCACTTTCATCTAAGTTTTCTGATAAGTTATTTTCATTGTCTACAATTCCATCTATAGACATTTGTTTATCCTCATTCTTTTCTTCTTCACTATTATAGTTAATTTTTGCAACAGCTACTATATTTACATCTTCTCCGGTTTTCATAAGAGTAACTCCCATAGCATTTCTACTAGTTGTAGATATATCACTAACGTTAATTCTTATTATTATACCATTACTGTTAATTAACATAATTTCATCTACATCTCTAACTACCCTAGCACTAACCACGTTACCTGTCTTTTCTGATATCTTATAAGTCTTGATTCCTTTTCCACCTCTTCTTTGAAGTGTGTAGTTTTCTATAGCTGTTCGTTTACCAAATCCTTTTTCACTAATTACAAGAAGTTCTTCGTCTGGTTTTGCTATTATCATTGATACAGCTATATCATCATCTCTTAATGTTATAGCCTTAACCCCTGTAGTAGTTCTTCCCATGTTTCTAACTTCTTTTTCACTAAATCTTATAGAGTATCCATACTTAGTGACAAATAATACTTCATCATCACCTTTAGTTATTCTAACTCCAACAATTTCGTCATCTTCTTTTAAGTTAATAGCATTAAGTCCATTCTTCCTAATGTTTTCAAACTTATCTAATGATGTCTTCTTAACCATTCCTGATTTAGTACCCATTAAGAGATAATTATCACTATCAAAGGTTCTTATAGACATAACTGCTTGTATATTTTCATCTGGATCTAGTGGTAGCATATTAACAATATTAGTTCCCTTAGCAGTTCTGCCACCTTCTGGGATTTCATATCCCTTTAATTTATATACCTTTCCTTTGTTTGTAAAGAATAGTATATTATTTAAAGTTGGTGTTATTAAAATATGCTCTACAAAATCATCTTCCTTAGTAGTAACCCCTTGAATACCTCTTCCACCTCTTTTTTGAGCATTATAGGTATCAGCTGGTAGACGCTTGATATATCCTCCATGGGTTAATGTTATTACTATATCATCATCATCAATTAAATCTTCATCCTCAAAGCTATAAGGATTTTTTTCTATAAGAGTTCTTCTATCATCGCCATACTTTGTCTTTATTTCAACTAATTCATCTTTTATGATGTTAAGTAGAATCTCTTCACTATTAAGTATTGATTGTAGATAAGCTATTGTTTTCATTAATTCATTATACTCATCTTCAATCTTATCTCTCTCCAGACCTGTTAATCTTTGCAATTTTAAATCTAAAATAGCTTGTGCTTGCTTTTCTGAAAGATTAAACTTCTCAATTAATCCATCTTTAGCTTCTTGTGTTGTTTTAGATGCTCTAATTAGAGATATAACTGCATCAATATTATCAAGTGCAATTTTTAATCCTTCAAGTATATGGGCTCTCGCATTAGCTTTATCTAAATCAAAGATAGTCCTTCTTTTTACTACATCCTTTTGATGATTCAAGTAATGAGTTAAAATTTGTTTTAAATTAAGTACTTTAGGTTCATTATTAACCAATGCAATCATGATAACTCCAAAAGTATCTTGCATTTTTGTATGCTTATAAAGTCTATTTAAAACAACATTTGCATTTGCATCTCTTTTTAATTCTATAACAATTCTCATACCATCTCTATCTGATTCATCTCTTAAATCAGATATACCATCTATTTTCTTTTCCTTAACTAGATTTGCTATAGATTCTATAAGGTTTGCTTTGTTAACCATATATGGTATCTCTGAAACTATTATTCTATTTCTACCATTATGTTCTTCTATTTCAGCTTTTGATCTAACTAGAATCCTTCCTCTACCAGTTTCATAAGCACTTCTAATACCACTTCTACCTAAAATTATTCCACCTGTTGGGAAGTCTGGTCCTTTAATCTCAGTCATGAAATCCTCAGTTATAGCTTCTGGATTATCTATAAGCATGATTACAGCATTTATGACTTCTGTAAGATTGTGTGGTGGTATGTTAGTTGCCATACCAACTGCTATCCCTGAAGATCCATTTACTAGTAGCGTTGGAAATCTTGCTGGTAAAACTACAGGTTCTCTTTCTTCACCATCAAAGTTTGGAGTAAAATCTACAGTTTCTTTGTTAATATCTCGAAGCATTTGACTAGTAATCTTACTCATCTTAGCTTCTGTATATCTCATAGCTGCAGCTCCATCCCCATCAACGGATCCAAAGTTTCCATGACCATCTACTAGCATATATCTTATTGAAAAATCCTGTGCCATTCTAACTAGTGCATCATATACTGAACTGTCACCATGTGGGTGATATTTACCTAGTACATCTCCAACTATCCTGGCGCATTTTCTATAACCTTTTTCGTAAGTTATCCCTAACTCATGCATAGAGTATAAAATTCTTCTATGAACTGGTTTCAATCCATCCCTAACATCCGGTAACGCTCTTCCAACAATAACACTCATAGCGTAGTCTATATAGGATTTTTTCATTTCTTGTTTTATATCTATTGGTATTATTTTATCCATAGTGTCCATATTTACACCTACCTTCACTATAGCATAAAGCTATATATCTAAGTTGCTAACTTTTTTAGCATTCTCTTGTATAAATTCTCTACGTGGCTCTACCTTGTCACCCATTAAAATAGTAAATATCTCATCTGCTGCCATTGCATCTTCAACAGTTACTTGTAATAGAGTTCTAGTTGCTGGATCCATTGTAGTACTCCATAATTGCTCTGGGTTCATTTCTCCAAGACCTTTATATCTTTGAATATCTGTATTGTTATCTTTTCCACCTAATTCTTCAATTACTATATCTAATTCACTATCACTATATGTGTATTTTTCAAATTTTCCTTTTTTAACTTTATAAAGAGGTGGCTGAGCAATAAACACATGACCATCATCTATTAACTCTCTCATGTATCTATAATAGAATGTAAGTAGAAGAGTTCTTATATGAGCTCCATCTACATCAGCATCTGTCATTATTATTATTTTATTATATCTAATCTTAGATACATCAAAATCCTTACCAACTCCAGCTCCAAAAGCTGTTATCATAGATCTTATAGAATCTGATGCTAATATTTTATCAAGTCTTTGCTTTTCTATATTCATTATTTTTCCTCTAAGGGGAAGTATGGCTTGGAATCGCCTATCTCTTCCTTGCTTAGCAGAACCACCCGCAGAATCTCCCTCAACTATATAAATTTCACATTCAGATGGATCTTTAGAAGAACAATCAGCAAGTTTCCCTGGCAAAGTTGTACTCTCAAGCACTGATTTTCTTCTAGTAAGTTCACGTGCCTTTTTAGCTGCTTCCCTAGCTCTAGCTGCATTTAAGCCCTTCTCTATAATACTTTTACCTACAGTAGGATTTTCCTCTAAAAATGAACTTACAATATCTCCTACTATTGATTCTACTATTCCTCTTACTTCACTATTACCAAGCTTAGTCTTAGTTTGACCTTCAAACTGAGGATCTGTAAGCTTAACAGATATAACTGCAGTTAACCCTTCTCTAACATCTTCTCCACTTAGATTTTTATCATTTTCTTTTAAAAATCCAAATTTTTTAGCATAATCATTAAGAACTCTAGTTAATGCTGTCTTAAAACCTACTAAGTGAGTTCCGCCTTCAACTGTATCTATATTATTTGCAAAGGAAAATAAATTCTCGTTATACGTGTCATTGTACTGAAATGCTAATTCTACTGAAGTTGTATTTTTTATTCCTTCTATATAGACTGGTTCATTATGAATTTTCCCTTTATTTCTATTTAAGTATTCTACAAAGGATTTTATCCCACCTTCATAATGAAACTTATTTTCTTTCTCATATCTCTCATCTGTAATTTTGATATTTATCCCTTTATTAAGAAATGCTAACTCTCTTAATCTTTGAGATAGCGTATCATATTCAAATTCAATACTTTCAAATATTTCTTCATCCGGCATAAAGTGAATTATTGTTCCATGATCATCAGTATTTCCGATTTTATCAAAAGGTGTAACAGTTTTACCTCTTGAAAAACTTTGATACCATATATGCCCATCTCTTTTTACTGTAACTTCACAAAGCTCTGATAGTGCATTAACAACAGAAGCTCCAACCCCATGAAGTCCTCCTGATACCTTGTATCCTCCGCCACCAAACTTTCCACCAGCGTGAAGTACTGTCATTATAACTTCAATCGTAGGTATATGCATTTTAGGGTGTATGCCTACTGGCATTCCTCTTCCATCATCTATTACTGTAACTGAGTTATCTTTATGAATAATAACTTGTATACTTTCACAAAAGCCCGCTAATGCTTCATCTATACTATTATCAACAATCTCATAAACTAAATGGTGTAGGCCTCTGATACTAGTACTTCCAATATACATACCAGGCCTTTTTCTAACTGCCTCAAGTCCTTCAAGGACTTGTATCTGATTTTCATCATATTTTTCATTATTAACCATAGCTATCCTCCTAACTTAACCTAAAGTTCACAGTATGACATATTAGTCCTTTTACACAAAGTAGATGATGATATAGGTGACAAATAAATCTTACTCTTCTTGTTTACTTCAGCTATAATAAATGATTTAGGTTTATCACTAGTTATACGTTCTACAAACCCATCTTCTTCTGCTAACCTTATGAACTGGCTAGTGTCTGGACTATACATAGTAGATTCTATGTCAAAAATACCTATTATATCTTTAATTGGCACAACTATACTTTCGCCTAAGTGTAAAAACATAGTATTCCCCCTAACTCCATCACATTATTTCTTGTACGCTTCCTTTTTCAACATTGAATATTTTCATGTTATTACCTTTTAAATATTTTTTTATCCCTGTAATTCCTGTACATGTTATTAAGGTTTGAATTCCATTTATAGATCTCAATATATATTCTTGCCTTTTTGTATCTAATTCAGACAATACGTCATCAAGTAATAACAATGGATATTCTCCTATTAATTCTTTTATTATTCGCAATGATGCAAATTTTATCGTCAAAACAGAAGTTCTTTGCTGACCTTGCGATCCAAATATCTTTACATCTATATCATTTATAAATATAGAAAAATCATCTCTATGTGGTCCTACAGATGTAATTTTTTTCTCTAGGTCTTTTTTTCTATTACTTTTAAGTAGGTTATATAACTCTTCTTGCAGATTATCAATACCCTTAAGCTGCATTATATAATTAAATTTAATAAACTCACTTCCCTGAGTTATATCGTTGTGAATTTTTTTAGAGAATTCATTTAATTTTTCTATATACTTAATTCTTTGAGCTATTATGTAACTCCCAAATTCAGCTAATCTAATATCATATATATCTATCATATCTATGTCAGCGCTAAATTTCTTTAATATAATGTTTCTTTCATTTAAAACTTTTTTATACGAAGATAGATAATGGTAGTATTTTTTGTCCAGTTTGCAAAGTTCAATATCTAAAAATCGCCTTCTAAATGATGGCGAATTCTTAACAATATCTAAATCTTCTGGTGAAAATATAACTACATTAACAACACCTACCATATCTTGTAGCTTAGTTATCTTTATTGAGTTTATATTTATAGCTTTTTTCCCATCTTTAAAAAGTTTTATATTTATTTTTTTATCTAAACGTTCTTTTACCACATAAGCACTAATATACGCCTCGTTACTGTCCCAATATATAAGCTCTTTATCTTTATTAGTTCTATGTGATTTTCCAACACTCGAATAGTATAGCGACTCAAGTATATTAGTTTTTCCTTGAGCATTATCACCTTGAAAAACATTAGTTCCATCACATAATTCTAAGGCCACATTTTTATAATTTCTAAAATTTATTAAATTCAAATATCTAACATACATAAAAACACCCACCTAAAATTATATCATAATATACATTCTAAGTGTGAAAATTACTGTAAAAATATAAATATAGCTGAATCTCTTAATTATAATAACTATAAAACTCAAAAGGCTGAAATACTTATCAGCCTAACGTTTTATATAATAATATATTCTTCTTCTTGAAATTCTATTTTATCACCTATATATAGCTTTCTTCCTCTTCTTACTTCCACTTCACCATTAACCTTAACATCTTCATTTTGTATATAAAATTTAGCTTCCGACCCTAAGGTAGTAGCTCCAGTAAACTTCAAAAATGAGTCTAGCTTTATAAATTCTGTATCTATTTTTATTTCTACCATATATTTCTCACATCCTAATTATTATTAGCAACTCTTACTGGAAGTAATAAATAAACACTGTTATCACTATCTTGATTTCTTATTACACAAGGAGAAACCGTAGATGTAAATTCCATGGTTATATTTTCCTCTTCCATTGTTTTAAACACATCAATTAAATATTTAGAATTAAATGCAATTTTTATTCCCTCTCCTTGCAATATTATTTGAACTTCTTCTCTAGCCTTTCCCAATTGAGAATTCGATGTTACAACTAGGGTATCATCAGAAATATCAAATTTTACAAGATTAGTGTTTCCATCCTTCGCCATAAGTGAAGCTCTTTCTATACAACCTAAAATTTCATTTCTGTTAACCGTAACTTTTAAATTATGCTCCTTAGGAATGATAGATTCATATTTAATAAAATCTCCCTCTAATAATCTAGAGATGACTTTAGTATTTCCAAAATTAAATAATATGTGATTCTTTGTAAATGTAATTTGCACAACATCATCAGTATCTTTAAGAATTTTAGAAACTTCATTAAGTGTTTTTCCTGGTATTACTGATTCCTTATTAGATTTACAATCCATGGATTCACTCTTTAAGGCTACTCTAAATCCATCTAGTGCAACCATATTTAGTTTATTTTCTTTAACTTGAAGTAATACCCCTGTCAATATAGGTCTTGTATCATCTTGAGCAATAGCAAAAATGGTTGATTTTATCATATTTTTTAAAGTTTTTTGAGATACAGATAGCACCACATCTTCTTCTATGCTCGGTAACGTTGGATATTCTTTTGGATTTAGGTATACTAATTGAACATTAGATTTTTGGCACTTTAGTTCTACCTCATTACTATTGATTTCAGTTATTTCAACTATATCGTTAGGTAGTTTCCTTATAATTTCGCCAAATATTTTAGAGTCAAGAACCACTTCGCCTTCTTCTATAATATTGGCTGGTATTTTTGTTTCTATGCTAACTTCTATATCAGATCCAATTAACGTTAATAATCCATCTTTTGCATATATATATATACCTTGAAGTATAGGCAATGTTGATTTACCTGTAATAGCTTTTTGAACATCTGAAATTGCTTCTTGTAATAAGCTTTTTTCTATTAAGAATTTCATAAAAAATCCTCCTCCTTATACACATATAAAATTACTATAAATAGCTTAGATAATTAAATAATATTTAGTAGTAGTAGTAGTAGGGGCTGTTGATTTGTTGATAAGTACTTCCAGGCCAATGATATCAACAATTTCTGTGTAAAATAAATTGTGGATAAACTAATTTTGAAATTCAGTAGTTATCCACAGTATTAAGAATATATTTTTTTTGAAAAGTAATCCACAATAAATCTTTTAATAATTAATAACAAATGTTATTAATTACTTTTGATTAATTCTTTTACTTAATTCAGCTATAGCTGATTGAAGGCTTTCATCTTTCTTTAGATTCTGAGAAATTTTTTCATATGCATGAATTACTGTAGTATGATCTCTACCGCCAAATTCTTCACCTATCTTGGGAAGAGAAGTATCTGTAAGCTTTCTTGAAAGGTACATAGCAATTTGTCTTGGAAAAGAAACATTTCTAGTTCTTCTTGCAGATTTGAAGTCATCTACCTTTAAGTTATAGTAACTAGAAACTATATCTTGAATTAATTCAATAGTAACTTGCCTTGAATTCCTGTTTGATATTATATCTTTTAGAGCTTCAGATGCTAAATCTACACTTATATCTTTATTTGTTAAAGAAGAATAGGCAACTATTCTTATAAGAGCACCCTCTAGTTCTCTTATGTTAGATTTAATTTGTGTAGCTATATATACCATAACTTCATTAGGAATATTTAAATTTTCTACATCAGCCTTCTTTTTTAGGATAGCAATTCTTGTTTCAAAGTCAGGTGGTTGTATATCAGCTATAAGTCCCCATTCAAATCTAGATCTTAACCTGTCTTCTAATGTAGGAATTTCCTTGGGAGGTCTATCGCTTGATAGGATTATTTGTTTATTAGCATCATGCAGAGCATTAAAGGTATGAAAGAACTCTTCTTGAGTAGATTCCTTACCGGCTATAAATTGAATATCGTCAATAAGAAGTACATCTACATTTCTGTATTTATTCCTAAATTCAACATTTTTATCATCTTTAATAGAATTAATAAGCTCATTTGTAAATTTTTCTGATGAAACATAAACTACTTTAGACTTTGAATTAACTGTCTGTATGTAACTCCCAATAGCATGCATTAAGTGTGTTTTTCCAAGTCCAACGCCTCCATAAATAAATAGCGGGTTATAAGCCTTAGCTGGAGACTCTGCTACAGCTAAAGAAGCTGCATGAGCAAATCTATTACTATTTCCTATGACGAAAGAATCAAAGGTATATTTAGGATTTAGGATTGCTGACATTTCATCATTTACAATTAAATTATGTTTGTTATTTGTATGCTTAGAGGTTGATGTATCTAAATCAGAAGCTTCCTCAGAGCTTATAACAAAGTTTATTGAATATGATTTATTGCATGCTGCTTGAATAGAATTTTTTATTAGGTCTTTATATCTATTCTCTAGGATATCCTTAGTGAAGTCATTACGAACACCAAGAGTTATAGTTGAATCAGTCATTTTTAGTGGGTCAATACTTTTTATCCAAGTATTAAAACTTACTTCGGTGAGTTCAGCTTTAAGTATTTCTAAGGCTTTTTCCCAAATTTCATTTACATAGGTGTTCATTTTATATCCTCCTCTTAAAATAGTTATATCTATAGTTAATAATAGAAAAGAGATAAAAATCCACAAGAGTATCAACAGAATAATAGATACATATAAAGTTGTTTACCATTGTTAAAATTTTTATTCACATGTTTATAATTTGTGTTTTAATAAATAGTAAATTATACTTACTAACAATATATAATTATAAGTTATACACAGGCAAAAGTGGTGAAAAACATTAAGATTTCATGTAAAAACACAAAAAAAAGAGAAAAAATAAGAGTTATTCACAGAATAATCAACAGATTGTGTATAACTTGTTCGAAAAATAACTTATCAACATCCATACATAATGATATCAAAAGATTGCATGGTATTCAATAAGTTATCCACAAAAAAAATAGTTTTGTGGAATTTTTATTAACAAGGGTGTTTAAAAACACAAAAAAATGACATATTAATAATGTTAGAAAATGTTATAAATAGTTATCTTGACATAAGAGTTACTTACATTTATAATCTAATAGTGAAACTTATAAAGTAGTGATAATTTAATTGCTATAAATGACATATAAGATGAAGGGGGTGCAAGCACATGTTCATGACTTACCAACCTAAAAAAAGACACAGAAAGAAAGAGCATGGATTCAGAAAAAGAATGAGTACTGCTTCTGGAAGAACTGTTCTTAAGAGAAGAAGACAAAAAGGAAGAAAAAAATTGACAGCATAAGGGCCGCTAATGTGGCCTTTTTCTGTAATTAAGAAAGAGAGCAACATAGAACTATGAAAGAAGAAAGGCTAAGAAAAAACCCTGAGTTTAGATTAGTATATAGAAGAGGGAAATCTTTATCTACATCTTTATTAGTGTTATACGTATTCAAAAACAATAAAGGAATTAATAGGGTAGGAATATCTGTAAGTAAAAAAGTAGGAAAGAGTGTAGTTCGTAGCAGAGTAAAGAGGCTTATAAGTGAAAGTGTTAGATTAAATAAACAAGGATTAAAGCAGGGGTATGATCTAGTCTTTGTTGCAAGAAGTGCTTCAAAGGATAAGAGTTATAAAGAAATTGAAAACTCGGTTAAATATTTATTTAAGAAATCAGGGCTTAATAATGTTGAAAAAAATATTACTATTAGTAATTAAATGTTATAGAAAATATATATCTCCTATGAAAGCGCCATGTTGCATATTTGAACCAAGCTGTTCCATATATGCAATTCAAGCTATCGAAAAATATGGCGCAATCAAAGGAGGTTTTATGGCTATTAAGAGAATTTTACGGTGTCATCCTTACCATAAGGGAGGATATGACCCTGTTAAATAGAAAGTATTAGGAGGGGTTAATTTGAATTACTTATCTGGTATATTTGTAGAAGTATTTAAATCGGTTCATAATTTTGTCCAGTTAATTACAACAAATCCAGACATATCATTCGGTATTGCAATAATAATATTTACATTGCTTGCAAGAATATGTTTATTACCATTATCGCTAAAGCAAACTAAATCTACGGCTAAAATGAGTGCAATTCAGCCTGAAATTAAAAAGGTTCAAGAAAAGTATAAAAACGATCCTCAAAGACAGCAGACTGAAATAATGAAAGTATATAAAGAAAATAATGTGTCCATGTTTGGTGGATGTTTACCAATGCTTATTCAGTTTCCAATTATGATAGCATTGTTTTATGTATTTAAATCAATAGATTATCAAGGAGCTGGATTTTTATGGATGCCAGATTTAGCACAAAAAGATCCAACAATGATATTACCAATAGTTTCAGGTTTAACAACATATTTTTCTAGTAAGGCTATGCAACCTGCTACTGGAGATGCAGCTAAACAAACTAATATGATGAATATTGGTATGTCAATTTTCTTTGGATTTATGTCATTACAATTTCCAGGAGCATTAGTACTTTACTGGACAGTAGGAAACTTAATCCAAATGGCACAATCTTTAATATTAAATAAAATTTATAAAAAGCCTAGTACTAAATCGGCATAATAAAATCATTTTATTATTGGAAGGGCGGTATCTAAAGCATGAAAAGTATTGAAATAATTGGTAGGACTGCTGAAGAAGCTATACAGAATGCCTTAAGAGAATTAAATGTTACAGAAGAAAAAGTTACCATAGAAGTATTAGAAGAAGGTAGTAAAGGATTTTTAAATATAATAGGGGTTAAGCCAGCAAAAGTTAAGGTGACACTAAAGAGAGATTATATAGGTGATGCTAAAAATTTCTTAAGAGAGATTCTTAATGCTATGAATGTAAAAGCTGAGATTCATATAAAAGAAGAAAATAATGAAATAAATATTAATTTAGTAGGGCCTAATATGGGGGTATTAATAGGGTATAGAGGAGAAACTTTAGACTCTCTTCAATACTTACTGAGCTTAGTGGTTAATAAGAATCATGATGAAACATACAAGAGAGTAATTCTTGATACTGTTAATTATAGACAAAACAGACAGGAAACACTTAAAAAATTGGCACTTAAAATGGGAGATAAGGTAAGAATTAATGGAAAGACTTTAAAATTAGAACCTATGAACCCATATGAAAGAAGAGTTATTCATTCAACTTTGCAAAACAATGCATATGTAACTACCCATAGTGAGGGTGAAGAGCCTTATAGAAGAGTAGTTATTGAATTAAAGAAAGCCTAGAGGCTTTCTTTTTATATTTTCAAGTAGTGTGATACAATAGTGATTTGTGGGTACAATTTATATTAAGTTATGTTGTAATATAAAAAAGGAGGGACTAACATGAAGGATTTTGATACAATAGGTGCTATATCAACAAGTATAGGAGAAGGTGGCATTGCCATTGTAAGAATTTCTGGAGATAAGGCTAAAGATGTTGTTGAGAAAATATTTCAAGCTAAAAATGGTCAATCAATTAAAGATATGAAAAGTTATACCATGAAATATGGGTATATAATAGATGAAAATAATAATCACATTGATGAGGTTATAGTTTCTTTTATGAAGGGACCTAGAAGTTTTACAGCAGAGGATACTATAGAAATAAATTGTCATGGTGGGGTAGTTGCTACAAACAAGGTTTTAGAACAGGTTATAAAGCAAGGGGTTAGGATTGCTGAACCAGGAGAATTTACTAAAAGAGCTTTTTTAAATGGGAGAATAGATTTATCGCAGGCTGAAGCTGTGATTGATATAATTAATGCTAAAACTGATTTAAGTATGAAGTCAGCATTAATGCAAAGTGAAGGATTAATTTCCAAGGAAATTCGGGTATTAAGAGAAAAGTTATTATCAACAATTGCACATATAGAGGCTACTGTAGATTACCCAGAAGATGATTTAGAAGAAGTAACATCTGAAATGGCTATAAGGGATTTAGATATAATAAAAAAAGAAATAAAAGAGTTTATAGAAACTGCTGAAGAAGGAAAAATATTAAGAGAAGGATTAAGTACCGTAATTGTAGGTAAGCCTAATGTAGGAAAATCATCGCTTTTAAATGCATTAACTAAAGAAAATAGAGCTATAGTTACAGATATACCTGGCACTACAAGAGATGTTATAGAGGAATATATAAATATTTCTGGAATTCCAATAAAGATTATTGATACTGCAGGAATAAGAGAAACAGATGATGTAGTAGAGAAAATAGGTGTAGAAAGATCAAGAGCTAAAATTAATGATGCGGATTTAATTATTCTTATATTAGATTCTAGCAATGAGTTAACTGAGGAAGATAAGGAAATTATTAATCATATAAGTAATAAAAAATATATGATATTATTAAACAAGAGTGATTTAAATAGCAAAATT
Source organism: Clostridium sp. UBA3061 (assembly GCF_002367465.1). NCBI lineage: Bacteria > Bacillati > Bacillota > Clostridia > Eubacteriales > Clostridiaceae > Clostridium > Clostridium sp. UBA3061. The sequence continues at coordinate 25,387 of NZ_DFCF01000019.1, read as the reverse complement.
ACTCAGAAGGATTTAGAAAATATTAATTGTACCAATATATATAGTATTTCAGCTAAAACAGGTGAAGGTATAGATGAGGTTAGGACAGCTATTAAAGATATGTTCTTCAAAGGAGAGATTAGTACTAACAATGTTATAATAACTAATACAAGGCATAAAGAAGCTCTTTTAAGAGCTTATGAATGCATTGAGAGTGCTATAAATACTTTAAATTATACTTTTGCTATTGACCTTGCATCTATTGATATTAGAAATGCTTGGACATTTTTAGGTGAGATTACAGGAGATTCATTAGAAGAAAATATTATAGATAAAATATTTAAAGATTTTTGTCTAGGTAAATAGAGGTGAAATAATGAAATACTTAGCAGGAGATTATGATGTAGTTGTAGTAGGAGCTGGTCATGCTGGTTGTGAGGCTGCTTTAGCTACGGCTAGAATGGGATTAAAAACTTTAATGTGTACACTTAATCTTGATAGTTTAGCGCTTATGCCATGTAACCCTAATATTGGGGGTACCGCAAAGGGTCATTTAGTTAGAGAGGTTGATGCATTAGGTGGAGAGATGGGAAGAAATATAGATGATACTTACATTCAGTCTAGAATGCTTAACATATCTAAAGGTCCAGCAGTTCATTCACTTAGAGCTCAAGCAGATAAAAAGAGATACTCTGAAAGAATGAAACATGTGATAGAGACAGAGCCTAATTTAGATTTAAAACAACTTGAGGTTGTAAGTATTGATGCACCAAACAACGTAGTTAAAGGTATTCTAACTAAGTATGGAGCTTACTTTAATTGTAAATCAGTTATTTTAACAAGCGGTACTTATTTGAAATCACAGGTAATAATAGGTGAAGTAGTGGTAAATGAAGGACCTAGTGGATTATTTCCGGCTAATGAGTTATCTAAATCATTAATAGATTTAGGGATTACATTAAGAAGGTTTAAGACAGGAACACCAGCAAGAATTAATGCTAGATCAGTAGATTTTTCTAAAATGGAAGAGCAAAAGGGTGATAAAGATGTAGTTCCATTTTCATTTATGAGTGGAGATATACAAAGATCACAGATATCTTGTTATCTAACTTATACCAATAGTAAAACCCATGATGTAATATTAAAAAATATAGATAGATCACCACTTTATAATGGATCGATAAAAAGTACAGGACCAAGATATTGTCCATCCATTGAAGATAAAGTAATGAGATTTAGAGATAAAGAAAGACATCAATTGTTTATAGAACCAGAAGGAGAAAGTACTGAAGAAATGTATGTTCAAGGAATGAGTAGTTCTCTTCCAGAGGATGTACAATTAGAGTTTTTAAGAACAATAGAAGGACTTGAAAATGTAGAGGTAATGAGAACTGGGTATGCAATAGAATATGATTGCATAGATCCTACACAATTAAAATTATCATTAGAGTTTAAGCATATAGATGGATTATTTTCAGCAGGACAGGTAAATGGAAGTTCTGGTTATGAAGAAGCAGCAGGACAAGGAATTCTTGCAGGAATAAATGCATCTCTTAAAATTAAAGGAAAGGAGCCTTTAATTTTAAAAAGATCTGATGCTTATATAGGAGTTTTAGTAGATGATTTAGTTACAAAAGGAACCAATGAACCTTATAGAATGATGACTTCAAGGTCTGAATATAGACTTTTACTAAGACAAGATAATGCTGATTTAAGGTTAACGGAAATTGGTTATCAAGTTGGATTAGTTAAAGATGAAAGATATAAGGCGTTCATTAAGAAAAAAGAGGATATAGATGCAGAAATAGAAAGATTGAAAAATCTTCAAATAACAGGTAAAAAAGAAGTAAATGAATTTTTATTTAAAATGGGTTCTGCAGAACTAAAAAAACCCACTTCATTATATGAATTAATTAAACGTTCAGAATTAGACTATTACAATATTAAGGGTCTAGATCCGGAAAGAAAAGAACTTAGTAGACAAGTTACGGAGCAAGTTAATATAGTATCTAAGTATGAAGGCTATATAACAAAGCAATTAGAACAAATTAGTCAATTTACTAAATATGAAAATAAATTTATACCAGAAGATTTAGACTATAATGAAGTTAAAGGATTAAGGACAGAGGCTATTCAAAAATTAGATTCAATAAAACCTGTAAATATAGGTCAAGCATCTAGAATTTCTGGAGTATCTCCAGCAGATATAAATGTTCTATTAATATTTCTTGAGCAAAGAAGAAGAAGCTTAAAAATAAACAATTAATATATAATATTTAAGAATTAAAAAAATAAGTATTTATTAATACCTACTAATTATTTAGGTTTATAATTAGTAGGTATTAGTTTAAAATAGAAATATATACATAAAATTTTATTAAAACATATAAAACTTAATTATACGGAGGATTAAAATGGAGTATTTTGATATGTTGAAAGAAGCTTGTGAGAATGAAGGATTAATCTTTGATGAAACAATGTATAATAACTTTATTCAATATAAGGCATTAATTAAAGAGTGGAATGAAAAAATTAATTTAACAGCAATAACAGAAGATGAGAAAATTATAAAAAAGCACTTCATTGATTCTATTAAAGTATTTGAATATCCATATGTAAAAGAAGCTACGAAAATTATAGATATAGGAACAGGAGGAGGGTTTCCAGGGATTCCTATGAAAATAGTAAAGCCCGAGTCTTCTATGGTACTTTTAGATTCTTTAAATAAAAGAATAAATTTTTTAAATGAAGTTATTGATAAATTAGAGTTAAAAGATATTAAAACAATTCATGGTAGAGCAGAGGACTTTGCACAAAAGGCAGAATACAGAGAAGAATTCGATTTAGCTGTATCTAGAGCTGTTGCAAATTTAACGGTTTTATTAGAGCTATGTTTACCTTTCGTAAAGGTTGGTGGATATTTTGTAGCATTAAAAGGACCGGCTATAGAAGATGAAATAAAAGATTCTAAAGTAGCACTTAAAGTATTAGGTGGTCATATTCAAGAAATAATAGAGGTTAATATTGCAGGTAGTGATCTTAAACATAATTTGTTAGTTATAAAAAAGATTAAAGATACACCAAAAAAGTATCCAAGAAAAGCTGGAACAGCAAATAAAAATCCTATAAAATAAATTTCTAGAAATATTTATATTAATTGTTAAATATAAAGAGGAATTTTGAGATTAATATAGAATTTTAATTAAAGATAAGGAATTTCATAAAAGGATGGTATAAAATGGAAAATACTATTAATTATATAGCGGTTGATTCAATAAGTCCTAACCTTTATCAGCCAAGAAAAGTATTTGATGAAGAGTCAATACAAGAGCTTGCACAATCAATAAAGGTTTATGGGATAATTCAACCTTTATCAGTTAGGAAAATAGATGAGAATAATTATGAGCTAATCGCAGGAGAAAGAAGATTAAGAGCAGCTAAAGAAGCTGGATTATCAAAAGTCCCAGCTATAATAGCTAATATTAATGATAAGGATTCTGCTGCAATTGCATTATTAGAAAATTTGCAAAGAGAAGATTTAAATTTCTATGAAGAAGCGTTAGCATATCATAATTTAATTAAAGTACATTCTTACACTCAGGAGCAATTATCTGAGGTTATAGGTAAGAAGCAATCTACAATAGCAAATAAGCTTAGAATTTTAAAGTTAGATGAAAAAATAATTAGTACAATAATCGACAATAAATTGACAGAGAGACATGCTAGAGCATTATTAAAAATACCAACTGATGAGTTACGTAATGAAGTATTAGAAATTGTAATAAAAAATGGGCTAAATGTTAAAAAAACAGAAGAACTTATAGATAGGGAATTACTTAAATTAGCTCATACTGAAGTTGCATCAGATGGTAAAAAGAGAATAAAAGGATCATTTAGTCCAGCTATATATATTAACACTGTAAAGCAAGTTTTTGATAAATATGGGGTGGAAGCTAAATATAGATCCAAGGAATTAGATGATAGTATACAAGTTACTATAACAATAAAAAAGAAATAATATTTTTATAATACTTTTATAAAAGACTACAAAATGTTTCACGTGAAACATTTTGTAGTCTTTTATTGAACAATTAATTTTATATAATTAAAGTTAGTTTGAATAAATGAAATTTCAACAAATTTATGAATTGAAGTACTTATATGAAAAATGTACAATAAATTTATACAATAGCATTATCAATAGTATCTAAAATAGTAAATTAATCTAAATATGTTGATAAAAAAATAAATACTTATTAATTTATGTAATAATTACTTTAAATAAAACCTGTATCAATATATAATATAAATACATAGGTAAAATAAATTTATAATGATTAAAATTATTAGTAATATAGTTTCTAATATATAGTAATTTAAAACAAAACCTACGATAGATAAGGGGGGAGAATATGAAGGTAATATGTATTTTCAATCAAAAAGGGGGAGTTGGAAAAACAACTACTAATATAAATTTATGCTCATATTTAGCAATGAATGGATATAAAGTTCTGTCTATAGACATAGATCCTCAAGGAAATACAACTAGCGGTATAGGATTAGATAAAAGAAAAATACATTGTTCTATGTATGATGTTTTAACAAGTAATGTTTCATTGAAAGAAATTATCAAAAAAAGTGAAATAGTAGATAACTTCTATATTGCACCTTCAACTATGACTCTAGCAGCAGCTGAAGTTGAAGTTATAAGTCAGGATCAAAGAGAAAAAGTTTTAAAAAATAAAATTGATGAAATAAAAGATGACTATGACTATATATTTATAGATTGTCCACCATCGTTAGGTGTATTAACTATTAATGCATTAACAGCATCTGACTCAGTTTTGATACCAATCCAATGTGAGTTTTATGCTCTTGAAGGTGTAGGACAATTGATGAGTACTATACAATTGATTAAGAGATATTTAAATACTGGTCTTGAAATTGAAGGTGTAATCATGAGTATGTATGATAGTAGAACTAGATTATGTAATGAAGTAGTTGAAGAAATTAAAAAGTACTTTAATGATAAGGTATATGATACTTTCATACCAAGAAATGTTAAATTAGCAGAGTCACCTAGTTTTGGACTTCCTATCATGCTATATGATGATAAATGTAAGGGATCAGAAGCATTTGAAGCTTTAACGGAGGAGTTTATTAGTAGACAAGGAGGAAAATAGCATGAAGAAAACAGGAGTTTTAGGAAAAGGATTATCTTCATTAATTCCTGAAAATGACTTTCAGGACAGTAATAATGAACAGGTTATAAGTATAGATATAAATTTAATTAAGCCTAATAAGGATCAGCCGAGAAAGCATTTTGATAATGAAAAGTTAATAGAATTAGCGAATTCTATTAAGGAACATGGTATAATACAACCTATTGTTGTAAGAAAAGAAAATCAGTTTTATGTAATAATTGCAGGTGAACGTAGATGGAGAGCAGCAAAATTATTAAATTTAAAAGAAGTACCAATAATTATTAAGGAATTGTCTGATGTAGAGGTTGTACAAATTTCTTTAATAGAAAATATAATTAGAGAAGATTTAAATCCTATAGAGGAAGCTGCAGCATATAATAAGTTATTGAATGATTTTAATTTGACGCAAGAAGAAATAAGTAAACAGGTTTCAAAATCTAGAAGTGCTATTGCTAATTCATTAAGATTACTAAATCTTGATGAAAGAATACAGGGGTATTTAATTGAAGGTGTTTTATCAGAAGGACATGGGAGAGCAATATTAGCATTAGAAAATAAAGAAGATCAATATGTAGTTGCTCAGAAAGTTATTGATGAAAACCTAAATGTTAGACAAACTGAATTACTAGTTAGAAATTATTATAAAGATGATAATAACAAGTATAAAAAAATAAATAATAAATCAGAAAATGATATATATTACAAAGACATAAGAACAAAATTAGAAAATCACTTTAATACAAAAGTATGTATAAGTAATAATTCTAAAAATAAAGGAAAAATAGAAATAGAATATTATTCTCCAGAAGATTTACAAAGAATAATAGAAATTTTAGATATATAATGTTTCACGTGAAACATTTTTAGAGAGGATGAATGCTTTTGGAACAAATTATAGAATTTCTCAATGAATATAATGTATTTATAACTATAGGATTAATAATATTAGTATTCATATTAATCATTATTTTGATAATATCACTAGTCTCAACAAGTAAGATGAAAGATAAATATAGAAAAATTATGAAGGGGACTAATAATAAAAATTTAGAAGAATTATTAGTAAGCTCATTAGATAAAATTGACAATATGGAAGAAATAACAAATGAAGTTAAGGATATGTGTAATAAAACATCTAACAAAGTTTCATCTTGTGTTCAAAAGGTTGCAATGCAAAGATATAAAGCTTTTGAGGATATTGGAAGTGATTTAAGCTACTCCATTGCTCTGTTAGATGGAAGAAATAATGGTGTAATAATAACTAGTATTTATTCAAGAAATGAGAGTATTACATATGCAAAACCTATTGATGATGGGATATCTAGATATGATTTATCACAAGAAGAAAATAATGTTCTTCATCAAGCTGTCAATACTAACAAGGAATAGATTTAACAAAATAGATGAGTTATAGTAGTATAGCTCATCTATTTTATTAGATTTATATTTAGTATTTATCTATATAAGTATAAGTATTGGATAGTGTGGTAATTGGATATAAAAATATAGTAACAAGATTATAACTTATGTATTTTAACTTGATATAAAGTAATGCAAATGAACAATTTATTTTAGGTAGAACAGTTAATTAAATCAAAGTGGATAATCAAGTTTAGCATAAAATGAATTATTTATATATTAAACAAGTAAAAAGAGATAATAAATGTTTCACGTGAAACATTTATTATCTCTTCTTTTAAGTTCTAGTCTGCATCTAAAACCTTAGGAATATATTTATTGTTAACCTTGGAGGAAGATTTACGTCCACCTATAGTTTTTATTATAGAATGGTATATTCCTGAGGAGATTACTTCAGCTAATTTCATTACAATATATAATCGAGTATTTTGGAGCACCATAAATTCTAACGAGCCAGATATATTAACAATTCCAACAATACTTAAATCACCAACAGAAGGTAAATTTTTATTTAGAGCAGCTCCAGGATAAAGAGGTTTAGATTCAATTATAACTTTACCTACATTTTGAAGGCCTCCAAGAGAAGCATCTATAGCTATTATATATGGATTACTATGATTCTTAAGTATTAAATCATTGGTTTCAGAAATATTTTTCGCATGCACAGGGTTTTCTAGATTTCCATAGATAAAAACCTTATCTCTAACTAAAAATTTGAGTTTATAACCTACAAGTGGACCTAAACTATCACCTGTAGATCTGTCTGTACCTATGCATAAAATAACAATATCTCTATTATCTTTAATTACTTTGGTTAGTTCTTCTGAAAGAATTTCTCTTATGTCATATATAGAATTATCAGATAAAGCATCGAAAATAACTTTTTCCACCATGAGTAACACCCTCCTATATTAGAAAGTATTACCATGTAGATAAATTTAATACATCTATTATTAATTCATTACAATTTTTTAATAGAAGAATTTATACTACACAAGATATAATCTATATCTTTATCATCATTAAAATATCCAAAACTAAAACGCAAAGTTCCATTAGGATATGTTCCAATAGTTTTATGAGCTAATGGAGCACAATGGAGACCAGTTCTAGTTATAATATTATATTGAGAGTCAAGAATAAATCCAAGTTCACTGTTATCAATTTTAGAAGAGTTTACAGATATAGTTGAAGTTCTATTTTCAGTATTTAGATGTCCATAAACTTTCATTGTAGATATATTTAATATACCATCAATGAACTTTTGTGTTAGATAATCTTCATGATCTTTAATTGTAGATAATCCTTCATTTTGGATAAAGGTTATTCCAGATAGAAGACCTGCAATACCAGGTGCATTAATAGTACCACTTTCAAATTTATCAGGTAAGAAGTTGGGTTGAATTATGTCTGATGAAACACTTCCTGTACCACCAACAATTAATGGAGAACAAATATCATTCATTTCATCATCTATGATAAAGCCACCTATACCTTGAGGACCTAATAAACTTTTATGTCCAGTAAAGGCTAAAGCATTGCAGTTTAATTTTTGAAAATTTAAATCAAGAACGCCAGCTGTTTGAGCAGTATCTATAATGAAAAATATATTACTTCCCTTGCAAATTTGTCCGATTTTTTCTAGAGGTTGAATAGTACCAATTATATTAGAGCCATGAGAAAGGGTTACAAGTTTAGTATTATGCTTGATTTTACTTTGAAAATCATCAATATCAATTTCACCTAATTTATTACATTGAATTATATCTAATTCAATTATTCCTTTAGATTTTAATTCATTTAATGTTCTAAGGGTACTGTTATGATCCATGGAAGATGTTATAACATGCCATCCAGGTTTAACTATACCTTTAATTAAAATGTTTAAGGACATAGTAATATTAGATGTAAATATTACATTTTTAGTATCAGGAAAATTAAAAAAATCACATAAAGCATTTCTACATTGGAATATAACTTTATTTCCTTTTAGAGATGAAGTAGATGCACCCCTTCCAGGATTACCGCCTATATTTCTCATATAATTTAGTATATCATTATAAACACAATCTGGTTTAGGAAAAGATGTAGCTGCATTATCTGCATAAATTTGCATAGTATTACCTCCTAGGTTGAATTTATCATATTTAGATATATAATAAGTAAAATTTATATATTATAAATTTAGATATGATATATTCTATAGATTTGATATAATTAGTATGTTAATAAAGATTGTATTATAGTAAGTTGGTATAACACAATAATACAACATTATAATAAATATATACAATATCATATTATTATATTAAGTAGAACATATTAATTAATAGATATTAACTAAATATTATTATCAAATAATATTTAATAGGGGGAAAATGTTATGGAAAATATTAGAAATGAAATTGACTGTAGAGGATTAAATTGCCCAATTCCAGTAGTAAATACAAAAAAATATTTTGATGCTTTAGAAAGTGGTATAGGAGTAACTGTTGTAGATAATGAGGTTGCCAAAAATAATGTGGTTAAATTTGCTCAAGGAAATGGATTTGAATATGAAATAGAAGAAAGAGAAGGCAATATATACTATATAACAATTATAAAGGGAGAAGTTACAGTAGAAGAATTAAATCTAAAAAATTCTAAAGAAAAAGAAGAGACTTTTACTATTGTTGTAGGTTCAGATAAATTGGGAAATGGAGATGATGAACTTGGAACAGCTCTTATAAAGAGTTATTTATTTGCACTTTCGGAGGCTGAAGTTATACCAACTAATTTAGTATTCTTAAATGCAGGGGTAAAGTTAGTAGTTGAAGGAGCACTTACCCTTGATAGTTTAAAAAGATTAGTAGAGAGAGGTGTAAATGTACAAAGCTGTGGTCTTTGTTTAGATTTTTATGGATTAAAGGAAAATCTTGCAGTTGGAGAAATTAGTAATATGTATGCAATAATTGAAATGATGAATAAAGGAAAAACTATAAAGTTATAAGAAATAGTGCTAGGAGATATATGAAATGAAAGAATTTTTAATTGTAACTTTCAATAATACTCATGAAGCCATGAAAGCTGAATCAGTATGTATTAACGAAAAGCTTAAGGTTACTATGATGCCAACACCAACATATATAACAAAAAGTTGTGGAATAAGCTTAAAGGCGGATATTGGTATTTTAGATAGCTTAAAAGAGATAATAAAAGATAAAAAGATGGAGTTCAAAACTATTTATCAATTTACTGATAGTAAGTTAATAGAGTTAAATATTGACTAACATAATATGAGATGGTAAAAAATAAGTATAAAACAATATAGTTTATTGATATAAATATTTGGAAACAATGATATAGGAGAAGAATATGAAAGAATTTGAATTAAATGATATTGTAGAAACTAAAAAAACACATCCATGTGGTAGTAATAAGTGGGAAATAATTAGAATGGGTGCAGATATAAAAATTAGATGCACCGGATGTGATAGAATTGTTATGATTCCTAGAAGTAAATTTGAAAAGAGTGTAAAGAAAATTCTTAAGAATGAGGGAAAATAAGATAACAATATTGACTTAATAGTTTTACTATGATATAATTTGATGATGTAATCCCTGCTGTGAAAATCACAGCCGTTAGTCCGGGGGGAGGAGGTGAAACTAATGAGAGCATATGAAACTATATTCATATTACACCCATCATTAGACGAGGAGGCTGTTAAAGCTAACGTTGAAAAATTTAAAGGTGTAATAGAGAACAATGGTGGAGAAGTTGAAAGCGTTGACGTTTGGGGTAGAAGAAAGCTAGCTTATGAAATCGCTAAAGTTAACGAGGGTGTATACACATTAATCAACTTCAAAGCTGACGCTGAATTACCTAAAGAATTAGACAGAGTATTCAGAATTACAGATGGTGTTATAAGACATATTATAATCAATCCAGAAAGCAAGTAGGTGGTATTAATGAATAAGGTTGTTTTAATCGGAAGATTAACCAAAGACCCAGAGTTAAAATTTACTCCAGGTACAGGTACAGCTGTAGCCACATTTACAATTGCAGTTAATAGAAGATTTAAGAAGGAAGGTCAACCGGATGCTGATTTTATACCTGTAGTAGTATGGGGTAAACAGGCTGAAAGTACTGCTAATTACATGAGTAAAGGTAAACTTTTAAGTGTAGCTGGTAGAATTGAAACTCGTTCTTATGAAGCTAAAGACGGTGGAAGAAGATATGTTACTGAAGTAGTAGCTGATGAAGTAAGTTTCCTTGAATGGGGTGGCAATAAAACATCAGGAATGAATACTGGAGCTGTTTCTCACAATGATTCATCAATACCAACAGATTACTTTGGTGGAGGAGATATGACTCCGATTGATGATGGTGAGGATATGCCATTTTAATAATTAGGTAAGGAGGTAAGAGCAATGGCTTATGATAGAAACGATAAGAATGATAGAAGAAAAGGCGGAAATAGAAAAAGAGCTAAGAGAAAAGTATGTGCTTTTTGTATGGATAAAGCAACTTCTATAGATTATAAAGATATCAATAAATTAAGAAAGTATGTTACAGAAAAGGGTAAAATATTACCAAGAAGAATTTCTGGAAACTGTGCTAAACACCAAAGAATGCTAACTGTAGCTATTAAGAGAGCTAGAAACATAGCATTATTACCATTCACAACTGAATAGTAATAATTTATTTGGTAAAACAAACATATAATTAATAAAAACTAGTGAATCGCTGTTATTCACTAGTTTTTTATTTTAATCTCAGAATAACTGTGAAATAAAGGTAAATATACCTATAATCATGTTGCATAAATATAAAAAAAAATTTACAATAGACTTATAGCCTAAAGAAAGGATGATTCTTATGAGACGAGAAGAGTTTAATATTATGTCCAATATAAAGATAATAGAAGGACTAAAGGCAGAATTAGTTTGTATTGTAGGTGATTTTTTTAAATTATTAAGTAAAGGGAGTAATATAGCACAAGATGCAATTTTAGATTGTATATCAGGAGCAATAATAATATTATATATTTTAGCAGAAAAATTAGGATATTCTCATTTAGCAATTGATGAAACTATGAAGAAAAAATTAAAGGTTGGTATAGTAGAAGGTGATCCTCTTGAGAAAAATGGAAAAGAGCTTAGTAAGCTTTATGACCATATAAGAGAAAGGAATTAGAAGGAGGATGTTATGGAACAAAAGATTAATACAAAAAATTTAATAGAAACTGCGTTGATGACAGGTATTATAACTATAATAAGCATTAGTGCATCATACATTTTATTGTTTTATATAATAGGTTTAATATTGTTGCCAATTTTAGTAGCTCTTATTTATTATAGGAATGGAATGAAGTATTCAATAGGAACTGCATTAATAAGCACAATATTAGTAGCTATATTTCTCAATCCTATTTTGGCTATAACTTCAGGTATGTCTTATGGGATAATAGGTGCGGTCTTAGGTCACTGCTTAAAAAATCAAAAGAAAACATATAATATGTTAATAACCTTGATTATAGCATGTATAATATCAATGCTGGTTGATGTATGGTTAACTAGTAGGCTTGTTAGTAATATAAGTGTAATTCAATTTATTAATAATAAATTGAACACATATATACATGAATTTAAGACATATATAACTCAAACTAAAGAAATTTATAGTAACATGGGTATGAATGCTACTCAACTACAAATGTTTGAACAGATAGAATCTATCTTTACAGTTGATCTCTTAGCTATGTTGATACCAACTGTATTATTTATAGCTTCCTTTATACAAGCATATTCAACCATATTATTTACACATTTGATATTTAGAAAACTTAAATATAAAGAAGTAAAATACTTAAGGTTTTCAGAGTTTTATGTATCTAATCTAGTTGGAGCTGCATTAATTGCTGTTATTAGCATATGTGCAATAGTAGGAAGTCGGGGAATTACAGGGGGGTTATTTTTATATAATGCTATTTTGATGTTAACAATTATGATATTAGCTGTGAACGGAGCAGCTGTAACTGATTATTATTTTAGAAAGAAACTAGGAATGCCTAAGGCAATGAGAATACTTTTAGTAATTCTATTGTTTATAATAGGATCATCTAAGATTTTAGGAATAGTAGGTTTTGTAGAAATGATGTTAGATTTTAGAAAGCTGGATCCATATAGAATCAGAAAGGCGTAATATATGAGTAAAGAGAATTTTAAAGAAATGCTACTTAATTTTATAAAAAGTAAAATAGTTATAACTATTTTAGTTATATTATTAGTAGTGTTTTTTATAAAGAATATGTTAATTATTTCAAATATACTACTTCTAATATATGCAGCCGCTCTTTTGTATATTATATTTGATAATAGCAAGAAAGATAATTTTTCTAACAAAATTGAAAATATAATACACAAGGTTGATACTGTTAAGTCTACGGCATTTTCTAAGGTGCATTTTCCAACTATGTTTTTATTAGAAAATGGAGAGGTAATATGGTATAACGAAAGTTTAGCTTTAAGATTAGAAAATAATGATATAGTAGGTAAAAATATAAAAGAAATAATTAAAGAGTTCAATATAAAATTAGCATTAGAAGGAAAAAGATCAGAGTATAAAAATGTTGTTTTTAAGGATAGAATTTATGATATTTATATAAGTATTATTCAAGATTATGAAATTAATGAAGATAATAATCTTATAGTAATTTCTTTTGATGATATTACAGATAATGTTAATTTGATAAATCAAATTAATAATGCTAAAGAAAGTGTAATGCTCATAGAGGTAGATAATCTTGATGAGGTTATTAAGACTACAGAAGAAGATTTAAGACCACAGCTTATAGCAGACATAGATAGAACTATAAATAACTATGCTAATAGCCTAAAAGCGTTAATAAGAAAATATTCATCAAATAAATATGTATTAACAACTAAAGATGCTAATATAGAAACTGAGATGAATAAAAAATTTGATATACTAGATACAATTAGAGAAGTAAGCAGTGGAAATAAACTTACAGTTACTCTAAGCATTGGAGTGGGTAGAGGTGGAGAAAATCCAGCTCAAAATCATGAATTTGCCACTATAGCAAAGGATTTGGCTCTTGGAAGAGGTGGAGATCAATGTGTAGTCAAGAGCTTTGAAAAAGTATCTTTTTATGGTGGAAAAACTAAAGAAGTCGAAAAAAGGACTAAGGTTAGAGCTAGGGTAATTGGTCATGCACTTTTAGAACTGATAAATGAAAGTAGCAATGTAATTATAATGGGACATCACAATCCAGATATGGATTGCTTGGGAGCAGCAATAGGAATGTATAGTACCATACGTTCTTTAAATAAGGAATGTTATATAGTTATGGATGAGCCTCATGATGCTGTGCAGTATATGTTGGACAGATTAGATGAAGATGATAACTATAAAGACACATTTATAAATATAAATGCAGTTAAAAATATTAAAAATGATAAAAGTTTATTAATATTAGTTGATGTTCATAATGAAAGTTACGTACTTTCTATGGAGGTAGTAGATTACTTCAGTAGAATAGTAATTATAGATCATCACAGGAAAACAAAAGACTTTATACAAGGTACAATGTTAAGCTATGTGGAAACCTATGCATCATCAACATCAGAATTAATAACAGAATTAATTCAGTATATGGTTGAAAAACCAAAATTAAGAGAAGTAGAAGCGGTAGCTCTATTAGCAGGTATTTGTCTAGATACTAAGAATTTCTGTTTTAAAACTGGAGTTAGAACCTTTGAAGCAGCAGCATTTTTACGAAGGCTAGGTGCTGATACTGTAGATGTAAAAAGAATTTTTAGTGAAGCTTTAGATATTTACATAACAAGAGCAGATATAATAAAAACTGCAAAGGTTAAAAGTGGAATAGCTGTAGCGAAATGTCCACCAGAAATATCAAATTCTGTATTACCAGCACAAGCAGCGGATGAATTGCTAAATATTACAGGTATTCAAGCATCCTTTGTTATTGCTAAAATAGAAGAGGGCACTTATATAAGTGGAAGATCCTTAGGTGAAATAAATGTTCAGGTAATATTGGAATATTTAGGTGGTGGAGGACATTTAACAATGGCAGCTGCTAGAATTAAAGATTCTAATCAAGATGAGGCAGAAGAATTATTAAATGATGCTATAGAAAAATACTTAAGGAAGGGTGAATAATAATGAAAGTTATTTTATTACAAGATGTAAAATCAGTTGGAAAAAAAGGAGAGGTTGTTAATGCCTCCGATGGGTATGCAAGAAATTTCTTGTTTCCTAAGAAATTAGCACAAGAGGCAAATGATGTTAACATGCATATTTTAAATAAGAAAAATGAAGCTGATAGAAAGAAGAAATTAGCAGAAATAGAGGAAGCTCAAAAAGTTGCAAATGAACTTAAGGATAAAGAAGTAATTATCTATGCTAAGTCAGGAGACAATGGTAGATTATTTGGAGCTATAACCACAAAAGATATTTCTCAGGAAATGGAAAAACAATTAAATATAACAATAGATAAGAAAAAAATAATAGTTAATACTATTAAAACTATGGGATTATATGATGTAGAAGTAAAGTTATATCCTGAGATATCAACTAAAATAAAGGTTATTATAAAAGAACAACAATAGATTTTAAAAACCGAGGGGAGGAAAGCATAGAAGGTATAAAAGTCCTTCTATGCTAATAATTTTGAATATAAATTCAGTTGATAAAATAAATAATTTTAGCTTAGAAGAAGAATTAACTATGGAAGTAGAAATAGAAGTTTTAGAAGAAGTTATGTACAAGCTTTTAGATGAAGGCACTATTAGAGGTAGAGCAGTAAAGTTTAAGGTTCAAAAGCATTTAAATAGTAAAGATATGTATAGAAAACTTTATGCTATAAATAAAATAGTTACTAATGGAAAAGGAATTAGTGTTCCACCAAGTGATAATAATATAGAAGAAGTTTTAAAAGAAACTAGCCTAGAAATAAGTGAACTTCTAGCTAAAAGATATGTACAAAATAAATTAGATGCAGAAGTGGAAAAGCAAATTATAGAAAAACAGGACAAGTATATAGATGAGGTAAGACTAGGAATCATAAAGAAACAAAGAGGACCAGAGAATAGTAAGACATTAAAGAAATATGCAGAGTTTGAATGTTTAGATTCAAAGCATTTAACTCAAAACATTATGAGTATGCTTAGACCTGATAGTTTTTCAGAAATAATTGGGCAAGAGAGAGCTATTAAATCTTTAATATCTAAGATGGCATCTCCATATCCACAACATATAATTTTATACGGACCACCAGGAGTGGGTAAGACTACAGCAGCTAGGATTGCGCTTGAAGAAGTTAAGAAATTAAAGCATACGCCATATGATAAGGATGCAAAGTTTGTAGAAGTAGATGGAACCACATTAAGATGGGATCCAAGAGAGATATCAAATCCTTTATTAGGTTCAGTACATGATCCTATATATCAAGGTTCAAAGAGAGATTTAGCTGAAAGTGGTACTCCAGAACCAAAGACTGGACTAGTTACAGAAGCACATGGAGGAGTTTTATTTATAGACGAAATAGGTGAATTAGATTATACTCTTCAAAATAAATTATTAAAAGTTTTAGAAGATAAAAGAGTTGAGTTTTCATCATCATATTATGATCCAGATGATGAAAGTACACCTAAATATATTAAGTATTTATTTGACAATGGTGCTCCAGCTGATTTCGTTCTAATAGGCGCTACTACTAGAGAGCCAAGTGAGATTAATCCAGCATTAAGATCAAGGTGTACTGAAGTTTATTTTGAACCACTATCTTCTGTAGATATAGAAAAAGTTGTATTAAATGCAGCTAAAAAGTTAAATATTAAATTAGAGGATGGTTTAGCAAAAGAGATAAGCAGATATACTATAGAAGGTAGAAAAGCTGTAAATATACTTGCAGATGTATATGGATATGTATTATTAAATAATGAAGAGAGAAATGATGTGGTTATAACTATTTCTGATTTTAATGAAGTAGCATCTAATAATAGATTAAGACCATATGAAGATATTAGTGATTTAGATTCTAAGGAAGTTGGGCAGATTTTTGGTCTTGGGGTATCTGGATTCTTGGGATCAACTATAGAAATAGAATGTTCAAGTTTTGAGGCTAGGGAAAAAGGTAAGGGAACTATTAGATTTAATGATACTGCTGGATCTATGGCAAAAGATTCTGTTTTTAATGCAGCCTCTGTTATAAGAAAGATTACTGATAAGGAAATCAGAGATTATGATGTTCATGTAAATGTTATTGGTGGTGGAAAAATTGATGGACCATCAGCAGGTGCAGCTATAACAACATGTATTATAAGTGCCATTTTAGAAAAACCAATAAGACAGGATATTGCAATTACTGGTGAAATATCAATAAGAGGTAAGATAAAACCAATAGGAGGAGTGTTTGAAAAAATATATGGAGCAAAAAGAAAAGGTATAAGGCAGGTAATAATACCAAAAGATAACTTGAAGGATGTTCCAGCTAATATTAAAAATATAGAAGTTACAGCTGTATCAACAATAGAAGAACTAATAGAATTAGTATTTTAGATATTTTGATTATTAAAACCCTGTAATATGATTATACAGGGTTTTAATTTAATTTTATAAATGTTTGGATTTTTTTATAACTACATTATAATTAAAGAGAAGGATTTTATAATAAATAATGTTTTCTACATTATTTATTCCTTGAGAGTACATATAGGAGTTTTCTTTTAATATATCGCAGGAGGTAATAATATGAGTGACTCACTTAGAACTATGCCACAAAATATAGAAGCTGAGCAGTCAGTAGTAGGGTCTATGTTAATAGATAAGAATGCTATTGCACAAGCTGCAGAGGTTCTTTCAGCTGAAGATTTCTATAAAGATGCTCATAAGACTATTTTTAAGGCTATTAGAGATTTATATAATAAAGATATACCTGTAGATATGATAACCTTGGTAGACTATCTAAAATCTAATGATATGCTTGAGCAAGCTGGAGGGGTAACATATATTATGGAGATAAGCACCTCAGTACCTTCTACAGCTAATTTATCTTCTTATATAAAAATTGTTGAAGATAAATCGACCCTTAGAAGGCTAATTAGAAGCTCAACGGAAATAATTGAAAATAGCTATAATAAACAAGATGATGTAGAATCAGTAATAGACTTGGCAGAAAAAAATATATTTAATATATCTGAAAAACGAAGTACTAGTGATTTTGAACCTATGAGTACTGTATTGGAAAGAGGATTTTTAGAGATAGAAAAGATTTTTAATAATAAAGGTCAAGTAAATGGAGTAGCTAGTGGATTTAAAGATTTAGATGCAAAAACTTCAGGGTTTCAGAGCGGAGATATGGTTCTAATAGCAGCTAGACCATCTATGGGAAAAACTACATTTTGTCTTAATATAGCCCAAAATGCAGCTATTAGAGATGGTAGGAAAGTTGCAATATTCTCATTAGAAATGAGTAAGGAGCAATTAGCATATAAGCTCCTTTGTGCAGAGGCTAATGTAGATATGGTTAAGCTTAGAAATGGAGATTTAGACGATAGAGATTGGGAGAATATAGCAAGGGCTTCAGGACCACTTGCATCTGCGGGAATATATATAGATGATACTGCAGGTATTTCTGTCATGGAGATGAGGTCTAAATGTAGAAGACTTAAAATAGAGCATGGAATAGATTTAATTATCATAGACTATCTTCAATTAATGTCAGGAAGCAATTCTGATAATAGACAACAGGAAGTATCAGAAATATCAAGAAGTATAAAAGCTTTAGCTAAAGAAATGAAATGTCCAGTAATTGCATTATCTCAATTATCCCGTGCACCAGAACAAAGGGCAGACCATCGTCCGATGTTATCAGATTTAAGAGAATCAGGTTCTATTGAGCAGGATGCAGATATAGTTATGTTCTTATATAGAGAATTTTATTATAGCAAAGAAAAAGAAGATGAGAACATAGCGGAATGTATATTAGCTAAACATAGAAATGGTGAAGTTGGAACCGTAAATTTAGCATGGATAGGTAAATATAGTAAATTTGGAAACTTAGACTTAGTTCATACAGAGTAATTTAAATAGATTTCGTAGAAGTTAGTAATAAAGTATAATTATATATGATTTATATTTATTGCATATACTAAAGCCTTATTACATAAAGATATATTAGCTATACTTTATGTGAGGTGAGATTACTCATGGTAAATGAGATGAAGAACAATAAATTAATAGATGATAAGTTTAACAATGGAAAAGAGACATATTTTCACAAGCATTCGGAATTAGATGATATTACTATAACAGAGGAACATGAAGATGACATTGTAAGTCTGTATAATAATGGAATTGTGAAAGATATAAGAGATACTAGTAACACCAATGAAGAAGTAAAAATAATTAAGACTAAAGAGTTTTATGGTGACAAAGATAAAGGGTCTATATTAGAATCTAAGGAGAAAGATTGTAGTGAAAAAAGTTGGGGAGCAACATTAGTGTTTTGTATACTTTTAGGTTTTATAGGCTTCCATAGATTTTATGTTGGAAAAGCAGGAACTGCAATATTAATGTTACTTACACTAGGTGGTTTTGGCATATGGATTATAGTAGATTTAGTATCTATAATAATAAATAGTTTTACAGATGAATATGGTAGAATTGTTAAAAGAAAAAAGTCCATAGATCAAAATTAAAAAGATGTGGTAAAACATATCTTTTTTAAGTATTATTGAATAATTTTAATAGATTTGATAATATTCATCTTATATAGTACAAGAAGTAAAGATTAAGGAGAACAGTTATGGAAAATAAGAAAATTGGTGAGTTTAATAAAGGGGATAGAATTGAAAGTTTTTTCTTAGTAAAAAATGCAGAATGTAAAATAACTAACAATAGTACTACGAATAAATATTTAGATCTTATGTTAATAGATTCAACTGGAGAAATAAATGCAAAGCTATGGGAATGTAATGAAAATATTGAAGCTTCAATAAAGGATAATATACTTGTAAAAGTAAGAGCTGTAGTTAATGAATATAGAGGGAAATTACAGTTAAAGATAGAGAAAATTAGACCAGCTACAGAAGAAGATAATGTTAATATAGATGAATTTATACTAGTTGCTCCTTATAAGTCTGAAGATATGTTTGAAACTCTATTAGATTATATAGAGAAAATAGAAAATAAAGATATAAAACATATTACAGAAAATATTATCGGTAAATTAAGTTACAAGTTAATGCATTATCCAGCTGCTAAATCCAATCATCACGCAATTAAAGGTGGTCTTTTATATCATATAACCACTATGTTAAATGCGGCAGAAAAATTATTAGGTATATATGATTATCTAAATAAAGATTTATTGTATTCAGGTATAATTCTTCATGATATAGCTAAAATAATGGAGATGGAATCTAGTGAGCTAGGAATAGTATCTAAATATAGTACGGAAGGCCAGTTACTTGGACACATAATACAAGGAATTGGTTTGATTGAAGATGCTGCAATGGAAGTCAAAGCAGATAAAGAAATAGTTATGTTATTACAACATATGATATTAACACATCACTATGAGCCGGAGTATGGAAGTCCTAAGAAACCTATGATACCAGAAGCAGAAATGTTACATCATTTAGATGTATTAGATGCTAGAATGTATGATATGCGTAAAGCTACTAAGGATTTAAATCCAGGTGAATTCTCTGAAAAAATATATAGTTTAGATGGAATAAGTATATACAAATCATTCATATAAATACGAATAATATAAATATAAAAAGTGTAATATATTCTTATAGGATATGTTACACTTTTTATGGTTTAAGATAATATTATAATAAATTTAATTATAATAAAAAGCTAATTATATATATTATATTAACAAAATATATTGTATAAAGCCATTTGTATAATATATTTTAGGAGATTTAAAGTTTATTATCAAGAAATAATAAAAGAACTCTATGTTAGGATAGAGTAAATAAATATTGGGAAAAATAAATTTCTAAAGAAATATATTTACGAAGAATTTTAAATGTACTATATAAAATATTCGTATTTTTTATTGAAAATACTACATCTCTTTGTTAATATATTTATGGGGTGATTAACATGTATAAAAATTATGATATTATAATTGTTGGTGCAGGAGCTAGTGGTGTTTTCGCAGCCTATGAATTAACAGCTTTAGGCTCAAAGGCAAAAGTACTAATGATAGAAAAGGGAAATAGCCTAGAAAAAAGAAAATGTCCCATAGATGGGAAAAAAATAAAAGCTTGCATTCATTGTAAATCTTGTGACATTATGAATGGTTATGGTGGTGCTGGAAGTCTTTCAGATGGTAAGTATAATATAACTAATAACTTTGGTGGAGATTTATATAAATATGTGGGTAGGCAAGAAGCTTTAGATCTAATGTATTATGTAGATAAGGTTTTATGTGATCATGGTGGAAGTGATGCGAAGTTATATTCAACTGCGGATAGTACACTAAAGACTGAGGCACTAAAACATGATTTACATCTTTTAGATGCTAAAGTTAGACATCTTGGTACAGATAGAAATGTAAAAATACTAGGTAATTTATATAATAAGATAAAAGATAATATAGAGATGAAGTTTAATACTGAAGTTGTGGATATAGAAAAGCACGGTAAAGAATTTATAGTAAAAACTGAGGATGAGGAATTTAGATGCAAAGATATAATAGTTGCCACAGGAAGATCGGGATCTAAATGGATATCTAAGGTTTGTACTAAGCTAGGTATAGAAAGTAGAAGTAATAGAGTAGATATAGGTGTTAGAGTTGAACTGCCTGCAGCTATTTTTGAACACATAACAGATAAAGTATATGAAAGTAAAGTTGTATATAGAACTAAGAAGTATGGAGATTTAGTCAGAACATTTTGTATGAACCCACATGGTGAGGTAGTTAGTGAAAATACAAATGGAATAGTAACAGTAAATGGACATAGCTATTCAAATCCAGAACTTCATACAGAAAACACAAACTTTGCATTATTAGTTACTAATAACTTTACAGAGCCATTTAAAAATAGTAATGAATATGGAGAATCTATAGCAAGACTTAGCAATATGCTAGGTGGCGGAGTATTAGTTCAAAGATTTGGAGATTTAGTACAGGGGAGAAGAACTAATGATCATAGAATGAGTAAAAGTTTTACTATTTCAACTTTAAAAGCTACACCGGGAGATTTAAGCTTAGTTATACCAAAGCGTCAATTAGATGCTATAATAGAAATGATATATGCTCTAGATAATATAGCACCAGGAACAGCTAATGAAGATACATTGTTATATGGTGTAGAAGTTAAGTTTTATAATTCTAATATAGAAGTGGATAATAACTTAGAGACAAAAGTAAAAAGCCTTTATGTATTAGGAGATGGATCTGGAGTTACACATTCACTATCACAAGCATCTGCTAGTGGTGTTTATGTTGCTAGAATATTAGAGGAGAAATATAGTAAGCTAGTTTAATTTATAATAAGTTTTACTAATGAGTAAAAAAGGAGATGTAGAATATGTCATCATTTGTGGTATTAGGAGCTCAATGGGGAGACGAAGGAAAGGGTAAAATGACTGATTATCTTGCAGAAAGTGCAGATGTAGTTGTTAGATTCCAAGGAGGAAATAATGCAGGTCATACTGTAGTAGTGGGAGAAAAAGAGTATAAGTTACATTTGATTCCATCAGGAATACTTTATAAAGACAAACTTAATGTAATAGGCAATGGAGTGGTTGTAGACCCAGAGGCTCTATTTACAGAAATGGATTATTTAAAGGGATTAGGAGAAAATATAACACCAGAGAGATTAATAATAAGTGACAGAGCTCAAGTTATAATGCCTTATCATAAAGTATTAGATGCTCTTAAGGAAGAAGCTAGAGGAAAAAACGATATAGGTACTACTAAAAAAGGAATAGGACCTTGTTATACTGACAAAGTTGAGAGATGTGGAATAAGGGTTTGTGATCTTATTAAACCAGAAGTATTAAAAGAAAAATTACAAGAATATCTTCCAGCTAAAAATGATTTAATAGTTAAAATTTATGGTGGAGAAGCCCTAAGCTTTGATGAGGTTTTCGAGGCCTATTTAGAATATGGTAAGAGAATGAAGCCGTTTGTAGATGATGCATCAGTTAGAGTTTTTGATAGCATAAAAGCAAATAAAAATGTGTTATTTGAAGGAGCTCAAGGAACACTTCTGGATATAGATTTTGGTTCATATCCATATGTAACATCTTCTAATACCGTAGCAGGTGGTATATGTACAGGTGCTGGTATAGGACCAACTATGATAGATAGTGCTGTAGGAATTGTAAAAGGATATACAACTAGAGTTGGAAAAGGACCTTTTCCAACAGAACAAGAAAATGAAGTTGGAGATTGGATAAGGGAAAAAGGATTTGAGTACGGAGTTACTACAGGAAGAAGTAGAAGATGTGGTTGGCTTGATCTTGTTATATTAAAAAGTGCTGCTAGAGTTTCTGGATTAACTAGTTTTGGAGTAACTAAGATTGACACACTAGCGGGGCTTGATAAAATACAAGTTTGTGTAGGATATAAGTTAGATGGAAAAGTAATAGACTACTTCCCAGCTAGCCTTGAGGATTTAGCAAAATGTGAACCTGTGTATGAAGAGTTTGATGGATGGGATGAAAGTATAAAAGATGCTAGAAAATATGAAGACCTTCCAGAGAATGCAAAGATATACTTAAGAAAAATAGAAGAATTCACTGGTGTTAGGATATCTATAATATCAGTAGGTCCAAAGAGAGATCAAACCATGAGAATCGCAGATCTTTAAAAGTACGTCATTGCATTAAAGATTACAAAAAATTAGTTCAAAGTTTAAAACTGATAAGAAATAAATTTATTTCCTATCAGTTTTATTTTTTTATATTAATTCAAGTAATATTTAAAATCACACAAATTACCTTGAATATAGCTCTTATGTTAATAGGTAAACCTAATCCTTTAGTACATTATAAATGGCGTTCACAGCAGCGCTAGAGGAGCTCCAGCACCATTGCAAATTAAAACCACCACAATCACCATCAACATCTAAAATTTCACCACCAAAGTATAGACCTGGAGTTAGTGTAGATTCTAAAGTTATAGGGTTTACCTCTGTAGTATCTATTCCACCGATGGTAACTTGAGCATTTTCAAAAGAGTTGGTATCAATAACTTGAAACTTCCAATCACATAAAAGCTTATAAAGTTTAAATCTATATTCATACTCTAGGGAATATGTAGGCATGTGAATGTCAGTAATTCCACACTCTTTTAATATAATAGGAATAAGTTTTTTATTTATAATTCCTACTAGATTGTCTGAAATACTTCTATATGAAAACACTGCAAAGTGTGTTTCAAAAAAATCTACTATATGGCCATAATCTGAATTAAGTAAATTTACATGTATAAAAACTGATGACTTATTCATAATTCCTTTAGAAGCAATTCTACTAAGCTGTAGAATTGGAGGACCTGATATACCATAGTCTGTGAATAAGATTTCACCAAATTCTTGTTTTTTAGTTTCACCATTTACTTCTATATTACAAGAGCTTTCAAATTTCACTCCAGAAATGGCCTTAAGTCTATCATAGTTTAGTTTTAATTGAACTATACCAGGTGTTAAGTTTATTAATCTATGGCCAAAGTTTTTAGCTAGTTTATGACCAGAGCCATCAGATCCTGTTTTAGTATAACTTTTTCCTCCAGTACATAAGAGCACTTTTTTACATGTATATGTAGTTGAAGAAGTAATAATTTCAAAGTAACCCTTCTTTGTGTTAATGATATTTAAAACTTTTTCATTCATGTAAGTAGGTATATTTCTTTCAGATAAATTCATTCTAAGAATATCTAACACGGAGGATGCTTGAAGAGATAACGGGTATATCTTTCCAGAATCTAAGGTACATGTATATATTCCTATGGATTTAAAAAAGTTAAGGGTATATTCTAAATCATAGGTATTAATAATATCTTTAAAAAAATTATTATTATCACTATGAAATCTTGATAAGGATAACTTTTCGTTTGTTAAATTACAGCGTCCATTACCAGTAATTAACAATTTTTTACCTACTCTATCGCTACTATCTATTATAGCTACATCTATACTTAAATCTTTTGCTTTAATTGCAGATACTATGCCACAAGATCCGCCACCAACAATAATTAAGTCATGATACAAAATAAAATCACCTCAAGCCTTTAAATGTATTTTATAACATATTAACTAATATATTAACTATAGTATATAGAATTATACTACATATTAAAACTATAATATAAGTTTATTATTAAATTATAATATATCTAATAAATAATATATTTTCTGTATATAATTTTGGAGAAAAAAATAAAAAAAATTATTTTTAAAATTTTGTTGACAAAAGTTTAAAATTTTTGTATTATAATAAATGTCGGATGACCCGGCAAACACAAAACAAAAGCAAAATGACATATGGCTCCTTGGTCAAGCGGTCAAGACACCACCCTTTCACGGTGGTAACAGGGGTTCGATTCCCCTAGGAGTCACCATACTAGGTCGCATAGCTCAGCTGGGAGAGCACCTGCCTTACAAGCAGGGGGTCACAGGTTCGATCCCTGTTGCGACCACCACATAATCTAATGTGGCCCAGTGGCTCAGTTGGTTAGAGTGCCGGCCTGTCACGCCGGAGGTCGAGGGTTCGAGTCCCTTCTGGGTCGCCA